>NZ_BQKE01000005.1:0-411990 GCF_036244895.1 Persicobacter diffluens
CCTATAATTTCAATGAAACTGACGATAATTTTAGTCAAGTAGCAGAATTCAATTTTGAGCTTGAAAATGGTGCTACGGAACTGAAAGGAAAAAAAGTGAATGTGATCCGCTTGGATCGCAAACACAATAATACTTACCGCAAATGGTTGGAATGGGGTGCTAAGCCTGTTTCTGATGAATTGGTAAGCAAACTTAAAGAAGTGGGGGAGTTGCAAGATATCGAAGTGGCGGATATGTATTTTGATGGATCAAATGCAAAGCTACAGGTGAGCATCCCTCGACATGGTATGGCATTGATAATCATTGAATAAGTTTATGAGTAAGCTTAGTTTAGTATTTGTTTTTTCGTTGATATTTTCAGCAGGTTTTGCACAAATAAAACCTGCTAAAGATCAAGCGTATTTGGTTGATGGTCAAGGTAAACCCTTCTTTTGGTTGGGTGATACCGCATGGGAATTGATCCATCGATTAGATAAAAAAGAAATAGAAAGCTATTTCAAAAAAAGAGCAAGTCAAGGGTATAATGTCATTCAGACGGTCGCTCTTGCTGAGCTTGATGGTCTGACAGCCCCTAACCGAAATGGGGACTTGCCATTGATTGATCAAGATCCGGCAAAGCCCAATGAGGCCTACTTTAAGTGGGTCGATTGGGTGGTCGAGTGCGCGCAGCGTTATGACCTTCAAATTGCACTTTTGCCTACTTGGGGGGATAAAATAAAGCTCGTTTGGGGACCTGGTCCAGTGGTTTTTAATCCTGAAAATGCCTATGCTTATGGCAAATTCATTGGTGAGCGATATAAAGATCAACCCAATATTATTTATGTATTGGGTGGTGATCGAAATATGGAAACCGATGAAGAATTAGCAACCGTCAATGCAATGGCCAAGGGGATTCAGGAGCAAGATCACGGCAAACACATGATGACCTATCACCCACGTGGGGGATACGCTGCTTCGATGATTGTTAAAGATGCCAAATGGTTGGATTTAGACATTTTGCAAACCGGGCATTGGCGAAAAAGATATCCAACCGATAGTTTGATCGCAGAAGTTAGACAACCGAACCGCCCAATATTAGACGGTGAACCTTGTTACGAAGATCATCCGATTCAGTGGAAACCTGAAATTGGCTTTTTCCATGCTTTAGATATTCGTCAGTCGGCTTACCGTTCTGTATTCGCAGGCGCCTGCGGACATACCTACGGGCACCATGGTATTTGGCAAATGTGGCAGAAAGGCCGTGAGCCAATATCGTCTGTGGAAGTAGATTGGAAACATGGATTGAAGGCAAAAGGAGGAGGGCAGATGCAGTACCTCAAAAAATTGATGGAACAATGCCGTTGGTATGAGTTGACGCCAACCCACATCTCGACAGATGCAGATGATACTTTACAGGCATTGACATCCGATCACCACCTCTTGATTTATCAGGAACAAGCCAAAAATTTCACTGTAAACATAAACGATTTGCCTATGAGTATCAGCATCTTTGATCCTGCAACAGGCAAAAGCAAACGACTTGAAAATCATTCATTGACCAATAATATTGAGGTCAATTTTCCTAAGAAATACATAAATAGGGATGCCGTGATTATTATAACTTTAGGTAATAATAGTTGATCCTAATTCCACCTATTTTGTCTAGGGCAAACGCATCAAGTTAAAAACTATTGAGAAATTGGTTTATTTTTGCCCTATGAATACACCCACGACTATTTTTTCAGGAGTAGAAGACCCTCGCCAAGAGTGGAGATGTCTTCATCCATTAGAAAATATCCTTTTTATCGCCTTAGCAACAATGATTTGTAATGGCGAAGATTTTGAAGATATGGTAATTTTCGGAGAGCAAAATTATGAATGGCTAGCCGAGTGCCTTGATTTATCGAATGGTATCCCCTCTCATGATACCTTTAATCGAGTTCTACAAAGATTACGACCAGACTCATTGCTGAATAGTCTCAAAGAAGATGGGCAACAATTACTGGACGTTGTAAATGAAAAGCAGGTGATTTTAGATGGGAAAAAATTAAGGGGAGTTTCTCCAAATCAAAAAGGGAATAAAGGTTTATACATATTAAGTGCTTGGGTTGGTGAAAATAATATTTGCATAGGCCAACAAAAGGTTAAAAATAAAAGCAACGAAATTACAGCCATTCCTGAATTACTTGATAGCATAGAATTGGCCGGCGCTACGGTGAGTATTGATGCGATAGGGTGTCAAAGGGAGATTGCTCAAAAAATAACACAAGATTGTGATGCTCAATACTTTCTTTCGCTTAAAAAAAACCAGAGGAACAGTTATCAGATTGTTGAAGATGCATTCCGCTTCCACAATCCTAGCAAATTTGACTTAATGATTGAAGAAGGGCATGGAAGAAAAGAAGAACGTAAATGCACTATAATTTCAATGGCATCTTTGCCGGAAGAGGAGCAATTAACTGGTTGGGAAGGGCTAAAAACTATTGTTAAGATTGAGAGTAATCGAAATGTTAAAGGGAAGGAAAGTAAGCAGGTTAGATTCTACATGAGTTCTGAAGAAATTTCAGATCCAAAATACTACAATTTATTGGCAAGAGGACATTGGAGCATAGAGAATCAACTGCACTGGCATTTGGATGTGACATTTAATGAGGATGCTTGTAGAGCCAGAAAGGATCATTCCGCTGAAAACTTAAATATCCTCCGAAAAATCGCACTGCAGAGAATTTCTAGAATGGATGATAAACTCAGTAAGAAAAAGAGGAGATACAAGGCTTCAATGGATCATAACTACCTTATATCCATCATCTCCTGATGCGTTTGCCCTATATTTTGTCTGGTATAACTTTTTGATATGAAAGAATTAAACGTCTTACTTTTATTATTATTCACTTACAACTTAGGATATAGTCAGCCGATTTCCTTGATCAAAAATTGGTCGATGAAAGTGGAAAACCCACACTTCAAATCGACCCTTAAATGGGAACAGAAAGGCGATTTGGTTATTGCCCGGATGAGCCTAAAATCAGCTCAGCCTGAGCAGTTGCCAGCCGTAAGGATTGCTTTTGAAACCCCGTCGGTAGATGTATATTCAGTATTCAATGATTCGCCTTTTAGCGGTGGATCAAATTACCATATCACCCAATATAATCGTTTTGGTAGCACGCTGCCTTTGATCAGTATGTTAAGTAAATCTCAAAAAAATAGATTGACTTATATGCTTTCTGAACAATTGGAAACTTCAGTGATCAAGGTCAAGCTGGATGAAGAAGGGGCAGTATTCAAACATCAATTAAATATCAATACAGATAAACCTCCTGTTCAGCAGGTTAAGCAATATGAATTTAGTATTTACTTCAATGCTGCAGATATTCGTTATGAAAAATCTATTACTAAAGTGCTTGATGTTGCCAAAGTAGAGGGAAATACGCCTTCGGCACATATCCCCGAAGGAGCATGGGCACCGCTGTATTCTACCTGGTACAGCTACCACCATTTTCTTGAAGAAAAAGAGCTGCTAACAGAATGCAAAAAAGCCAGAAAGATGGGCATGAGAACCATCATTATTGATGACGGTTGGATGACGATGAACGATAGTTTGAATTTTTCGGGTATTGGGGATTATCAACCGCTGCGTCTGCCAAAAATGAAACATTTGGTGAAGTCCATTCAGCAACTGGATATGAAAGTGATGCTGTGGATGTCCACCTCAATGTTGGGACAGGATTCAGAAGCAGCAAAAAAATTCCAGGGTAAATATATCCGATTCAAAAAGGGGTCCAACACCTTTATCATTGACCCTCGATACCCTGAAGTTCGACAGTATATCATCACCACCGCGACTCGTTTGATGAAAGATTATGGTTTGGATGGTCTTAAACTTGACTTTTTGGCACAAATGTATCCGGATGCGGATACCCCAATGACCAAAGCCGATGGAAGAGATTATGCTTCCATCAATGAAGCAACCGAGGCGATGATTGCAGATATTTATTCGAAGCTCCATGCAATCAACCCTGAGGTATTGATTGAGTTCCGCCAGCCATATATCAATGTGCTTACTCAACAGTACGCCAATATGTTCCGCGCGATTGACAATGCCAATATGGAGGTTGCCAACCGAGCATATACGGCAAAAATCAAGTTGCTTGCACCAAAATTACCCGTACATGCCGACATGATGTTGTGGCATCATGATGATACGGCTGAAAGCCTTGCCTTACAATTCATCAATACCATTTTCGCTGTGCCTCAGGTGAGTGTAAAAGTGAAAGATATGAATAAGGTGCAAAAGGAAACCGTTGATTTTTGGTTAAACTTCTACACTCAGCATGAGGACGTACTGATGCGTGGTGATTTCTTTGCCGATGATCCTGGCGAACATTTCACCCAACTATCTGCTGTAAAAAATGGCCAACAGATTTCAGCAGTATATACCAATAATTTGGTGAAATTGAAGAATAATGACGTTAAAAAACTTACCATCATTGATGGAAGTCATCAGGGAAATGTAGTGGTCAAACTCAATCATCCTTCAACGATTAACTATAAAGTGTTTGATTGTAAAGGCAAATTAGTAGAGCAAAAGCAACAGGTCGCGGTAAATGATTTTCATGGATTTAAAATACCAACATCTGGAGTGATCGAAATCAATATCCAGCAGGGAATTTAGACATGATGTGTGGGGATGTTCGAACAATCACACTGGCCGTAGGATATAGTTTATAACCAACTTAATAAGTCGAATAAATCCATGGAAATACCTGAGGAAAACAGTTTTAAATAAATTTTTAGTATTTATATTTTTTAGGATAATGAGAAAAGGAGTTGTGTTTCTATTTACGCTATTGCTTGGTTTTCAGGCTATGGCGCAAAAGTACAAGCAAGAGGAATTGCTCTTTGGGGTGGCATATTATGATGAATATATGCCCACAGAGCGTTTAGATAAAGACATTGAAATGATGAAAGCAGCGGGCATCAACTTTGTTCGAATTGCCGAATCTACCTGGAGTACGGTTGAGCCTTCGGACAATGTCTATGATTTTTCACATATTGACGGCGTTTTGGATGCCATGCACAAAGCCGGCATCAAGGTGATTATTGGAACACCTACCTATGCGACGCCACCATGGTTGGTGAAAAAATATCCCGACATCATGGCCATCAGCAAAGACGGGCAGTACCAATATGGTGCGCGCCAGCAAATGGACATTACCAATAAGCATTACCGCTTTCATGCTGAGCGCGTGATCCGCAAAATCATGGAGCATATCAAAGATCATCCTGCCATCATCGGTTATCAATTGGATAATGAAACGAAGCATTACAATACGGCAGGTCCGAATGTTCAGAAGGCTTTTGTGGAGTACATGAAGAAAAAATGGCCGGACCTAAAAGCATTGAACAAGGCTTTTGGATTGGACTACTGGAGTAACCGCATCAATAGCTGGGAAGAATTTCCTTCGGTAAATGGTACGATCAACGCCAGTTTACGAGCTGAGTTTGAGAAGTTCAGAAGAGGTTTGGTAACTGAATTTTTGGCTTGGCAGGCAAAAATCGTTCGTGAGTATTCCCATCCTGATCAGTTCATTACACATAATTTTGACTTCGATTGGCGAGGATATTCTTACGGATTGCAGCCAAGCGTGAATCACTTCGAAGCATCGAAAGCAATGGATGTTGCGGGTGTCGATATTTATCACCCTACGCAGGATGATTTGACAGGGATGGAAATTGCCTTTGGAGGTGACATGACCCGTTCGTTAAAAAATGGGAATAATTACTTTGTCATTGAAACCGAAGCGCAGGGATTCCCACAATGGTTGCCTTACCCTGGTCAATTAAGATTGCAGGCATTCAGTCACCTTGCGTCAGGTGCAAGCATGGTTGGTTACTGGCATTGGCACTCTATTCATAATTCTGCAGAAACGTATTGGAAGGGGTTACTCAGTCATGATTTTGAGCCTAACCCTACCTATATGGAGGCGCAGACAATCGGTAAGGACTTGAAGCGTTTGAACAAAGACTTGATTGGTTTGAGAAAAGATAATCAGGTAGCTTTCTTGGTGAGTAATGAAGCTCAAACAGGCTATGATGAGTTCAGTTGGGTGTTTAAAACCAAATACAACGACATCCTTCGCTTGTATTATGATGCCCTTTATAAGTTGAATATAGAGGTGGATATGGTAGATTCTTCTTGTTTAGATTTTAATAAATACAAGATGATTGTCGTACCAGCTTTGTATGCCGCACCGGATGCACTTTTGGAACGATTGAATGCTTATGTAAAGCAGGGAGGTCATGTGGTGTACACTTTTGGAAGCGGAGTGAGCGATGAAAATGTGAAGGTACGCCACAGTTTGCAGCCGGGTATTATCAATAAGGCTTGTGGTATTCAGTACAATCAATTCACTGTACCAAAATCAGTGAAATTACATTCTGACAAGATCAAATTCGGTAAAGATGCCACTGATGTTAATACTTGGATGGAGATGGTTAATGCCAAGGGCGCTGAGGTATTGGCAAATTATGATCACCCAGTTTGGGGAAAATATGCGGCGGTAACGACCAACAAATATGGTAAAGGTGAAGCGACTTATGTAGCCTGTAAAACAACACCTGAAGCAACAAAAGAAATATTGGAATATGCTGTGAAGTCGGCTGGTTTGTGGTCCGATGCTCAATCCTTGGCTTTCCCAATCACGGTGAGAAAAGGAGTAAATAGGGAAGGTAAAACCATTCATTATGTATTCAACTATTCTGCCGAAGAGAAGACCATTCAATATCCATTTGCCTCGGGTAAAGAATTATTAAGCGATAAAAAAGTTAAGAAAAATAGTGAACTGAAGTTGTCCCCTTGGGGTGTGGCGATTGTTGAAAGTAAGTAAAAGCCAAAGTCGATACGTTCAGTTTTTGTGATAAAATGTGCCCCTCCCTTTGAGGGGCATTTTTCATTATTGTAGGAAGATCATTAGAATTTTTTATCATGATAAGACCTTTCCTATTATTTTTTTCACTGTTGTTGCTTGTGGCCTGCAACCCCAAAACAGCAAGAATATATGACAACTTTGTCAAGCATAGCCAACAGCCTGAGAAAGCCATTTTGCCTGATTTTTCATATGCGGGATATGCATTCGGGGAAAAAGCAATTACGGCACCATCCATGGATATTTTCGATATTACCGACTTCGGCGCCGTTGCCAATGACGGTAAATCGGATGAATCAGCCATCAAAAAAGCCATTGCTCAAGCGGAGAAAAATGGGGGAGGGATCGTCTATTTCCCTGCGGGAAAATATTTAGTCAACACCAATTTACAAGAGCAAAATGATTACATCCTGATCCAACACAGTAATGTCGTATTGAAAGGTGATGGTCCTGAAAAGACGACTATTGAAATCCAAAAGCGGGCGGGCGCAACGGCGATCACCTCGGGAATTTATAAGTTCAGATTCCAAAAAGTAAGCGATCATGATCCTGCCTTTTCACATGCCCACTTGAAGCTGAAAACAGATTTTATCACCAAAATCAGTGCTGATATTGTGGGTGAGTCATTCGATGTACAGGTGCAAAATGCCGACAATTTGAAAGTTGGACAGTGGGTAACCTTGTACCTTCCGCCAACCGATGACCGTCAGGTGAAGTTGTTCTATACTCAGCCGTATGATATTCCTACCAAAGCGGACGAACAAAAAACAAATACCCGTTGGTATCAGGCTAAAATGACCCTTTCTGAACGCCATTTGATCAAATCTATTGATGGCAATACGGTTACTTTCGAGTCGCCAGTACATATCCCTGCAGTTGCAAAACACGGTTGGGAGCTTCGTACTTTCCCTCATCTTGAGAACGTGGGGATCGAAGGTATTCACATCAAAGGGAATTGGGAAGGCTACTATCCAGGTAACCACCAATTGTTGATCAAGAAAAAAGCTTTCAGTCCATTGATGATGTCCGCCTGTGTGAACAGCTTTATCAAAAACTGTAACATCAGTGATTATAACATGGGCATGCGTTTGTACAATTTGGCGGCATGTTCGGTAGTGGATCTGAAAATGTTTGGCAATGGATACAACCGTGGCCGACACAATGTATTCCTACAAAACAGTAACAATGTCTTTGTGGGTAAAGTACAAGATTTCCAACAAAATGAAGATGCTTTTACGGTTACCCACAGTGCAATTGGTAACGTATTTTGGCATTGTGAAAGTGAACCTCAAACTGCTTTGGATATTCACGCGGCCTATCCTTATGCCAACTTGTATGACAATGTAAAGTCTTCTTTCAAAAGAAAAGCGGGCGCAGGAACCAACGGTCCATCGGGTGGTTATAACCCACAGCATTTGGGTAAATTGGTGCTTTGGAATCATCATTACACTGGTAAGGATGTTTCGGTTTATCCTTTCTGGGACAAAAATGATTTCTATAATGCCAAGCATCAGTTCTATGTGATGCCAATCGTGGCAGGGATGCATGGTAACCCGATCAGCTTCAAAGCCGAGCAATGTGAAGCACTTGAATCGACTGGCACAGTAGTTACTCCTGAGTCTTTATACGCTGCACAGTTGGAGCATCGACTAGGAAAAGTACCAGCTTGGTTGGAAGAGTTGAACCAAGTGAAATGGTTGAATGAAAGTCCAGTGAAGGCTGATAATAAGACGATTGTTACGGCAGATTTCGATCATGGAAGTTTGGATTATATGTATGAAAAATCTCCTAATCATTTCGTGGGCCGCACCAAGCATTGGCTCAAAGAGGATAGCATAGGTAATCAATATTATTGGTTCTATTATCAGATGAAAAATGTCAAAGGCAAAACGATCACCACTGTTTTGGAAGACATGAAGGGCATCTACCGTGGCATGCCACACGTTATTTTCACAGATTACACACAACCGGTTTTCAGTTATGATATTGGGCATTGGGACCGTATCACGGATGTTAAATATGATGCAGAGAAATTTGAGTTCAAATACACCCACACTTTTACCGAGGACAATGTTTGGATTGCCTATGCGCACCCCTATACCTATAACCGAAAAGAAGCTTTGATCTTCTCTTTGTTCAACAACCCTTTGGTACAGGTTGATTATATCGCCAAAACTAAACAAAAGCGTCATTTGCAAGTGGTTAGCATTACTGATCCTAATGTGGATGATAAAGGTAAAAAGGTGATCATGGTCGATGCGATGCAGCATGCGGGTGAAGATTGTGGCGGTTATTTAGCGGAAGGATTGATCAAGTACTTGATTTCTGACGATGCACGCGCGGCACAAATCCGTAAGAAATTCATCTTCAAAGTCATCCCAATGATGAACCCTGATGGGGTATTCTTCGGAACGACTCGTTACAATATGAGCATGCGTGATATGAATGCCTCTTGGGGTGAAGATCACTCTCAGAAAGTAATGGACAATGAGTTGAAAGAGGTTCAGGCTTTACAAAAATACAGTCAGGATATCTACTCTCATGGCCATATAGATATGTTATTGGATGTACATAGCCATTCTCAGCAGGTACAGAAGCACACGATTCTCTGCCCAAATGAGAATACATTGAAAGACTTTGCGGTACACCTGAACAAATACTGGAAAATCAAACATGTTGGCGTAAAGAGTACGGGGCGTATGCGTGCGTATTACTATAAATATGGAACGCCATCGGGAACAATCGAACTTTCGCAATCGAAATTGGCAGGTGACAACCCTTACTTGACGGTTGAAGATTACCAAAAATATGGTGAAGGTGTAGCCCGAGCGGTTTGGGATTATTATGCTGAAGTAGAAAAAACGATGAAGTAAATTTAAAATTGATTGGTAGTGAAAAAGGCAGCCTTTTCGGGCTGCCTTTTATATGTCTGCGTGCCGTGAGACGTAATTAATGACGCCTTTACAGAAGTACGCCCTATACGATTGCATGACTCCGTCTTGTGATAGTTTCAAATGTTAAGCTATCACGAGAGGGGACTCTCGCGAAAGCCAAATGTCAGTCGTTCTTCCGAACGCCTCTACGTATATTTCAAAAACTTAAACCGCAGCCTGTTTCACCTTCAAGTTCAATTCTCCTTTATGGTTAAAGCTGATCACAGTGTGTCCCTGAGGATTCACATTGGTATGGAAACGAATCGCTGTGCCGTTGGCATCCGTCAATTCCTCAATCGCTTCGGCAGTGGCATTGCATAAAACGATTTGTGCTTCGGCAATGGAGTTGAATGTGAAGCTTATATCGCCCTTGCCTTCTTTCAAATCCAACAACTCAATCGTTGAGCTCAACAATTTAGGTGCATCCGTTTTTTGTGTCGAACGGTAGCCAATCACTTCATTCTTGTCTTTGTTCAACCACGCATCAGGAATTTGATTGGATGTTGTAACCCTTTTGCCATTAACGGTAAAGTAGTCCAATGTGCCTTCGCCTTCAAATTTGAAATCGATCAAATTACCCTGATATTGATAATCGGTGATCTCATTAACCAATTTCCCTGCCTGTAATGCCAGACCGTGAGGCAAACGCTTCACGGCAATGTTGGTCATCGCTCCGAACCATGCGCCCATGCTGAAAATCTGTGGTCGGATTTGATGATCCGAGCCAGCAGGGTAGAAGCCACTCATCTCCACCATTGCACCGGCCATCGGCATGTTTTTCCAAGGGATGTAGCATTCTTTGGCTGCATAATCAATGGCTTTTCTCAAATCATCCTGATTGATGTCATCCATCTCCAATGTCGCCAAAATAGAGAAGTATCCCGCCAAGAAATACTCATCTTTCTTCACCAAAAGATCATCAAACAATGTTTTTTGATAGCTATCAATATCAAATTCTTTTGGGAGAAATGGCGGACAAGTCAATGCCCAGATATAGTCTGTTTCGTCCAAACCATAGCCGTCAGCCATCAAAACTGTTCCGTCAGTCGCGACTGCTTTTCCATAGTATGGCATTTTACCTTCAGGGAACAAAGGCTTCATTTTTTGCACCAAAGCTTCAGCTTTTTCAGCATAATTATTCTTAATACCCTGCACCTCACACATCTCATGCAACATGCGATAGACGCTGTAATTGAACAGGTTGATATAAATATCATAGCTACGCTCGATTTTTTTACCTTTGTATGGAGGTGCATCCCAACCCAAAACAGGTTTTCCTACCGCATTGTCCCAACCAAAATCACGGCTGTTATACAATGGCGTTTCGCAGAAATATTGACGGTAGAATAAGCCTTCTTTCTGATCATAACAATAATCCTCCAACCAGTTGCAGGCCTCCATCATCAGTTTCAGATTATCCTTGCTGATGTATTTGGTGTCGTTAGTTTGTGTCCAATGTGTAAAGGCGGACCATACCGCATAAAACAATCCATCCTCTTGCCATTTGGTGATTTTTCCATTCGCCATCTGTCCAAAGAATCGGCCGGTACGTCCATTTTCCTCAATATTGGTCGGGTTTGCCATTAGGAAATCAGTCCATTTATCCAATGGATTTACCCATCCTGAATAAGCCATCCAAGAAGTAGCCAAACCGCCATCACGTACCCAAATCAGGTAATAGATCTTCTGCAAAGCCGCCTGCATCGCCCCAGATTTGTCTTGTGCCGAAAGGAAAATTCGCTTGTTGAAATCAATCAAATTCTGCAGGGAATCATGATCATTCAAGACCAACTTACCGAAAGCCGTTTCTTTATTGACTTCCATATCATTTTCGGCCATTAGTTTTTGTTGACCCTTCGCTGCCAATTCTTCTAAGGTTCGTTCAATATGCTCACCTTTAAGCGCCCCCCCGATGAAAATCGGTTGATTTGCTTCTAAATTTCCACGGCAATATGTGCTTCGGCCTTGATCGATTTGTAACTGATGCTGGAAATCTCCCGCTTTCAATACGGCAGCAAATTCAAAGTTCAAACCACGGTCGGGATGTGCACTAAGGAAGCTTTTTTCTGATCGCTTGATTGGCGTATCCTGTTTGTCAGATTTCAGATCTATCATGCCCACCTTCGATGTCCAGATATAAAATACAGGACTATCTTCCAAGGTGGCGATGTGCACATCCTGATTTTTATAATGCACCACCGTATGCCATGGATCGTAATCCGTCGAAACGTAATCCATTGCCGATAGGGCAGGGAGGCTGATCTTATCAAAGATCTTGGTATGATCATCACGGTTAGAGAAGTTACGCATTTTATAGCTGTTGTCTTCGCCAGCCTTAGGGTTGATCCACAACTCAATCGTTGATTGACTGATGTTATATTCCGCACGGACACCCATCGGGCTGTGCATCAAAATCAGCTGATCGACTTTCTTTTCTTGATGGATAGTCGCCACCTCCGTCTGCTTTTGCTGAGGACTCATCGCACAACCGCCCGCAGAGAGCAGCAGCAACGAAAGCCCAATATTTATATAGGTCTTTTTCATGAGAGTATAAAATTTTTCGTTATTACTACATCGGAATTGGTACCGACCTGTACCTGAAATTCGCCAGGCTCGGCCACAAATTTCATTTGCTCATTCCACATCTTCAGATCTTCTTCGGCAATGGTAAAATGAACTGTTTTGCGTTCGCCTTTTTTGAGCGCTATCAATTTGAAATGCTTCAGTTCTTTCAAAGGTCGGCTTGTGCTTCCATACAAATCACTGATATATAATTGCACCACTTCTTTGCCATCGTATTGACCAGTATTTTCAAGATCAACACTCACTTCAAGTTGTTGTCCTAATTTGAGGCTATCCGTAGAAATCTTCAGGTTGCTGTATTTGAAATTCGTATAGCTCAATCCATAGCCAAAAGGGAAGGCAGGTTCATTGGAGGCATCCAAATATCGGGTACCATTTTCAGTCGGTCTTCCTGTCGCTTTTCGAAGATAAGAGATCGGCACCTGTCCAGTATTTGCGGGGAAGGTTACAGGCAATTTTCCCGAAGGATTATAATCACCAAACAATACATCAGCCAAAGCATTTCCTGCTTCACAGCCTGCTAACCATGACTCCAAAATCGTGGGCATATTTTCTTTGATCCACGGCATGCAGATCGGACGGCCATCGGCCATTACCACTACGGTCGGTTTGTTGAGGGCTTTGATTTTTTTGGCTAATTGTACCTGAGGTTCAGGTAAAGAAATATCCACCAAAGAGGTATTTTCACCCGAAAACCATTGTCCTTCTCCGAGGGTAAGGATCACCAAGTCTGAAGATTTGGCGAGTCGGATTGCTCGGTTCAGGGCTTTTGTATCGGCAGTATGTTCATCGGCACATCCCGCTTCGAAAGTAACCTTTGCTGCCTTACCTAATTTATTTCTGATGCCTTCGGTAAAACGAACCACGTCCTCTTTGGGACCTGCCGCAGACCAGGTGCCCATATGAGTTTCAGGCTTGGCATCAATCGGTCCAATGACGGCAATTTTTTTGTATTTGGTTTTGGATAATGGTAAAAGTTGCTTGTCATTTTTCAGCAAAACCATGCTCTCGCGGGCAATCTTGCGGGCATGCTCCACGTACTCAGGGTGTCGCCACTCTTTTTCCTGTAAGCCATCGGTAAAATATTTGAAAGGATCATCAAAAAGCCCCAACTCAAATTTGAGCTTCAGCACCCGACGTACCGCATCATCAATCAAAGCCACATCCACTTTCCCTTCTTCAACCAAATCCTGCAAATGATCCATATATACCAAACCCATCATGTCGATGTCCGAACCTGCTTCAATGGCTTTCAAGGCCGCCTGTTTTCGGTCCTTCGCATATCGCCAATCAACCATTTCCTCAAAAGAATTATAATCCGAAACCACAGCGCCTTTAAATCCCCATTCTCCTTTTAATATATCTCGGATCAGGAATTTATTACCACTACATGGCACACCATCATAGTCATTAAAAGCATTCATGAAAGTCCGACAACCGGCTTTTTCGGCTGCATGGAATGGTGGCAAAACATATTCGCGTAAGAATCTTTCCGAAACCGTTGTCTGATTGTAATCACGACCAGCCTCGACTTGCCCGTAAGCGGCGAAGTGCTTGGCACAAGCGAGCATGGTGTTGTTGGCGCTCAGGTCATCTCCCTGAAAACCGTGTACTCTTGCCGCAGCAATTTGGCTTCCGAGATAAGGATCCTCTCCGCCACCTTCCATCATGCGTCCCCAACGGGCATCAAAAGAAATATCGACCATAGGAGCGAAAGTCCACATATTGCCCGAAGAAGTGCCTTCGATCGCCATGATTCTTGCTGATCGCTCGATCAAAGGCAAATTCCATGAGGCCGCTTCGCCCAAAGGCACAGGGAAGGTCGTTCTGAAACCATGAATAATATCAAGAGCAAAAATCAGTGGAACACCTGTGTGCTCCATTGCCAATTTTTGGTAGTGCCTTTTGTCTTTCATCCACCATACATTCAGGAATGTACCGACATCACCATTGATCACGGCGGAGTCAATATTGATGTCCGTTTCCTTATGGTTATTGGCGATCAACTTGGCGTGTTTTAGTTGGTTCAGCTGTCCAACTTTTTGGCGCAGGGTCATTTGACTCAAGATCTCCTCGACTTTTGCGTCGGTGGGATCTGTTTTGACCTTTGATTCACCACAAGCAGTCATGCTAACCAAAAGCATAAAAATGATATAGGCTCCAAAAAATGATGTAGTAGTTGTTGATCTCATTGTTTTACATCTTAAAAAATAAAAAGGCTGTCGCGACCCTTATCTCCGTTTGAATTCCTGTATAATTTAACCCTTTTTGACATCCAACTTAAACCACAAAGGTAGAGGGAAAACTCAGGGTTGGGGTTCCCCTTTTCTCAAAAAGGGCTCCTCAATTATTAGGATTAATGTTGGGAGATATGGGTCGGCAACAGCCTTTGTGAAATAGTTTTATTCCGCATCCACCAATGACTTCGCTTCCGATTTGTCATTGTCTTTGATCGATTGCAATTCCTGTTTGATCTGTTCTAATTTCTGATCACTCAAATTATAGAACATAAAGCATCCGATGGAACCAAAAGCAATGAGGGCAGGATAGATTGTCATGGCATTTTTGATCCCCATCAATGCATCGGCTCCTTGCTCAACATTCGGCTCATAGCCATACCAGCTCAACAATGCCAAAGTACCCGACGCACCAATAGCAACGCCTGTCTTTTGGGCGAAAGTTGCGGCAGAATAGGCGAGCCCTGTGGCGCGACGACCATTTTTCCACTCAGAATAATCGGAAGAATCTGCCAGCATTGACCACAGCAAAGGCATTGTCGGCCCTGATGCCAAAGAGAAAACAATCTGTGTGGCGAAGATCAAAACGATTTGATCGGGGCCGAGGAAATAATTGAAAACCAAGGAAGCCGAAATCACTCCCAAGCAAATCATAAACAGCTTCGCCTTACCGATCTTTTTAGCCATCCAATTGGTAGGTACTACACCCGCCAAAACGGCGATCGTTCCCACCACCATAAAGAGCGATGCAAGGTCCTTGCGCCCAACGAAATACTGAAAATAGTACATCACCGCCGAGCTTCGGATACCGATATAAATCAACAGGGTGATCGAGCTGAAGAACAAAAGCAACCATGGTCGGTTCGAACTCAAATCCTTGAAATCCTCCTTGATACTGTTCGCACTTTGTTTCATAGGCTGAACCCGCTCTTTGGTCGTCAGGAAGGCAAAAAGCAATCCCGCCAAGCACAGAACACCCAATCCAGCGATCGCCAATGGGTATCCTTTAGCTTGATCTCCTTCGCCTAATTTCTCTACCAATGGGATCAATCCTCCTTGAACCAACAAACTTGCACCATAGGCAAAGACAAATTTGAAGGAAGACAGCGCAGTGCGTTGCTCAGGATCAGGCGACATCACCCCGATCAAAGCATTGAAAGGCACCGTTACCATCGTATAGAAGATCAAGAAGGAGAAGTAAGTTGCATAGGCATAAATCAGTTTTCCTGTCGGGTTCAAATCGGGCACGGTAAACATCATCACCGCCGTAAAAACCAACGGCAAGGCTCCTAACATCAGAAACGGCCTGAACTTACCCCATCGGGTGTTGGTTCTGTCGGAAATCGTCCCCATGATCGGGTCGTTCATCGCATCAAAAACACGAACGATCAGAAACAGGGTCGCCGTAGCCGCCGCAGGCAGTAAGTACACATCGGTATAAAAAGCAGGAAGGAAAAACATAAGGGTCTGCCACAAACCACTACTTGCCAACTCTCCGAGGCTATACCCGAATTTTTCTTTGAATGAAAGCTTCATTACAGTAAACTTTATAGATGAAAAAATTAAATACCCGCTTTCAGCTTACCAGAATTCTTGATCACAAATTGTTTCTTTTTAATGTCTTGATAATCAACCAAAACATTCTCTCCACGGTAATTGATCACATCATCAAAGTGAATCGCAGGGCGAGGATCACCTTCAGCAGGAGCGATTTGTACCTGATCAAAAATGATGTTCTTTACATGTCGGAAATAAATACCTGATGCAGGCAAATCGGTACCATACATTTTAGGATATGGATAATTTTTTGAATTCTCAGGAACCTCAGAAGTCAAATCCTTAACAGTTCCTGCCGTGTTGTATTCAAATTTACAGTTGTGCATGCTGACCCCTTCCACATAGTGCTCAGGGTAGCCCGTGATGTTTACAGGAACGCTACCAATATTGGTGGCGGTGATATTGGAATAAGAAATATTTTTGATCGTTCCAGCCGTAATCGGGTGATGATTGTATTCAGTATGCGTTACCTTATGACGATCCGACAAACGAATGAAAATCGGCGTCATCATACCATCCATCACGATATTGTTGAAGCTGATATTTTCAATATCACAACCATCAACAGACATCAAAGACAAGCCCGTAATACCATTGCGGTAGCCCAAACCATGAACGATCTTGGTCGCGCGAGTTGGACGCAAAACGCAGTTTGAAACCGTTATGCGCTTGAAAGTACCGAATGAGCCTGTTCCCAATTTGATGTAAGAAGCGGTGGAAGAAACGATACAGTTGGTGATCACCACATCTTCGGTCCCTTTTGGGGCTTCTGTTTTCAGGCAGATTCCATCATCCGCAGAGTCCACGGTACAATCAGAGATGTGTACCCGATGACAATCCACAATGTCCATGCCGTCATTGTTGGTATTCGCATGGTTGAACAATTCGATGTTGTGGATACGAACGTTATCACAAAGGTAAGTTCTCAGCATCCAGAAAGCCGAATTGGTCAGTGTCAGATCGCGAACGGTAATGTTCTGACAGTTTCTGAAATAGATACCGTACGGGCGTTTGCTACCATTTTCTTCCAACATCGGAAAGGCCTCATGCTGATCGCCAGAAGGGTAGATGGTACCGTCACCCGTCAAAGTAACATTCTCCAAATTGTCCCCAAAAATAAATGCACGGCGCGACATGGTGTAACCACCCGATTGGCTCAAATCCGCATTCGAAGGGATTTCAGGGAACAATTTCAAATCAGGAACTGCCTGCCACACACTACCCGACTTCAGCTCAATGGTAACATTACTTTTCAGGTGAATCATTCCCGTCATGAATGTTCCTGTCGGGAAAACAAGGGTGGTGTTTTTTCGGCTTGCTTCATCGATCGCCTTTTGAACCGCTTCGGTGTTGTCGGTTTTACCATCGCCTACGGCACCAAAATCAACAATATTGAGCCCTTGGGCAGAAACGCTCACAGGAAATAGAAGACCGATAAAGAGATAAAAAAGATATTTCATGATTAAAGTTTTTGCTAAAAAATTATTAGTTCAAGATCCCATAATTCTGCGAATATGATGGGGATGATCTTTCTTATTAGTTATAAAAATGCTTATGGAGGATTTTTTTTATCTTCCGATTATTTTTCAACTTTATCGGATGATTTATTCCCTTTTTATAAGATCAGGGGGGGACCTTTCTTCTTTATGCCGCATCCCTCATTCAGAAACACTCGTTTTGCTGCATAACGGGAAAAAAGAAAAATTAGGATGTCTTTGGTTTTACCCCAAAAAGCTGATGAATCAGGAGAAAGGAAGCTCACTTAGTTCATGGCTTTTAAATACCCTTTTGAGCAAACCAATTTTATCTGGATCAATCAGCAGGTCGGATGATTTGATGAGGGAAGTAGACTGATAAAAATCAATAGTTTGTTTGTTTTATAGCTATTTCTGTAATTAGGGATTGAAAATAAATGCGCAACTATCTTGAAGGAGCGTATTCATAAGAACAAAGTTAATTTTCCTATATGAGTAACATTTTAGTGACTGGAGCCACTGGTAATATTGGTTTTGAAGTGATTCGCCATTTAATGAAAATTAAAGGTGATGATACGATCATTGCTGGCGTTCGAAATATTGGGCAAGCCAAGGCAAAATTTGAAGTTTTCCCCTCTTTGCGATTTACCCATTTTGATTTTGAGCAGCAGGATACTTTTGATAAAGCGCTGGAAAATATTGATCGTATATTTTTGCTCCGTCCCCCTCATATCTCAGATATCAAAACTTATTATAAGCCACTAATTGATAAAATTGCGAGCAAGGGAATTCGGGAAGTATGCTTTTTGTCGGTACAGGGAGCGGAACGTAGTAAAGCTATTCCTCATCATAAAATTGAACAGTTACTGATCGAAAGCAAACTGGATTATATATTTTTAAGACCCAGTTATTTTATGCAGAATCTGACTACCGTTTTACGGAGGGACATTCAAAATAAGGGAGAAATCGTTTTGCCGGCAGGCAATGCGGTTTTTAATTGGGTAGATGTAGAAAATATTGGGGAGGTTGCCGCTTTATTATTAACTAATTTTGAAGACTATAGCGGGCAGGCGATCGAATTAACCGGTAATGAAAATGAATCTTTTCAAACTGTAGCTGCTTTGATTAGTCAGTTTGGGGGTAAGGAAGTCAGGTTTAAAAATGTAAATCCTTTCCGTTTTTATCAAATTAAATCTAGAGCGGGAATGGAAAGCGGAATGATTTTGGTAATGATTTTATTACATTTTTTGCCACGATTTCAGAAGCCTCCGAGAATTTCCGGTTTTTATAAAAAAATTACGGGTAAAAATCCTACTAATTTAGAAACATTTATTAAAAGAGAGTCTTCATTATTTTGCGGAAATAATTAAAGGTAAACTGGTTTAATCGAAGCCGAATTAGCAAATGCTTTTCCATCCACTCAAACAATATAAATACCAATACTCATTACCAAGCTACTGTAATTTAGGTGTCTATAAAATTATCCTGATATATTTTGTACTCATAACCCTCTTTACTTATTGATTTTTGCGATTGTGTATTTAAATTATTTTTTAATCTATAATTTGATGAATAATGTTAAAATATTTTTTACTTATCTTATGTGGAATAGTATTATTGTGCTCTTCTTGTCAAACAAAAGGAGGGTTATCTGCTTCTGATCCTGTTCAAATTATTTTAGATACTGATATGGGTTCTGATTGTGATGATGTAGGAGCCCTGGCTATTCTAAATGAATTTATGAATTTATCAGAGGCGAATTGCCTAGGCGTAATATATAGTTCAGGTCGCGTGCCATACAGCTAGACATTTTTGCCTAAAAACGTAAAAAGCGAATCAACAATAGTAACTTTGGGTTCCAACGCCAACAAAGATCTATGTTCAATTCGCTTCACAGCAAACTTACGCAAGAATTTCCAAAATG
The DNA here is from genome assembly GCF_036244895.1 of Persicobacter diffluens. NCBI lineage: Bacteria > Pseudomonadati > Bacteroidota > Cytophagia > Cytophagales > Persicobacteraceae > Persicobacter > Persicobacter diffluens. The sequence continues at coordinate 19,615 of NZ_BQKE01000005.1, forward strand.
GGGTAAAGCTTGCTGGAAAAATGTACTCGCTTTAAGTTTAGGTATCATCCGAAAAGGAACCGTATGTCTTAATAAAGTGAAAGATTGCATAGGTAGCATTTTAGAAAATCAGAGTACTTCCGCCTCTGGTCATTACAAACGCTTAACCCGCATATTTACGGAATATTCTGACACCCATTTATGGAGTGATCTATTGCAATTATCCGCCATGCATATGCATAAAGGTGGGGATTTTTTGATGGTGGATGGCACCAGTTGGAAGCAAGGGGATCGCACTTTTCATTTCATGACCTTGGCAATTTTGTATAATGGAGTAGCTGTGCCGATCTATTTCATGAATCTGGAAAAGAAGGGCATCAGTAATCAGGAAGAAAGAATTCAGTTGCTTGAAGAGGCGTCAAAGTTATTCAATCTTGAAGGCAAAATTCTCTTGGCTGATCGTGAATACGCAGGACAGAAATTCATCAAATACCTTGAGGATAACGGCTTTAAATATGTGCTTCGGGTAAAAGAATGCAACTTTAAGAATCAGTGGAATGAAAAATCTATGACGAAAGCGCAAATGATTTCAAAAGTCATAAATAGTAAGGTGAAGGGCAAAACGATGTCCGCTAAGATGAAGTTTGAAGCCGGAGACAATTGCCGGATGGTCATCAAGAAAAGTGAAGATGCGGAAAAGGAACCTGTGATTTTCCTTCTGACAAATCTATCTAAAAACGCATATAAAGTAGCTGAGGACTATCGGAAGCGATGGCAAATTGAGACATGTTTCAGACATGTTTCAGACATTTGAAGACCAATGGTTTTGACCTTGAAAAAATGAATGTTCAGGGAGCAGATAGATGCCGGTTAATGATGGCTATTGTCGTTTTTGCATATTCGGTAATCATAGCTCATGGGTTGAAAAAGTACAAAAGTGTTAGTCTGAAAACTTATGCCAATGGTAAAAGGTACAGATCCATTTCCGTTTTTCGAAAAGGAGTCGAATGCATCGCAGAAGCTGATTACAGAATAGAAAATTGGGGCGAGTATATCCTGATTCACTTCTTAAGCCATGATCGGAAAATTTGCCCCAAATCAATAAATGTCTAGTTGTATGGTCGCGTGCCTTTTGGTGTTGGGGTGATAGATGCTGTGAATCAGTATTATAATAATGGTCATATTCCTATTGGTGCGAATATGGATCCGGAAGTAGGGGATCCCCTGGATAAAATGCTGGCCGAGAAACTTGCACGGGATACTACTGCTTTCGGAAACCGGGTTATTTGTAATAGGGAAGTGCAGGAACAGACCCGCTTAAATAGACAGTTGCTTTCTGAAGCCAGTGACAGCAGTATCGTATATGTGACCATTGGTCATACCAAAGGTTTGTATGATTTATTTATCTCTAAGCCCGATGAGTTTTCTCCTCTAGATGGTCAACAACTGATTAAACAGAAGATTAAACATTGGGTAGCATTGGGGGCCTTGAAAGCAGATAATGTGGAGGGGCATTTTCAACAAGAGTGGAATTTTTTCCGTAATGGGACCGCTAAGTATACAGCGGTTTTAGTGAAGTCCTTTCCAAAGCCAATATATTTCATTAATGCCGGAGATAATGTTTTTACTGGTAAATCTCTAACGGCTACTCCTCCTGGTAATATTGTTAGAATAGCCTATCGAGATTGGTTATGGAATGTTGAGCAAAAAATTATTGAGGATCAGCGGCCAAGCTGGGATTTAACGACGGTGGATTTTGCAGTAAGGGGCTGCCGGGATTATTTCCAGGTTTTGGATAATGGGTATTTGGAATTTGATACTGAAAAGGGAAGCAGATGGAATACCGATGTACGAAACGAAAATCATTTTTTCGTAAATCAAAAGGAAGGCGTGGAGCAGGAAATGGAAATCTATCTGAATGAATTATTGGGCAGGCAGACGAAGCGGTCATCTTAAACTTATAGGTACTACTTGGTCGTTGTTACTAAAAATTGCTATGGGTAATAGTTTGATTGATTGAATGTTGGTAAAAATGGAGGCTATTCTCATTAGGAGTTATAGCAATTATTATCGTTTGAATGGCAATATTGTTTTTGGTGTGAATTGATTTCACTTTTGGCAGGCTAATTATGCTTTTCGGGGAGTAAGGAAAATTTAAAATATGATAAAAGGTAATGTTTTAGTTATTCAGGTGACCACTCCCAATCATCATGAATCGTGTATCATGTGGAGATTAAGTTCTTATATTTACTTTATTTAGCTTTTTTTTTGCCTCTTGATGATCCTCCAGGGAAGCGGAAAGATTACTATCATTTTTCTTGGCTGCCCTTGAAGGGCTATATTGTAATTGGATAAACATAGGGAAATGATCTGATCCGATGTTGGGTAGGCGCTGAATGCTTGATACAAGAAAATGATTTGAATGAAAAATATGATCTAATGGCCACCTCATAAAAGGATATTTAGCATGAAAGGTATTGAAAAATCCTCGTCCAATCCTTGGGTCAAGTAAGCCGCTGATTCTTTGAAAAAGCCGATTGGTATGTGACCAGGCCACATCGTTTAAGTCTCCCGCTACAATTACTGGTAGTTTGAGGTTGACGATCTGTTTGGCTATCAGGATCAATTCAGCGTCCCGAGGAGTAGAGGTTTTATTTTGTGTAGGACTGGGAGGTTTGGGGTGTAAAATATGCAATCGGACTTTTTGTTGGTTTTCCATTAATAGTTCAGCCTCTATGGAAGGCACATCTTGTTCAATTAAATAATGTACTTGCTGATTTACTAGTTTCCTTTTGGAATAAAGGTGCATTCCATAAGTATTGTCTGAAGGACATTTCACCGAATAAGGGTATTCAGATTCCAATATGGATAATTTATTCTGCCATTTTTGGTCTGTTTCAAGCGTGATGAGTATATCGGGTTGATATTGATAGACCAGAGCAATCAATTTGTCATATTGATCATTGTCCATGTATACATTAGATTCCAAAATAGAAATTGCTGTCGTATGGTTTTGGTTTTCAATGGTTTTAACTTGTTTTGGGGAAAGGCGAGTGTAGGGAAAAATGATATAAAATTGATAGGCAAGATTCAGGCCTGCGGAAATTTCCAGAGCCATGATGTACCAGGGGCTTCCAAGGTCTGAAAAAAATAAGAGACCGACCAGGCATACCACCGTCATAACGGTGAGTTGTGCATGGGGGAAATCGGACATCCGAATGATCCAATGATCTCTTCTTAATAATTGAAGGGTGGTTATCACCATACTGATGATCAAGCCCGAAATACAAATAGTGGATATCATTTAATTTATATCGGTTATTTTTTTATTTCCCAACGGACAAACTGAATGTAATGTCTCCGTTTGTTCGAAATGCTGTCTGCAAGGTTTAATATAAACATTTCAATTGGCATTCCACATTTTCAGTCTCGCTTGATTCAAGTCCTCACCTAAGTCAATAATTATCCAAGTGCAAGATTGAAACATTATCGTGAGTCGTCATATTTGAATTCCTGAAAGTGGTTTTGGTAAATATTACTATAAAAGGGATGATATTCTGCTAAAATAATCGGGTATCGCTTCGGCTATGCGTCAAATTTTCTTATTGATTTTGAATGAGTAATGCGCTTCAAGGCGATTCTTTTATCAAGCTAATTGACCATTTGAGAAATGGTTATTAACCTGAATTATTCGCCGCTAGATTTAGAAGGTCTCCTTATATGACTTCATTTCAATTCAATAAAATTGTGTTTATTGATTTAATAATAGCCCAAATTTGGTTTGGCTTGCTACTCCTTCATCTGTTTCGTTGTAAATAACTCCAAATATGAAATAATGATGTCATTTTTTCCGCTTAGCAGCTAAATGAGGATTTAAACATGATTAATCCGGCTAAGGAATACTAAAATCATATGCCAGGCTTTTTTTGGGGCTAATTCGCCCTAGTATGGGCAATTTTTTCCCCAATATACCGGTTTTTTGTATAGGGGTGAAATTATTAAAACCGCCTTCAGGTGCTTGTAGAGGGGGATTACGGTTTTTTATAGATTATGGTACAATAATTCCACCTATAAGATCGAAAACAATGTTAAACTAAATCTAAAAAAACATGAACGATTTACAAGTTAAAGGTAATTGGAATGAAACAAAGGGTAAGTTGAAACAGAAATATGGTGACTTGGTCAATGACGATGCCTTGTATGCGGAGGGCGCTTTAGATAAATTGATTGGGGCGATCCAGAAAAAAACGGGTGAATCTACTGAAGCCATAAAAAAGGAAATTAATAAACTCATTTCATAAGTTTAATTGCTTGCCCTACTGAGTTGCTCTGAATAAGGGTGATCGTTTCCGCCTTTGCGGTTCTATTAGCCTTATTCAGACACCATTTGATTGTTCCGTAACGTACGCCACAAACTCTTCCTGGAAATTATGAGAAATCTTCAAGAGCCCATTAATAAAGTGATGGCTAAATTAGACAGTTGGTTGGATGCCTTTGTTACCATGCTACCAAATATGGCCATCGCTGTATTGCTTTTTGTTTTTTTCTATCTACTAGCAAAATATATTAAAAAGTTTTCCAACAAATTATTAAATAAAACCATCGATAATAGGGTGTTGGAAAATTTGCTGGCCACCATTATCTATTATACGGTACTTGGGTCTGGCTTCTTTATTATTTTAGGAATTCTAGGGCTTGAGAAAACGGTGACCTCTCTATTGGCAGGGGTTGGAGTTATTGGTATTGCTTTGGGTTTTGCGTTCCAGGATATATCAGCAAATTTTATATCTGGAATTATATTGGCCTTTAAAACGCCCTTTAGAATTGGGGATGTAGTGGAGCTGAACGGTATTATGGGCACCGTCGAGAAAACCACTATTCGGGTCACAATCGTGCAAACCTTTCAGGGGCAGGAGGTGCATATTCCTAATAAAGATGTGATGCAGAACCCGATCTATAATTACTCCAAGCTCGGAAAGCGGCGTATAGATTTATCAGTCGGCGTTTCCTATAATGACAATTTAAAGGAAGTAGAGAGCGTGGTGTTAAACTGCATTAAAAAGCTTGAAGGCGTTGTAGACCCGGATAATATCATTTTTGACTATTATGAGTTTGGAGACAGCTCGATCAATTTTATGATTCGGTTTTGGATCAAATTTCCAGGGCCTCCGGAATTAGGGTTCCTTGAATTAAGAAAGAAAGCCATTATTTCCATAAAGCAAGCTTTTGATGAACATGAAATCACGATTCCATTTCCAATCCGAACGCTGGAGTTTAATCCCCGGCAGCTTTCCTCATCCAAAGAGGAAGTCATGGAGGTAAATGCATAGTGAATATTCAATAAATCATTATTTAATAAACGAACACAATAAAAATTAATTTATTTATGAAAATATTAATGAAACTTCCATTAGGTGTTGCAGTAATTGCATGTATGCTTTTATTTGTACAATGTGAATCTAAAAAAAATGCGTCGGCTAATTCTGAAATAGTGAAGGAATGGCAGGAGGAAAAGCAGGAGCTGAAGAATGAAGTGAACGTAATGATAGGGGAGATAGATGAAGAGTTGGAGGATATTCAGGCTAATCTAGAGGACGCCAAAGCGGAGACCAAAGAGGAGTGGAAGGAGACTATAGCTGAGCTCAAAGGTGATCGTTCTAAACTTGAAAAAACGTTAGACAATATTGAGGATCAAACTGAAGACAGTTGGGATTCCTTTAAGGATAATGTCGAGGATGGTTTTGAAAAAATGGAAGCTAAAATTGAAGAAGTAGGGGAGAATATTGAGGAGACCTTTGAAGGGTAGAAACGTGTGTATATTTAGTTTAAAGAGCACTTAGGTGCTCTTTAACCTGAGTTGTGTTGTACTTTAAATTATATCTGTTTTTGCATTTATTAAAATATGCATTCAAAAGATTAAAGGTCTTAGATTTCCCGAAATGTCAGCGCTCCCTTTTTCGGCTTAGGATCTGCCATCCATTCTGGATTAATGCATAGTTCGCTTTTAGCGTATGTTAAAAGGACTCCATTCGGCTGCAAATTCGAATTATTCAAAAGGATTTTGGATAATTACTCAACAATAGCGGTGCTATTTTCTCAAAATAATCGGGTATCGCTTCTACAATAATCGAATTTTCGCTACGAATTTTGGCTTTTAATCATGCTCTAAGTGTTGATCATTTAATAACCTAACACTATAATGTTATTATAATTATTTTATAAATCTTTAAATTTATCTATTATGTTATCTTGGACAATTGCATTTATCGTCATTGCTTTAATAGCTGGTGTTTTAGGTTTTACTAATATTGCCCGTGGAGCTGCTGGAATCGCTAAAATTATTTTTGTTATTTTTATTATCTTTTTTGTTATATCCTTATTTTTTGGTTCAGTCTAAAGATCTAATTTAATGCATTAATATTCATACTTCCTATCCGTTTTTTTGTGTATTACTGCTCCAGATTACCCTAAATCGTGTTTAATAGGACACCACTTGGCTGTAAATTCAAATTTACGCTGAGAATTTTGGCTTTTAAAAAACGCTCTTTTAGATGGAACGCTGGATTGGATAGGTATGACCGCCATTATTATGAAAAGGATCCGTTCCTAAGAGCGTGATTAAAAGCACACCATTCGGCTGCAAATTCGAATTATTGGAAGCGATTTTGGATAATTTCTCAACAAGAGCGATGCTATTCTCTCCAATAAATCCGGTATCGCTTCTACAATAATCAAATTTTCGCTACGAATTTTGGCTTTTAAACACACTCTAAACGTTTTTTAGGGACGGTTCCTTTTTTATTTATTGTGAAGGGTTATCCGTTTTTGCTTTGTAATAGTTGCTTAAGATATAAAAGGCTTGTTTCTTCAATCCACCTTCTCCGATAATACCCTTTCTGTTCCACATGTCCTGAATATCCGCTAAAGGTCTGCGTGGAGAACGAAAATCACATAAAACCCAAGGTGTGAAGCCAGCCAAATTAGGAATATTATCTATTCCTTCCAGTGTTTTTTTGTACAGGTTGGCCTGAAACTCTTCAGACCAGATAGTTTCAGCATCTGCGTGATAGCCGGCCAAGGCACCACCTCCCCATTCACTAACAATGACCGGTTTATTATATTTTATCTGCCATTTAATGTCTTTAAAATCATCAATATCACCACCATACCAGCCGTGGTACTGATTGAAACTGATGATATCAACCACTTCACCGAATGGATCGTCGATTACTTTTGCTCCTGAGGAATGGTGCTGGCTCACCTCCATGGCCGCACTTATCAATCGGCTATCATCGAGAGTCCTTACTGTTTTGGTTAAGTTTGTCAGGAATTTTGTGCGCTCATCGCTAACCGGTGTTTCATTAGCTACACTCCAGATAATGACCGACGCACGGTTTTTATCTCTGAATATTACCTCTGAAAGTTGCTGTTGGGCATTGGCAAGAGTTTCAGGGTTTTCCCACTGAATGGTCCAATAAACAGGGATTTCTTCCCAAAGTAAGAAGCCCAGTTCATCTGCTAAACGTGGCATGTATTCATTATGAGGGTAATGGGCAAGGCGAAGAAAGTTTGCATTCAGGTCTTTGGCCCATTGGAAAATCTGGCGTGCATCTGTTTCACTATAGTTTCGGCGACCACCTATAGGATTCTCCTCATGTACAGATATGCCCTTTAGTTGGTAGGGGGAGCCATTCAATAAAATTTGTCCATCGCGGGTTGTGATGCTTCGAAAGCCGATTTTATCCCTTAATTGATCCTGCCCCACCTTGAGACTCACTTCATATAGATGGGGCTCCTCAGGTGTCCATAGCTTTAATTTTTTGTTTTTGAAGGTAAAGGAGGCAAAGCCCTCCGCATTGGTATTAATGGTTTCTTTCCATTTAAGTGCGGGTATTGCCACTTCTACTGCGGTTGCTTTGTTAACCCCATTAACTTTTATTTCCGCTAGAACCTGATTGAGGTCTTTATTATCTAACTTAAATCGGTAATCTTTAATATGGACCTCAGGAACATCAATTAATTTCACTTCACGGGTAATACCGCCGTGGTTCCACCAGTCAGTGCTTAGGGTAGGGACCGCTTCAGCTTTACGGCTGTTATCGACCTTCACAATGACAAAGTTTTCCCCATTCTCATTTAAAAAGTCGGTGATATCAAAATTGAATGGCGTGAACCCACCGATATGAATACCTACTTTTTTTCCGTTGACATACACATGTGCCTCATAGTTTACCGCCCCAAAGTAAAGGTAGGTCCGATGTGCTTCTTTCTTAACGTGTTTAAAATTTCTTTGAAACCAAACCACTCCTTCATACCAAAAGAGTTTCTCCTCTTGAGTTGACCAACTGCTTGGTATGGTCATGGTCTCGGCCTTTTCAAAGTTGTACTCACAACGTTCGCTTTTATCCCTGGCCTTGGCATTTTGAAAATAAGCCGTAACCCCCGGATTCAGGTTTGGTCCCCAGGTATCATAGGCACTTCGGCGGTAGTTATAATAGCCATTTTCGTAGGGGTCCACAATATAGTGCCATTTTCCATTCAGAGAGACGGCTTGACGATTAAAAACATTGTGTAGTAAAGGCGTGGCATGAAGTGAATATGCCATTAGCCATAGCGTGAAAATAAAAAATAGTTTTTTCATAGTGTTTAAAAAAAGGAGCCAAAGGCGCTGTTTTTAGGGTGTGGTCTTATGAGTAAATTATCATTCATTTGCTATTTATCCGGATTATTCCTACTTAAATCCTCGTTTAGCTGTAAGGCGGAAAAATGAAGGAATTTTTTCTATTTAGAGTTTTTTCCAACGAAACAGATAAAGGAGGAGGAAGCAAGCTTGCCAAAATTTGGGCTATTATAAACCAAAGAAAACAAATTATAATGACCGAAAACAAAGCACTTGCGTTTAGTCGATAAATTTAGCGGTGAATAATTCGGGTTAATAGATCCCTAATGTTTTCCCCTAAATATTTAAAAAGGTTTTGCCCCAGCCTGGATTAAAACATCCAATGAGGGACAAAACCTGGTATTAATTTTTTTACTACTTATTTTTACTCCATTACTTATTTTTGAGTAGGAGGAGTAACGATGGTATATTGGATAGAGAATTTCATAGAAGTCAAATCCAATTTATAAGTTACGTTGTAGATAGGGTTGTTATAATCATTTTTTTGCTCGTCAGTCAGGAAGGTTAGTTTTACATCATCCGTTCTGTCAGGACCACAAGTTGTAAGTTCATCTGTGATTTTATTACAAGTTCCTGGCTCTAATTCTACGTCAATTTTTCTGAATTGGAAATCATATTCTCTGGAGATGGTCGCTCCTTCAAATTGTTGATCGATCGGAATAGTTTCCAATAAAGGTTCATCACCAATGGCCCACTCACCGTCTGCCCAGCATTCGCTGTTTACAATTTTTAATTTTTCGAAGTGCTTGCTTACATTTTCGTGCTCCAATACATAAATCCAATTGTCATCGCTCTCCCTTGCCATTAAGTTGGTCTCGTCACGATCCCATCCGCCAGCTCCGGTTCCCACAACCCAAAGGGTCTCCAAATTGGTGTCAGTACATTCTGGATTTTCTGGGTCTTTAGGACTTGCCATTACCGCCTGTACCACCTGAGCTTTCACCGCAATTTCTGTTTTTGCTTCATTTAAAGTGAAGGTTACATTCACTTCTGGGGCCTTCCATTCGAAATCCAAATACGCTTGGGAAAGGGTTTGCACTTTTCCTTTTGCACCTGCTTCCATGGTAAGATCGGTCACTTTTCCTTTCACATCTTCCCCAATCACTGCAGATTTCATGTCATTGGTCAAATCCAACTCCGAACTGCCGGTATACGTGTTGCCCTCCGAGTCTTCGATTGCATATTCAAAGGTGTTGGTAGTAAGTCCTTTTACGGTTCCAGCCACTGCTCCGCTACCAGCGTCGGTCATGCTAACGGTTTGTCCTGCCACATTTAAGGTATAGTTCACTGCAGGAGCGGGGTTTTCTTCCTCACTACAGGAAACGAAAGCGATAGCCGCGAAGACTAGGCACAATAGGAAGGCGAAGGTGTTTTTTGGTAAAAAATTCAAATGTGTCATAACTCTTATAAAGTTTGATAAATACAGTTTTTGATCTGGCCTTTGCGCTATTATTGAATCAAAGGTTTGATCTGATAAAAAAATTGATTTTGTTTTTTTGATATGCTCAAAACTAGTTAGCGGGATATTTGAATGAGGCCATTATTTGTCTGTAAAGGTGTCTTTTTTTAACTTTAATTTAATTTCAAACTTCCTTAGGGGAAGGTTTAAGGATTTCAGGGGCTGGATCATCGCTAGGAGCCTAAGGGCGATCAGGTTAATGGTCATCGGTGTAATTAGAATCAGAAGAGAATTTGATTCAAAAAAAACCTTAAAAGACAACTAATTATTCAATAAAGTAAAAATGCACTATTTTTTTTATGACTTCAATACCTCAATAATTCCCCCATTTCAAACATTAGTTGCTCCCTTCCTTTTTGAAAAGCCGATACATTTGAGGTGTTCATAATATTAGATTTTTTAATAGACAAGCAAAATGAATAGAAGAAGAACAAAGCTGCCGATCTGCCAAGGTCGGTTAAAGCACCTATTTCTAATAGCCTTAATTTTTTGTTTGGCTTCGGTAGGAGCGTTTGCACAAGATAGACTCGTGAGTGGTCAGGTCACGGATAAGGATGGCCCGTTAATAGGGGTTAATATTGTTATCAAAGGAGAAACGATTGGTACCATCACCGATTTTGAGGGAAATTATGCTCTTAAAGTCGGGCAGGGTGATGCCGTGACGCTCCAATATAAATTTATAGGGTATAAAACCCAGGAGATTATTGTGGGTAATCAATCCCAGATTAATGTACGGTTGGTGGCAGAGGTAACTGAGCTGGATGAGCTGGTTGTTGTAGGTTACGGCACGATGAAAAAGAGTGACCTTACTGGTGCGGTTGAGGTGATCGATACGGAGAACCTTACCAAATTCCCGGTATCTAATGTGAGTTCCGCCCTGGAAGGCCGCGTGTCCGGTGTTTTTGTCAGCAGTACAGCAGAGCCTGGAGCGAGCCCCAATATTAATATTCGCGGCGTCGGGACCATTAATGGAAATTCCACCCCACTATATGTAGTGGATGGGGTTCAATTGTCAGATATCTCCGGGATCAATCCTTCTGATATTGAGAGTATGCAGGTGTTAAAAGATGCTTCCTCTGCGGCAATTTACGGATCCCGGGCAGCGAACGGGGTGATCATTGTAACCACTAAATCCGGGAAATCCGGGGAATCTAAATTTACCTTTAATGTAGAAACGGGTGTAAGTGCAGTTGCAAGCAGACTGGATATGATGGATACGCGCACTTATGCGCAATATACCAGTGAGATGGTGGTTAATGCCTCCACGCCTTTGAGTCCATTGACCCCGCCGGCTTGGGTGAATGATGAATCGCTGATGGGGATCAATACCGATTGGCAGGATTTGGTCTTTGAAATGGGGAAGGTGACCAAGGCGGATTTGGCATTGTCCGGCGGTTCGGATCATGGCTCTTATCGTGTTTCTTTGGGGTATATTACACAGGAAGGGACCATTGCCGATACCGGTTACGATCGATTGAATTTGGGTGTTAGTACCCGCCAGACCAAAGGTATTCTTACTTTAGGATTAAACTCCACCTTATTCTTTTCCAACAAGCAAAAGAATCCGATTACGGATAAAAGTATGAATATTTACCAGGCAGCCCCTCAGATTCAACCCTATGATCCGGACAATTTAAATGGCTTAGGTAAACCAACTTTTGATATATCGGGTAATAATAACTTTCCTAACCCTTTGGTGGGAGAACTTTGGGATCAATATAGAAGAACCTATGGCGCAATTGCGAATTTATTCTCGGAGATCGCCATTACTGAACCATTAAAATTCCGGACGGATGTTAACTTAAATTATCAACTGGATGACAGAAACTTTTACAATCCCAAAGTAGATCAGGGCTTAGCGGCTAACCTTAATCCTTCGCAAAACGGCCTGAATATCCGGAATAATCAACAAATGAATATTCTGATTGAAAATTACCTGAAATTCAATAAAGAGTTCGGTCAGCACACGGTTAACGGAATGGTGGGTAATTCGGTGATGTCAGAGCAGCTGATCGGCATGCAAATTAATGCCGTAGATTTGGAGGAGGGAACGCGGGTTCCACAAACAGGTGATATTCGAACTTCCTACGGCTCCAATCAGGTTTATCGTCAGGTGTCATTTTTGGGTCGTGTGAATTATAATTACGACAATCGTTACCTCTTTACCGGTAGTTATCGAATGGATGGCTCGTCCAGATTTAAGAGAGACCGGAGATGGTCGGGCTTCCCGTCATTTTCTGCTGGTTGGAAAATCTCTGAAGAGAAATTTATGGAAGATGTAAATGTGTTTTCCAATTTAAAACTGAGAGCAGGTTATGGGGAATTGGGCCGTCAAATCGGTAATGCTGTAGCAGGATTAAATTCCCAGATCAAATATCCTTTCCCAACCGGAGATATCAGTGGAACGGCACCCTTGCAAATCGCCAATGATGATTTAGGCTGGGAGACTGTTCAGCAAACCAATATCGGTTTGGACATGGGCTTGTTCGATGATGCTTTAACCTTTACTGCGGAATATTTCATCAGAAATTCGACAGATATGTTGTTGAAAGTTAATCCGGGAGGATATACGGGTGTTCGTGGTCAATCCTGGGTGAATACCGGTAAATTGGTGAATAATGGGGTAGAACTTAATTTATCCTATAAAGCTTTTAATGATAATGGTTGGGAGCATGTTATTTCCCTGAATTCCACCATGATTCAAAATGAGATAAAGGACCTTCCGACGACTATAGGGGAAAATGGCCTGGCGAATGATGCCAGTTTACTCCGTACAGGAGAGCCTATTGGGGCTTTTTATGGATATCGTCGTGAGGGGATTAATGAAATTACGGGTAAGCAGATGTTCCGTGACCTCGATGGTAATGGAGAAGTAAATGCAGATGATCGCGAAGTGCTGGGCTCTCCTCATCCTACCTACTTTGTTGGTTTAAATTATAGCTTACGTTATAATAACTTTGATTTCAGCATCTTTGTGCAGGGAGTTGGAGGGCATCAATTGTATAATAAGACGCGTCTTGCTTTAGAAAATGGTGCGGGTTATGGTAACCGATTGTCCTATGTATTGGAGCAATCCTGGCATCCGGACAGGAACCCGGATTCCGAGTTCCCGATTGTTAGTTTGAATGATAATTCTGCTCACAAAGGCATTTCGAACAGTGCCGTTTCCGATCGCTGGATTGAGGATGCGGATTACATTCGCCTGAAGAACGTTCAAATCGGATATACCCTTCCTCAAGCACTCTTAGATCGCTGGAAATTGAATTCAGTGCGGGTATTTATTAGTGGAATCGATCTGTTTACCATCACTAAATATACGGGTTTGGATCCGAGTAATATCAGTAACCCGAACGGTAGTTTCACCATTGGTTATGACGGGGGAACTTACCCTGCAGTACGCAGTATGACCGCCGGTCTTCAAATGGCATTCTAATTCTTTTGAATCAGTAAATTTTTTTAAGATGACTGAGATATTAAATATCATAAAAAAATATAGTTTAGGAATTATACTTTCCCTAACCGCTTTTTCGTGTAATTCTTTTTTGGACGTTGAGGTGATAGACACCGTAAGTCCGGATACCTATTATAAAACCACGGAGCAAATGGAAAAAGCCGTGGTGGCGGCTTATTCACCGTTGAATAATTTTGGCTTGTATCGCCAATTCTACGGGGTGGTAAGTGATATCGGCACGGATGATCTCACCACATTGGAGGGACGATTTCAGGGCTATATGACCTACAATATTGATAACACCGATAAGGTGTTGTTTGACCGTGGTTTTTTGGTAACCAATGATACCGAGATGATTGGAGGAGGAGGGATTTACAACTCTCTTTATGAAGGGATCATGCGTTGCAATATTGTGTTGGAGAAATTGCCCGCCTCTGATGCCACCGGTAAAGAGCAAATGGAAGGAGAGGTACGTTTTTTAAGAGCACTCTATTACCAGCATATTGTAAATTTGTGGAGTGAGGGCGTTTTAGTGACCGAGGAAAATTATGGCAGCCAAAGTCATCCTTTTATTTCCACCGATGAAATAGTGCCTTTTATTGAGCAGGACCTGAAGACCATCATAGAAGATAAGCTTTTACCATGGAGCGATGAAAGTGGTTTTGCTACCGGTCGTGCCAGTATGGAGGCGACCAAAGCTTTGCTGGCCCGTCATTATTTGTATGAGAAGCAGGTCGCCAAGGCGGAACCACTGCTTCGAGAAGTGATTAATCGGGGCAATTACAGCTTAATTCCGGTGGATCTGATTTGGACTATTGAAGGGGATAATAGTGAAGAGGGTATTTTTGAGGTTCAAATAGATGATTCTTACGGAGGGGGTAATATTTATTTTGATGATAATAAGAACTCCGCTTGTGTGTCGATTCGGAATACCTTCATTGGCCCTACTACTACTTCGGCTTATCAGAATATTATTCCTACCAAAGATTTGGTGCAGGAATTTGAAGAGGGTGACTTGCGGAAAAAGAATTTTATCCTTTCTGATGGGGACAGTATTCCATATGCGGAAGGCACGGTTTATAAAGGCTCGGCTACTTACCCGTATTGTGTATTAAAAGGCATTAAGTCCGGTGCGCAAGCCAACCCGGTGATTGGAAGTGGTCAGCAAACGGAAAATTTCCCCATCATAAGATATACCGATGTGCTATTAATGCATGCCGAGACGGTGGTGGACAGTGATCCCCAGACGGCAATGGAAGAAATTAACCAAGTGAGAGCACGTGCTTTTGGTTATTCTTCTGTGCAGGAATTAACCGATAATGGCAAGGATGTCGCTTCCTATATGACTGCTACGGGTAAGTCATTGATGGAAGTGATCAAGCATGAGCGTAGAGTAGAATTTTGTTTCGAGGGCTTGCGTTATTTTGATTTGGTTCGCTGGGGAGATGCAGCTTCCAATGCCATTATGCTGGACAAAGGTTGGAGCCCGGCATTGGCCAAGCACTATCCAATACCGTTGGAGGATATTAACTTTAATAATTCCTTCTAATGTATCTATTTTGTTGGGAGTATTAAGTTGAAAATGAATGTGTTGGCTGTGCATAGCCAGCCTGCACTGCAGCCGGTGCCTATGGGAGTAGGTGCCGGTTTTTTTTTGGTCTGTTGTCCCGGACAATGAAGGCTTAAGCCGAATTATTCACCGCCATATTTATTGACTGATCGCAAGTAATTTAAATTCAGTTCATTACAGTTTATTTTCTTAGATTTATAATCGCCCAAATATGGGCAGGCTTGCTTTCTCCTCATTTATCTGCTTCGTTGGAAAAAACTCGAAATAGGCAACTATTCCATCATTTTTCCCGCCTTGCAGCTAAAAGAGGATTGAAGCATGAATAATCCGGCTTAAGCCAAATTATTCACCGCCATATTTATTAACCGATCGTAAGTAAATTAATTTCAGCTCATTACAATTTATATTCTTAGATTTATAATCGCCCAAATATGGGCAGGCTTGCTTTCTCCTCATTTATTGTTATGCTCCGTAAATACCAACTGATCCTTATTTTCCACAAATAAATGGGATGAAAAGGATTTTCTTAAATAGGCTGGATGATTGATTACCTGTAATTATTAGACCCACAGCAGAAGGAGGTGTTATCGGGCCATGTTTTTTTAGCTGCAATTTTAAAGTCCTAATTTCATTAATCCCATTAATCTGTGGACAAATGAGCGTTCCGAATTAAAGGGTTTTTTCACTAGCTCCGGAGCTTCCTTTTTTGAGGATAACGATCATCATGCTTTTGGTAACCGCTGATGAGGTCATAGGTAATTGGGGGAATGAAAGGATGAGGCTTTGAATGATTAAAATTTTATTAGTAAAGTGTTTGAGCGCAACTGAAAATGTGGGTGACCCAAGGGGACTTTTATTGCTAGTGGAGGTATTAAGCCCCCCAATGGTATGGATATTTGAGTGGGCTGAGGGTAAATATTGTCGGTTAATTTGGGATAAATTGTCCCCATAAATGCGATGTATGCTGATTGACAGGCTTTTACCCTTTTCGGGAGTTGCCGTTAATTTTTCTTTTCTGAAAAAAAATTTCACCTTTATGCAGGTTGTCATCACTTTTTAATCGGCTTATGAGACTTTTTTTACTGTTAATGTTTATGCTTTTTATTGCTCCTTTCTCAGGAATGGCAGATAAAAAGCTTAGGGTGGAGAAAATTTTTGAACATACCAGTTATCAATTTCAACGAGTCTTGCATACTGTTCAGGACCAACATGGGTTTATTTGGATTGCCACAACGCGGAGACTTCATCGATACGATGGCACCCACATTAAAACTTATGAATATACCGCCTCTGGGAATAATGGCTTGCACGGTTCCATGATTTCCAATTTGTATTTGGATTCCAAAAATAGAATTTGGATTCAATATTATACCGGTGGGGTAGATTGTTTTAATCTAATTGACGATAGTTTTACATTTTACTGTAAAGCTTCCGGTTTGTCCTCCAACGATTTTGTAACCCCACAAACGAAATCCATTTTGGAGGCCAGCGATGGAAGTATTTGGATTGGCACCCGGAATGGCCTGAATCAAATTCATCCCGATAATAGCATTACACATTATTTTGCCGAGCAAAAAAATAGTATTGCCAATAACCAGGTGACGTCCCTGATGGAGGATTCTTCCGGTTTGTTGTGGATCGGAACAACCGATGGCTTAAGCTGCTACGACCCCATGGATCAAACCTTCCGGAATTATCGACATGATGCCATTTCCGACCACAATCAAATCGCTTCTAATAGCATCCGACAATTGTTTGAGGACAGTCATGGTAATCTTTGGGTCATCACTGAAAAAAATGGCCTGAGTAAAATCGCCCTCAATAATAAAGGGTATCCCATTTATGTCGACCATTATCATTTTGGGGATAAAGACCAGGATGTGGTGAACTTCATTCAGGAAGTGGAAAATACCATCTATTTAGGTACTAAAAACGGACTCTTTGCGGCAAAAATGAATGGGGAAGATTTTGAAAAAATCCTGGACATTAATGCTGTTCGTGCCACCAGGGATGATCAGGATAGATTATGGGTGAGCTCCATCAAACAGATCGGATTGATCTTCGCCGTTAAAGACAAAAAAGTCGTTCAGCAGCTGGATCTGCCTACCTCTTCCAATGACCAAATCCTAAATGATATGGTGATGAGTATGCAATACCTCGAGAATCAGGTATTACTCATCGGATTAGAGTGGGAGGGACTGGTGAAAGTAGATCTTAAGGAGCAACCTTTTTTCACCCAGGAGGATCTTCCCACTCATAGCACTTCCCCCTCCCTGACTCACATTTATAGCTTGCATGATGCGGGAAAAAATCTATGGATAGCCTCAAAAGATGGTCTTTTTCAGTATCATAAAAAGACAGGGCGGTACCACCATCGTATTCAGGGGAAATCAATTTCTACCATTTCCCCGAGTAAAAACGGTTTTTATTGGTTAGGTTTTTTTAATGGTAAATTGGCGCAATACTATCCAAAGACCAATAAAATTATTTATTATAATAATGATCCCGCGAGTGAATATTACTTCGAGGGCTGGTCAGTAAGGTCCATTCAGGAAGATTTTAGTGGAACCCTTTGGGTCTCTACTTTTGATCATGGCGTTTATGCCCGCAAGAAGGGGGAGTCTAAATTTTTAAATTATACCGTCAATGGCCCTGAAGGTAAGCGCTTGACCTCTAATAAATGTTATGAGCTCATGGTGGGTCATGATTCCACTATCTTTGTTGGCTCTATATTAGGTTTGAATCGGATTTTTCCCAAGTCGGGGGAGGTGAAACACTACCTGGCTGAAAGCAATAATCCGGCGGGTTTACGTAGTAATTACATTCGCAATCTGAGGCAGGATAGCCAGGGAAGAACGTGGGTAGGAACAACTGAAGGCCTGCACCTGATGGATACCGAAAAAGGGACTTTCGAGGTCTTTACCACAGCGGATGGACTCGCTTCCAATTCCATTAAGTCGATCATTGAAACCGCAGACCAGAGATTTTGGATTAGCACCGACCACGGTTTATCTCACTTTAACCCTGATGAGCGACAGTCGCGCAATTATTATCAAAAGGATGGGATTGCCGGGAATAATTTTTTAACCAACTCCTATTCCCTCAGCTCCATTGATGAAACAATTTATCTTGGAGGCATCTCAGGACTTACATTCTTTCAGGCCGGAGATATTTTGGAAAGTAAGCATTATGCGACACCCTCCATCACCGAACTAAAAATTGGGGGGAAGAAGATTCAAATTGGAGATACGCTAAAATCCGGTTTTATTCTGGAAAAAAATCTCCATTATACCGACAAGATAGTACTTCATCATAATGAGACGGATTTGGAATTGTCGTTGGCGGCCATCAGTTTTGACGGTTCCGGCAATAATAAAATCCATTATAAATTAGAGGGGGTAGATTCCTATTGGCGGAATGCTTCGAAATTACAAACCGCCTACTACAACCAATTACCCGAGGGCAAACACAGGCTGCAGGTAAGGGTGGCCAATAGTGATGGGGTTTGGAATCCACAATTCAAAAGCCTGGAAATTGAAGTGCTTAGTCCATGGTGGAAATCTCCCTGGTTGATTTTTTGGGTGGTGGTATTTCTCGTGATTAGTATTTATACGACCAGTTATTGGCGGGTACGAAATATGCAACGTCAACAACGGATATTGGAACATAAAGTACAGCAAAAGACGACTGATTTGCAGGAGAAAAACCGGGAGCTTTTAGAACAGAAAAATGAGATTTTGGAGCAGAATGAGGAGATCCAAAGTCAAAGTATGAAGTTACATAATAGCCATGAGCAAATTAATATGCTGCTCAATTTTGGCTATAAAGTCACCGCTTCAGTAGATATTCGTGTGGTCTTTCTTCAGATTTCCCAAACCCTCTCTACACTGATTGGTGCTGACGAACTGATGTTGGGCTATATCAATAAGGAGAAAAATTTAATTGAATTCTGGTCCGGAGGCCATGATGAAAAGGAGCCGGTGAAGGATATCCTGGCGATAGAGGAGAAGAATCGTTTATCTACCTACGCTATCCGCAATCAGGAAGAAATATTGACGGGAAACCTGAAGCATAAAGCTGAGGAACTCTTCGGGGAGGCAGGGGAATATTATCATAATCAGCCGCATTCCGGTTTGTACTTACCGCTACATATGCAGGAGCGGGATACGGTCGGTATTATTGTCGCCAAAAGTTATACGAAAAATGACTTTGATGAAAAGCATATGGGGCTGTTGAAAAACCTGGGACATTATATCACCATTGCATTGGAGAATGCCCTGGCCTATGAAAAAATCAGTGAACAGTCTCATGAGTTGCGGGAAATGAATCTGAAAAATGAACGCTTCTATACCGAGGTGTCTCATGAATTTAAAACCCCACTGTCTTTAATTATCAGCCCGGTGAAAGAATTGGTGAAGAACTGCCAGAGCCTGACCAAGCAGGAGTATCAAATTCTACAGCTGGTGGAACGAAATGCCAAACGACTGGAACGATTAGTCAATCAGATTTTGGATTTACGCAAGGCAGAAACGGGCAATACAAAACTCAATTTAAGCCGATATCATCTGGCTTCACAGGTACAGGACATAACAGAATCCTTTAAATGGGTGGGCCGTGAAAAGGAGATTAATTTGGAGTTTGTCGATAATACTCTCCAAACTGAAGGATTCTTTGATCATGATAAAATTGAAAAAATTGTTTTTAACCTGGTCAATAACGCCATAAAATATACCCCGCGCGGTGGCACCATCTGGGTGGAATTGGAACAGATGAAGAAAGAGCAGCTGGATTATTTACAAATCGTGGTGCGGGATAATGGGATCGGTATTCCAATACATGATTTGGATAAAGTATTTGAACGCTACTACAGAAGCGAACGCATCGATAGTGGTAGTCAGGGGACAGGCATTGGCCTTTCTTTGGTGAAATCTTTTGTGGAATTGCATCAGGGATCGGTATCGGTCGAAAGTTATGAGGAAGGGCCGGATGAGCATGGAACGAAATTTACGGTCGTTTTACCCTTGGATACTTCTGGTTTGCAGGAACAGCAAAGTATTTCGGAGCTGGAATCCATTTTGGCCGCATCGCAGGTATCCTACGATGAATTGTTAAAGGTAGATTTAAAGTCGACCAGCCACCAACTACCCAGCTCCAAAGCGTTGCCAAGCATCCTGGTGATTGAAGATAATAATGAATTGCGGGAATACCTTCGGGTTTGCCTGATGGAGGAATGGCAGGTGTCGGTGGCCCGTGATGGCATCGAAGGAGTGAAAAAAGCCCGAGAAATTTTACCGGACATTATTTTATCGGACGTTATGATGCCGAAGGCCGATGGTTTTTATGTGTGTGAAAGCCTGAATAACGATGTCAATACGGCGCATATCCCGGTGATTCTGTTGACCGCAAAAGGGGATAATAATTCAGTGAAGCAGGGACTGAAATTAGGTGCGGTGGATTATATATTGAAACCTTTCGATATGGATATTGTCAGGAATAAACTTGGAAATATTCTCAGTAAAAAGGAAAAAATAAAGGGGCAGGTAAAGGAAACCAATATCCTTTCTGAATTTGACGTCAATGATGATGAACAAACCTTCCTGAATCAGGTCGTGGCGATTATAGAGAAACATATTGCTGATACTCAGTTTGGGGTCTTGGTATTGGCAGAGGAGATGGGCATGAGCAGAACGGTGCTTTATGAAAAATTAAAGGGATTGACCGGCAGATCGATTAATGATTTTATTCGTCACTATCGGATGACGCTGGCTATAAAGATTCTTTCTGAGAAAAATTATAACGTAGCAGAGGTAGCCACTATGGTGGGTTTTAGTGATACCAAGTATTTTAGTAAGTGTTTTAAACGAAAATTTGGAGAAACCCCTAAAAGCTTTTCTATCCAAAAACATAAAGAAAATCATAAGCAGTTAGGGGATTTTTAAATCCGGGTGTTTATTCATGGTAGCCGGCAGCATTGATCTTCACAGAGCGAAAGTGGAGATCAGCTCTTTAAACATGCTCTAAGCCGGTTTATTTAAGCTTGAATCCTCGGTTTGCTGCCAGGCGGAAAAAATGAAGGAATTTTTCCTTTTCCGTTTTTTTCAAAGCGGTAGAGGAATGAGGTGAAGGTAAGTTTGGCCAAATTGGGGCTAATGGGATATTAGTAAGCCAATATAATTAATTGAAGTAAAGCTACTTAAACTCACTAGATGAATATAGCGGTGAATAATTTGGGTGAACCAACAATGATCAAAAAAATATGACAATACACAAAACCCTGTTGGTGCACGAGCAGGATAATATCATGGTGGCCTTGCAGGACCTCCCTAAGGGAAGCGAACTTCCCTTTAAAGCAGCGTATATTAAATTAGTCGATGATGTGCCCGCTAAGCATAAATTTGCACTTCGAGATTTCCAAATTGGGGATCCCGTTACGATGTATGGCATATTGGTGGGGAAAGCACATCAGGCGATCAGAAAAGGGGAGCGCATTACCACTGAAAATGTAAAACATGCTACCCAAACACCGGAAATCAAACCGGATTTTGACTATCAATGGACCTCTCCAAAGCCGGAAAAGGTGCCGACTTTCATGGGATATCATCGCCCGGACGGTAAGGTAGGGACGCGCAATAACTGGTTGGTGGTTCCCTTAGTTTTTTGCGAGAATCGGAATATTTTAGCGATCAAAAAAGCACTGGAACCCCATTTAGGCTATGACCAACAGCTAACCGAGGGCCTGGAAGCAATGGTGAATATGGCAGCCCAAGGAGCCGATGCTTCCCAAATCTTGGCGCAGGAAGTGCAAGTGGCGAAACCACAAAGCGCTGTTGATCGCCCCTTTGCTAATGTGGATGGGGTGCGGTTTCTCACCCACCATGCCGGCTGTGGAGGCACCCGTGCGGATGCCCGTTTATTTTGTCAATTATTAGTAGGCTACTTAATGAATCCCAATGTGGGAGGTGCCACGCTTTTAAGTCTGGGATGCCAAAACGCCCAGGTAAGCATGTTCAGGGAAGTTCTGGAGGAGATGGCGCCCGGTTTTAATAAGCCGCTTTATATTCATGAACAACAAGGTAGTCCTTCCGAGGAGGCTTTTATTGCGGAAGCTGTTAAGTCCACCGTTTTGGGTTTAAGTCAGATAAATCAAATTAGTCGACAACCAGCTTCCGTTGATCAATTGGTGATCGGTATGGAATGTGGCGGGTCGGATGGCTTTTCCGGAATATCTGCTAATCCGGTATTGGGTAAAATATCTGATAAAATGGTCGCCTTTGGAGGAAGCAGCATTTTGGCGGAATTCCCCGAGCTTAATGGCGTAGAGCAACACCTGCTCGATCGCTGTATGGACCGGAAGGATGCCTATCGTTTTCAGCATTTAATGATGGAATATGGTGAAAAAGCCAGGGCTGCCGGTTCTGGTTTTGAGGCCAATCCCTCTCCCGGGAATATCAAAGATGGCTTGATCACCGATGCGATGAAATCTGCCGGAGCGGCGAAAAAAGGGGGAGGAGCCCCGATTAGCTCGGTGTTGGATTATACCGAGCAGGTGGTTAAGAAAGGCCTGAATTTGCTCTTTACCCCTGGTAATGATGTGGAGTCCACCACCGCCCTTGCCGGCTCCGGTGCTACCCTGATTCTTTTTTCTACCGGACTCGGTACCCCGACCGGAAATCCTGCCACTCCCGTCATTAAGGTTTCCAGTAATAGTATACTTGCCAAGCGCATGCCGGACATTATAGACTTTAATGCTGGCGGCATCATTTCGGGCATTCAGTCCGTGGAGGAATCTGCTGACGTTTTAATGGATCACATTATCCGGGTGGCCAGTGGGGAACAATTGACCTGTTCGGAGCAATTGAATCAGGATGATTTTATTCCCTGGAGAAAAGATTTATCGCTATAATTTTTATATTCAACTTCTACCTTTACCATCATGAAACTCAATAGGAAGACATGCCCACAGGCACAAAGCAGACCGATAAAAATTGTACAATTCGGAGAGGGTAATTTTCTCCGCGCCTTTGTGGACTGGGCCATTCAGCAATTAAATCAAAAAACAGACTTTAATGGTAATATTGCCGTGGTACAACCCCTGCAGCATGGCATGGTGGATCATTTGGCAGCACAGGATGGCCTTTATCATACCGTGCTGCAAGGGATCCAGAAGGGAGCGCTGGTACGCAATACAGAATTAATCGATGTCATATCAGCTTTCAATAATCCCTATACTGATTTTGAAGGCTTTTTGTCCTTAGGGGAATTGGAGGAATTACAGTTTATTTTTTCCAATACCACTGAAGCAGGAATTTCCTTTAATGAACAGGATACTATGGAAATGCAGGGGGCAGTCAGCTTTCCTGCTAAGCTTACCCGATTATTGTTTCATCGCTTTCAGGTGTTTCAGGGGGATATGGAAAAAGGGCTTTTTGTTGTGCCCTGCGAGTTGATTAACCATAATGGAACCACTTTGAAATCATATGTTCGTAAATATGCGGAGCTTTGGGATTTGGGAGAGGAGTTTATCCAATGGTTGGAGCAGGCCAATACTTTTTGTAATACTTTGGTGGATCGGATTGTGCCCGGATTTCCAAAAAATACCATTAGTACCCTTCAGGAAGAATTGGGGTATCAGGATCAGTTGGTCGTAGAAGGAGAAATATTTATGCTTTGGGTGATCGAAGGAGGAGGGGCATTGCAGGCCGCATTGCCTTTGGATGCTATTGGTCTTAATGTGGTGTATACTGATGATCAACAGCCTTACCGAAACCGGAAAGTGCATATTCTTAATGGGGCGCATACTACGATGGTGCCGTTGGGGTTGATTAGTGGTTTACAAACGGTACAAGAGGCCGTAGAAGATAAGGTGCTTGGCAAATATCTTTCATTGACGATTCATCAGGAAATTATTCCTACCCTTAGCCTGCCCCCTGAAGCACTTGAACAGTTCGCAAATGAAGTTTTGGAGCGCTTCCGGAATCCGTATATTAAGCACTATCTATCCAGCATCGCCCTGAATGCCTTTCCAAAATACAAAACCCGTGTTTTGCCCTGTGTGCTTCAGTATTTCAAGTGTAAAGGCGAGTTGCCGGAGCGACTTATATTGGCCTTAAGCAGCTATATATTTTTATATGCCAATCAATTGATCGCCCTCCAAGATGATCCGGATATTATCGCTTTGGTGCAAAAGGCCTGGGAGATGGATGATCGCAGTAAAACCGCCCAGGCAGTATTGGCTTATGAAGCTTTATGGGAACAGGACTTAAATCAGATCCCGGGCATAACCAAGTTGGTGGCCAGGCAATTGGAAGATCTTCAGCAGGTGGGTATTGCTCATGTATTACAGCAATATAATCTATTGGCACATGCTTAAAGGCAAAAAAATGGATGGAAGGGTGAATTACTATTGCATGGGGCTCTGGTGAATTTGTGTGGATCCAGACGATCCATTGTGATTAAAAAAATCCTCAAGCGCTTTTCATAATTTGAATTAGCTTTAGCGTTTGTGTTTTTTGAAGTCTGATGGTGTGCCGATAAGTCCATAAATCCGCCCATACTCTGAATTAATCATCGCCGGTTTCAGCAAACCACCTTAAATATGCATTATCAGCGTATTTCGAGTGGTTTTGCTGATTTTTTTAATCCACCAAATTTGGCTAAGCTTGCTTTTTCCTCATTCATCTGCTTCCTTGGAAAAAAAGGATATAGGAAAATATTCCTTCATTTCCCGCCCTTCAGCTAAACGAGAATTTAAGCCAGAATTTTCCGGCTCTGACCCACTGGTGAAACTCTGGCTATTACCATTCAACAGGAAGGCTTCATAGTTTTTTTCTGTTCGAATCAATATAATAATTTGATGGATTCCCCGGGCAACTTTCTCGGCTTAGCACCAATGTTTCAAGCCTTGATGATTTTGTCGTTTGCTATCAAAATTAAGGATGGTCAAAGAGTTTTTGATTTAACATAATGTCGGTCGTCATCCATTCAAAAATGAATAAGCATTGTTTTCCATATTTTAGTCGAGTCTTTATCACTTCATTTGAATACAGTTGGAAAGGAAAGCTTCCGTGATTTTGTCATTTAGCGACGAGTGACGGGAGAAACCACGGGTATGGAAAAGGTTTCAAAAATAGCAATAGCATGTTTGCCATTTTTATAGCGTGCTTCAAATCTAAAATATGCAGCCGGATGGTATGCTTTTAAAAATGCTCTTAATCTTAACCCGAATTATTCACCGCTAAATTCACCAACCAATCAAAATTGGTTCATTTTTTAGGGCTTATAATCTAATTTCTTTGATTTATTATAGCCCAAATTTGGGCAAGCTTGCTTTCTCCTCCTTCATCTGCTTCGTTGTAAAAATCTCGAAATATGAAAAATTCCTTCATTTTTTCCGCCTTGCCGCTAAAGGAGGGTTAAAGCATGTATAACCCGGTTAATGCCAATTCTATTAATTCAAAGCGTTCGGAATGCTTGCTTTAAAGCTATAATTCTTCGATGAAAAATAGATGATTATAGAAAGGATTTTCGATGCTTCTGACTTTAAATGAACACTGTGGGAGCGAGGGTAATTGATCCAAAATTCCCTCCTATCATATAATCCGAATTATTCACCGCTAGATTTATTGGCTCACTTAAAACAGCTTATTATCAATCTATTATTCTCATGCCTACTGATTTTTATATGGCCCAAATTTGTGTAAGCTTGCTTTCTCCTCATTCATCAGTTTCGTTGGAAAAATCTCGAAATAGGAAAAACTTCTTCATTTTTCCCGCCCTTCAGCTAAACGAGAATTTAAGCCTGAATTATCCGGCTTAAATTTCTGATGCTGCGTTTTCTTTCCCTAAAAAGAAATCCACCTTTGAAAGCGGAAACTACTTTCCTTTCGCCACTTTTTCGACTTCTAAAGCTTTTTGGTTAATGATCAGTTTTAAGTCTGATAATCGGCCTCGGGGAGTGATGAAGACCTTCGCGCCTTTTGGAGCGCGGTAATCTACATAAAGTTTATCTTCATGTACTTCCCAGGATACTTCCACGGGCCCTAAGGGATGCATCACGGTTCCTTTTGCCCAATCCAGGTAGGAAGATTGAGGCATGATTTCTATTATATTTCTATCGAATGGTTTATTAAATCCCAAATTTACCCCTAATATTTCCGTACTTAGGAAATAGGTAGGATGGCCACTCCAGGCATGGCTGGAGGTTCCCTGATTATGATCGATATCAAAATTCTCCCAAACGGTGGGATACGCTCTTCCTTCCACCATTTTTCCCCAGTGCGCCTTCATAAATTCGTCCGCCAATGCCGTTTTTCCCTGTTGGTAGAGGTAAGCAAAAAGATAATAAGAAGAGTAGGAAGCAATTTTTCGTCCCCGAAACTCCTGCCCGATATCTTTCAGTTCCTCCGACAGGTTTTCTTCAATGCGCTGGTTTTGCTCAGGATTTGTTAGTCCGTAAAGCATGGCCCAAATACTAGTGGATAGATGTTGATCATCAATCAATTCCCCCTGCTTGATCCCATCATAATAGAGGCCTCTGCTGTCATCCCATAATAGACGATTAAATACGCTTTTTAATTGTGTCATTTCTGATTCATAAAAGGCGATTTCTTCTTCCGGTTTATTCAAATGGAGGGCCCATGTTTTCAAAATGCTCATGCTCTGGTATATGATGGCCTGTAGCGACCCCATGGCAGCATCTGTTTTATTAATTTTTGACCATTCCGTAAAAACGTGATGCGCTTCAATTAATCCCTCACCATTTTTACGATTTAAATTGGTCAAGAGCAGGTTTTTATAATTATCGTAATATTTTTCAATTAACGACCAATCCCCGCTATAGTCCTTCACATAGTTCATCGTCAAGAGCGTAATAAAGGGAAAGTCCATGTGCACCCCATCATAATTTTCATACATATAAGGGTAGTACATATCCTGAAACACCGCTAAAGAATATTCGGCTAACCGAAGGTCACCGGTGGTGGCCATGGTGATGGCCACTTCCGGCAGCATATCACCGGCATATAAACCACGCTCTCTGAAAGGAGTATCCGTATAGGAATCCTCGGCACAAAGCTGTAAAGTTCTCCATCCGGCTTCCCATATTTTATTTAGGTTAGTATCACTGCAATGAAAACTTCCTGCGGTTTCGAATGGGAAAACTTGCCGATAGGTACCGATTTGGTGGATCTTAGCAGTTCCTCCGGGGTTGCGAATGATAATTTTAAGGTATTTCGCACCGTAGGGTTTAAAGGTTTCGTAGGACTGTATGTCCTTGCTGGTGATATAGCGGATGCCGGCATTAATTTGCTCTCTACGATATAAATAGGGAAAGCCGTCCTTATTGAGTTCTTCACTGAACCCTATATCGATAATGGTTCCTTCGGGGAATTGCCCTTCAATGAATAATCTTCCCAGTTGAATCTCCCGGAAGTTAGCATAGATCACCGTACCGGTCTCCGATGGAGGAAGCTTTAGTTTCCCATTTTTCTTTAATTTAATAGGGTGCTGTAATTCAGGTTGTGTCCAGGCCAAATCTCGCGCCGGACTGGTATTGGCTAATCCAGGTTTTTGTAGGGTCCAGTCGATGGCTTTCCCATTGATTTTTTCGGTGGGAAGGGTGCTCAAATTTAATGCTTTAATGGCGGCATTTAATTGTAGATCTTTCGGACAATAAGTGTAAAAAGTACCCTTTGCCAGATCTTCCCTGGTCGCACTGACGATGATATTTTGATCAGCAGGTAAGGACATATAAAAATCCCATGAACCCCAGATCACACCGTATTGGCAAGTCAGTAAATTCCACCCCTGACGCAGGGGAAATTCATAATCCTCCCGATGTACCTGCTGATTTTTTCGCCCTATCTTTTTGATTGGCTGGCCATTGAGGGCATATTTTCCCCACCAAAGTCCTGCCTGTACCTTCTGCGCTTTTGGGGAATAAATATAGGTGTAGGCCGCCCCCTGATAGCTCCGATTATACTCCTGTAAATTATAATCCGGCACTGGAATACGGAAGGAATAAAGCTTCTCCTCTTCGCAGACTGGATAAGCTTTTATGGTTGGCTCAACGGCTATTTTTTCATTGGTTAAATAGGGGAGGTGCCGAACATGAAATTTCCCCCAGGCATCTTGCGCTTTCAGAGGTTTCGGCGAGCTCCACGCTTCCGTGCTTTCTAATTTGCAGGAATTCCAATGGGTATCCAATCGATAATCATTTACCTCAATCGCTCCTGCCGCAAAGGAAAGCCGTGGCATGTCCTGCTCCACCCCTTCTGCAGACTTGACTTTCCATCCTTTGGTAACATTTAAGTCAATATTTTGACTATCTGTGACAATATTTCCCCAACTACTAAAGCCGCCTTTATTGTCATAAAGCTGATAGGTTTGCATCCCATTGGATAAAACTTTTAGGGCAATCACATTCTTTCCCTTTTTTAAATAAGGCGTAATATCATGGGTGTCATAATACGGGTTTTTATGATAAGACCTTAGCGGGCCAAAGCCCAGATAGGTCTCGTTCACGTAAAGCGCATAGCGCGAATCCGCATATACATGCAGAATGGCTTGTTGCGCTGCAGAGGCCAATGTTACGTCCCTGCGAAAGTAAAGCATTTCGTTTCGTAGACTTCCCGTCTCCCGATTCCATACCATTGTGGGGCGAATATCCTGAGCGGTTACCGTCTCGGAAATTGCCCATAAAACAATGATTACCCAAAAAAAATAAATTCTTTTCAACCTGCCGCTATTATCAAATGACTTAATATTTTACAATGAAGCAATGCTCAGGACATTAGGATTGACAATTTGGTCCCCTTTTTTCCTGATGGTTTGGCACGATAGGATGCTCCTTCATAGCTTTTTCAGGGGTTTCAATACCTGCTTGCCTTCCTGAAAAGCGTTATTTCCTTTGCTTCATTAGCAAATAGAGTAATTTTAGCGTCCTATTCAGATGAGCTTGCATCGCAAAAGGGGTAGTTTTTTTTGGAAGCTAAATCAGGTTTATATCGACACTTTCTCCGACAGAATTTATCCTTCGCTATGGTAGGGTAAACTTAATTTGTCATCGTTCAATAATGATTTCATTTTTATTCTATAAGGCTGATATGAGTCGAAAATTTTTATTTATAATTTTTATCCTGGGGTATAATTTATTTTCCTGCGCTCCTGCTGAGGAGGATATCGTCATTTACCATTATCCCAAGGAGGTAGAACCCTCGGGGCAATTTAAAGCATGGCTGGCTGGTGCGGAAGCCACGGTATACCCCACCGAGGTGGCAGGTTTATTAACCTTTGGTGCACATAAAGCGGTAGAGGTGGTGGTAGAACCGCAATTTGCCTTTAAAAAAGTGGATATTCGTCCCCAAAATCTTGGTATTAAAGCAAAGATCGAAGGAGGGAAAGTAATTTTTTCAATGCCGGTGGCCAGTAAGGTGGTGTTGGAATTCGATCAGCGCGTTTATCAACTCTTATATGTTTTTTCTCAAACCCCTGTTGAAGACCGACCAGCTGACATCATTTTTAAATCCGGAGAATATTATCAAAACGGATTTGCTCAGGTGAAAAGTGGACAAAAGGTTTGGGTGCAGGCCGGAGCGGTGGTCGAAGGCTATTTCCTGATGGAGGATGTTGAGGAGGTAGAAATATTTGGCCATGGTATTATTGATAATAGTCGTCTTGGGCATGGCGCTGAGCAAGGGTATCATGGGATTAACTGGATAAAAGCCCGCGATAGTAAGCTGGAAAACGTCCATCTGATCGGTAATCCCCGTTGGAGTACTTCCTTTTTTGGCTGTGATGATATGGAAATTAATGACGTCCGAATAATTGACTGGCGTCCAAGCGATGATGGCATTGACCTGGTAGGTTGTCGGAATGTGGAGGTGAAAAATGCTTTTATCAGGACTAAGGATGATTGTATTGCTATCAAAGCCATGCCCTTTGATGTGTATTGGCCCACTGCTCCAGAAGAGGTTCATCATCAGGTAAAAGTCGATGTAGGTTGTCGTAATGTAGAAAATATCCGCGTTTCAAATTGTGTACTTTGGAATGCAGAATGGGGAAATGCGATAGAAATAGGTTTTGAGACGCAGGCAGATTCTATAGGGAATATTCTTTTTACAAACATCGATGTGCTGCATGTGGAAGCTAATGGAGGGGTTTTCACGATTCATAACGGAGATCGCGCATTGGTACATAATGTCCATTATAAGGACATTCGTATTGAAGAAGCCAATGGTTTTTTGTGTCATTTTCAGATTTTGGACAGTCATTATTCCAAGGATGATACCAGGGGAAATGGTCAAAATATTATGCTGGAAAACATCGCTATGCAGGGGCCTGTACAATTGAATTCGCTCATTACAGGTTTAAGTGATCAATATGCCTACAGGGGCATATCTTTTCATAATATTTCCCTAAATGATAAGGTTTTAAATAATATAACAGATGCTGGTCTTTACAGTGAATATTCCTATGACATCACTTTCGAATAAAGGGCTATTTTTAATTTTTGGCCTAATTTTTTGTCAGGTTTGGGCTTATGCTCAATCTGATAAATTTTATACTGATTATTATCAGGTTAAGGTTAACGGACAAGCTCAGGAGGTCTATTATGGCCGTCCCGGAGCACTGCTCTCCACCGAGATTTCTGAAGGTACCAACCAGATTGACGTTCAATATCCCGGGGAAATTTTGGAGGTGGAGATAATTCCGCAATTAGCGCATATTGAACAAGAAATTCAGGGCAATGTTCTGCGCTTAGAAGTAAAAGAAGCCTGTCAGTTTTTTTTAAAAATTAATGGAAATTATGTTTACCCATTAATGGTTGCGGTCGAACAGCCCATTCATTCGCCACCAAAAGCAACCCTTACCTTTGAGGCGGGAGTACATCAGGTCGGGGAGTTACGGCTGGCTTCTAATACCCGTTTGCATCTAAAAAGAGGGGCGATTTTGAAAGGAACGGTAGTGGTAGAGGATGTGCATAATGTCCATATTTTTGGTGCTGGCCTAATTCACGGGAGTGCGATTGCAGAATCGAGCGGACGGGCAGGCTTGCTGATTAAAAATGCCCGTGAGGTGATTGTGGAAGGGATTAGTTTAATAGATGCGCCTCATCAACATATGGTGCTCAAAAACGCAGAAGAAATCCGATTGCGTAATATCAAGGTGCTGGGGAATCGGGAGCTTCGGATGGGGGATGATGCGCTGGAAATATTTAACTCAAAAGGGGTGAAGGTTACTCATTTGATCAGCAATACGCGGAACAACAGCATTGCCTTTATGTCCGAAAATGAAATGCCATCACAGGATATACAAGTAGATCAGGCCGTTTTTTGGAAGGGTGATTATGGAAATGTGATTGAGGTAGGTTATTTGGCGGAAGGCATCCATTTAAAAGATGTGAGCCTCCGAAATATATACATTGCCCATTGCCTGGCCGGTGCGGCAGTCGCCATACAGGGCAAAGAAATGAAAATAGAGGGGATGAAGTTGGAAAATGTGCAGATTTATGATAGCCGTTTGATGCTTTATAATATCCAGTTAGAGGAAAGTTGCCAGCTTAGGCAGGTTTTGTTAAAAGATCATGAATATAGCGGGGCTATTCCGGCTTATTCCGTTTTTCAGCTGGGCCGGCCCGAAAATGCTGCAGGCTTTAGTATGGAGGGAATCTCCTACAGAGGGAATGTGGTAAGGCAGTTGGATGATTTATATGTAAAATCCTGGGATTTTGACTGGAATTCTTCCCTTCCTGCCTTGACACCATAATTGGGAAGCACATTAGCCAAGCTTAGCTTAATCTAAATAATTCACCGATAAATGGAATGACTCGACTGAAGTGCCCTGTTTTCAATCCCATTTTGAGCGTGTTTAAAAGCACACTATCCGGCTGCAAATTCGAATTATTGGAAGCGATTTTGGATAATTTTTCAACAATAGCGATGCTATTCTCTCAAAATAATCGGGTATCACTTCTCCAACACTTCAAATTTTCGCTACGAATTTTGGCTTTTGAACACGCTCTTAGTGGTGAATGCTTATTGGTTAATTGCTCCGGATTTGGGCGAGCTTGCTTTCTCCTCATTCAGCTGTTTCCGTGGAAAAAAATGAAACAGAGAATTATTCCATCATTTATCCTGCTTGCAGCTTAATGAGGATTTAAGCCGAATTATTCACCGCTAAATTTATTAACTAAGCGCAACCAGGTCATTTTAAGACCTTTAAAGGTCGCTTTCAATGATCTATAATAGCCCAAATTGGGGCAAGATTGCTTTCTCTTCATTCATCTGTTTCGTTGGAAAAAACTCGAAACAGGAAACTATTCCATCATTTATCTTGCTTGCAGCTTAATGAGGATTTAAGCATGAATTATCCGGGTGAAGCTCGCTTTTTCCTATAACTGCTTGCAGGAGAAAAGCTCGAAACAGGGACGTATTTTGCTTTCTCCGCCCTGCAGTTAAACGAAAACATGTATCCTTCGCCTTAGATTGTTTTTTTCAATAGCAATGCTATGCCTTTTAAGGGCTATCCTTTCTTCGAAGATCAAATTTTGGATTCGATTTGTCAACCTCGAAATATACATCATGGACAGGTTGCACGCTCGGGGCTATGCGAAGGGGCGCGCAGAAAGAAGTTTTGTTTTAAGCGAAGAATAGCCGTTAGAGGCTATTTCTCCCCTTTTTCAGGCATTTATTGCCTGATTTTGGTGCTCTAAAAGTGTTGGTTTGCTCATCAAACACATATAAATTTTTTGAGTGATGAGTGCAGTTTCAATTAAAGAAAAATTAGGTTATGCATCCGGGGATTTGGCTTCCAATTTGTTTTGGCAGACCTTTATGTTTTTCCTCCCGATTTTTTATTCGGATGTATTCGGTTTGCCCTTAGTGCAAATTGCGTTGTTATTTTCTGTTTCCAGGATATGGGATGCATTTAATGATCCGATTATGGGAATCATCGCTGATCGAACCAACAGCCGATGGGGGAAATTTCGACCTTATCTGTTGTGGGGAGCCATTCCTTTTGGAATTATTGGCGTCCTTACGTTCTCCACTCCGGACCTTTCCCCGACGGGTAAAATCGTTTACGCCTGGATCACCTATTCTTTAATGATGATGATCTACACCCTTGTGAATATTCCCTACTCTGCATTAATGGGGGTGTTGACCAATGATGAAAAAGCCCGCAACAGTATATCCTCTTATCGCTTTGTTTTTGCCTTTGGGGCAGGTTTAATTGTGACTGGTCTGAATGATTATTTGGTAGAATTTTTAGGGCAGGGAAATGATGCGATGGGCTATAAATTGACGGTTCTGGTATATGCGGTATTAGCCGTTATGCTGTTTTATTTCACCTTTTTCACTACCAAGGAACGTGTGAAGCCAATAGTAGCGGAGCGCTCCAATGTGCTGGATGATCTAAAGGATTTATCCAAAAACCGCCCGTGGTTATTACTACTTTTTGCCGGTTTGTTTACCATATTTTATGTTTCTATTCGAAATGGCGCCATCGCCTACTATTTCAAATATTACGTAGAGATTAAGTCCGTAATGTGGTGGGGAATGGAAATTAAATTAGCACCAGCCTTTATGGTATTAGGTAGCCTGGCAGGTATTGTGGGGATCTTTTTATTTAAAGGCTTAACCGATCGTTTGGGCAAGCGAAAGACTTATTTATGGTTAATGGGTTTATCCTCCTTCTTCACGATGTCCTTTTATTTTTTCAGTGGAGAGCAAATAGCCCTTATTTTTATCGGGCAGCTGTTGGCCTCCCTGTTTATGGGGCCTACCTCTCCGATTGTTTGGGCGATGTATGCGGATATTGCGGATTACTCAGAGTGGAAAACCGGGCGCCGTGCTACCGGGCTGATCTTTTCTGCCAGTACCTTTTCCCAGAAGTTCGGCTGGTCGCTAGCGGGGGTAGTGAGTATGAGCTTACTGGCATATTTTGGCTATGAAGCCAATACAGAGCAAAGTCCGGAATCTATGGAGGGGATTAAATTATTAATCAGTATCATTCCGGCTATAGGGAGTATTGCTTGCGTGCTTTTAGTGTGGCTTTACAAAGTGGATGAAAAAACGATGGCTAAAGTACAGCAAGATTTACGGGAACGAAAAACCAAGAAAGGAGCTGAAGTTGAGGGGGTTATGTCCTGATTTTTTGAGTTTCAATTAGTTGGAGCATCATGAAATTGGTTACTTGCGCTATACATTTAAGAAAAAAATAGTTAAAATAATGACCTTTTGACTAAACCCATTTATTGGAAATATGAAACCTTTTTTAGATAAAAATTTCTTATTAGATACCAAGACCGGGCAGGATCTGTACCATCAGTTTGCCGCGGATATGCCCATCATTGACTACCATTGCCACCTCTCTCCTCAGGATATTGCGGAAAACAGGCAGTTTAATAATTTGACCGAAGCCTGGTTAGAAGGAGATCATTATAAGTGGCGGGCGATGCGTACGATGGGAGTAGAGGAGACTTATTGTACGGGCAATCAGGCACCTGCTGCCAAGTTCGAGCAATGGGCCAAAACGGTACCTTATACCCTGCGGAACCCATTGTATCACTGGACACATTTAGAGCTTAAGCGATATTTTGGGATTGATCAGTTGTTGAGTTCCAAAACTGGGGCAGCAATTTATGAAGAGGCATCTCGGCAGTTGAGTACTGATCCGGAATTGTCTACCAGGGGCATGCTCAAAAAGATGAAGGTGAAGGTGGTTTGCACCACTGATGATCCTTTGGATGATTTGAGGTACCACCGTCAAAATAATGCCACTAATGATTTCACCAAAATTTATCCGACCTGGCGTCCGGATCAGGTCATTAATATTAATATGACCACCAATTTTAGAAATTATATTCAAAAATTGGGTTCAGTATGTGGTGGAAATATTTCAAGTTTTTCGGCATTATTGACCGCATTGGAGCAACGTATGGAGCACTTCAATGACCATCGTTGTAGAATGTCGGACCATGGGCAGGAAAAGCTCTATGTAGAAGATTATACGCTGGAAGAGGTGGAGGTTATTTTCCAAAAGGCGATTGCAGGGGTTCGGTTAACAGAGAAAGAATGTGATCAATATCGCTCTGCTATTATGTATGAGCTCGGCATTCGCTATCACCGTATGGGTTGGGCGATGCAATTACATTTGGGTGCTTTAAGAAACAATTCCATTCGTCAGTTTGAGCAACTTGGGCCGGATATCGGTTATGATTCCATTGGTGATCAACCGCAAGCAATGGCACTTTCCAAATTTTTGGGTCGATTAGATGCCACGGACCAATTGGCCAAAACGATCATCTATAATTTGAATCCCGCAGATAATTATGTGATCGGGAGTATGATTGGCAATTTTCAGGGAGGAAGTAAAGGCAAAATTCAATTCGGATCCGGTTGGTGGTTTCTGGATCAAAAGGAAGGAATGGAGTGGCAAATGAATGCCCTTTCCAACTTAGGTCTATTACCCTGCTTTGTGGGGATGTTAACAGATTCGAGGAGCTTTTTATCCTTCCCAAGACATGAGTACTTTCGACGGATTCTGTGCAATATGTTTGGCCATGAAATAGAGCAGGGTTTGCTACCTAATGATCGGGAGTGGATTGGACAAGTGATTGAAAACATTTGTTTTCATAATATCAATGAATATGCGTTTCAATTGGAATTTGAGGATGTATAAGGTGCACCAACTGGTTGCAAATTCGAATTGTTGAAAGCGATTTCGGATAATTGCTCAACAATAGCGATGCTATCTTACAAAATAATCTAGTATCGCTTCTGCATAAATTAAACCCTCGCTGCGAATTTTGGCTTTTAAACACGCTTTTATAATTTCATTTAGTTAATAAGTTCATAGTATTGGCCGTCCTGCTCCAAGAGTAGTGACGGTTTTTTTTTGAGGTTACTGGTCCATGCCAGATTAAGCCGAATTATTCCCCTCTAAATACATTAACTGACTGCAAGTAAATGAATTTCAGTTCAGATCGATTTATTTACTTTGATTTATAATAGCTTAAATTTGGGCAGGCTTGCGTTCTCCTCATTCCTCTGTTTCGTTGGAAAAAACTCGAAATAGGAAGTTATTCCTTCATTTTTTCCGCCTTAAAGCTAAACGAGGATTTAACCCGAATTATTCACCGCTAAATTAAGTAGCTCACCTTAACTGTTTTATTATCAACTCAATAGACTCGTTTCCCTGATTTTTTTATAGCCCAAATTTGGGCAAGCTTGCTTTCTCCTCATTCATCTGCTTCGTTGGAAAAAACTTGAAATAGGAAGTTATTCCTTCATTTTTTCCGCCTTACAGCTAAACGAGGATTAAAGCATGAATAATCCGGGTTAAGCATGAATTATCCGGATTAATTTTCACGAGTAATTTAAGCCGGATTTAAGGATGATAATCCGGCTTAACTTGCTCCTATTGCTGAATCAGTTTAAAACGATGCAACACTCCGGCTTTTTGCACTTGTAGGTAGAGAATTCCAGGGGGTAATTGTTCTTTTGCCTCAATGACGGAATGACGCTGAGCGTTGGTAATGCCGGCCTCATATTGACGGCCATTGAGGTCAATAAAGCAGGCAGTCTCTAGGTTTCCGCTGTTGATGCGTACCGTCTTATTAAAAACGGTAGGAGAGACTTTAAGTGTAGGAGGCTGCTCGGTAGCCAGCACTGGATTGGATTTGGACTGAGGCCGAAAGGTCAGTTTGAAGACTCCCTCTTTTGCTTCCGGAAACTTCAGGGTATTGCTACTGGCTTCAAAGGCGGTATACGGCGTATTTTGATACTGGACTGCTTCCAGCTTAAGGGCACCCGCCTGCATTTCTAAAGGTGCTATTTGTACTGTTTGCCCCTTTTCTCCCTTGAGGTAATAATAGAGGTCAAAAGTTTTTCCGTGGTAATAAGCACTGGTGTATAAATAGATAAAATAGCCCAACTCGGCATCGTGAAAGCCCGCTTTGAACATATCAGCGAGGTCATCCTGAGTGGGGGTGCCATATTGAGATGTGGTGGGGTAGGAGATACCTAAGCTCGGGTGGAGCATATGTGTTTCGAAAAAGCCCATGGCACGATCTGCCAGTTCCAGATACGCCCATTGGTGTTCTTCTTCAGTGGTATTATAATAATTACTAAGCCCCGAAGTAAAAGCCTGTTCCATCACCCAATGGTTTTTCCGCTTGTCGGTAATTTCTCCGGTTTTCCAGTTCAGAGTAAGAAATGGCCCTCCTCTCTCGTGATCGATCGCCTTTTTTGAAGGATCTAATATTTGTATTAGTATCTTATCGGCGGCTTGTTGAAATTCGGCATCGTCGAAAAATATACTTGCTCGGGAAAGGCACCAGGCCGTTTTTAAAATATGACCAATACCTGTTTTTGTACTGCCCCATTTTACTTCCCAGTTATTGTTAAAGTTTTCAGGGAAACCGAGTTTTATCCCACTCTTATTGACATTCCCGGCCAGGTATTCTTCCGCATTTTCACTCAACCGTAGGTATCGTTCTTCAATAGCATCGCTATACCCCATTAAAGCTAATGATGCTGTATGTGTATTGATGCCATCAATGGTAGCCGTAAACCCCTTGCCGGTTGGATTTGACCAGTTTTCACCTGCTCTTTCAAAATAACCTAAATACTGCGAGCGGCTATCCCAAATATAATCATCCAATGCTTTTAATCCTTTGGCGAGCATTTCGGTGGTTTCCTCGGAATAGGGCGTTGGCGTTCCCGCCGTTGCTTCGAACATGGCTGTTGGCCCAACCAAAGCATATTCTTGTTGAAAGGTCCATTTTTCCTCCGGATTCCAGGGCGCTCCGAAAGATTTTTGAGCATCGATATCACGGGTGAAATACCAGCCTCCATAAGTTTGGTCCCAACCGTAGTTGTTCAGGTAGGTCAGGGCTTTTTGTGCAGCTTGGAGGTATTTGACTTCACCGGTGAGCTGAAAGGCTTTTCCAAAAGCATAAGCGGTCCTTGATATAGCGCAGAGGCTTTTAAAAGAATAATCTTCGAATCCTCTATTTTGAGGAAAGCGCGGTTGCCCATCTGCCCCGGCAAAAGTATAAAATCCACCATCCTTTTGGTCTTCCAGGCGAAGGTGAAAATCGGCTACGGCTTTTACAAAATCAATGGCACTTTCGGGTTGAGTTAGAAAAGTGGAAGTAGGTTGATATTGTGCCTGACTCACCAACGCGGGGCCTAGGCATAATAATAAAATTAAAAAATGTTTCATGGTTTTATCTTTCAAAGAGGTGTCTACTACCGGTGCCTTATCGCCTGAGTAGTGTGTGAATATTAAATAAATCAGTGCTATATGCGCTTAAAAATTTGGTCTGTAAAAAGGAGGAAGATGCTCAATGTTCGCTCCCAGGTCTCGTCCCTCTTTCCCATACCCATTAATGCTGATACTTTTGCCCTTGGGTAAGGCGTTGGCCTTCAAAGAGAAATTATGCTCACCCGCATTAATAAATATGGTAGTATCAATGTATGACTGCTGCTCAATAGGATATACCGTTCCGAGGTACCCCTCACAGGCTTGTTTACTGACCATTGGACTTGTCATATTATTGGTGATGTGGAGATTTTGATCTTTTGCCGCTTGATCAAAAGCTCTTCCTTTTTTAAAAGCGGCAATTTCAAAACCGGTATTATCTACCATCAGATTATTGAAAAAATAAGCATCGTGAATCTGTTCGCTGCGCAGATCCAGCCCACCGCCCATGCCGGCCCAATGCGCTGCCAAACCATTTCCTACCAGGGTATTATTGTAAAAATAGAGGTGACTCCGCACAGC
This sequence comes from Persicobacter diffluens, assembly GCF_036244895.1. NCBI lineage: Bacteria > Pseudomonadati > Bacteroidota > Cytophagia > Cytophagales > Persicobacteraceae > Persicobacter > Persicobacter diffluens. Next base: position 58,541 of record NZ_BQKE01000005.1, read on the forward strand.
ATCTTTACCAAAAGTGGCAATGATAAAGCCACTATGCCGATTATTATAAAACAGATTATCATGAATGGCAATATGTGCCATTTTAGAATCTTTCCCCTCGGCACTTATGGCCATTCCAAACCCACAATCATGAACGACATTCGCATATACTTCGATATGCTCTAATTTTCTAAACCAGCTGTCCAGATAGATGCCTTGCGACTTATTGTCGTGACAATAATTGTGGTGAATCTTGCCATTGGAGCTAAACTCCTTACAGTCTATTCCTTCTTTTTTATTCATGTGAAGATGGTTGTAAGCCACTTCAAAATGATTACTTCCGGCAATGGAAATAGCCTCATGTGGCGCCTGCCGCTTGTATTTCTTCCCTTCGGGGCGTTGTTCCTGGTCGTTGGCACCGACAATTTCGCAATGAGTGATTTTTACACTGTCCGCATACCATACCCCTATACCCGAATTGTAAGAGAGCATGGATTTGCAATTGTTCAAATGGATATTGTGGGTAACCGTTGGGTCGTAATTGATCACCCGGTTTCCCTCTCTTCTTCCTTGTCCATAAATCATGAATCCCGCATTGTGGGAATCAAAAAGTTGTAGATTGTCCACTCGAACATATTTCACCCCCTGAATATGAAATAAGCCCTGAGTTATCCAATCCCCGGATTCGGGCAGTTCAAGTAAGAACTTACCTCCGGAAATGCCTACTTTTTTATGGGGCTCTCCCATGATTGTTACCCAGGCATCAGGTCGTCCTGAGTGTTTTACTCGCAATTGACCCTCCGGATAATAGCCACCCGCAGCGATCCAAAGTGTGTCACCTGCAAAGGTATGGTCAAGGCCCGTTTGAATATCTTTGAATGGTTTTGAAACACTTCCATCGCCATTCTTTTTGGCATCGGCAGCAACATAAATAGTTTTAGCCCAACAAGGAGCAAGGGTTAGAAGAGTAAAAAGAGTAAGTAAGAATTTCATAAAAATATTGCCTTGGTAAAAAATTGCCTAATACTACAATGGTAAGGTTTTTTATAATCTTGGTAGGGGAGCATTGATTTCAAAAAGAGCAAGAATTGTCGGGTAGGTGGGATAGTAATAAAAAGTAAACCTTCAGCCAACCACACTTGCAAAAAAATCAAAGCCATTGAGGGTTGGCGGCCAAATTTTCATTTAGCGGAAGTAGTTCCCTGATTTTGGAAATAGAATGGTTATTAATTCTTCGAAGCACATCCTCCAGCCATTTGGATGGATTTATTCCATTAGCTTTACAGGTGCCGAAGAAGGAATAATACATCGCAATATTTTGGGCAGCAGCATGTGAGCCCGCAAAAAGAAAGTTCTTTTTTCCGAGGGCTAAAGGTCTGATCAGGTTTTCAATCAGGTTATTGTCCGGATGTAATTGGGGATCTTGTGTAAAGGTGATCAAGCGATCCCAGAGGTTAAGCATATAGTTAATCGCCTTTCCGATGAGCGATCTTGGAAGCGCATCTTTCTGTTCATTAAGCGCCCAACTTTTGAGTTCCTCCAAAATCTTTATGCTATCAGATTTTCTCATTTTCAGGATTTGTTCCGGGGAAAACTGCTCCTCTTTAGCTTTGGTCTCCAAGGCATAAAGCCTCCCAATTAAATCCAGTGCAATTTGCGCTTTCTTCCTGTGGTTTTTGAGTGCGGCGTCAAACTTTCGCCGGACATGTGCCCAGCAAGCCAGCAAATTGATATCCGGAATTTGACCAAACTGATCATAGGCGGCGTAACCATCGGTTTGCAGGAAATCAGGCAGCTTTTTTAATAAATCTTTTGGGATTTGCTTCCCTCTCCCTTTGGCATAATCAAAAACAACCAAACCGCTTTCGGGGACATGCCTGACCCACATATATCCCCGGTGAGAGGAACCAGGTTTTTCGCCATCAAGTACCTGAATGGGTGATTCATCCATTTGTAAGTATCCCGCCTCCAGGGCCATTTTCACGGCCTCTTCAAAAAGTGGTAGCATTAAACGGCTCACATTGTTGAACCAGTTAATCACGGTACTCGGTGCAAGGGATTCACCGGTTTCACGAGCTAAAATTTTAATCTGTCTGTCCCAAGGAAGGTGGTCGTCAAATTTGCCAATAAGCAAATAAGCAATTAATGACGCATCTGCACCACTCTTAGGCAAAACAATATCCGGAGGAAAATCAGCGATAACGATATCGCCGTTTGGCAGCTTGTATTTATAACGGATGATCTGTCTGACCACCATCCTTTCGGGATAAATCTTCCTATATTCGGAAACCTCTGTGCCTAAAAAATGAGCTCCCGGGATCTCCAGCTTATAATGTTCAACCTCACGCTCCAAATGGTCGCTAATCGGCTTTCTTACCGGTGGGATAGAACCTGCTTTGGGAGATTTTCTGGGAGGCTTTTCGATATCAGAATCTTTGGGCGATTTTTTTCGTTTTTCAGACTTACCTGTCTTTAGTAATTTCAGGACGGCATCCAATTGTTGTTGCAGAGAATCAACTTTCTCATTTAAGGAATTAATTTCTTCATCCTTCCCTTTTATAATTGATTCATACTCTTGTGCTGACATACCTAAAGATACGAAAAAACCGCCTTAAAACTTAAATAAAGGCGATTTTTGACGGCAATCAGGCATATCTTTTTCTCTGAATTCTTTGCTCCAAACTTATCCCACAGAGCATCATTTCCAAGGTGTGTTTCGGGATTGAAATGGATTTATCTCCAGCTTTATGACTCGGAATTTCAAACGTCCCTTTTTCCAACCTTTTATAGTAAATGGCAAACCCTCCAGCTTCCCATTGCAATAACTTGATTTTATTTCTCGCCTTATTAATGAAAATAAATATCTCTCCATTGGTGGGGTCTCTTTCCAGTTCATTTTCCACCAGGCCACTCAGGCCATCAAAACCTTTTCTCATATCTACAGCCTCCGCATAGAAATTGAGTTTATCGTTAGGACCTACGCTAAGCATGTGGAAAGGATTAATTCAATAACATGTGACGGTGCGGAGACCGGAATTTCTATAGCACTACCAGTTTTCAGCCTGATTACTATCCCTTCTGCAGTCGAAGCATGGGGCGCTTCTTCTAAAATCATATCGGTTTTGATCTCTACAAAACGCGGTTCTGGTGTTTTTTCAACCTCCTGCTCTTTCCTCCAGGCAGCTAACCACCCTCTGAAGGACCCTGAAGGGATCCCATTTTTCCTACAGTAATCTGCCTGACTCAATCCACTCATCTCCCACTTTTTGATATGAGCCTCTTTAACGGCCTTTGTTTTCCTCATTTTTTTTAGAGCAAAGGTATGTGGTGGGGAGGTTGGAGGAAACAGTGGTTAGCTGAAGGCTTACAATAAAAAAAGCACCAACCGTGGTTAGTGCTTTTTAAAAAGGTGATTATGGCTTATTTAATAATAATTCGACTACTGTATTGATTTACTTTCAGAATGTATAAGCCAGGCACCAAATCGTTTACCATTATACTTGTTTTTTCCCCGGCAATTATAGCCTTTTTGACTACCTCTCCTTTGACATTGATTAGTTGATAATCAAGCTGTGAGGCATCAGGGGCTATCACTTGTAGATGATCACTCACAGGGTTAGGATAGGCCAGGATCTGGTAATCATCAGTGTTAGGATCTGCGCCTGCTGCATCCTCAAAGCTAAGGGTGCGGAGATTGGACACATCCGGATAAGGCAAGTTATAATGATCTAATAACATCTTGAATTTAGGGGCCTCATCGATGGGTTGGCCCACATATTCCACATGTCCCCATTGTCCCCACTTGGACCAGCCGGCTAACATCACGAATGGAACGTTCGTCACCAAACCGGATTGCTCATAGCGTTCAATCCACTGCTCGTATAGGGCGGCAAATGCAGGCATTCTTTCCAAATCATGAATGTAGTCCACCGATTCAGGACGAACATCAAACCATTTTCCTAATTTAGTATCACCATTATATATATCCCGACTGGTGATCAGGTGAGAGTTACCCTCATAGGCAACAATTGGGATACCAGCCTCACGAGCGGCTTTCAGATTATCACCAACTTTTTTGGAATAAGAATGGAATTCATTATCGGTAAATGGCCCGGAGCCTAAACGTTTGGCCAGCTCATTGAGCACCATTTGCTTATTATCCTTGACCTGATTCCAGTTGTCATGCATCCACTGCTCAATACCGTGGGCAAAATAGGTAGTCACGGCGATGGCATCAAAATCTACATGAGGGGTGGCCACTTCCAATATTTGCTTGGTTACCCATGCATCTCCATAACCCGTTTGAGTACCAATAATTCTCACTACTCGCTCAGGATCACCAAAAGCATCTCTAAATACATTGGTCTTCATTTTGGAAATATTCCCCAGACGCTGGTGGAAATTGTTTCCTGGTATTGAAGTGTTATTATTGACATAATGACTTTGAGAGAAGCCCCAATTCCAAACCTCATTAGAATATTCGATCCATACTCGAAGGTTGCTTTTTAACGGCTCGGTGGTTTTTTTGCTACCGTCATATCCCGTTTTAATCAGGGTAGCCAATTTTCTTACAAAATCATCGTCCGCTTCATGTGGAATACATACCCACATATCCGTATTCATTTCATTGGCCAGCTCGATCATCGCTTCATAGGAGGCACTGATCACATAAGGTGCGGCGGTAGAATTTTTCAAAGCCGAAGAATAAGAAGCCCAATCGCGAGGGGTGCGATCACTCCATTTTTTTACTTTGGAATGGTTGGTATGCCCCAAGTCCATCATTCGTAAAACTCCTCCTACAAAAGGCTTCATATATTCCGTATATTCCGGGTTCCATAGGCTTGGATTATCTTCTTGCCCCGGAAGGTAGATATGGATCTTCGTAGCGGGGAAGCTGTTGACTCTAAACTTAATGGCGTGCTTGTCCCCATTGGTCATCTCCATCTGATACCTTCTCTTTTTCACTGTTCCGGAAAGGTCCTCACTGATAAGTGTCGCATCCGCGAAAATGGATACATCGCCGCTACCTTCCCAGGTCAGGGTATAGATGCCATCCTTCCAAGTTCTTCCATTGTCCACACCGATCCATCCCTCAGGCTGTTGTCCATTGGCGGTCTTAGGACAACCATTTTCGTCCCAGGAGCCAACATACCACCAAAGGGCGGCTTTCACTGCATCATTGAAGGGGCAATAGGGCTGATAATAATTCACGCCGTTTAGTCCTACTCCAACCTTAGGCCAATCTCCGGATACCGGAGGGACTTCTCCTGCTTGACTGATGTTAACGGTAGCGGTCAGTCCTTCTCCGTTGATGGTGATGGTCGCATTTCTGCTGTCTGAACCGTTAGCTGCTGTGGTAACCGTTATCGTCGAATTATTAGCGCCACTGGTTTTGTCCAGCGTGATCCAGCTTTGAGATGCACTGATCGTCCAGGCCACATTTGACGAAATATTGAAGGAGGCTGATCCGCCATTTTGGCCATAACTTAATGAGCTTGGGCTTACACTCAGTTCCTTGCTTGGAGGAGGAGGAACGTCACCATTCATCGAACCATAGACAATCAGATCATCTCCAGTGCCACGGCCCAGTCCGCAGGACTCATATTTATCCGTTCCGCCGGAAATATATATTCTGAACTCAACGGAAGAGGTCAACTGCACATGATTAGTCAGCTCGATGGAAACCATCGAAGCATCCTGATTGGCCTGTACAGTGGTAGCGCCTAAGGTGTTTGAGGTGGAGAAACCATTGACACTTGACATTAAAGTGAAAGTACGACTTACATTCTGACTGACAGGTCTGAAATCCACTTTGGTGATGCTAACATCATTCCCACTTTCAGGGCTAATGCTAAAGGTAATGTATTCCGAGCCGTTGATAGCGTCAGTAAGGTTGGATGCAGTTTGATCCTTGGCCGTCAATCCATGGCCATCACCATACTTCAGGGCAGTTAATCCCTGGCCGAAAGAGGTGGCCGTAACGCTTAATCCAGCCATGGAGGTTTTTGGATCCACACTTCCGGCACCGTTGGTGCCTGTAAATTCCCAGCTGGCCAACTCCCCTGAGGCAGGCGGGTTGGTAACCCCTGCATCCTGGCTGATATTGATTGTACGGCTTATGCCCTCTCCACTTACAGTAACACTGCCACTTCTGGCTTCAGCATCATTGGATGCAACACTAATGCTGATGTTACCATTATTACTACCACTGGCAGGGTTCAGCGTAATCCAGCTTTCAGCAGTGCTGGCTTGCCAATTTATGTTTGAGGAGATGGACACATTTTGACTACCTCCGGCTGCGGGAAAGTCAAGATTCGAGCTGGAGACAGTCAGGAAGGGTGAACTTCCCGTATCTACCTGTCCATTAACAATAAGGTCGTCACCGTCCCCGGCACCCAAACCTACGGCTTCGTATTTATTGGTACCTCCATACACATAGATTCGAAATTCAACCGCCTCAGCGAGTTGATTATGGTTGGAAATAGGAATGCTTTGCAAACTCGCCTCCACATTTACCTGGATGTTGAAACTTCCTAAAACCGAGGAAGCATCGAAGCCACTATGGCTGGAGAGGATGGCAAAAGTTCGACTGGTGTTTTGACTCACAGGCCGGATTTGTAAATCACTAATGCTGATGGTTTGCCCATTGGCAGGAGTAAGGGTAAAAGTAAAGTACTCCTCCTGACTGATGGCTTCGGTCAGGCTGCTGGCGAGTTGCTCTTTGGCAGTAAAAGCGTTGCCCCCATTGTAACTCAGAGGGACGATACCATTACCAGCGGTAAAATCTGATACATTTACTCCGGACGCCTGGTAATCCGGCGGACTACTACTGGGCGTATTAGTACCGGCAAAATCCCATTGGGCTAATGATTGCCCCCAGGTTAATGAACTCAGGTTCATGAGGAACAGGAGCAATAAGTAATGCTTCGTTTTCATTATAAAAATAGTTTACGTAAAAAAATATAGTTTAAATAATATCCCATATTAAAAGAATGGGATGGTTTGATGATTGAAATGCCTGAAAAAAATCTATTAATTCATGTGAATGAATGGTGGTTTTTAATTGTTGGTTTTGTTTTACGAATAATAAGTTATATCTCGTAGTGAGGTAATGAGAGAAAATATTGATTAAAAATGGGTATATTTTTTTGGATGAAAACTTAGGTTTTTTTGACCGATATAAAGTGGATATTTTGTTCCGCTTATATCCTATCCGCCAAACAGGAAGAGGAGTATTTTTTCGCTCTAATCTGTTTTTAATGCGCGGAAACTAACTAAAAGGTGTCGAAAAAAATTACCCATTTGAGATAAGGTGTTTTGGGCTGTAGGTAAAAATTGACGTATGGATGTCATGGCTCATTTTTCCAAATGCAACCTTCAAATGTTATCATTCAAATTTGGCGATGAAATTTTAAGAAGTTTCAAGGTCAAATAGTTCGGTTCAACAACCTCAGTAGCTCACCCAGCTTTAGGGAGTGTTTAAAAGCACACCATCCGGCTACAAATTCGAATTATTGGAAGCGATTTTGGATAATTTCTCCAAAATACTGCTGCTACTCTCTCAAAATAATCGGGTACCCCTTCTGCAATAATCAAATTTTCGCTGCGAATTTTGGCTTTTAAACACGCTCTTATTGAGGCTTTTTTATAAGGGGATAAAAAAAGCCAACACCTTGAAAAGGCATTGGCTACAATTGGATTTTTTTGGAATTTAGCTTTTGATTTTTTTCGATTAATTCGATTGACCTGTATCAGCCATTTACTGCCTAATTCCCCTTAGGGCTGTTGATTTTGTTCCAGCGAGGAAGCAGATGAAAAACAGATATTCGTAAGACGCCATTCTTTACCGTGATCAGCATTTATTTTTATATGGAGCCAATGGGTAAGTTTCCCCGCATTTTCCTCAGTCTTCATATTGGCTTGTAGATGTATGTTTTCTGAGCCTTTGATTTTATAGTCCTCTAATTGAATAAGAGGATCGGCCACCTCAAATTTAATTTCTGCCTTTCCTTTTCCAACTAAATAATCAAATGCCTTTTTGATCTCGCCCGTTTCCGGTATGCTGTTTACCGCCGGGAGAAAAAGCTGTCCCTTTGAGGGTTGGTGTATGATGGGGTGTGTGAGGGATGTTTCCACATGCAATTGATTGAAAGCCACCCTGGATTGTTCCAACATTAATTGGGTAAGTTCCGGATTAAGCTGGACCAGGTTATGACGTTCCTGCGGATCTTCTTGCACGTTGAATAATCTTAGGGTTGATCCTTTTTCTTCAAACTCCTGCTCACTTCCATTCTGAATTAGCTTATAAGGGCCTTTTCGGTAAGCAATGGCCTGTTCCTTAAAGTCATATAAGCGGTGTACATTGGACGACTTCAAAGTGATATACTCATTGAATTTACCTAATGTGCTCCAGGCCTCCTGCGACGGTTGCCACGCACGGTGGGCATAAAATAAATGTTCCTCGGAGCAATCAGAAGCAAAGTCAATGAGATCTGACTGATTTTGAATTCTTCTTTCCGATAGGTCCTGAATCATGGCGAAAATATCCTGTCCACTGATGAACTTATCAGAATAACCGGCACCAAACCCATGAAAGTAAAAAGGCGATTTAATTCCATTTTCCAGAATATTACCTTTATGACCACGGTATTGGTGGTGATAACGGTACTTGCGATCCTCCTCACTGAGGTAACGATGGATGATGGCCGGGCCATTGTCGCTCATGAATAGAACATAAGTGGGGCGGTTCTGTGGTAAAGATTGAATTTCGTCCAGTAATCGACCAATGTGCGTGTCCAGATGCGTAATCATTCCATACAGGGTCGACAAACCGTTGGACAGGCCTTTTTCTTTATATATATTTTTATATTTCTCTGGAGCTTTCAGCGGTTCATGTACCGTTAGATAGGGGAGGTAAGCAAAAAATGGGCGTGGGTCATCCCGATGCATATACTGAATAGCATAATCCGTGATCGTTTGGGTTACCCAACCTTCATGGCTAATAGCTTTGCCATTAAAATGGCCATGATTTTGGCCGTCTTTGTCGATATATTCATATAGGCGGGCCATGAATGCTTCCTCAAATCCACGATCCCAGGGCATATATCCAGGTGTCTTGCCTAAATGCCATTTACCCCACATAGCAGTGCGATATCCTTTTTCCTGCAATACATCGGCAATAGTTTGCTCCTCTAAATTTAGATAATCTTTACCTCCGTGCACATGGCTGACCCCAACGGAAAGGTGGGGCTTTCCTGTTAATAATTCTGCCCGACTACTTGCACAAACTGGCGTAACGTAAAATTGTGAAAAACGAATAGACTCCATCGCTAAGCGGTCAATATTTGGCGCCTTAACGGTCATGTTACCTTCAGAGGGAAGGTCATCGATGCCCAGGTCATCCAACTGAATTAAAACGATGTTTGGCCGTTGGTCTTTTCCACTTTGGCTGTACCCCATCGTGGAAAGAAAACTTAACCATATTCCTATGATTATCGGGTAACAGGTTTTTGGAAAAATAGACATAGTTAATGCTTTTGAGTTTGAAAAAACGGTTGCCCGTATTCGAAGAAAGGAGAAAGCAGGTAAATGTTGAACTTTAGATTTAGCCCCTCATAAATAGTCACCTCACTGCTGCTAATTGTAGGTTTAGCCCTTGAAATATTAATGTAGAAATGCTTTTCTTTTGATTAAAAATCGCTTGTAACTGCTCAGAGGTATAGCTCTTTGATCGCTGACTTTTAGGATCAAATGAATGTCTTCCTCTTTGGTATTATTAAAGCTTAAGGTAACCTTTTCCGTGTCAGTGCCATCAAGATGAATATGATCAGTGCTTTCAAGTCCAGATGCCTCAGGGTAAAGTATCCATTCGAACTGAAGGGCATCACCATCAGGATCAAAACTTAAACTCGCATCCAGTTGCAGCTTTTTTTCATGAGCAATTTCGATTTCCTGTATAAGTTCTCCTTCACAATAACCATTACGCATTTGGATGACTGGGTAATGGTTAGCCTCCTCATAGCGGCTGGCAGTAGCCCACTTTACGCGGTTGGCAAAATCATTTTGGAAATCTGTTCTCCATCGGAAAACAGTCGCTTGAGGAGCCAATGCACCACGGTTTGTAGTGTCGGTGTAAGCATATTCTTGCGTATCTCTGAACCTATTATCTTGCTTTTGTTGAAATCGACCACCCCAACCACCGTATTCGGGTTTTTCCGGGACATTTAAACCATTACTGAGGAAATATAGCAAAGAAGGCGAATCTCCTTCCTTCATTACACCATGTGGATTTTTATTCTTCCCACCGGTCCATGCCTTGTCTGGATATAACTTAGTGATTGGGTTTTGACCAATGATATTGTGCTCCATCCATTCCCGAGAAGTAGTGGATAAATCACCTCCTAAAAACATCCCCCGATAAGTAGAGTCCCAACTATTCCCGTTTTCAGCAAGAGAAAGAATGATCTTTAACCCTTGAAATTGTTGAAGGATCCAGTCGTTGGAACTATCCTGCTTTCCTATAAAATAGACTTGTAGTTTATCAATGAATTCATCTTGCTCTGCCTCGGACCTTTCATGACGAATTCGCCATAAAGCCTGGGCTAAATCACAGGCTCCTCCCCAAACGGCAACATTCACTCGACTTTTTGATTGATCAACTACGTTGATGATCCAGTCAGACCCCTCCGTATCGTGCGCTGCTCCAACGTAATTTTGATATGGAATATTTCGCCCATTTTTATCCGATCCCTTTTTTACTAATTGATGCAAGTAAGATGCGGAAGGGAAAGTAGGGGCATGAATTCTAAAGTTTTGTTCCACTTCACCATAAGCATCAATCAATTGATGGGCAAGATCATCCCTCAAAACGGCAGCTTCATCTTCGCTATTATTGTCCGCATTCGTAATGATCCCTGCGAGCTGAACGCGATCTAAATAGTGGAGCAATCGCACCAATGATTGTTGGTCATCAGGGTCTTGCCCTAGGTCTGTGGTCACAATCAAAACAGGTTGATCGTTAGGCTCTGCCATGGTGGGTAAACTCAAAAGTGCAAGGACCACGAGGGCCAGCAAGCTGCACTTAATTTGTCGAAGATAAATTGCCATTTTTCGTTTTTCAGTCGTGGTTGATTTTTCGAAAGAAACGATCCAAAATTTTAAATTCAGGGGAATTTTTGTCTCAATAGGTAGTAAATCTTAACCATTGATTTTTGATTAGAGTGGCTTTATAGTCCAGCCACCAGAATTTCGCGGTTTCGAGCATTTTTAAAGCACACCACCAGGCTACAAGCTCAAATTATTTGAAGCCATTTCGGGTAATTTGCCAACAGTAGCGACGTTATGCGCTCAAAATAATCGGGTATCGCTGCTGTAAAACTTCCATTTTTGGCTATTAAACACGCGCTTAGATAAAAGATTTTTTTGAACTTAAACTTTCATTTGGTAGGTACCTTTGGTTAGTATGTGCTGAAAATAGGATCAGGAATAGCGTTGAAATATCAATATTGAGAATACTATGGATATGATCAAAAGATAGGTGTAAATGTGGTAAATTGAATTGGCCAATTGTTATCGCTCTTAACCTTTATAAATGGATAAATAAAGGTTAAGTTGTATTTTTAGACTGCCCAGAAAAGAAGCGTATGGAAAAGAGGCTGAAGAATTTTCCTGGTTATAGATCAATTCATGCTTAATAAGGAATAATCTAAATATTGGCAAGCGACAAGAATTTCTTCGGAATTAGTTCTTGCAAGACTGATTTTTCAAAAAACGATTTCCATTGATGATTGCTATCTTATAATTTAAAACAAATTGTATTAAGCCTTGAGAAGGTGAAGGGTCACTTGCTTTTAGGAATAATTTGTGAAATGAGGTTTTAAAGTTTTATAGAATCGTCTCCGTAAAATAGTAGTGAAAAGACCATATTGGTGATAACCAGTGGTTAAAAGGTAATTACTCAGCTTACTATTTAACATAACCTTTATTATAATATTAAAATGAAATAAGCTAAAATAAGTCTATATCATATACTAAAAATCATAAAAACCGGTTTTCATTACAAATAGAATTAATTGGAATTACGCCATGCCGTATCTTATTAGTAAATCAGAAATCTCATTTTCCAGCTTATTAAGCGTATTATTTTTGAATTTAAATTATCCCTAATATGGATAGTATGCTTTATCCTTATTCATTCGGTCCCATGGAAAAATTCAAAACCATGCGAAAGGTCTCCATTTTGCATGCTTACCGTTAAATGAGGATTGAAAGCGTGTTTGAAAGCTTATTGGAAACAATTTTAGATAATTTCTCAAAAATGTCGCTGCTATTCTTTCAAAATAATCGGATATCACTACTGCAATAATCAATTTTCCTCGGTGAATTTTGACTTTTTAACACGCTCTTAAGCCTATATTTTTTAAGATAAATTATTATTTCAAATCGATTGTTATGATTCAGCTAAGCTCAAATATGGATTTTTTTAATTGTTGTTTAATTCACTAAAAAAGCGCAGTAACCACTCCTCTGCCGCTGCGGATTGCTCCGGATATTGCCAATGGCCGGCATTGGGATAAATGCCCAGGGCCTTTGGTGCGGAAATATTATTATATACCGCGTAAAATGGCATAGGAGGACATACGTCATCATGGTAACCTGTCAGGTAAAGGCCGGGCACCTTCAGCTGTCGGGCAAAATTAACAACATCATAATAAGGGGCAACCTTTAGCCAATTGGGATGATCCTGCTCATCGAAATGTTTAAACTGGTGAGGCCAGCCCCCGGTTTGATGCTTACGATAAGCCATCATATCCGCCATCGCAGGATAGTGAGCTGCCAGCCCTTTGACGTCAGGATGCAATGCTGCTACCATGATAGAAAGCGCTCCACCCTGAGAGCCTCCAGTGACTAATATCTGATCCAGATTTGCCTCTGGTAAGGTTTTAACAAAATCCACCGCCTTTACGCATCCTAAAATCACCCGGTGATAATAATAAGTGTCCCGCTGGTCGAGTCCGCGAATCTGGTAATTCGCCAATGCGCCAGTGGCCAGGTCCTGATACAGGGAGGGCTCTAAATTAACGGGTATTCCATGAATGCCCATTTGAAGATAAATAACCTCTTTTTCCGCAATAGCATATCGATGGGCATAAGGTCGTACGCCCGCGCCCGGATAACCGATAATCACCGGTAATGGCCCTTTGCTATTTTTGGGTATATTCAGTAAACCATACATTTTGCCGGTTCCCCGCCAACCTTCTTTCGTATTATGGTAGGATATATGATAAACATTGACCTCTGATGTACATAAATCTGGTATTAAAGTCATTTCAGGTTTCAGACTGACTTCTCTAGCCTTAGTTATGGCCTGCTCCCAATAGGCCGTAAAGTCTTCCGGTAATGGAGTCACCGCCTGAATTTCCGCTACCTGGTAGCCAGCTTTGGAGAACGATTTGATCGTTTTTCCTTCATACTCCATATGAACACGACAAGCATAGAATCCTGCCTTATCCACAGAAAATGGGCCGATCTCTGCGCGCCCCTCTTTCAGCGCAACTTTCCCCTTATGCAGGTGCTCGAAGCCATCCATTCCAAAATCATAGTGAACCACCACCTGTTTATTGACCGGCTGATCATAGGCTGTTGCGTAAAGCTGAAAGATGATTTCCTCCTTTTTCTCATAAGTCCATTTTTTAGGACTTATTTGTAAGTTAACATACTGTATGCTTGGCTGTGCATAAGTATTATGATAAAAAGTGCATAAAATAAACAGGTATATAAATGTAATTTTCCTCATCAGTTAGGTTTTATATGGGTTAAAAAATAGTAGAAAAAATTAATGGTTTTACAGCTAAAAAGGCACTGCTTAATTTACTATAATCAAAATATATATTTTGGTATAAACCCCTTAACCCGAATTATTCACCGCTAAATTTCGTGAGTCGATATAAATATTAAATCATCAGGTTTTTTCGGTTTATTTTATCGAATTATCAATAGCTCAAATTCGGGTATGCTTGCTTTCTCCTCATTCATCTGCTTCGTTGGGGAAAATTCGAAATAGGAAACTATTCCTTCTTTTTTCCTGCCTAGCGGCTAAACGGGGATTTAAGTACGCATATCCGGGTTAATATTGGTAAAAACTAAAGCCTTAAACTAATATAAGCACTCTTTTTATAAAAACTAGATTAAATCCCTATGGATGCATCATCCTGCAATATACAATTCATAATAAACGAGCGACATGATTCATTTAGTGTCGCTCGTTTATTTGATTTCAATGCTTATTGTTCTGGTAGTCGATGTTCATAAATCTTAAGATTCACCGGCCCTAACAATCCTGAAGGCTGTAATTTACTTTTCATGTTCGGATATTCATTCGTGCTTAATATTCGGGCATAAGCAGGGATCCGTTGTTCATAGATGATCCGGTTAAAAAAGGTGCTCGCCACTTCCACCTGTAATAAGTTCTCTCCTATTTTCAGGTTTTCTTTAAGGCTTGCCTGATAAGGTGCACACCAATTGCTTGGATGTCGATGCCCATTTACGATCACCTGTGCAGTGCCGGCAACTTCCCCTAAGTCAACCATTAACTTTCCTTTTTGAATCATCTCATACTGCTCGGAGGTTAAGAAAAATTTCTTTTCATATTGCACCATTCCAGAGTAATAATGAATGTCATCACATGCAATAGTACTCCAACTTTGCAAGTACGCAAAATGCTGAGGGGATTTAGGTCCTCCAAGAGAAGGGTCAAAAGTCAATGTCCAATCGAAGCTCAAATCCACTTCCTCCTTCAGCACCAAAGTATTATAAGAGACTTGGCTGTCCTTATTCGGCTCATCGGTCAGCACGAAAAACATGCTCTCGTTTGGGGCAAAAGTATGGTTTATGATTATTCGGTTATCTTCTCTTTTCCATTTATCACAAGCCCTTACAGAACCGGTTAGCGGATCAAATAATTGGGGTTGTTTTCGATCAGCATTAAAAATCAGCCTTGCCTTCCGGGAGGTCTTTTCATTTTGATTGACTACAAAATAAATATCCTGCTTGTGATCTTTTCGGTGCGTCCAAATAATATCATGGGGATTATAGCAATCTTCCACCTCTAAATCTGCTAATTGCTGATCAAGTTGCAAAAGTTGTTCGAGCGGCATATTTTGAACAATTCGTCCCTTGCCCAAAGCATGAACTTTTTGCCCCTTGGATGGCCACATTTTCTCACAAATTTGCTGAAATTCTTTTTCCCTGAGTCGATCCACTAATCCATCCGTACGGGCAGGAGCCTGCCCAACGATGGTCAATCCTTGTTTAGCAAGTTGATAGAGTTGCTGAATGATTTTTGGACTGGCTGTCCATTGATCATGATGAGGAAGGACCAGGTATTTGTACTCCATCCCGCTTTTAAGTCGTAATCTACCAGCCTTCACCTGTGCCTGGATTAATAATATCTCAGCATTGATGCCATCATAGTCATAGCCATTTGGCAAAGCAGGTTTAAGGTATTGTCGCCCGGGTACAAATTTGAGGCTTCCTTCCCCAATGAAATAGGCAAAATCCGCAACATGCTGCCCTTTCTGCAACATATAATTACATCGGCTCAGATATTGATGAAAAGAATCGCTGTAATTCCACCAGGGCACGTTGGTATCCAGCGCAGCACTACCGACCGTAATGCCGGGTTTGGCATCAGGTTGAAATTTATGAGAAAAGACCGAAAAGATGACTTGATTTAGTCCGTTACAAAATGCCTCATCCGCTCTGTTTTTGTAAGCGGCCGGTAACATGGCCCAGGCTTTAAATCTGGTAAATGCCTCCGCAGTGATATAAGGCTTGCCATAGATGTTCGCCGCCGAAGAAGCGGTGCGGATTGGATCACAAAAATAGTCCATTACCCGGTTAGTCTCATCTACCCAAAATTCACACTGGGGAATATCTACTTTCCCGAAAGCGGTTAAACCATCAATATGAGGGTGAGGCATTGTGCCGTAACCATTTTGCGCGGAAGTTTTAAGTTTACGGTCATGGGCAAGAGTGGTATAATATTCGAAAAACTCCAGGTACAGGTCGGCAAGTGTTTTACGATAATCGTACATAAACCTATTAGAAATTTCGCGACTTTCCACTATTCGGTGTGCCAAAATCGGTAGGTAAGGCTTTAGGTCGTAGCCATTTTTTTCCTGAAAAATCTGCATGAAATTATCCGTCCAGGTCGGTTGGATAGCTCCTTCGAGTGCCCCAATTTCCCAGCTATCGAATAATAAAGAGTTGAAGGTGGTACCAGTATGTTCACCTGCCACTTCAATCATAGGATCGATAGATTTTTCAAACAAGATATCCAAGGTTTTGGTATCAAAAGGATTGCCCTCATAACCTTGAGGTCGCAGGTGGCTTGCACTACGTGAATGCCCGGGCACCAGCACTTCACAAAAACGTAAAATGGTCCAACGCCCTTCCGGTGCCGCCCATTGAAGTACCCCTTCTTCATTCATTTGATCGGATAAATCAATGACTTCAGACGTTTGTATATCAGCCTCCTGAGCTTGAGAATAATAATCGTTTACGACCAAATTGCCCCCATCAGCCTTAGCAGGATAATCCCATACCCCTTGGTTCGCTGTTTTGGTTTTCCACCATTTAATTCCTTCCCGAACAGGAGATTTATCATTAGCCCGAAGGAGCCAGGCCTCTCCGATCATGATATTCTCATTGTAATCTGTTTGAAATACCAATCGGAATTTATGCCCCTTCGTAGGCCTAAACTCGACCAATTTTTCCTGATCGGATTGCATTTGAAACTGATGGATTACATCATAGATTCCTTTTGAATCTGCTCGCTCCAATCGACAGTTCCACATGCGCTGATCACCATTATCCTTAGCTTTAGGACTAATGAACAACTGCTCAAAAAGGTAGTCCTGTTCATATTCCCATTCCAGCCACTGTTGGTCAAAAGTACCATTGGCTTTATAACTAATAAATGGGGTATGAGGATCCATGTCCACCACATTTTCGGCAGTATAAACCTGCTGGAAGAAATAGGCTTTTTCGTGTCCGGAATCCGTCACTTTTAAGGGCTTTGGTGGATGACTCCCTTTTTCCGGAATGGCCAAAACAGCTATTTCCTTCTTATAACCTTCCGGCAGTTCTGGAAGTGGAAGTTGTTGATGGATTTGTTGTCCCCCTTGCAGCGTCGTTTCTGCAAAAGTAATCCGCTTTGCTCCCTGCTCTTTCGTAAAATGCTGACTCCCTAATCCCCAACCTGCCGTAGGGACTTTTCGAAAAGTAAGTCCATTTTTTTTTGCCTCGTCTAAAGCAAACCTAAAGTGCTTCATCCATTTTTCATCATGAATGGTCGTATCGCAAAAACAATGGCCTTCAATATCAAAGTGTTCCACCATTGATATCCCTTTGTCGGCCAATGCTTTCATGTCATGGGCAATGCCTTCATCGGAAACACAACCGCCTATCCACCGCCAAATGGTTCCTGGTTGGTATTCTTTTGGCGGTTGGGTAAACTGCTGTTCTATATTTTGGCTGTTGGCTTGTAGGGAAGCCCAAAGAAAAAGTACTCCTGTAATTGAAAAAATGGAAAACCTCATGATGTGAAAAATTATATAGATCCCTTATTTAGACATTGATCCTAAGTAATTAGGACCCCTGCTCGTAGGCCTGCAATAACCTGCTGAGCTTATTCTTGATATATTTATCGCTGAGGTCATCAAAGGCATCAGACTGCTCAAGCGCTTTTAATTTGGTGTAAATTTCTGCAGATTTTATTGCTCGTTCATCCAGGATATTACAAACTCGAAGAACGACGTATGGATTCTGATGTGATAAAAGTTTGGCCAATTCATCTGCTCCTACCTTCTTTTCTCCTAAAACTAATAGAGCCTCTGCGCTGGTGGCGGCTACATCGCCGGACTCATCTTTTAAAGTCATTTTAAGCGCCTTGATGACCGCTTTTTTCTCTTTTCTATTCATCTTCAGGTCCGTTTGTAAAAAGGCGGTCGCACCCCAAAAACGTATGGCTGCGGTTTCACTTTTCAAATACTGAAGCGCTTCATTTGCTGAAGGTTCCTTTGTACAATGGCGAGCAGCTTGAATAATGTTCGCCATTCCCTGACTATCCGCGTATGCCTGATAAGTCGTCTCCCCTTTCTCGGAGGCCGCAAAATATTCCCCTTCAGGGATAAAGCCAATATCTCCAGTTACCTGCATTTCGGTAAAGAGCGCTTGTCGCATTTTCTTTAGCAAGTCCTGATATTCGGGAAGCAATGCCAGATTGTTGACATTGAAAGGATCCTTATTTACATCATATAATTCTTCCACTGCTTTTGGGGTAAAAAAGCGATCCTCAACTTTACTTAATTTCCCTTCCAAATGAAGACGCTCCCAATCCTGCATGCTTTGGGCATTCCATAGGTATTTAATCCACTGCCCCTGTGGTCGATGCGGGTTGAAATTTCTGATATAACGATAATTTTTAGAACGAACGGTACGGATCAAGTCATAGCTTTCATCCATACGGCCACGGAAGCCATAAGCCATCCGATCTTCAGCTAAATTCGGATCAAAAATAGGCTTTCCAGTCATATAGTCAGGGGCTTCAATTCCGGCAAATGCCAATAGCGTTGGTGCCATATCCACCAAACTCACGACCTGATCGGTTCGTCTTTTGGTCTTGATGCCAAATGCCTGCTGATATTTTTCCGGAACCTGCATCATCATCGGAATTTTAAGACCTGTTTCGAAGGTAAAGCGTTTACTGCGACCAAATACCCCACCGTGGTCACTGGTGTATATCACAATGGTATTGTCCAATTCACCCGAGTCCTTTAAAAATTGCATCGCTAAAGCAAACTCCATGTCCAATCGTTGCATACATTCATAGTAAAGGGCGAGTTCCGCTCTAACCGAAGGAATATTAGGTAGGTAATCTGGCACTAAAACCTTCTCTGGATCCATCTTCACAATTGACCTTTCCAAACTATCCAACTTGTGCGCTCCGAGGTACTTCATTGTTCCTTTAAAATAATCCTCAATTTTTCCAGGGCGCAGCTTATCCTCATGAGTCATCCAGGTGTTGTAAAAGACAAAAAATGGCTGATTCGACGCACGACCTTTAAGTGCATCTTTCAGATCCCACCATTGATCAATATCCCAGGTGCCGGCCTGTTGAGGGATATTATAATCTCGTTTGATACGCAGACTGGTGAAATAGCCCGCCTCTTTTAGGTATTGCGGAAAAAAGCGAATACCTGTCGGTAAATTCACTTTACTGCGCATATGTTCACTTCCCAAAGAAGAAGCGTGCATACCAGTGATCAAGGTAGAGCGCGAAGGTGCACAAACCGGGGCATTGGCAAAAGCATTATCAAAAACCAATGCCTGTTCCCCGAACTTATCCATTGCAGGAGTATGAACGATTTCGTTACCATAAACCCCCAGTAAAGGGCTGTTGTCTTCACTCATAAACCAGAAGATATTGGGTAAATCCTGATTTTGACAGGTAGCGGAGGGCGCAAGCAATATCATCAGGCACCAAGAAAGGAATAATGTTGTATACTTTTTCATCGGAAATTTTCATCTAATCACCACCAAAACTAATCTTTCCTCGGTCTGGAGTAGGGGTGAAAAAATCTAAAAACGCGTAATTTTTAACCCTTTGCGAGCAAATAGCCCAATGTCTCCTGCATTAGGCCAAAAAAAAGCCTGATCGAATGACCAGGCTCCCATTTTAATTATTGAAAAAAAGTAACAGTTCAAACGCTGGTGAATGTTACAGTGGGATAATCCATGCATTAGAAGCATCAATGACGGAATGCTTATTGAGCGGGGAAAAGAGCCGCGGGTTTCCCCACGGCCGAATATAACCTACTATTTTTTTATAAATTTGACCGTATGTATGGCCTGACCACTGGTCACCTGAAGGAAATAAACCCCCTGACTTAAGTCCCCGACATATACGCGAGCATCGTCTTGCTTTTCTTGGTCCTTCAACAAAAGTCCCTGGTTATTAAATATTTTTAAGGTATAAGCCTGCTGATCTTCCATTTTAATGCTCAAATAATCGGTTACCGGGTTAGGTGCGATATGGATTTTCTGCTGCCCTTCTTCCGATGAAAGCGCATCACAATTCCCCTGATTACTGATAGCAACCACTAAGGTGCTCTTTTTTTCCTCCCCATCGGGGAAGATAGAAGCTGAAAGGGTTACTTCTCCATTGGATTCACATTGTCCCTCCGACTTTACATGCAATACCATCCCTATTTTTTGATTTTCAACGGCCATTCCATCCTCCATCTGTGCTTCCCACTCCACATTATCGTCATTGAAGAAATCCTCAGGGTTACCTTTAATTCTTACATACACCTCCCCTTTGTTCTCGGTAATATTAGGATCAGTGTAGGGTTCGAGTTCAATACTGGCATTGGATCTCAAATATTTAAAATCCCCAATGGCATAGGGATCATAGGCAAAGTCCTCCCCTTCAAATTCAATGATCAAAAGGCTGTGCTTTTTCAGTTGAATCAATTGTCCGTCTTTAATCTTTGCGTTGCTAACGTTGAGTGTCGTTTCCGAACTACTAAAACTATTCCCGGACAATTCATAGAAATCTGCGTTCACCTCCCCACTCAAAATTTCCGAAGGAATATTAAGCTGAACGGTGTAATCAGATTCAAAATCACGGCTAAACAAAGCAATAACATACTTACCGTTCACGTTTTTATAAAAATGTTGCCCGATCGGGTCAAACTCATAAGCCTCACCTGCCGCATTTTTCAGACTCGCCCCTGTTTCCACCGTAGCGTTCAAGACATCACCTACGGTATGCTGATTCAATAATTGTGCAACGGAATACAGCGGTCGCGGTGAATAGCCCGCTTCCGCGTTGGTAATTCTCCACTCTCCATTGGTCAGATGAAACAAGGTGGGATAAATTCCTCCTAATCGATTCATACTGAAAGCATAGTCAGAAATCAGTAAGGCCTGCCCCAATTTACCATTATAAGAACTTGTCGTCGCATTGGTTTCATAAGCGTACATCGGCATTACATGCTTACCGAAACGGAACATGTCCACATAAAGTGTTTCAATAATACCGTGGAAACGTTTAGCAAAAAAAGCATATCGATTTTTATAATAATTGAGTTCACTGCCCTCTGGACCAATCGTATTGTCATAGCGGAAATCTCCCCCTAAATACCCTGAAACACCCAACACATCCAATGCGCCATTATCACCGGATAAAACCTGCTTGTTTTTGTCTCCACTACTCTCCTTATCCGGATATCTTCCAGAGTACACAATTTTAATCTTCTCTGGATCATAAGCCGGATGTGCCTTGATAATAGCCGCC
Source organism: Persicobacter diffluens (assembly GCF_036244895.1). Taxonomy (NCBI): domain Bacteria; kingdom Pseudomonadati; phylum Bacteroidota; class Cytophagia; order Cytophagales; family Persicobacteraceae; genus Persicobacter; species Persicobacter diffluens. Next base: position 79,881 of record NZ_BQKE01000005.1, read on the forward strand.
ATCTCACGACACCATTTGGCATATTCCGCATAATTCTTACCAATTTCCGCCCTGTGCGCATCTCCCCCCCACACTTCATTTCCCAACTCAATCACAAAGGCAGGCAATTGGGGTAAAAATGGGTCTTCATAGCCCTCAGCGGCTCTTAGCTGTCCTCCGGGCGTACTGCTATCCCCAGCGACATAATCCATTAATTTAATGAATGTCGCTTCAGAATCCGTCATATAATCCACCGAATTAGACACCCCTACCACCAAAGAAAAGGCGGCATCGGTTTCCACACAAAGTTCCATCACCTCTCCATAGGTGGCTACTTTATCCACTCCTGTAGAGGCTGCAAATGAGATTGAATTGGCTGTAATCGCCCCCCATCTGATATTTTTCGGTTCCATTTCCATACATACCCGTCGAATATCCTCGTTGCGAGTTAGAGAACCATCATAGTAAGGACCATTAATCCCGATACCCGTATTGTAGGCAATCGGTTCAGGCAATAAATGAAGGGCCGCAACCTTGGCTCCGAATTCTGTGAAGTTAGGGTCAAAAGTAGTAGTGCTAAAAGAGAAGACTTTACTTTTAACAGATTCATTACCTGAAGCATCCACAGCAACAATCTCAATATCATAACTTTGCTCCGGCTTAAGATTGGTTAATACGGCAGAGCTGGCCTTTACACGATCCTGACTGTACAAATTACCATCTACATAAAGGTAATATCCCACCACGGTCGTTTCCTGATCTTGGGCACCGCTCCAACTCACCTTCACGGACACCCCTGAACTTTGATCAAGGTTCAACGCTGTAGGAGGCGTAGGTGGTAGCAAGTCTTGTTGATAAGTTGTAAAAGTCTCAATATTTGAAATCAAGGATTCATTTCCCAAAGCATCCAGGGCGGTTACAGCCAGCGCATAATGTGTTTCAGCCTCCAGATCAGTGATCACATACTCCGTATCCTTGGCATGAGCCATTAGCATTCCATTGAGGTAAATATTATAACCCACCACTTTTTTGTTATCAGTTGCTGCCGTCCAGCTTACATGTGCCTGGTGGGTTTCGATAATATCTGTTTTTAAATCCGTTGGTGTACTTGGCAATTCATCGTCCCATGAATGATAAGTATAGGTAGCAGGAATTAATTGTTCGTTGATATTAGCATCCGTGCTACTCCACATCAATTGAAAGCGAGGTGGCCCCACCACCTGGTGGTGGCTACAATAAATACCATATACTTTTCCTTTTTCAAGATAGATATCATCGGATACTGGTGAATCTATATCATGCTTATCATAAAGCATAAATCGATCTCTTTGTAACTCCGTTGTTTCACTGAAAAATACTCGTCCCGGTTCATGTGCATACAAATGAAACTTATAATTTCCACTTACCGGAGGGGTGATGTAACCCGTGAGCGTAGCAGTAAAGAAATCGTCTTTTTTCTGCCCGCCAATAATCCCTACAGTCAGCGGGATGTCATCCCAATTTAGCTCATCATAAGGCATAATAGAATTAGGAGTGATCTCCTCATAAACCGATGCGGTTAGTTCGGTAGGATATTCTTCCTTCCAGAATTCTATATCATACATGGAAAATGCCCATCCCTTCGCATCGTAATCTGTTACCTCTACATGGGTACTTTGAGAAAAAGTCGATTCTCCAGCATCAACTGTAACATTCACCATTGTGCTTCCTTCCCCTTTTTTCAGATTGACGATGGCTACGGCAAATCTGCTATTGGCTGTATATTGTACTTCTTGGAGCTCTGCAAAATCAGCATCATCAAAAGTTACCTCGAAACTAAGTTCCCCCTGAGGATCTTCCTTTAGGTTACTTATCAAAAAATATTGCTGACTTTGATGTTGATTGAGGCGTACCACTTCCGGCAAGGTAAAGGTGGCCGGATTATTAATAAAATCAAGATTTTCTGCTTGCTGTACCTGAATTAGCTTCGTTTCGCCATTCCCCTTAATGGTGAAAGACCCTGAGCGCTCGATCAGCGGATTAGCAGCTGCGACAATCGACAGTGTGGCATCTCCGGTTCCACTCATCGGGCTAATCGACAACCATGGGGTGGTATTGGTGATAAACCAACTTACATTCGATGAAATTTCCATCGATTGGGTGGCTCCCTCACTTGGAAATGAAAAGGAAGAAGCATCAATATTTAAATAGTTATTGTTTTCAGCTACTTCACCATTGGCAATGAAGTCCATACCCTCACCAAGGCCAAAGCCCACGGCTGTATATTTATCGTTAACTCCATAAATATAAATCCGAAATTCTACGGGCTCAAAAAGGTTTTGGTGATCGTTTACCGTCATGATTTGTCGCGGGTTGTCTCCATTACCTTGCATAGCAAATGTAGCCAGCACCTTTTCCGTATCAAAACCATTAACACTGGATAATAGGGCAAAATTACGCTCCATATTTTGGCTTACCGGCCTTAGGTCAATATTGCTCAGGGAAAATACCTTTCCTTCTTCAGGCGTTACCGTAAAAGTGAAATATTCACCTTTATCCAACGCCTCTTGTAAGGTCAGTGCTTCCTGAAATTTAGCCGTAAACCCATGGGATCGGTAATTAATTGGTTCTAGTCCCTGCCCTAAAGTCATTTCACTCACGGTAATCCCTTCCGCATGGCTAATGGCAGTACTGCTTGCAGCACCATTCATATCCTGAAATTCCCACTGAATAATTTCCTGAGCCTTTGCCATAAAGGAGGAAGTTATTATAAAAAGAATAAGTAGATACCGGTTGAGATTGGTATTTGTAAAAATCATAGCATTTAAATTAAATCACTAAAAAATATTGATTTCAAAGTAATGTTAAAATGCAATTCCCGAGGGCAATTTTTGTCTGTAATCGTGTCATTTTTACGCTATCAAAAACCCATAAACCACTCATTTATAGGAATAAAAAAAAGACCCCTGAGGGTCTTTCTATTTAAAGGTATTGATCGATATTTATGGTAATGTTTTTTTGCTTTCCGTTATCAATATCGGTTATTTCTATCTCTATTGGATGCGCTTGTTTTCCTTCATAACCGATAAATGCAGTAAGCCGACCATTCAGCGTACTTTTGGTATTGGCAGTATAGGACTCATGACAATATTGATCCCCGGACTCCAGTCCTAATAATTTGCCGCTTCCTTTGACTTTTACCTGAAATCGATGTTCCTGGTCAGGCACGATAATTCCCTCAGCATCTTCCAACGAAATAAATAGTAAGGCCAAGTCATCGCTGTTTGCAAGCAGACGCTCCTTATTCAACTTCAGGCTAAAATCTACGGGCCGGCCGGCAGTTTGTAATTGATGTTCTCCCACCAGCTTCCCCTTATTGTAAGCCAATGCTGTCAAGCTACCAGGCTTGTAGTGCACTTTAAGAGGGATTTGATACTGATCAGTGGACCGTTTCGCCTCATAGATGTTTTGACCATCCTGCTGCACTACAATAGAATCACAATTGGAATACACAAAAACATTGCTGAGGTACCCTTTTTTCCATTTCCAGTTCCAATGGGAAATCACATTGGCTGGGTGCCAATCAGTAATATCTGGATTGGGGTAATTTTCAACGGCTAATCGCACCACTGCTTCGTCCGACCAATAGGCTTTTCTCAGGTAATATTCAGGACGATTGTGCTCAGCCATGCTGATAATGCCGGCATCCCACCCTCTTTTGGGCCACTTTCCGGCTTCCCCCAAATAATCATATCCGGACCAAACGAATTCTCCGATAACAAATGGGGAATGCTTGACACCTGACCAATAATATTCATCATGAAAAGTTTCTGTGCCCACAAATAATCGGTTCGGATACTTCGCCTTTTCAGGTTGGTACATCGCCCGATCTGTATAACGGCCAACGTAATTGTAACCTGCAATATCCAGCGCATCCATAAACCCACTGGCATTGGCTTCGGCTACAAAATCACAGCCTGCAGTTACCAGGCGAGTACTATCATATTGGTGACAGAGCGCCACCAGTTTTTTGGCTGTTTCTGCACCTTCCACTTTCCGCTGATCCGGAATTTCATTACCAATACTATACATTACTACACAGGGGTGATTCCGATCCCGTAATATCATCGCCCGCAGATCCGTCTCAGCCCATTGCTCAAAATGACGATGATAGCCGTAAGGTACCTTGCCCGATAAATCCTCAGTTACTCCCCAATGGTTGCCACACTTCCACTCATCAAAAGCCTCATCCATCACATAAAAGCCCATCTCATTGCATAGCGCATAAAATTCAGGCGCGAAAGGATGGTGACTCGGACGGATGGCATTACAGCCCATTTCTTTTAAATTCTGAAGTCGATACCGCCATAGCTCCACTGGCACAGCCACACCAAAAGGACCCGCATCCTGATGTAAGCAACCCCCCTTCAGTTGGGTAGGTATTCCATTCACCAACATGCCTTTTTCTACATCAAAATTCACCGTTCGTATACCCACCGAATAATGCAAAGTATCCATCGGTTGATTTTCAAGATGTAAAATCATTTGTAGCTGATACAAATTCGGATCTGCGGCTGACCACAAAGCAGGCTGATCAACCCATAAGGAGGTGTTCACTTTCGCAGAGGAGAAATCCTTTAAGGAATCTTCAACGGTAGCAGAAGCCACCTGATTCCCCATTGCATCCAATAAATGAAAGTCAACCCTAAAAGCACTGGTAACACGGGTATTGGCCTGAGGATTTTTACGCCACCATTGGAAATCAGAGCCCGGGAAAACATTCGAAACAATTCCCGCCTGAACATGTACCACTGCCTGATCTGCACTCACCTCACCAAAGGTAATAAAGCTATCTGCCTCCCGGAAATGCGTTTTTTCTTTAACAATCAACCAGGTGTTGCGATATATACCAGCACCGGTGTACCATCGCGAAGCCGGTTGCCGATGATTATCAGCCCGAACGAAAATCCGGTTTTTTTTCCCAAATTTTAAATAGGGAGTCAAATCATATTCAAAAGTGCTGTATCCGTAAGGATATTGCCCCAGAGAATGCCCGTTAATCCATACTTCACTATTGCTAAAGACGCCGTCGAATCGAATAAAAATTTTATTGTCCTTCAGCTGTTCCTCCAACCTAAAAACTTTTCGGTACCAACCAATACCTGCAGGTAAATATCCGCCACCGGCGCCGGTCTCATTTATCTGTGAAAATTCCCCACCAATAGACCAATCATGAGGCAATTGGACCTGCTGCCACCCCTCCTCCAACTGATGGATTCCCCTGAGGCTAGCCCCTTCGTTAAGCGTGAATTGCCAATCATTATTAAAATTATTTTTTCCTGCAAAAAGAGATTCCTGCGCTTTAACATTTAAACTAAAAAACAAGCATATTCCTAATAGTAAGTACTTTTCCATTTTCAAGATCATAAAAAAAGAGGAAGGTCCCCCAACCCTCCTCCTCAAATTCATCATTAAGTAAAATTACTCCCCAACTATAATTGCTGCGGGGCATTTTCCCCCTTCACAATTCTAGACTCTTTATAATCAAATTGCTGATTTCCTATGCTCACATTCTCCAGCGATAAATCCCGAACAAAGTTATATTCTAATACAGGTTTATTCGAATCAGTAGATTGGATATGGATGTTTTTCAGTTTAATATTCTCTAAAACGGCGTCAGCCCAACCATAAATCCGAACGCCGGTAGCGGAATGATTCACCTCCATGTTTTCAATGCTTATATTTTTAAACATGGTGGGGTAAGGACTGGTGGAATCATTATCATAATTAGAGATAATACAAATCGCATCTTTACCGATCTCGTTTATTTTAAAGTTTCGAACATAAACATCCTCTATCACCCCACCTCTGGTGCGATTACTCTTCAAAAACACCCCCATTTTTACATCCTGAAGTGCGTAGTTGTCCAAAGCATAAATGTGCTGAGCACCCGCTCCGATTTCACTACCAATACAGATAGCATAATGGTTTTTGAAATGACAATTTCGAATGAAAACATGCTTGGTCTTATTGTTACCCACCAACCCATCTCGAATAAAGGGAGAGTTCAGCTTCGCCATTTCTGTCCCCTCAACTGCCACGCCTTCACGAGCTTCCCGATCTCTTCCCGACTTAATCGCAATATTATCATCATGAGTGTCAAAAAGTACATTCTGAATCAAAACCCCTTCACAACCATCCGGGTCAATGCCATCATTATTGACGATCTTTCCATCCAGAATTAAATTCTGAAAAGTCAAATTCTGACAAAAAACCGGATTGATCATCCAGAATGGAGAATCTTGGAATTTGATGCCATCCACCAAAATATTTTTAGAAAAATACAAAGAAAACAGCTGTGGTCGGTAGAAATCTTCTTTGACATCATTAAATACCCGATCGGCCACCGGAACCCCGTCAACATTGACTTTTTTCAATAACATATTGGAAGGCAATAAACCGCGATCTATACGTGACTTACGACCTACCTGCTGCCATTCCAGCCAAAGTTCTCCATCTCCGGTAATGATGGGACTCGCCCCATTTTTACTGGTGCTGTAAAGTTTCACATTTTCAATATTGAAGCCATATATCAAAGGAGAAAAACTGTACATCATCGTCCCTTCATATCGTCGTAACACGCCTTTACCATCTTCACCCAAATAAGCTTCCGGTGCAAATTCAAAATGCAAAACCGTACTGGGATCAAAACCCAGTGCAACATTACTTTTTAAATTTATAGGCCCCTTACAACGATATACCTCTGTCCATTTGATCCATGATTCGGATCCCAGCGTATTATTGAAAATGAGGTGACCACCACCCATAGCAGAAAGACTGTCTATTGCAGCCTGAATATCCGAACGAAAATCATAAGTACCGTTGGCATCAGGCAGCTGTCCGCTAAATTCGGTCAACAGGATACTTGGCCCCTCAATTTTCGGAGGGGCGATTTTCTCCATTACATTTGCTACCCCTTTAACAAAAGGATCTTCTTCCTGCACACGCTGGCAGGATCCTAAATATAAAAGTGATATACAAAATAAGAAGCTTATTTTTTTCATATTCCTCTTATTAAGATGCGATTTTTTGACTTGAAATAACAAATCCTCCCTTAGGTAATACCTGAATTTCGAAATTTTTCTCTTGTGTTTGGGAATGCATAAAACTGGCGACATCCGGCCCATCCGTGATGATATTCCATTCCTGAGCACCGTCTATAAATGAAAGATCCAATTGGAAAGTTTTCCCCACATTTTCCCCATTCAATCCACCGATAAACCAACGGTCACCCTTTCTTCTGGCCAAAATAATTTCCTTACCAGGATAGCCTTCCACCAGACGGGTTTCATCCCAGACGTTAGGCACCTCGCGTAAAAATTGCTGGGCATATTTTGGCAACGCCATATAGCCTTCCACCGCATCTCCCATATGCTGCAAGCCGGATTCAAAAACCACACTAAGCGCCAATTCATGGCCGTAAGTGGTGGTGTGCGGCTTTTCCAAATGAGTGAAAACTACCGGGGTATAATCCATTGGCCCTACTACATTTCTGGTAAAAGGTAAAATGGTATTAGCAGTAGCGGCATACTCCGTATACTCATCACTGAAACTATAGGCCTCGGCACCAAATACCGATTCCATGGTCATCAGGTTCGGATAAGTTCTTTGCCAACCTCTTGGAATGGCGCATCCATGGAAATTCACCAAAATTTCAAAGTCCGCTGCGTCCTTCAAAATGTCCTGATACAGCTTCATGATTTCCTGTTTATCACTTTGGAAGAAATCAACCTTCACGCCTTTAATGCCCCACTCCTGCAGTTTTTTAAATTCAGCTCTTCTTTTTTCGGCATTGTTCATGATATTTCGGGGTGCCTCGGTAATCTCATTATGCGGGCCTCCGGAATTATACCATAATAATAATCCTACATTTTTTGTGTTCGCATATTCAATCAGCTGGTGAATATCTCCTCCCTTCATCATATTCCAGTTAGCATCCACTAACGAATAAGCCCAATTCATCTCCGCCGCCAAATCGACAAACTTCACCAAAGACTGATAATCCTGCGGGCTATCATGATCCGATAACCAGCTCCAGGAAGCTTTACCCGGACGAATCCATTCCGTATCCGATACCTGATTAGGTGCAGCCACTAATTTGACCATCTCCGATTGAATAATCTCATTCAAATCCTGTCCCACGGTAATCGTTTTCCAGGAAGTACTCCATGGCAAAGTAGAAGAAGGATGTTGCTCATAAAGCCCATTGGCTTCCCCTTCCTCTGGCCAGCGGAGGCCAAAAACGCCATCTTGTGCTTCTGTAAGGTGCATACCGGCAAAATTACGGCTCACCCCAGCATCGGAGAGTAATAACCAACGACCATTCGTCTGAAATAAAGCCGGAAAACACCAACCGTGATTATACATCGCTTTGGCATTCACTTCTTCCTTTCTATAAAACTTTTCGTAGGAAGGATTCCATGGTGAAATTTTATCATATACCTGCATAAAAGCCGTATCCTGCTCCCCAAAATGGAAGGTCATTTTATCCTCCAGCATTTTTACCACCACTTCAGATGTCCCCGGGAAATGATACTTCATAGCCACTCCCTGATTGAATACGCGGGTATGGATTTCTATCACTTCCTGTTGAGGATTCTGTAAGCGCAAAACCGCCAACTGACATTTTTCATCCAACTGCGACTGTTTACCGGAAATCAATGCCACTTTCTGATGGTCAGTGGCGATGGGTGCCCAGTCTACAAAGGATAATTGTTGGCTTAAATCCGTATCCGAACGCACCGCACCCAAAGAGGCCCAGGGCATAATTTCTGTGGATTTAGCTTCTATTTGGTAAAAGACTTTCCCTTCGTCAAGCTTAAAATTTACCGTAAGGCCTCCATCAGGTGCATCAACTGACCACTGATCCTGTTTCATTACTGCGCTGCATGCCGCCAAACAAATAGAGAGACCGCAACACATCAAAAGTTTAAAAAATGAATTTATCATACCTGTTTTTGCTTAAAGGAAATGGTGATGGCATCTCCTGCGTTTAATTTTATATTTTTTGCGAATGCACATTCCGTGCGATCATTAAGATTACTCTTTTGTAATGACCACGCGATCTCCTTTCCGTTTTGGCTGATGGAATGAATCTGTTTCAATTCCTGTTCCTGCAAACTTATTCCGGCCAGAGATAAGCTCCCGTAATGACAGGAAACGTGTAAGCCCTCTTTGGGCTTGATCTGTAAATGCGCCCCGCCATTGGCTCCGGTAAAGAAGTATTTTTTATTGGTAGCCGGCAGGTCTTTGCCCAGCGTCAACACATCCTTTTGCAGGCTGATGCTCGCATAGGCATTTAGAATAGCCCAGGCAGACATTGGACGGAAATAATGACCTCCAAATTCCTGATGATCCCAATATAATCCTGCTTTACGGTAACGATTGTCTACTGCCTTGATCACCTGCTCTCCTTGCTCTACCATTCCTTCATAAATCAGGAAAGAAGCAAAGGCAAGTTCTACGCCCGTCCACGGCGTATTGGCCTGATCGACCCAAAGGTCTGATTCGGCAATCGGGTATAATTTGGGATGTTCCGGCCAGGTACAATTACGAAGGAAATGATTGTTCATAAAAGAATAATCCATTACGGTTCCTAAAGCTTTCCGCACTTTTTCCTGATCGAATAAGTGGCCCAGCCCTACGGTGTGAGCGACCCACTGCCCCATCAATTGGTCGGTCAAGCATCCCTCATCGGTGCCCTTCTTCCCTTTATAATCGTTGGCCAGTCGGTAATACTCCCCATTCCATAGTTTGCTGTCCATCAGCTGACGGCCCTTGTGGGCGATCTTCTTATATTTTTTGGCCTTCGCCTTCTCTCCTAAATCCTGTGCGGCAATGGTCGCCAGGCGCATCGTATTCACCCATTGCGATTGTAAGTAGGAGGCTAATCCATGCATGGGGAAATTATCATAGCTACACATAATCCCATGCATATCCGGCATGCCATCCCCACTGGTATCCAGCGTCTCCAGCACATAATCTATCCCCTTGACAACGGAAGGCCACATTTCCTTCAAATATTGCTTATCGTGCGTAAATAAATAATCACGCAAAACCATTTGAATATAATTCGGCACCAAATCCACCCGATGGCTAACGCCCCAGGTGCCGTTGTGTGTTTTATTCGGATCATATCCAATACCATGATTAATTTCGCCGGAAGGTTGTTGTAAGTCACGATGGACGCGCATCATGGCTTTTTGCAATTCCGGGAACAGGCTGACGATCATCACCGATCCATATAAGGCCACATCTGCCGTCCCTTTAGGTCCCCAAGAAAGAGAGGAAGTCAGTCCTTCCTGAATGGTGTATTTCCCACTCTTGGTCAGTGTAGAGGAGGTAATGAAAGTGTTCAGGTGAGAATTAACCTGATCCAAAATTTGAGGATCAATATCGGTATCATACATTCCCTGCTGAAAATGCTTGCTGGCCTGCTGCATACGGCCCTTATTTTGATGGCCATAGGCGATAATATCTGCCGTACTACGGAAGAAATTCTGATAGTAATGTCCCAAATTTTCCGTCAGCTGAAGCCCGGACTCATAACGGCCAATGATCGGCTGATTCGGGCCACGTTTTTTATCATCTTTATAAGCGCCGTAAAAATTAGGAAAATGCCAAAACATCATCACCTGTGCCTTGGCTTTGCCCCCGGCCTTAATATGGTGAGTAGCCGCAACGGACGAAAAACATCGTTGATCATTTACCCGTCCATCCACACGGCCGATCGTCTTTCCATCGGGTGTTTTTACATTTCTATTCTCAGTATCATTGACATTCCGTAGTGTACCGGAAATCAACAATTCTTCATAGTAAGGGTGACGGTGCTCCCAGCCCAAAAAGTAACTGGTCTTTCCTCCTTTAATAGTAAGCCCCATATCCCCAAAAGCACTGGCATCCTTTTTCACCCCTTCTACCGACTGCTGGAATCCCACATACCCCTGATCTTCTACCAATTTGGTGATAAACTTCTTGTCCACCTGATCATAAGCGACCAAATTGCGTTGAGTGGCCACTAAGGTAACCTCTACCTTTTTCTTAATCTTGGAATGAATCTCAAAATCAAAGTATACAATGGGCAAGGAAGAGTCCTTTATATTATGTGGGATAAAAGGCGCATGCGCCTTCATTTCAATATCAAAAGGCATTTCAGGATCAGTATAGCGCATATTCACAAAAGGAAAACGCCCTGCATATTCAATATTTTGTACAGCAGACATCCAGGGATAATAATAAATCACCCCTTCCAGACCACCTTCCTGAATGCTATTATTAATTTGCAAGAGTTTAATCTGAGGATCCTCTCCTTCTACCTGATACCGTACCACAAAGAATTGAAGACTCTCCTCCAGGTCAGCATGTGGAAATGCGGCTAAATCAAAAGCAGGTCCGGCACCAAAAGGATAATTATTAAAAATACTCCAATTATAAAAATTCCCATCCTTGCGTAATTCCACAGATCCGGTTCCTATTCCTCCTAAGGCAATTCCGCTTCTTACCCTTCCATCAGCATTATATTCCTCTACCACCGGAGGGTGCTCATGGATTTCCTTTAAATTTTCCCATGCCTTAGGCGCTTGTTTCTGTCCATTGGCCATCACTACATTTGACAGACCCAATGCGGACAAAGCCAAACCACCTTTCTTTAAAAATCCTCTGCGTTCCATAAAAAAATAAGTTTTTCTTGTGGAAGCAAATTGCCTTTTTGGCGAAAAATTAACGTTTACGATTTATCTAAAAAGGATAACTTAGTGTCTGAATTTAAAAATTGAGCCATTGAAAGCAGGCAGGAAATGTCCTAATACGGCCAGAATAGGGTATAATTTTAGTAAAAAAGGAGAAAAAATAACTTATTTTCCCCTCCAACTACTTTGGCGTCAAGGATTAATTTTGCTCCAGGGAAGCCTTTTGTTTTTCCAAAAAACAATAACTCCTCACCAGACAAAAACCGTTTTTGCCCAAATGATTCGCCGCTAAACATCGTTGTTCATCTTAACAGACTTGATTCTAAGCCAGAATTATCCTGTTTAATAATTTATTAATAGCCCCAATTTGGACCAGTTTGCTTTCTTCACCTCCACCTGTTTCCTTGAAAAAAACTTAGAGCGAGTTTAAAAGCCAAAATTCGCAGCGAAAATTTGATTATTGTAGAAGCGATAAAGATTATTTGGAAAGAATAGCATCGGTATTGTTGAGAAATTATCCAAAATCGCTTCCAATAATTCGAATTTGCAGCCGAATGGAGGGCGCTTAAACTTGCGCTTAACATAGCAAAAATTCCTTCAATATTACCCCTTGCTGCTCTACGAGGATTTTTATACTTATTTCAGTTAAGCGGGTGATTAAATCCGGACTTCCTGATCAAAATATGGAGCTAAAAAAGCGATTCTCAATAATTCTCGGTGTATAGCAGCGCTATTCACGAAAAATTATCCAAAATCGCTTCCTGTAATTTGAATTTATGCGTGTTTAAAAGCCCAAATTAATAACCAGATAGTGTGCGCTTTAGCAGGCGCTTTGCTTCAATAGTGTGGAGGTAAACACTTCCTATACTAATTCGACTTTCTCAGACTTTCTGCTGTGTTGCCTTAAAGTGAAACTCTTGGGGGTTTCGCCGAATTCTCGCTTAAAACACTTACTGAAATATTTGGCATCACTAAAGCCCACAAATGTAGCAATGTCCGTAACATTCACATTTTTTTCCTTTAATATTTTAATGGCGAGTTGCATTCGATAGTGCTTAATAAACTCATTGATCGACATCCCCGAAATCCCACGCAATTTTTCGTACAATACGGTTCTGCTCAGCCCTAATTTTTCCGTTAGAAAAGAAACATCTAATTGCGGATCCGACACATGGTCTTCTAATACTTTAACCACCTCTCTCATAAATTTCTGGTCATCAGAGGAATCGGAAAGCACATCGATATTGATAGAATTATTTTGACTTACTTTTTCTTTTATACCCAAATTGACATTTAAAATATTTTCAATTTTTTTCTTGATAATATTTATATCAAATGGCTTTTGCATATAGTCCACTACCCCTAACTGATAGCCTTCATTGACGGCATCCGTATCCCCTTTGGCCGTTAGAAATACTACCGGTATTGCTGCGGTGGCAGCATCTTCTTTCAATGCCTTACACAGTTTAAATCCATCCATTCTAGGCATCATGACGTCGGAAATAATCAAATCAGGTGCTTCCGTTTTGGCCACCTGAAGCCCCTCATAGCCATCTCCTGCCACTTTGATATCCCACATATGCTGGAGGCAGGATTTTAAATAATTTCGTAGTTCTTCATTATCCTCTACGATTAATACCTTTTGCTTATTTTCAGATGTAGGCAAATGGTCCTGTTTATTTTCAAGCGAGACCGGTTTCAAATCTTCAATTTCAAAATTTGGTAGGGTCGCATCCTGTACTGCACAGGAAACAGATACATTATGTTCAATAGGAAGCGTAACGGTAAAAACCGTTCCCCGATCCTGGGCCCCATTGTCCGCATTACTGCTGACCGAAATACTCCCATGATGCAACTCCACTAGGTGTTTGACTAAAGATAAGCCAATGCCTGTTCCATTTTGGCCTACATCCACCAATTCACTTCTATAATATCGATCAAAGACTTTATCCACATCATGGGCGGGAATACCCATTCCGTTATCTTTGACTTCGATCACAATATAGGAGCGATCCTGTTGGCTTATGGTATTCATCATGATCGTTACCTTCCCTTTTTTATAAGTATATTTGATGGCATTATTAATCAGATTGAAGAAAATCTTTTCTACTTTATCCAAATCAAAAATACTATGCGCCCCTTCGACCTGTGTTTCCAGATTAAGGGAAATCTCTTTTTCTTTGGCCATCCATTGAAAAGAGGAAACGATAGAAGAGACGACCTCGACATAATCATTTTCACTAACCTGCAATTTAGACATCCCGACCTCCGCTCTTTTAATTTCCAGAATTTGAGTCACCAGGCGCTGTAATCTCTTGGCATTTTTCTCAATGAGGGTCAATACATTTTTTTCGTTCAGGGAAAATTCTTTAGAAGAACGAAGCAGCTCCTGTACCGGGCTGAGGATAAGCGATAGCGGTGTTTTTAATTCATGAGAAATTTCTGTGAAAAAGCGATCATTTTTTTGAGATAGCTCTTTCAGCGAATCGGCCTGAAGCTGAATTTGCTCATAGGAAATGGCATTTTCCATCGCAATGGTAATAAAATTACCCATGTGCTTAAGTAGTTCCACATGTTCCGCCGTAAACTGATTAGGCTGCGTATTTTGAGCTACTAAAATACCAATGGTCTTGCGGCCTTTCATCGAAAGGGGTTGGTATATTCCGGACCAATCCAACTGCTCATATTTCTGATCCGGAGCACTAAGCCGTACTGCAGCCTCTTTACCAATATTGTCAACGAGTAAGGCCTCGTTTAATTGCACCGCATACACCGAAAGCCTGGAGATTTCCGTTCGGGACACAATTTCTTTAATAATAGCCCCACTTTCCTGATCCCGCCCCCAAAATTCAATGGTATTGTTTTCATAATTGAGGTGTCCCAACATCAGTCGGTCTGCCCCGATGAGTTCAGAAAGCTCCTGAGATAACTGATCAAAAATCACATTGATATCAATGGAAGACGTAATTTTATATCCGAAGCTTTGTAAAAGCTCAATGCGTTGATTCTTCTCCAATAAATCCTCTCTTTGGCGATCTATTTCCTGATGACTTTTGATAATTTCATTTTGTCTCACCAATAATTCATCATTACTCGCCTTCAATGCCTTGGTCTGCTTTTCCACCTCAGATTTGAGGAATCGCTCATTGATTAATTGTTTATATTTTTTATATCTAAAATATACTAGAACGATTATACCCAGGATAATCATCACCCCACACCTGAACCACCAACTTTCCCACCAGGGAGCCAGCACCACGATTTCCATTGTGGCCATTTCTTCAGACCAAAGGCCATCATTATTGGATACCCTGACCATCAGGGTATGATTCCCGGCAGGCAGACTATTATATAAGGCCAAATGAGAGTCCGTAGCTTTTCGCCATTGTGGATCTACAGCAGCGATCCGGTATTCAATTTGGTTTTTAAGAGGAGAGGCAAAATGGATAGAAGATAATATAAACTCTAATAATGTTTCATCATGATTTAAAACAATTTTATCAATAAAATTAATCGTTTTATTCATGATAAAACCAGACTTTAAAGTATCATAGACGCCTACTTTTTGGCCATTTATTTTCAAACCGGAGATCCGGGCCACTGCCTCATTTTCATTGTTGACAATTTTGGTGGGATCAAAATAAGTTAGCCCTTCCCTTCCACCAAAGTAAATAAATGCTTTTTCCTGATCATACCACATGGAATTGGTATAAAAATGATTGTCATGTAAACCATCCTCCTTATAAAAGCTTTGCCATTTGTTTTCCTTTTCATTGAATAGGGAAATTCCATAATCAGTCGTGATCCAGAATTGACCATTGCGATCCTCGAAAATAGCTTTCACGGAGTTCTCTGTTAGTCCATCGGATTCGTCATATAAAGTAAATTGCCCTGTTTTACTATCCAGCAGGTGGAGCCCGGAGCTCGTCCCTACCCAGATCCTTTGTTTTTGATCCTCATAAAGCATTCGGATATAATTGGATTGAATACCGCCCTCCTGCTGTTGGTTTTCATCATAAGAATAGACGCTAATCTCCCCACTTCTGGGATTCAGTTTATTTAAACCCATGACCGACCCCACGTAAACGTCGCCGTCGCTGCTCAGCAATATTTGTAGCGTTCTATTGGTTAAAAGCCGATAGCCTGGTTTTCCCTCCTCTGTATATTTCTCAAAATGATCCGATCCTTTTTTCAGGAAGAAGAGTCCGTGGTTATGCGCACTGACCCATAGGTTACCTTCCTCATCTTCTTTAATGTCCCGTACAGACCATCCCTCAAAATAATGAGGTTGAGCAGGATCATTTTGATAAGCGATTTCTTCACCCGTTTCCGGATAATATTTAAATAATTTCCCATTAAAAAGACCTATCCATAGTCCCCCATCCCAGGACTTGGTGATGACCGAAATACTTCCTCGATCGGAGAAAAAATCTTTTCTTTCCTGGCTTTTCAAATTAAAGGAAGTCAGGCCCTTTTGGGTGGCTAGCCAAAGCAGGTCTCCCTGATTGGTAATGCTATAGATATGGGTCAGATCAAGTTTAGCATTACTGTAAAAATGAGGTATGGTATAAAATGGTTTCTGATCTACATTTATTTTATAGATTCCTTTCCATTCGGTGCCGATTAAAATATTGTTATCCTCCAATAAAGTCATCGACATGATGCGGTCATTATATGGATGATCCTGGTCCAGGCTTAGATGCTCCAACACCTTCCCTTTTTTTACCAGCAATATATTGGTGTTCGGCCTGCCACTCACCCATATCCGTTGCGCATTATCGACTACAAAATTCTCGGCAATGCCACTCCACAGCTCCTGAAAATTCGCCTGATGATGCGCTTTGGCATAAAGGCCGGTGTTGGTCCCGATATAAACCACATTCTCAACTTCCTGAATAAATAAAATATCGTCATGATCTTTCAGTGGATGAAAACGATATGCTTTAGCATTTATCGGAAATCCTTTTTTATTCAGGGTAATATTCATCACCCCATTGTATGCGCCGGCAACCCACAGGTCTCCCCTGCTGTCTTCATATATTTTGGCAATATCTGTCTGGCTGAAAGGGGCATTTCGGGGATCGTCATTGAAGTTTCGAAGTTCATCTTTTTCCCGGTCAAAGCAGGTGAGCCCCTGCTCGGTGCCAATCCAAAGCAGACCGGCACTATCCTCCATCAGGCAATTCACAACATTGGTGGGCAGCCCTTTGGCCGACTTCAAATAATGCCTGATCTCCCCATTAACTGTAAATAGGTTTAATCCTTTATTGGTGCATAACCAAATATTACCATCCTTTGTCTCGAGTAAGGATTGATCATTTTGGGAGAGATGTTTCGTGGAAATCCCATCCGCCTCCGTGATAAAGGTGAAACTATCCGTGACCGGATCATAACAATCCATCCCACCCGTGGCATACTGAATCCAAATTCTCCCCTGACTGTCATTCACCATATTGGTAATCCAGGAACCATGGATACCATCGGGATCATTGGGAAGATATTCAAAAGTTCTCAGCTTATAGCCATCATATTGGTGAAGCCTGTTGCTGGAAGCAATCCAGACATAGCCCAGTTTGTCCTGCAAAATTTTATTTGCACGTTGAATTTTATAGGTAGCCTCTTCCAGAATTTTCTCATATCGGATGCTTTGCGCATAAGAAAAAATCAAAGAGACCCAAAAAAATAGGGTGAGTATGCATCGTCTCATAAAAGCTAAAAAATTGAGTACAATACATAAATGTTGATTTTTTTACTTTTGTCAAAAGGCCCCGTACAGAATTCCTCTTTTTTTGTTGGTTTTTCTATTTTTTACCCCTCAGGAAGAGTGAAATGCCGTATTTTTAGCCGGAATGGAGTACAGAAATACGGATAAAGAAAAAGGCGAAAATCCACTATCGGATTTTCGCCTTTTCGTAATTCACCTATTTTTTTTATTGTTTAATCAATTTGAATAATCGGCTGTGGCCATGCTGATCCACTCCTTGAAGCAGATACATACCCGCCGGATAAGCACTTAAATTCAGTACTCCTTCTTCAGAAATTTTAACCTGAATGCGCCCACCGGCAGTATTATAAATTTGATATTCCTTTAATTGCTCCTCCAGCCTGAAAAGTCCGCGACTCGGGTTGGGGTAAATTCCCTGACTCTCAAAACCCGGTTCCATGGCTAAAGGCTTTCCGACTCTTAAATTCTTATTTTCCAGAATATCATAAACTGCCCGCTTCTTAGGTGCCTCCGACAATGGTTGCCCCAAATACTCCTGCATTCCAAAACTATTTTTAGGGCTATAACTGCTCGCCAAATTAAAGTAACACCCGCCGGCTACTTTCAAATCATTAATCGCATAGGCATACCACTCCATGGTCAGATCATAAATCCGATCATCATTTTGCATGGCTACGATCACATCCCCATATTTTTCATCCTGCGAATTAAGGGTAACCAGGTGCTGGCCGCCTTCATAGAAGAATAATTCTACCCCAAACTCTTTAGCGAGGTCCGCATCACTTTTTAAATCCGGCATATCACGATTATACATCGTGCCTCTTGTTTCCCTATCCAGGTCATTAAGGGTAACCGCGTAACCTAAATTGCGCAAATTTTCCAACTCCTGATTTTTGGGTCTGAAGTAATTGGCAGTGGACAACATGTCTACGTTCCCATTCAACTGGTTAAGCATGGTTCGATTATTTCCGGACTGCCCACGCTGAGCACCCAAGACGCGAATAACACGAGAATTTCCAAGTACGGAACGAAATTCATTAAAACAAATACCCGAAATATAGGCACGTTTTTGGTGGAAGTTCAGGCTAGAAACTTCCGCATCATTCAAGTTATAAATCCAGCCGTTTTGGGTGAATTGTCCATTCCAGGTTTCATTAGAATACTCCACATAAACTTTAAGATGACTGTTCAAATGATCCTTAAAAACCTGAGCCATATTTCGAAGGTAATTACGGTCTAAGCCCACCTTATGCGGTACACACACCCAGATATCTTTATCCGTAATGTTGGCCAATTGTGCCATCACCTCATAAGGAGTGAAATGCCCATCATGACGGCCATCAAAACCATTGCTGGTAGAATAAGAATAATAATTTTCTCCTATTCTATCGCTCCAGTTTTCAATATTATTAAAATTTGTAGTTCCCATATCCATTAGGCGAAGTACAGGAAATGGAGCAAGTTCCTGAAGGAAAAGCTCATCAAAGGGTTGCTGCTGATAGGAAGATTCCGTTCCCGGTGCCAGCACCCGGATATTTCGAACATGATTTCCCTTTTGCGAAGATTTAATATGCATGAATACTGGCGCCGTGGTTCCATCCATTTCGATGGTTACTTCCATGCGATTCGCCGCTACCAATTGCTCATTTTTTACTTTACTTCCACTAAAGTCCAAGGTTCCCTGACCATCCCATAACACGATATATTTCCCTTCATGGAACTCTTTGGTAGTCAACAATACGGTATGCACCCCTTTGGCCTGAAGCCCGACAAGTGGCACCTCCAGAGGATAGCCGTCCTGGTCTACTGCCATTTTATCTCCTTCGAAGGTGTTGTCGCCTCCGCCAATGGAATTGGAGGTACGCCATGGCCGGGCCTGTTTCAACACATTCTTAAACATCACATCCTCATAATCATTCACCCCATGAACGTTTATTCCCATCAAAAAGTCTCCTGAAGGCGGCGTGCTGCCTGCATTGGTGGTAGCACTCGCCTCATTGCTTTTATTGGAAACATTCCCTGCAGCATCCTTGGCGCGCACATAATAGGTATAGGTGGTGTTGGCACTTAAGCCCGAAACCGTGTAACTTGTATTAGCGGTACTGGCCTTAAAATTATTATTTTGATAAATATCATAAGCCGTTACCCCTACGTTATCCGTTGAAGCATTCCAGCTTAAGGCAATACTGCTGCTCGAAACGGCATTAGCCTGCAAATTTCCGGGAGTGGTGGGAGCTTCGGTATCAGGCGTATTATCCTGAGAAATGGTAAATGTTTTGGCGACCTCTCTTTGCCAGTCTCCCTCTTTCAAGCCATTTACCTGCAGAAGCGTTTGCCAGATATTACCATCGGTGGATCCTTCTGCGGTAAAGCTACTAAAGGCTCTGCCTTCCCATGCAGGTGTAATTTGTATGGCACTTGGGTCAATAGTGGTGCTGCTTCCCAAATCCAGTGTAATAGAGGCCGGTAAACTGGTCAACGTTCCCCAAAGAGAGGTAAGATTGCCATCATAGGCATTCTTCGCCGTGCTGTTAGAAACGGTCGCACTAACCGAATAGCCACTTTTGGGATAAGTAGTTCCCTGTTCGATCCAGGCAATCTGCGCCACATTGGGATCATAAGTAGTCGTACCATCCAGTACGGTCACCCGAAGGTAGCGGAAAGACTGACCTCCACTATTTCCCTCAGTGGTGACGGACAGCGTATTACTTTTTGGGGAAGCATTTCCGGCAGCGTCCTTGGCAATCACATGGAAGTTATAAGTGCTGGAGGACTGAAGTCCACTGACTGTATAATTGGTGTTACTTGCCGTTGCCAAAAACTGGTTGTCTTGATAAACCTCATACTTATCCACGCCAACATTATCGGAAGACGCCCCCCAGGAGAGAGAGACACTGTTGGTGGATACATTGGAAGCGGATAAATTCGATGGAGCCGTTGGTGCCTCAGTATCCGGATTGGTATCCAGATCCAGTGAAAAAGATTTGGCTACGCCTTTGGTCCAATCCGACTCTTTAAGCCCACTGACCTCCGTAGCCGTGATCCAGTTATTCCCATCGGCGGAAACTTCCGCCCGAAAAGCAGCGGCCGCTCTACCCTCATAGGCAGGAGTAATTTGCAGCTGAGAAGGTACAATATCGGTATTCAGTTCCAGCGTAATGGCCGCAGGCAGGGCCGTTAGCTGCCCCCAGATGGTACCGGTATTTTTGTCATAAGCACTATTGGCGCTACCGGAAGCCACGGTGGCACTTACCGAATAATTAGATTGAGGATAAGTAGTCCCATTGGCCACCCAGGCAATCTCTGCAATATTAGGGTCATAGGTGCCTACTTTATCCAATACCGTTAATCGAAGAAAACGGTAAGCTGAAGCAGTTTGTGTAGACATTCCTTCCCCTCTGACCAACGCCCCATGTCCTACACAAAAAAATAGTAAAAAAATTGCATAAAGTTTCGTCTTCATGGTTTTGTGTTTTAAAAATTAACATATGGTTATATATAATAAAGAGGGGAATTTTTCCCCTCTAAAAATTTCAATTATGGAAGGTATTGATGTTTTTGCTGTTGATAAAATTCACTTAATATATAAAATGCCTGTTTTTTAGTTCCCCCTTCGCCAATAATGCCTTTTCTGTTCCACATGTCCTGAATATCGGCTAATGGTCTTCTTGGTGATCGGAAATCACACAGTGCCCAGGGGGTAAAGCCGGCAAGGTTTGGAATATTATTAATTCCGTCCAGCGTTTTTTCATAAATCTCCGCCTGGTATTCCTCGGACCACACAGTCTGCTTATCAGCATGATAACCGGCTAAAGCACCCGCACCCCATTCACTTACAATCACAGGTTTATTATATTTTACTTCCCACTTTATATTTTTAAACGCTGCGATATCACCACCATACCAGCCATGATATTGGTTAAAACTCATAATATCCACCACTTCCCCGAAAGGATCATCAATAACCTTAGCTCCGGTCTCCTGATGGCGACTTACTTCCATGGCTGCACTCACTAATCGACTATCATCCTTACTTCTAACAGTCTGGACTAAATTAGTCAGGAACATATTTCGGGCCTCACTTACCGGGGTCTCATTGGCCACACTCCATATAATGACTGCCGCTCTGTTTTTATCCCGAAAAATCACATCGGAAAGCTGTTGTTTGGCATTCGCTAAAGTGGCTTCATTCTCCCAGGCAATGGTCCAATACACCGGAATTTCCTCCCAAAGTAAAAACCCTAATTCATCTGCCAGTCTCGGCATATATTCATTATGCGGGTAATGCGCCAATCGCATAAAATTCGCGTTCAGGTCTTTGGCCCACTGGAACATCTGACGTGCATCGGTTTCACTATAATTCCTACGGCCGCCAATAGGGTTCTCTTCATGAGCGCAAATGCCGCGAAGTGGATAGGGTGCCCCGTTCAATAAAATCTGCGCGCCTTTGGTCTCTATGGTTCTGAAACCGATTCGGTCCGTCAGCTGATCATTAGCCACAGATAATTTCACCTCATAGAGTTTAGGCTGCTCCGGGCTCCAAAGCTGGAGCTTTTTATTTTTAAAGGAGATTTGAGCATTTCCATTTTCATCCGTCTGAAGCACTTTTCTCACCTTCAATTCCGGTATATCCACCACTACCTCCGTGGCCAGGCTTACTCCTCCTACATTGATATTGGCCGTAATATGGCTTCGGTCTTTTTTATCCAGGGTGAAACGATAATCCGCAATATAGACTTCCGGCACGTCAATAATTTTCACTTCGCGGGTGATGCCTCCATGGTTCCACCAGTCGGTGTTCACGGTCGGTACCGCTTCCTCCTTGCGGGTGTTGTCCACTTTCACCACTACAAAATTTTGCCCATCTTCCTTTAGAAAATCGGTGATGTCAAAATTAAAGGGCGTGAAACCGCCTATATGCAAGCCCACTTTTTTCCCATTAACATAGACATGTGCTTCATAATTTACCGCCCCAAAATAGAGATAAGCGCGTTTTCCGTCTTTTTTATAATGCTGGAAATTTCGCTGATACCAAACCACGCCTTCATACCAGTGTAAGGCCTCCACCTGTGTGGTCCAACTACTCGGAATGGTCATGGTGGCGGCATTATCAAAATTATACTCACAACGCTCCGTCTTATCTTTAGCTTTGGAATTTTGGTAATAAGCACTGGTGCCCGGGTTTAAGGTCCTTCCCCAGGTATCATAGGGACTTCGGCGATAATCGTAATAACCATTCTCGTATGGATCTACAATATAGTGCCACTTTCCATTAAGGGAAACCGCCTCCCGGTTAAAAGCATTGTGCAATAAATCAGTGCCCTGCACACTCAATGCTGTGGCTAAAAAACAGATAAAAATAATGAATTTTTTCATATAAAAAGAATCGTAAAAGGGGCCACCAACATCCCCATTATCGATGGCCTGAAATTTATTTTTTAATGATTTTCTTTGCGGCTACCTGTCCCTCACTCAGGACATTCAGGATATAAACTCCTGCCGGAAGGTGACGAATATCAACGGGTTGACCTCCCGCATAAGCACCGCTATGCACAAGTCTTCCTCCGGTATTAAATAATCTGATGATAAAGTCCTCCCCTTTGGTGTCCACATTGATTACGCCCGTGGTCGGATTTGGTGATACCGTAAATTGAGGGACTGCTTCTCCTGCAGCAAGGGCACCGCAATTACCTCCCTGATTTTTAATTTCAATGGTCAACTCATCCGATTTGGCAACGCCATCAGCCTCAATGGTAGTAATAATTTTGATCTCCCCATTTCCGGCACAGCTTCCGGAGGCCTGAATTTCGAAGCCCAAACCTTGCGTTTCTACCTCTACTTCAATATCCTGCTCATTTACCAGCATCCACTCATAATTATCATCATGAATAAAATCTTCCGGTCCACCTTTAAATACCAGATTGGCCTTCCCTTTATTGTCCTCAATGAGGGTGGTATTAACTGTGCTGAGGGTAAGGTCTGCGTTACTTCTAAGAAATTTAAATGCGCCAATATCATAACGGTCAAAGGTGAAATCTTCTCCTTCGAATTCGATAATCTTTACCGAATTGGCCTGTAATGGAATGATAGCACCATCTGATAGCGTCAAAAGGGAAGTATTCATCTCGAAGGCATTAGCACTATAATCTTCTGCCAACAATTCATACACTGTAGCAGCAGTTGCTCCACCAAGAATCTCGGATGGGATATCTAACTGAAGCGTATAATTATGCTCGAAATCGCGACTGAAAAGTACCAGGGCATATTTGCCTTGCTCAGTTTTATAGAAATGATGGCCTACCGGATCTAATTCAAAAGCAATCCCTTCATCATTGACCAAAGTGTTCTTAGTCTGTAGGCTACTGTTCAAAATGTCACCCACCGAATGTTCATTCAGTGTTTTGGCCAGTGTATACAGGGGTCTTGGTGAATAATTATCCTCCGGATTCGTTATTCTCCACTCCCCGGCAGTCAAATGAAACAGCGTTGGATAAATGTTCCCCAGGCGGGCAGCATTACACATATAATCCCCGATCATCAGCGCCTGTCCGGTACGTCCATTATAAACTGAAGTGGTGGCATTGGTCTCATAAATATAAAATGGTTTTATATTTTTATTACCTACTCGATACATATCAAAATACAGGGTTTCTATCATACCATGGAAACGCTTGGCCATTAATTCATAACGGTTTTGATAATATTTCAACTCCGTCTCACCGAAATCTAAACTGTTATCATAATTAAAGTCTCCACTGAGATAACCTGAAACGCCCAGCACATCTACCTCTCCGCCATCACCGGTCAAAGCATTTCTGTTGACGTCGTAGCTACTGGCACGGTCCGGATATCTGCCTGAAATCACCACCAATACCTTGTCAGGATCAAATGCCGGATGCGACTTAATCACATTAGCCATATCCCGGCACCATTCCCGGTAAACTTTATAATCACGACCAATTTGGGAATTATGGCCATTGCCTCCCCAAACTTCATTTCCAAGCTCGATCACTAATTGGCTCAGCTGTGGAAGAAAAGGATCATCAAATCCTTCTGCTATCCTCAATTGTCCTCCCTGAGTGGTTTCATCACCACCTAAATAGTCCATTAATTTGGTAAAAGTCGCCTCACTATCGGTCATATAATCCGTATCATCAGCCACTCCTACTACCACTGCATAAGCGGCATTCGCCTCAATGGCCAATTGGGCCAGCTCACCATAGGTCATGGTTTTTCCGGTACCCGCTGCCTGCGCAAAAGAAATGGAGTTCGCATCAATGGCCCCCCAGCGAATCAGAGAAGGGTGCATGGCTTTGGCTACTTCTTGTATCCTTGGTGAATTGGTATATTCCCCCTTCACATAAGGTGGGTTGATCCCAAAACCGGTATTGTAAGCAATCGCTTCCGGTAAAAGCGAAATTTTACCCACTTTATCCCCAAAGTCTATAAAATCAGGATCGAAAACGGTGGTAGAAAAACTGATCGCCTCGCTGGGAACGGATAGGTTACCGGAAGCATCTTGCGCAACAATAGTAACCTCATATTGATGCTCCGGCATCAGCCCCGTAAGGACAGTGGAATCTGCAGTAATCCGGTCTGGACTATACAATTGATCATTGACATAGACAAAATAGCCTACCACTGCCGTTTCTGCATCATGAGCTCCGGACCAACCAATTTTCATGGATACCCCTGAAGCCTGCAACAAGTCAACTGAAGTTGGCGGACTAGGAGGATTATGATCCTCTATAAAAGTATTAAATTGTAAGGTAGAAGAAACTAAAGAAAGGTTACCCATTTCATCAAAGGCCTGAACCACCACCGAATATTGCGTATCTGCGGCCAGCCCCTCAAACTGATATTCAGGTTTACGAACAAAACCTTCCTCCGCAATTCCATTTAAATAAACTTTATAACCAATCACACGCTGATTATCCGTGGCAGCTTCCCAGGAAATGGATGCCCGATAACTTTCCACAATATTCGCTTTCAGGGCGGCAGGAGCAGCAGGTGCTTCATCATCCCACATATGGTATACCTGCGCTGCAGGAATGTATTCTTCGGAAATTCCCGCTTCCGGGTTACTCCATTTCAAATCAAATACCAAAGGGCCCAAAATCTGGTGATGAACACCATATACCCCATAAACCTTTCCTTCCTCTAAATAAATTTCATCTGAGGTAGGGGAATCTTGATCCCATTTGTCATACAATAAAATTGTTTCCTTCTGAATTTCTGCCGTATTGCTGAAATAAATGGCGCCCGGCTCATGAGCCTGAAAGTGAAATCTGTAATTTCCCGTTTTGGGCGGCTTAATATAACCCGAAATAGAGGAAGTGAAATAATCCTTTTTCGTTTTACCCGCAATAATGCCCACCGTTAGGGGAATATTATCCCAATCCAGTTCATCATAAGGCATCCTGGACTGATCAATAATGTCCTGATAGGCCGAAATCGTACTCGCATCGGGTTTTTCCTCTTTCCAGAATTCCACATCATATAAGCCAAAATGCCAACCCTTACGGTCATAGTCCTTCACCTGGATTTTCAAATCCACTTCCTCGCTATATGCGCCACTGCTAACCGAAAGGGTAATGTCCGTTTCCCCTACCTGACCATTTACGGCCAAATTCAAAACAGCAAAACCATCCCCGTCCTGATGATCAATGGACGAAATGGTAGCGATCTCGGCATCCGCAATCGTAGCACTTAAGCTCAATGGAAGATCCATGGGTAAGTCCCCCACAATGATTTGCTGATGGCTAAGGGTGCTATTCAAGGCAAAAAGTGGCACATATTTGGGCGTAGTCACTTCCAATACCTGACTATTGTCTGAAATATTCCCTGCTGCATCCGAGGCAGTCACATAAAAAGAATAGCTAGTAAATTCCGTCAGGTGCTCTACCTGAAAGCTCAGGCCAGCCGTAGATCCGATTTTAACATTATCCTGGAAGATGTCATAAGCCACCACACCGACATTATCGGTGGAAGCTTCCCAGCTCAGCAAAAATCCATTCGCAGTAAGGTAATTAGCCATTAATTGCGTGGGAGCGGTAGGTGCGTCTTCATCCACCGGTGGCGGGCCTAATTCAAAGGTAAAGGATTTAGGGACCCCTCTTGTCCAGTCGCTTTCCTTCAAGCCACTTACTGCTAAAGCTTCTACCCACAGCGCATTATCCGCCGAAGCTTCAATAATAAAAGAGGCCATTGTCCGGCCTTCATATGCGGGGGTAATCAATAATTCGTCGGGGCGAATTTCCTCCGGTATGGCCAGCGTAATGGAAGCCGGCAGGCTATTGATTTGCCCCCAAAGGGAATTCGGATTTTTATCATAGGCCGCCCCGGCATTATCTGGGCTAACCGTAGCATTTACCAAATAATCCGCAATAGGATAACTTTGACCATCAGCTCTCCATTCCAATTGGGCGATATTCGGATCAAGGTCACCTACGGCTTCTAAAACGGTAACCCTAAAGTAGGAATAACCCCCTTCTTCGGAAAAAGGAATAAGCGCCTCCCTGGCCCTCAAATTGATCGTGCTGGATAAAAACACTAAAAAAAATAATAAATACCTCTTCATAATCTTTAATTAAAAAATTAGGTAAAAAAGCCTTTTCGTCTTGCTATAAAAAGGCAGCGTTAGGAATTAAACATTTTCTAATACTGGGTTCAAAATATTGAATAGCATGCTGGTGAATGTGTAAAAATAGAGGGAAAAGGAGGGAATTAGGTATACTACAGGCCAGTCCATCTCAACGGCTATTTCACTTATTTTCAAAGGTCTAAAAAGCTGAATCTTTAGCTCATTTTACATTTTAAAAGTTGATATTTACACCTTTTGTCATCCGGGCCTGCATATAATTGTTTTCACTTCCTAACGATAAAGGATTGATCCCTTGCGTAAAAAATTCAATAATACTTTCAGGAAAATCAAGTGATCATATACGTTCAGGGAAAGGATATTCGAAATACTTCGCTACTTTTTTATTATAATTTCATTTATTATGCCATTAATTATTGTACTAATGGGTATAATTTTACTTCTCCTTCTGATGATGGTAGTAAAATTAGATGCATTTTTTTCGCTGATTATTACGGCCTTATTTGTAGGCCTGTTGTCCGGTATTCCTCTATTGGAAATTATCCATGTCATTTGCAATGGCGTCGGGCAAACGATGGGGAATATCATCCTGATCCTGTGTTTTGGTGCCATGTTGGGTAAACTTATTGAACATAGTGGTGCCGCTCATGCTATCGTGTATAAATTGACGGCGCTTTTTGGCCTAAAAAAAATCCAGTATGCCATCCTGATCACCGGCTTCCTGGTAGGGCTGCCAATGATGTATAATGCCAGCTTTCTGGTATTGATTCCCATCATCTACACCTTCGCCAGTACCACCGGTTTGCCTTTACTATATTTGGGTATTCCGCTGGCCGCCACATTATCCATCGCCCATGGCTATTTACCTCCGCATCCTGCCCCCACTTACGTGTCTTTCATCTATGGTGCTGATCTGAACAAAACTTTACTGGTGGGGCTGGTACCGGTGATACCGGCTTGCTTATTTGCAGGGATATATTTATCAAAATTTTTCAAACACATCAAAGTCAGTCCGCCGAAAAACCTGTTCGAAAATAAGCATATTCCGGAGGAAAAGCGGCCGGGTCTTGCTATCAGTATTTTTACAGCTATTACTCCTGTAATACTGATGCTTTTTGGGGCGCTTATTGACATTTTTATTCAAACCCCACCAAAAGGAGTGCAATTAGATTATATGGCCATTTCGGCTTCATTCATCTCCATTCCTTTGTTCAATTCGGTCGCCGGTTATCTTTTGACCACGCTAAAATTCTTCAGCGAGCCTAATATGGCACTGCTGGCAGCAGTATTACTGGGCATTTATACCCTGGGCATCCGAAGAGGGGAAACGATGGGAGAAATCATGAAATTATTAGGGAAGTCCGTAAGTGCCATTGGTATGATTATCCTTATCATAGGTGCTGGTGGTGCATTTTCCTTTATTTTGCGTGAGGGAGGCGTTAATGAATACATTGGGCAAATCACCGCCAATATTCAGGTAAATCCACTGCTTCTGGCATTTTGCACCGCCGCCATTCTCCGATTAGCGGTTGGCTCGGCCACTGTGGCGACCATGACTGCTGCACCGATCATGTTACCCATCGCATTAAGCTCTGGCGTAAGTCCGGAATTAATGGTACTTGCCACCGGTTCAGGAAGTTTGCTTTTTTCTCATTTCAATGATGTCGGTTTCTGGATGTTTAAAGAATATTTCAATGTATCGATAAAACAGACCTTTGCGATTTGGACAGTGATGGAAAGTATTGTAGGACTGGTAGGACTTGGTGCCTGTCTCCTGATGGATCAGTTCATGGGAAGAATTCCTGCCGAAAATATAATAACTGCCCTTTTTTAACGTCAATACCATGATAAGATTATATTTTTTTCTGATACTATATTCCCTGTTTTTTAGTGGATGTACCTCAGACAGTTCGAAAAAAGCCTTATACATCAACTCCTACCATGTGGGCTATCCCTCCAGTGATCAAATCAGTTTGGGGGTACTGAACGCTTTTCATGATACCTCCATTACATTGGATAGCATATGTCTGGATTTTAAAAGAAATAATAGCCCGGACTTCATCCATGAAAAAGTAAAGGCTACGATGGAAAAAATCCGGGCATTTGAAGCAGATATCCTGCTGATTTCGGATGATGCCGCTATGGCGCACCTCATCAAACCCAATATGGATTCATTGAACACTCCGGTGTTATACTGCGGTATAAACTGGTCCGCAGAAAAATACGCCCTGGAGCCTGAAAAATGCTCCGGTATGCTGGAAGTACTGCCCATTGATACGCTTTTGAAAACCGTTAAGCATGTGGCGCCTAATTATAAATCCCTTACCGTTTTATCAGAGAACACCCTTTCGGCCCAAAACGACAAGGCCGTACTTGAACCGATATACCATAACAATGGCTTTTCGGTAGATTATGCCTTTGTCGATAATTTTGAAGAATGGAAGCTGGCTTATCAGAAAGCGGCAAAAAATGCCCATCTTATTTACTTTCCTACCAATGGTGCTATTCAGGATTGGAATGAAAAAGAAGCCCTTCAACTGATACAGCAGCATCCGGCCGTCATGGTCACCTGCGATGATTTTATGATGAAATATTGCCTGCTGGGATACACTAAAGTCGCCATAGAACAAGGCAACTGGATGGCCGGGGAAGCCATTGCCCTCTTACAAAATTCCAAAAACATCACCGATATCCCGGTATGCAGCAATCAGGAAATAAAAAAATATATTAATAAGTCTATGATGGAAATAGTTGATTTTCCTATACAAAATATTCCATCATGGGAATCTTTCAATACAGAGGATTATGAATAAAATAGCGGAACGCATTCAACACCAAATTTCATTTTTGGAAAAACATGCTGACCATTTGGTCATCGATACCGACACTCACCTGACTGATCCGTCGTGCCTACATCCGGATTTTCAGCAAAAGCTGAATAATAATCCCTATTATTATCAGGGGCGCCCCATCAATGAGGCGGAACTCCTTTTGGAAATGAAGCAGGCGGCAGTGGACATGGCACTGATATGGCAAAACCCCGCCTGCACGTATTACACCAACGATCCACAGGCGAATTTTGAGCAACTACTTCAGGCCAATCAATACATTGCGGACTGTGCTCATCGGTATCCGGAGAAATTTATCCCCGCGGGCTGGACCGACCCGAAAAATTGTGGATTAGAGAATGCCCTTCGGATTATCGAAACCTGTGTGCTGGAATATGGGATGCCCATTATTAAACTGAACCCTGCCCAAAATGAATTTCGAATGGACGACCCTATGGTCTTTACCATTGTAGACAAAATAATAGCACTTAAAGCCATTCCCGCATTCCACTATGGGGCTGACACCCCCTTCACTCCTGCTGTTGCCCTGGAAAATCTTGCTAAACGTTACCCGAACCACCCCATTATTGCGGTACACATGGGCGGTGGGGGCGCCGCCTATATTGAAGCCGATGAACAATACACGGAAAGCCGAAAACTGGGTTTAAAATATCCAAATATTAAATTTGCCCTTAGCGCTAAGCGGGATACCCATATGGAAAGTGACCTGATCGCCTACCAAACTGCCGGAGCACCTTTTTCCAATAACCTGTTTTGCGCAAGCGATGCGCCCTATGGCAGAATCAGTTGGAATTTTGGGGGCTTCCGTCAGATGTTTAAATCCCTTTTGGATCAAAAAAATCACCCACAGTTGCATTGTTGCCCTACTGAAAACCTATTTAATGATGCGGCAGTCGCACAATATATGGGCGGAAATTTTGTGCAGCTGGTATTGGAACCCTTAAAAAATATACAAGGGTTGATTACCAGGGAGAAGTCTCAGCTGGTGTAGCTGAAAAAAAGAATAGTCTTTGAATAAAAAAAATCTCACTATTATGGTGAGATTTTTTTTTAATAGTACAATTTTCATTACCACAAATAAGCCTGTTATTGACGTTCCCATTTCACCTGCCAGGGGTCATTGGATGCTATACAAAATGCTTTTAACTTTTGTTTTAGGTGGCTTAATAATTCAACATGGGCATCCTTTTGGGCTAAATTATTAATTTCCAATGGATCTTCCTGCAAATCATACAGTTCAAATTCCGGACGTTGATTATAAAGCGCCATCGGTCTGGGGCCATAGTATTCCCCACCCTTCTCCAGGGCCGCCTGCCAGGAAGCCGAAGACCATAAATCCTCCGCATGCGGAAAAGGAAGCGGATAGGCGATATTCCATATCAATTTATACCTTTCGGTAATGATCGTCCGCATGGGGTAGTACATCGTAATTTCATGAAAAGTATGAGAGGCAAAAATGGTATCTTTTTTAAAATTCGGATTGGAAAAAGCCCCTTTAAAACTTTTGCCATGAAAATCAGGGCTGGCGGTATGATCCCAACGTAGCGTATCTTGTTGATAAACTTCCGACAAGCGGTTTTTCGCTTGCGGTAATAATCCCACCATGTCCAATAGTGTAGGCGTAATATCTACCCAACTGACCAGCGCGTTGCTGGTTGCCACTTCGAAAGTACCCTTTTGCGGTTTAACGATCAGCGGCAATTTTAAAGCCGGTTCATATTGGTTGGATTTGGCTCCCGGAAAAGCAATCCCATTATCAGAAAGATAAACAATGATGGTATTCTCCCAAAGATCCGCTGATTTCAAATAGTGAAAAAGCTTACCGATACCCTGATCCATTCTGGCTACTGCCTGATAATATTCTGCCATTTCCGCCCTGGTCTGAGGATCATCAGGCAAATAAGGAGGAATTTCCACTTCTTCAGGCTGAAAGATATGAGGAGTGATCCCGACGCGGCTTTCTTTTTGATTCCCAAAAGTATCTACAAAATCGGTTCCCGCTTTAATGCTGCCGGAACGGTGGGGATCTTCTGTACAGTAATAGAGTAAAAAAGGCTGATCGGCTGTTCTTTCAGACAAAAAGGAGATGCAATGATTACTCATTTCCACACTGTTCCTCCCATGCCCCGCGAGCAGGGAATCAAAACGAAAAACATGTTCCGGATGCAGATGATATTTCCCTACCCGAACAGTTTCATAATCCCCTAATTCCTTTAGCAAAACGGGCAAGCTTTGGATATGCTCATAGGCACTGAAATGGTGGAAATGATGCATATGGCCGTAAAGCCCGTTTGCATGATTATAAATACCACTCAATAAGGTAGACCGGGAAGCAGTGCAGGAAGCCGAAGTAGCATATGCCCGATTAAACCGAACACCTTCCTGGGCCAGCCCATCAAGATTGGGGGTATGAATGCTTTTATTGCCATAGCAGGCCAAATCATCCGTACCATGATCATCGGAAACAATGAACACAATATTAGGGCTTTGTTGTGCCGAAAGCCGGAAGGCCATCATAAAAAAGAAAAGCCAACAGAAAATTTTTCTCATCTTTTTAAAATTAAAAAAAGCTGCTTTGTTCTCACAAAGCAGCTTCCATATCAGTACGACTTAAATTATCATTCTGCGCCTACACCCTGTGTCACTCTAACGACTACATAGGCTTTTCTATTCAGTGCATCAAGGGTCAAATCCATATCAAAAATAGGTTTAGACATAGTAGTGACCTCATCATCTGTCATGAATCTGAGGGTAACATCACCCGTTTCATCCGGACCACAAACCGTGCTTTCTTCACTAATTTTATTGCCTTCAGCATCCAGCTCCACATCGATTTTTCTATACTCCAGATCAATTTCAAACATTAATTCTGCACCAGTAGAAACTTCTGAACTCAACCATTCCTTTCTAAAGGTATCATCATTCTTAATGGCTGCCCACTCTGCATCCGCCCAATACGGGGAATTAAGAAATTTGAAGGAAGCATAGTGACTCTGCACCCCAGTGAACGTCTTCTTATAAATAAACGTATCTCCTTCACGTGGAATATTCGTCTTTTCACTTGAAAGATCCCAACCCAACATAGAACCAGGGCCACCCACGGCAAACATTTGCGAGAAGTCGGTATCTGTACATTCCAAATTGTCCGGATCAATAGGGCTTCTTACTACTTCCTTGGTCACAATAGCTTCTGCCGTAATCTTTTGCGAAGAAGGACTATACTTAATCGTTAAGTTCACTTCCGGCGCTTCCCACTCATACTCCAGTTTTGCTTCTGAGATAAAATTAATTGCAGAAGATTCATTTCCTTCCGTCACATCTCCGATGGCATTTACCGTTGCACCCAAAGCTGCTGACAATAGTCCCTCTTCCAAATCAAGGGCAGCGCCCGTACTAATTTTTTCTCCGGAAGGAGCAATGATCGAATAACTCACCGAAGATTTAGCCACACCATTAATAGTAAAGGATGGCAAGTCAGCACCCATCATCTCCGAGATCTGTCCGTCCACCTCTATTCTATAAGGTGCTACTGTGGTATCTTCCTTATTCTCATCGCTACAAGCGGTGAAGCAAAATGCCAAAAAGGCAAGGGTCGAAAATTTTAAAAAATCCCTCATTTTTCAATAATTAAAATAATATAAATAATAAAAGGCGATTGGTTTTAGTGCCTCCGTAACAATTGTAAATGTAGGGAGCCCTGCTAAGGGCGATCTCCAATAATTGCCCGAAAAAGAGTAAAATCATATTTTTCAAAATACACTTTCCGAAAGTCAATCACCCACAGCCCTTTAGGCATTTTACATACAATAAGCCTTTAATTTATAAGCTGATCCTAATTTTTAGGTATAGAAAAAGATGTATATTTAACGGCTTAAGCCTGCCCATAAAGCGATATTTTTCAACTTTACTCTTTATTGGGCACTTTTTGCGAATGGCTGCTTTTTTTTTGCCTTTCATTTACAGTCAATGATTGTAAAGAATTTTTTAACCAAATAATTAGTAATGGCTAGGTACATATTCTTTTTGACCAAAGCCCATCTGCGTTTAATGGGCACGCTACCAATTTTATTTTTATTACTATTTAATACTCATGTGTATGGACAAAATCGTACGATAAGTGGAGTGGTTATGGACGCGGACGGCCCGATACCCGGCGTCAATATCCAGTTAGAGGGCACGACGATCGGCACCATGACCGACTTTGAAGGACGCTATGAAGTCAACCTCAGGGATCAGGAAGACCCGATACTCATTTATAAATTTGTCGGATATAAAACCGTTCGGGAAATTGTAGGGAACAGAAACACCATTGATGTGTCTTTGGAAATGGATGTTCAGGAATTGGAAGAATTAGTCGTGATCGGATATGGAGAGGTGAAAAAGAAAGACCTCACCGGAGCGGTAGGCATGGTGGAAACCGAAGACCTGACCCAATTTCCGGTATCCGATGTGAGCAATGCGCTCGAAGGTAGAGTCGCCGGAGTCTTTGTAAGTTCCACTTCAGAACCTGGCGGTGTGGCCAATATGAATATCAGGGGTATAGGTTCCGTTAACGGTAATTCCAATCCGCTGTTCGTGGTAGACGGTATCCAAATGGACAATATTTCGGGCATCAACCCCAATGATATTGAAAACATGCAGGTGCTTAAGGATGCTTCTTCGGCGGCCATTTATGGTTCTCGTGCTGCAAATGGCGTGGTGTTGATTACCACCAAATCCGGAAAGTCGGGAGAGCAAAAGATATCGGTGAACCTGGAAAGTGGGGTAAGTCAGGTGTCCAACTCCTTTTCAATGATGAATACGGATCAATATGCCCAATATACCCGGGACCTTTTTAACAATGCCTCTACACCGCAATTTCCACAAAGCCCTCCGGCATGGGTAGAGGATCCTGCGATTATGGCCACCAATACCGATTGGCAAAATGAGGTATTCAAACCAGGGACCATGACCAAAGCCGACTTCTCTATTTCCGGCGGAAATGATCATGGGACCTACAGAGCTTCCCTGGGCTATATCAATCAGAGTGGTACGATTGACAATTCAGGCTTTGAGCGAATTAACCTGAGCATTAACTCCAAACAAAAGCGTGGTGCCCTGACCTTTGGCATCGCCTCCAACATGTTTATCTCGGATAAGGAAAGCTCCAAACTATCGGCCAATTCCTTTTCCCATATGATTTACACCGCGGCACCGCAAATGCCGGTATACGATCCTAACAACCTCAATGGTTTTGGCGCCCCGTCTATTGCACTTACCGGGCAAAATAACACCCCAAACCCTATGGTAGGTTCGTTATATGAAAATACCACAAAACGGTATGGCATCATGAGTAATATTTATGCGGAATTTAATATTATCAAAGGGTTGGATTTCCGTACCGACGTAAATACTAATTTTGTAAGTCGCAACAACCAGGAATATAATCCAATTATTGATCAGGGTTCTGCCGGCGCATTAAATGAGCGTTCCAACTACCTGAATAAAGTAGAAGATACCCGCTTTGACTATAACGTGGAGAGTTATTTCAAATTCAACCGTACTTTTGGGGACCATTCCATCAATGCCATGGCCGGAGGAACCCTGAATGTAGAAAACTTATTGGGTACTCAAATTAGCGCGACCAATATTGAAGAAGGTACCATGGTTCCCCAGACAGGAAATGTAGGTACCGCCTACGGATTCAACAGAACCTATCGCCTGGCCTCCGTTTTGGGCCGTGTAAATTACAGCTTCAAAGACCGCTATTTATTTACGGCGAGTTTCCGCCGTGACGGTTCCTCTCGCTTTGTCAACAACAAATGGGGTTCCTTTCCTTCTTTCTCCGCAGGATGGCGCATCTCTGATGAGCCTTTTATGAAAGGCTTAACGGAAACCATTTCCAATTTGAAATTACGTGCGGGTTATGGAGAATTGGGTGGCCTTGGAGGAAATTCCATGCCGGTGCTTAATAACCAAATTCTGTATCCCTTTCCTTCCGGCGGATACCAGGGGGTAGCGCCAATTGAGCTTTCAAATCCGAACCTCACCTGGGAACGCGTTCAGCAAACCAATATTGGTTTGGACATGGGTTTTTGGGACGACAGAATATTACTGACGGGAGAATACTTTATCCGTAATTCCCATGATATGTTAATGCAGTCCGTGAACCCGGGATATTCCGGTATCCGTGGTGACAACTGGGTAAATCTGGGCTCGATGACCAATAAAGGGGTGGAAATGAGCATCACCTTTAATCACCAGAGTGATAATGGCCTAAAGCAGTCGGTTACCTTCAACACTACTTTGATTCGCAATGAAGTCACGGAGCTACCGGAATCTTATTTGGGTGGCGTGACCAATGAAGCCAGCCACCTGGTAGTAGGGCAACCTATAGGTGTTTTTTATGGCTATGTGCGCGATGGGCTCAACCCAATCACCGGAACACAGATGTTTAGAGATGTCAATGGTGACTTTGAGGTGAACGGAGAGGATCGTGAGGTGTTAGGTTCGCCACATCCTACCTATTATCTGGGATTAAATTACAATGCCTCCTACAAAGGATTTGACTTCTCCATCTTCCTGCAGGGTGCCGGTGGTCACCAGCTTTACAATATGACCAAGCAGAATTTGGAGGGAACTTCCTCCTATGGCAACCGCTTAGACTATGTCAATGACCGTGCATGGCGTGAGGATAATCCTAATGGCACATTGCCTCGTATCACCGCTAAAAATGAATCCAGTCACCCTGGTATTACCAATGATGTGATTTCGGATCGCTGGATTGAAGATGCGGCTTATTTAAGAGTAAAAAATATTCAAATAGGCTATACCTTCCCTCAGGCATTACAAGACCGATGGGGTACAAACAACCTGCGGGTATATGTAAGTGGCATTGACCTATTTACCTTTACCAATTACAGCGGACTGGATCCTAGCTTCGTTAGCTCCTACTCTCAGTCTTTCCAATTAGGATATGATAATACCGGATATCCACCGGTACGTAGTTTCACCGCAGGTTTACAATTGTCATTCTAATTTTTTTAATTATGCTAAACTGTAGTAAATTTTTCAAAAAATATTTCCTGGGCCTGATCCTGTTATTTTCCTTAACATCCTGTGAAGATTGGCTCACCGTAGATTTGGTAGATAGTGTTACCCCTGATAACTACTATAAATCCAAAGAACAAATGGACAAGGCGCTGATTGCCGCCTATTCCCCATTAGCCAATATGGGCATGTATCGCCAAATATTTGGCGTGGTGTTAGATTTAGGCTCCGATGATGTCTTTACCCTGGAGGGCTCATTTTTAGGTTATATGAATTATAATGTAGCCAATGATGATGAAAACCTATTCAAACGTGGTAGAAAGACTACGGAGACAGAGGTGATCGCCGGTTATGGTATTTACAATTCCATTTACGAAGGCATCATGCGTTGCAACATCGTTTTAGATAAATTACCGGATTCTGAAGTGCCGGATGATGCACAAATTGAAGGGGAAGCACGCTTTTTAAGAGCACTATATTTCAGACATCTGATGAATTTGTGGGATCAGGGAGTCGTGATTACCGAGGAAAATTATAATGATATCGCCATTCCTTTTACCTCTACCAGCAATATGGCTCCGGTAATTGAGGCGGACCTCAAGCTGATTCTAGAAAAAGAAATGTTACCTCATGCTACCGATGGTAATTTCCAAACCGGTCGTGCCAATATTGAAACCACCCAGGCACTGCTTGCCCGCCATTACCTTTACCAGGGCATGCCGGAAAAGGCGGAACCGCTTTTGGCCGCGATTATTGAAAGCAACAGCTATGCGCTTATTCCGATAGATCAGGTATTTTCTGTTGCCGGAGATAACAGCAGCGAGAGTGTTTTTGAGGTACAAGTGTCAGATGCTATAGGCGGATCTACTCCTTGGTTTGATGATAACAAAGCTTCGGCTCCATCGTCTTTGCGTAACAACTTCATCGGCCCTACTCAAACCGGAGCATGGCAAAATATTATTCCAACTCATGACCTTGTCAATACATTTGAGGCGAATGATTTACGTAAGCAAAACTTCATTCTTTCTGACGGTGACCCTATCCCATATGAAGAAGGAGTAAATTACCGCGCTTCAGACGCCTTTCCCTATTGTGTGCTTAAAGGCATTAAGTCCGGGGCTTATGCTAATGCGGAAAATGGAAGCGGTCAGCATACGGAAAACTTCCCTATTATTCGCTATGCGGATGTATTGCTGATGCATGCCGAAACTATCCTTTCCTCCAACCCTACCAAAGCCATTGAAGAAATCAATCAGGTACGGGCCAGAGCTTTTGGCTACGCAACGGTACAAGAGTTGATAGCAGCCGGAGAAAGTATCGAAGATTATCGTGCCAGAAAAGGGATTTCCTTATTTGAAGCCCTGAAACATGAACGCCGAAAAGAATTTTGCTTTGAAGGCCTTCGCTATTTTGATTTGGTACGATGGGGCGATGCTGAGAAAAACACCATTATGACGCAGCGAGGATGGAACAAAAGCAAGGAACGTTACTATCCACTACCACAGGAGGACATTAACTTCAATGATTCCTTCCTATAATGATTAAAGCGTGTTTAAGCTCTAAATTCATTACGGAAAAAATGATTATTTCAAAAGTGATTCTTGGTTTTTTGAGAAATTATAAAAACCCTTTATAAAATATCATTCCATATCGCTTCCATCATTCGAATTTCCGATGGAGTCAGGAGATTTTTAAACATGCTCTAAAGTGGTGTAGTTCTTCTGCACCACTTTTTTTTAAGATCAAAAAAAAATTCAGACCTATATTTTCATGAAAAATTATATCTTTTTTTTAACCCTCATCCTGCTTTTCTGGGGTTGCGGTGAAAAAACCATCAAAACCTACGAGGTGCAGGAGGTATGCCTGACCTTGGAAAATGAATATGAAAATCCATATGTAGATGTTGAAGCCTGGATTACCCTGGAGGGACCTGGCATTCAAAAAAAGATTTATGGCTTTTGGGACGGGGATAAAACTTATAAATTTCGCTGGGTAGCCACCACGGCAGGCCAATGGCGTTGGGAAAGTCATGCTCAAACTCCGGATGCTGGTCTGGTGGGTAAAAAAGGATCGGCAATGGCTGAAGAATGGTCGGAAGAGGAGCGCTTACAAAACCCCAACAGAAGGGGCTTCTTGACCACCGCCCCGAGTGGCCGCTCCTATCAATATGCCGATGGGACTGATTTCTTTATGTTGGCCGATACCTGGTGGTCAGCGGCCACCTGGCGATTCCCACTGAAGGGACATACGCCAGCAGCCCAATATCAGCCAAAAGAAGGTATTAGCTTCGAGCAGGCTGTACAATTCCGAAAAAATCAGGAATTTAATACGGTGGGCATCATTGCTGCCTTTCCCAATTGGCGTGCTGATCAATATCCGGCAGCAAGCTCCGACCAGGAGGGAACGGCGATCCGTCAGGCATGGGAGAAAAACGGGCAAAACACCGGAAAGGATATGCATGATGAACATGGGAATATGCCCTTCGAATTAAGAAAAAACTCTGATGTGATCGCTGACTTTGACCGCATTGTTCCGGCTTATTTTCAAAGTTTAGATGCAAAAATTGATTACCTCAGCGAGGAAGGTTTTGTGACTTTTCTGGAAACGGTTCGTCGGGATCATGGGCCAATTTGGAAGAAAAACCATGATTTTAATGCCTCCTTCTCCCGCTATGTGCAATATATCATCGCGCGCTATGGCGCCTATAATATTATATTTAGCGGTATCCACTTAGATTTTATCATTGAAAAATATTCCCTTAGCGAGCAGGAATTCAATCAGGCTTTGACTTATCATTTCGATAAATACGGTCCTCTACCCTACGGGCAACCACACACCATTCTCATTGATGGATCCACTTACAAGCGATTCGGACATGGCGATCAGGCCCCGTGGCTAACCATGCATTCGGTGGGAAATGTACCCCGAAATCATGGTTTCTACCCCATGATTGAAGAAATCTATCATTTGGATCACCCCTATCCTGTGGCCAATCTGGAACCTTATTACCCGGGTTGGAATCATGATTACCATAACCGTGTTGCTGGAGAATTACCAGAACCCAACTCAGAGCGGGATCATTACTTTGGCAGAACGCAAATGTACGGCAGTGTATTTTCCGGTGCGCTGGTGGGACATATGTATGGAACGGGCGCCTACTGCGGCAGCACCAGCGGAGAGCCTTACGAGGAGGGTGCACGTCCCTTTATTTGGGAGGGGCTGAATTACAGTTCCGGGGCACAAATGCAATTCTTAAAAAAATTCATCACTTCCGAAGGCGACCAATACCAATATTGTGTCCCTAAAAAGGAATTGCTGCTCCCTCATAAGGCGAACAATGCGCAGGAGAATGGACTGGATGGCTGGGCATTTATGCTGCTTCATCCTACACAGGAGTTGGCCTTCTCTTACTTTGAAAATCTGGCAGAAATCCCTACCGTACAGGGCCTGAAAAATAATGAAAAGTATCAATTACAATGGTTTAACCCTATTACCGGTGAGTGGATAAAGACTTCCAAAACCTATGAAAGTGATGGCTCCGGCCAGCTTCCATTATCCGCTTTTCCGGATGGAAAACCGATTGCTCAACAAGATTGGTGTTTAAAAATTGTAAAAGCATGATATTGAAAAACATAATCAGGATGGCAGGAGGGCTATTGCTCCTTTCTGCCTGTAATAAGGTATCTAACCATTCGGAGCCGGACAAGACCTATTTGGAGCCGCAATTAACTATTGAAAAACGTGTAGAGCATCTCCTGTCGCAAATGACGCTGGAGGAAAAGCTCAGCCAATTTCAATCGGGCGTTAATATGGTCGAAGATGGCGGCTACGGCGTCGGAGGCTTTGGCTTTATGTCCAAACATTATGGACCTGCCCAAAGTGCCGAAGAATATAATCGCTACCAAAAATCACAAATTGAAAATACCCGCTTAGGCATACCTGCCTTGCGATCGGCTGAAGGCATTTTTGCTTATATGGGCAATGGCTCTACCAGCTTTCCGGTGCCCCTCGGAATTGCTGCCAGTTTTGATACCGAGTTAAGCGAAAAAGTCGCCAACACCCTGGCCCGGGAGATAAAACCCCGCGGTTGCAGGATCGTGTTAGGGCCTGTGGTCAATCTCACCCGCGACCCTCGCTGGGGGCGCACCAATGAGACCTACGGAGAAGATCCCTTCCTCTCCGGACAAATGGGAGGCGCCTTTGTTCGTGGAATGAAGTCCGAGGGGATGATGACAATGATGAAGCATTTTGTAGCCAATATGGGGCTGGATGGTCAGTTTACCGGACCGGTAAGTTTTTCAGAAAGATTGCTTCGTGAGCAATACTTCCCGGCTTTTCAGGCATGTGTGGACGAAGGGGTTTCGTCGGTAATGATGGCCTATAATACCCTGGATGGTATTCCCTGCGCGACAAATCGCTGGCTGATGGAGGATATTTTACGAAAAGAATGGGGATTTGAGGGGACTATCAGTACCGATGGCGGGAGTGCTCAGTTTATATTTGATGAATTGGGGCTCTATGAAGATTCCGTACAATTCGCCGCTGACATGATGAATGCCGGCATTGATAAATCCTCTCCCCCGGCCTTCTTTGGGGAGCCATTGCGTAAAGCCCTGGAACAAGGGCTGGTATCACAGGAACGTTTAGATCAATCCGTAGCCCGCTTGTTAAAGCGTAAATTTGAATATGGACTTTTTGATGATCCATATGCTGATGCCGAATTGGCGGAAAAACAAAACAATTCACCCGAACACCGGGCACTTTCGTTGGAGGCTGCCAAAAAATCCATGGTTTTACTAAAAAACAACCAACAAAGCCTGCCATGGTCAAAGGACATTAAGGAGATAGCCGTGCTGGGCCCCATGTCGGATTGGTTGCTCATTGGGCATTACGGTGGCTACGGAAGAGAGGAAGTCACCGTATTAGATGGCATTCGTCAATGCCTGCCCAATGCTAATATTCGCCATCATAACGGCGTGGA
Organism: Persicobacter diffluens; assembly: GCF_036244895.1. NCBI lineage: Bacteria > Pseudomonadati > Bacteroidota > Cytophagia > Cytophagales > Persicobacteraceae > Persicobacter > Persicobacter diffluens. Next base: position 121,771 of record NZ_BQKE01000005.1, read on the forward strand.
AATGCAATACTTCGCACTTCCGGCCATCAGTCCCAAGCATTTCAATGGAAAGATAAAAGGAGCGTATTTTGATAATGAATCTCTTCATGGGGAACCCAAATTTATTCGGGAAGAATCTCAAATCGCCTATGACTGGGGTGCCGGAGCACCTGAAGGATTGCCCCATGATCAGTTCTCAGTACGCTGGACTGGCCAAATCAAAGCCCCAAAGACCGGCGAATTCACCCTTGGCGTAACTGCTGATGATGGCATCAGATTATACCTCAATAATGAACTGGTGATTGACGGATGGGAAGGTGGCAGTCGCCGATTATTTGAACACAAAAGATGGTTCAAAAAGGGAGAAATCGTGGATTTCAAATTGGAATATATGGAGCAGGAATTTAACGCCTATGCGCAATTGGGATGGGATTTAGACCTGACTCAAAATCTTCCTGTAGCCTTAAAAGAAGCCCAACAGGCAGAAGCGATCGTTGCGGTGATGGGAAGTTTTGAAAATGAGAATGCAGACCGGGCAAAGCTGGAGCTCCCAATGGAACAAGTGCAAATGATCCGTGCATTAGCAAAATTAGAAAAACCGCTGGTGGTCGTTTTGCAATCCCCTACCGTGATCGCCATGGAAGAGTGGATAGACGAGGTAGATGCGGTCCTGATGGCTTGGTATCCGGGTTGCGAAGGTGGAAATGCAGTGGCTCAAACCCTATTTGGAGATTATAATCCTGCGGGAAAACTTCCACTTACTTTCCCCAAAACCACCGGACAAGTTCCTTTGAATTATAACCGAACACCAAAAGGAAAAGCAGCCATCCGCTTTTTAGGTGACTATAATGAACCGCTATTCCCCTTTGGTCACGGACTTTCTTACTCCACCTTTGAATTCAGTAATTTAGTCATCAAAAATAAGCAAATTAGCCAGGGAGAAGATTTCCATTGCCAATTAAAAATCACCAATACCAGTGCCCGCGACGGGGAGGAAGTGGTTCAGCTTTATGTGCATGACCGACTGGCTTCGGTAGCACAACCCATCAAAAAACTTGTCGCTTTCGAGCGGGTGAGCGTAGCATCAGGCCAAAGTAAATTAATTGATTTTAAAATTTCGGCAGAGCAACTTAAAATCTGGAATCATGAAATGAACTTTGTCGCAGAGCCAGGCCATTTTGACCTATTCATAGGAGCTTCCTCAGAAGATATTAGAATCAGGGAAAGCTTCGAATTAGTCGAAAAAGGAGCATAAGTTGCATAAGACCTGCTTCAATCCTTCTTGAATTAGAAGGGAAAAAATGAAGGAAGAGTGCGCTTTTTCTAGTTTTTTCCGATGGAGCTGGTGTATAAAGTGAAAGCAAGCCTGCCCCAAATTAGGCTATTATAAATCAAAGAAAACAAATTATTATGAACTGAAATTAAAGCACTTGTGCTTAATGGATAAATTTATCGGTGAATCCTTTTGGTTCATTATCAAACACCATCTAATCGAGTTGAATTTAAGCCATTGTAGAAGAGCCTCTAAATTTATTGCTGATACAATCGATTTATAATCGCTCGTGGTACATTATGCGGGCTAAGGCTTGTCAAGACCACCTTTATCCCTTATTAATAGCGGATAAAGGTGGTCTTTTTTGTCGACACTGTCCTCCTCCAATCTTTCCTATAGTTATTGCCTTGAACCGGATAATTCATGCGCCTCTCCTCCTTGACCGTAGAACTTGAAAAAAGATGAAATTATGCTATCTTGGCTTTTTCCAATGGAGGCCGGTAAATGAGGAAAAATGGAATTCACCAGAATTTGGGCTACTAAGCCGGATTACTCATGCTGAAAATCTGGTTCAGCTACAAGGCGCGAAAAATGAAGAAATAGTTCTCTATATCAAGCCTTTTTCCAAGGAAGCCAGTAAACGAGTGGAAAGCAAGCTCGCCTAAAATTAGGGCTATTAATAAATCAACATGTACAATCTTATTAAATTGGAAATAAATCATTAGAGTCGGGTCACTAAACTTAGCGGTAAATAAGCCGGCTTAAAAAACCACACCCCGCCTCTTGCTAAGCAGTCAATCACCCTTATGGGCAGCTTGATAAAACCAGATACTGCATTAGTAAACTTTGCATTCCCACCTGCTGCTATTCACGATCCTATCCGTCGCAAACTATTCAAAATACGATAAGCCCCTCATTCTCTTTAAAATTCATCTCTACCAAAAAAGAGGAAAAAGCAACTAAAAAAGAGTAAAACGAAAAAGTAATAATTCGACTTATTTTACTCTTAACTTTTATAAAAAAAAACTCAATTGGCTTAGCATGTATTTAAAACCATCATCCGAAGAAAATTGAAAATATAAGTCGCGATTCTGAATATTTTTAAACATTTGTAGAGCTATTCTCGCAAAATTATTGGGTATCGCACCTGCCATAATCAAAACGCTGTTACGAATTCTGGCTATTAAACAAGCACTCATATCATCATTCTCCGGAAAAAAATAGATAAGCGAAATGGACCTCATCACCGTAATAGCCATGATCACCTTTGGCAGTCTTTCTGCTTCCAGTTTTTACGTCCCATTAAAATATATTAAAGCCGGGCAATGGGAAGTTTATTGGCTAGCCCTTAGCATTGTAACTTGCATACTATTACCCTGGACGTTTATTCTAATGTCCGCTCCTGCAAACCATCTCCGGGTAGTACTGAATGTCATTCCATATTCGAACGTATTGTCCACTATTTTTTGGGGGGCAATATGGGGTGTCGGAGGCTTGTTTTTAGGTTTAAGTATTAAAAGACTCGGCATTGGTTTGGGACAAAGTTTAGTGGTAGGAATTTGGGGTATATGGGGCTTATTTTTTTCCCCACTATTAGGCGAGATTAACATTAATCCGCATGTGGATCCATTTTTTGCATTATTAATAATCCTGATAAGCATGGCCGCAATAGGTTCGATAGGCTATTTAAATTATCAGAGCCGTATCCCCAAAATAGGAAAAGCCTTTCTTTTAGCTGTTGGTGCTGGCCTGATGAGTGTGGGAATGAATATAGGTTATGTAGCGGGCATTCCCATTGATCATAAAATGGTGGAATATGGGGTAAATCCACTTTTTCAAAGCACCTTAACTTTGGCATTCATTTTATTAGGAGGTTTTATCCCGAATGCAATCTATTGCCTTATTGTTAGCTTAAAAAATCAAGCAGGTCAAAGCCCTGCCTCCATCAATTATCCTAGCTTTCTTGAGCGCCTTTTAATGACACTTATCGCTGGCGGCCTTTGGTACCTCCCCTTTTATTTTTTGGGTTTGGGCAAAAATATTTTACCACTGTCCTCCCAACCCTATGCATGGAGCCTTTGGATAGGGCTTCAGGTAATCTTCGCTATCATTTGGGGCATTTTACTCTTAGAGCCAAAGGTAAAGAGGGGAAATTTTCGCTTCAAACAATTACACCGTGCTTAAAAAATAATCCATCCTCCGAAAAATTCAAATCCACACCTAAAATTGATCCTAAAATAGCTCTTCGAATTTTGATAGATGACTTCCAACACCAAAAGAATAATAAATACTATTTTGCACAGCGAAGCCTTCATAGAGATCAGCGTCATTTATTCGGTTCTCAATAAAGAGGCAATGAATTGAAATACTTAAGAACGGGTTTAAAAGCACCCCATCCGGCTGCAAATTCAAATTATTGGAAGCAATTTTGGCTAATTCCTTAACAATAGCGATGCTAATCGCTTAAAATAATCCAATATCACTTTTACAAGACTTCGAATATTGGTTTTTAAGGACGCTCTAAGCCGGAATATTCAATCTTAAATCCCCATTTAACTGCAAGGGGATAATAATAACGAGTTAGTTTCTTATATCCATTTTTTTCCATAGAATCAGATCAATGAGGAGAAAGCATGCTTTATCAAATTTCGGCTATCAACCAATCACAACCTAATTGTTTCTGAAAGTAAGCCAGTTAAGGCGAATCAATTAATTTGGCGGTAAATAATTCTGCTTAAAAGCCAAAGATTCGGAAAAGAAAACTGCAAGACTACAAAAATCAAAAGCCGGCTTCCTCTGAAAGATTAAACCGGCCTCAAAAACATGTTGGATGCTTAAAATTGTGGAAAAAATATAGTCTTCATAGATCTGTAAACGTGGTTATAGGGCAAAACATCTCTCCTGATGCATCAATGGGATCTGTATTAAGCGCATGTTAAAAAGCACACCATCCGGCTGCAAATTCAAATTATTGGAAGCGATTTTGGATAATTTCTCAACGATAGCGATGCTAATCGCTTAAAATAATCCAATATCGCTACTACAAGACTTCGAATTTTAGTTTTTAAGGACGCTCTAAGCCGGATTATACACGCCTAAACCCTCAATTTGCTACAGGTGGGAAAAATGAAGGTATAGTTTCCAAAATCGATTTTTGCGAAAAAGCGGAGGAATGCGATGAAAGCAAGCTTGCCCCAATTTGGGCTATTATAAATCAATGAAAATAAATTTTAATGAACTGAAAATCGCCTCCTTATGGCTATAGATTAAGCGTTGAATAATTCGGGTTAATTGATACAAATAAATATATAAATAAGGCAGTGATGACCTTCCTTCAGATGGTTCGGATTCTAAAACAGATTAAGGATTCATATGAAATACCCGATCAAATTGAGGTTTTAAGCCCTGATTTGCGCCAATATCCCGGGGTTCGCAAAACCACACGAGCTTGCCCTCCATACTCAGCCCCTTGGGACACTTACTCGCTTCCGGATGATTTTTAGAAAAATATTCTAATAACTCCTCCTTCATGCGGGCCAAAGTTGTTGAATAGGCCTCATTATAAGCCAGGTTCTGTAATTCCTTTGGATCATTTTCTAAATCATACAAGCGGTGAAAGATCCCGGAAGGTCCAAGCCCGGTCTGGTATCCAATACCCAAATCTCTACTGCCAGTAGTAAAAACATATTTCCACTTTTTGGTTCTCACCATTGCCATATTATCTTCCAAATAGGTAGCAAATACTTTTTCACTTTCAGCCGTAACATTTTGACCAATAGTAGATAATATACTTTTTCCCTGAGCTTCAGACATAGGTGGCAAATTAAGACAGTCCACTATGGTCGGCGCAATATCCACATACTCAATTAATGCATCACAAACTTTCGCTTCCATAGTGGGATGTTTCAAAATGGTCGGCTGTCGGGTGGCTTCCTCCCACATAGTGTGTTTTTCAAACCTTTTATGGTGGTTGAGTAAATATCCGTTATCGCTGAGATAAATAATTAGGGTTTCGTCTTCCAGCCCTTTTTCTTTGATCGCATCTACCACCAAACCAATATTTTTATCCATATAACTCACCGAGGTATAATAAGCCGCCATAATGCCCTTACGCTGCTCCAATGTGAGATTCTTAAATTTCTCCGGCACCCATCGATCATCCTCGGCGCTGGTCTCCGGCAGCACCATATCAGCCGGCTCATACATCCCCTGATACTCAATAGGAAAATAATAAGGATGATGAGGCTGATGAAAAGCTACCCAAACAAATAAATCCTCCTCTTTATGATCCTCAATAAACTGAATAGCCTGTTCGGCCACATAGGTACCTTCACTATAGCGATCCTTCACCGCATGAGGTAAAACCCGGGCATTAAAATTATTGGCTACACCCTGATTTTTAAACTGTTCATAGGTTAATACTCCCTCTGGTATTTGTTTTTGTTTTTCATCGAGCTTCTTATAATATTCTTTATAAGCCACTCCTTCCCTCAATACATCAAAACCATGTTGAGGATAGTTTTCATACATTTCTCCCCAAACCCAATTATTAAAATGAGTTTTACCAAATAATGCGGTTTTAAATCCATAGCCTTTCAGATACTCGGCAACCGTTACATTATTATCATCATCAAAAGGCGTAAAAAGTAAATTCACCCCCGTAGCGATAGGATATTTACCAGTTAATAAGGATTGGCGAGACGCACTGCAAATAGGGGAATTACAAAATGCATTATCAAAACGTACGCCTTCATTCGCTAATCGGTCGATATGAGGCGTTTTTACTAAATCATTACCATAAATGCCGGTAGCATGCATCGCATGATCATCTGCCACGATTACGACCACCTTCTTTATGTCAGTTCCTTCGGCTTTTAAAAAATTTGTCACCCCAAGAAAAGCCAATGCTATAACTACAGATCTCATCTTTTATAAAAAATTTAAACTCATCCAACTTAAAAACTCTTTGGGCCAATTACTAACATCAGACTTTAAATGTTGCCCTAAGCCAAACCCGTGACCACCCTCAGCATACTCATAATAGTTGGATACGCCTCCAATTTGCTGAATATTTTGATGATATTTTAAACCGTTAACCGGAGAAACTGCTCCATCGTCAAGTGCTACCACCGTAAAAGTAGGTGGCGTTTTTTCATTTACCCTTTCCTCTAAAGACATTTTCTTAGCCAAAGTAACCGATGGGTGCTCCCCAATTAATTGTTGTCGGCTCCAGGAATGTCCGAATTCCCCCTGCATCGAAATAACAGGATACAGTAAAACCGTGAAATCTGCTTGCCTAAAGGGCATATTTAACGCTTCGGCTTCCTCCTCCGCATTCGACAACCAGGCCGCCAAATGTCCTCCGGCGGAAAAACCCATCACCCCCAAAGTAGAAATAGACCATTCCGCTTTTTGGGAATGGATAAGATCCATCGCCTTTAGAGCGTCTATGATGGGAACCTGAGCCTTGTGCTGCTGTAAAGTTGAATCAGGGAGCCGGGATTCCAGGACAAAAGCATGCATCCCCTGTTGATTCAACCACCGGGCCACCGCAAATCCTTCCTTTTCCAGCGCTAAAACCGTGTAACCTCCCCCGGGACAAATCAATACGGCCTTCTTTTTTTCTGCATCGCCATTTGCTAGAAAAACATGTAATTTGGGCTTAATTACTTTTTTTACTAAAAGCATAGAGTCCTGGGTGGATTTATCCAAACTCTTAAAATAAGTATTCTCCCCTTCCACCAGATTAAAGGGCACTTCCTTTTCCCACAAATCAATCGTTTGTTGAGCCGCAACATTTCCGATAAAGAGCACATGCAGTATAAATAAAAAAGATAGTCGTATCATAATACAATGGATTCATTGGATGCTTCAATTAAAACTAACTTATACTTGGCTAATCTTCCCTTCGGTTGGATGATGGTTTTAATGCCTTTTGGAACAGAATAGCGTAAAATCAACTTTTGCCCCTGAATCTTCCAGTCAATATATACCTCTCCTAACGGATGAGTAACAATCCCACGGGCCCAGTCCAAAGTAGCGGATTGCGGCATAATTTCAATACATTCCGGATCAAATTCCTTATGACAACCAAGATTAACGCCCAGGACTTCTGTACTTAAAAAATAGGTAGGATGACCACTCCAGGCATGTGAAGCCGTTCCCTGATGATCGCCCAAATCAAAATTTTCCCATACCGTAGGATGACTATTCCCCTCCACCATAGGCTCCCAGTACTTTTTCAGGAAAGCCTCTGCCTCCTCCACCTGATCTTCCTGATAAAGAAGCGAGAAAAGATAAAAAGAGGAATAAGGGGTAATCTTTCTTTTTCGATGTACATCGCCAATATCATCGAGCTCTCTTTTCACCTGCTCTATGATCTTTTTTTGTTGAGATTTTGTCGCGACATCATAAAGCGATAACCAAATAGAACTACTAATATGATGCGCATTGATGGGGGCATCCTGAGACCAACCATCATAAAATAATGACCTTTTTGAATCCCACAGGTGCTTTCTTGTATTTTTTATTAAGTGTTTACGCTCTTTAAGATACCTCCCGGAAGCCGCTTTATCATCCAGGCGTAGAGCCCAATCACTCAGAATCTCCATCGACTTACAAAGTAAACCTTGCATAGCGGCCATAGCAGCTTGCTTTTTGTTAATATCTGTCCATTCGATAAAGACAGATGGAGAATTTACTAAACCATTTTCCAGGCGATCAGACAAATAATGATCAACCAATTTACTATAATTCTTAAAATACAATTTCAAGTCTGTCCAATCCCGGCTGTATCGCATCACCAAATCGGCATTCAATAAGGTGATTAATGGAAAATCTGCAAACCGATCGCTTTTCCCCTCCAAAATTTGTGGCGCATACATGTCCTGGAATATCTTTAAGGAATGTTGTGCCAGCCGCATGTCCCCATTTACGGCCATGGTTATCGCCGTTTCCGGCAGCATATCGCCAGCATAAAGCCCTCGTTCCCGGAAAGGCGTATCCGTATAGGAATCTTCTGCGCAGAGTTGAAGTGTTCTCCATCCTGCTTCCCAGATGGCATTGAGCCTTGGGTCACTGCACGAAAACTGCCCCTTCGTTTCGAAAGGATAAACCTGCCTGATGACCCCCAAATCCTTAATTTTCACATTGGAGGAATGATTCCGGATATTCAATTTAAGGTATTTTAATCCATAGGGTTTGAATGTCTCAAACCTTTTCGTCTTGCCATCGGCAATAAACCGGTGTCCTGCATTCACTTCAAATCGCTTATATAGCCAGGGCATACCATCGGGTTGTTGTTCTTCGCTAAAACCAATATCGATAACAGTCCCCTTTGGGAAATCCCCTTCAATAAAAATTTTCCCTAACTGCATCTCCTCCAAAGCCCCGATCACCGTTACACCGGATGTACTTTGCGGAATATCCCAATGTTCAGCCTCCATGGGAATGGCTTGCTCAAAATCAGCCTCGTACCACACCATATCTTTGGCGGGGTTGGCATTGTGAATAGAGGAAATTTGAAGTTGCCATCCGTCCACTTTTGTCATAAACTGCTCATCAGCCACAAGGGAAATTTGCTTTAGCTGCTGCTGAAGGTTCTGCTCTAAGGGAGCATAACTATAAAAAGAACAGTATGCTTCTTTCTTCTTATTTGCAGAGATAATTAAACCCTTGTCATTAGGGAAAGCCATGTAGAAGTCCCAGCCACCCCAAATGATCCCATATTTGCAGGCGATTAAATTCCAGCCCTGGCTTAATGGAAAAATATATTTATTTCGATAATGATCTTTTTCATATCCGGGCTCTTTACTCACTTTTTCCCCGTTCAAAAAATATTCTCCCCACCATAAACCAAACTCAACCTCCTGATCCTGGGGAGAAAAAATATAGGTATAAGCCAATCCGTCCACCTGAGCATTATATTCTTGACCATTTCTATCCGGTAAGGACAGCCGAAAGTGGGCGATATTTTCCTTATTATTTATCGAAAAAGCTTTTACTGAACTCGGAAGAACTGAAACTTTCTCTTGTGTTAAAAAAGGAATACTACGCGCCTGCATTGGTCCCCATTTCTCCGAGGCTATAATTTCTTGAGGCTTTTGCCAGCCTTCAGGAAAGGGTTGACCCGTCCCCCATTCAAAATCTTTATTCGCATCATAGACCTCAATGGGCCCCGTGGCAAAGGAGAATCTGGGAGATTTTGGATCGTAAGCAGTGGACTTACGACAGTACCAATCCTGATCGATATGAAGGTTAATATTTTCCTTTTCTGAACGCACCTCCCCCCAGGCACTAAAAGCACCATGGTAATCATATAATTGATAGGTAGATACCCCATTGGATAAAACCTTTACGGCTATTTGATTATCTCCTGCTTTTAAATATTGCCCAATTTGGTAATGATCATAATAAGGGTGCTCATGATATGATCTGACCGGCCCAAAGTTGATGTATTGTCCATTAATATATAATGCATATCTGGAGTCAGCATATAAATTCAAATATGCTTGAGAAAAAGTACTATCTTCAATATATATATCCTTTCTAAAATACACATATTCATTTCGGCCACTGCCTTCCTCGGAAATCCACACCAGCTTCTCTGCCATTAATGGCAGAGATAGCCCAAGCCATAGTACTAATCCTAAAAAAATATTCTTGAAGTTTCTCATCTCTCATTCACCTAATTTCATGATCAAAGGAAAATATAACCCACGCCACTTATGCCGAAAAACCAACTAAAAAGGGAGAAAATGGTATTTATTGGTCTTTCAAGGCCTATTTAGAAAATATTAGGTTAGTTTAAAAAGAGCAAAATAAATTTCACCCCCGTATTGGCTCTATTTTATTTTTATATAAATATATCAGTAAAGCTTGATACCAAAAATCGAATACTTAATGATTACTACTATCCATAGTAGTGACGCTCAGATAAAAAAAAGGGACGCTTATAGCGCCCCTTTCTAAACTTTAAACTAACTAACAATTATATCACTATGACTTATGAAAAATATTTTGCTAGCATGCTCATGCAGGCTTGGCTATCTTGCCATCCCACCACTAATTTGAAATAATAGTAATTCCTATATAATTTCTCTTCGATAGCGGTGCTTTCCTTCAAACAGCAACAAACACCACTTCATCAATCAACGAATTTTGCCCTGAAATTTGGTCTACGCTAACACGCGCTAGGAAACCACTTGTTTTTCAAAGAAAGTAGTACTCGATTTTTGAGGAGCGGTATAATAGAATCCGCCATTTTTGACTTGAACCTCCTCCATTTCCTGATAATCCTCTTCCATGGAGGTTCTATATACCTGGAACGTTTTTCCTTCGGCATCATCTACCTGAATAAATACTCTTTTATCTTCCTCTTCATACACATTGAGGACATTAAAAGCATTTGGCGCATCCGAATCTCCCTGGCTGAAGGCGGTAACTAATATATCCTTATCACTCGAATAAGTTTTGGCCACCTGCATTCCGGCCATTCCCATGCGACTAAAAGATTTTAGAAAATGATAACCTGAGCGAACTTCGTATTTATCACCATCTACCCAAATGGCACAACCGGCATTTGGTTCTCCACCGATCCACATATCTTTCACCTGCACAGGAGCCCACATGATGATCCCATTGGTTTTTACCTGATAGATTTCATGGTGCATATTATACAAGAAATCAATATACATATTGATAAAGCTAAAGGAAGTAGTCCAGGTTTTAAGATATTTCCCATGTCGGTTTTTATAAATATCTCTAAGCATGGCCACCCCTGAAGCCTCCCTTCCCATAAAACTATGACTGGTTAATAAAGCCATATTCTCCAGTGCCTCGGGATCATTACTGAGTGCTTGCGGAATACCCATACGACCGAAAGTTTCCCAGGACATGGCCTCCCCCGGCGTAAGACCAATGTGACCTAAGCCATGTTTTTCCAACATTTCCGGCATAAAGGTCATAAAATCGCAGATTTGCTCTTTGGGCCAATACAAGTTATGGTCATGACCTTCATGGCCGGAAGTGAGGCCTGCTTCATCCCAACGGTTATCCATTTCCCCCTCATTGTACAGAGACAAGTATTTTACCGGCAGCTGCTCCTTTTCCACCAAAAATTTCACCCAGGCAATCATATATTCACCTAATTCCTTTTTATACTTTGGATCCAGGTCACGACCGCGAACGAATTTTTGCTTCGTCATCCAGGCCGGTGGTCCATAGAGTGTAGTGATCATATCCAAATCTCGTCCTTGCTCGCGGGTCATTCTGAGTCCCTCCTGCGCAAAATAGCGCATCCAATGAGTAGTCGATTCGTGATCAAAAGCCTCCTCTGTAATATGGTAAGGGTCATCGTCATCATTATCCGACAACTCAAAGCCCTCATGATAAGGATCTAAAAATAATTTCAGTAAGGAAGGCTTCAATCCATCCTCCCCAAAAATCAATTCCAGAATCTCCTCCCTTTGCTGCTCATTTAACTGGCTGAACCCTCCATAGTCTTCCCTGGAGGCAGAATCATAACCTCTCCATTGTGCGGATTGCACATAATTAACCCCGAATCCATCCCAGGGAAACAACTGATCTGAAAAATCCACTCGGCAATGAATGGTTTGCTTTTCATCAAAAGCCTGCCGCTGACAGGCCGAATTGACCAATAAAGCAAGTAAAAAAAATGATAATACTCTCATATTCCTTATAAAATAATCTTAATAAAAACCTCCCATAGCCTGCCCACCCGCTTTGGCATTTTGGCGCTTTCACACACCCGTTTAAAAAGCCATAATTATGGAGCTAAAACCTTGCTCACAATTTGGAAATAAAGTCTTCCATTTATGCTTAAGGATTACCTAAAAAAGCATAAAAACAGCCTGAATCCACGCTGAAAATATTACTCCTTACCACTGACCTGGCCTTTTCAGCATTCTCCTTTTTGGCATCCCCCAAACTCCAAAGCCCATTTCCAATAGCATTTTGCCCACCTGCAGGGGGAGGAACTAACGATGAATGGGGAAAAATCGTCCGAATTGGTTCAAAATAAACGCCCTGGTGATAGTTTCCACTTTTCTCCACTTTTTGTCACCGCTTAGGCCTGATAATTCGACCATATTTGGGTGGTCAATTCATTTTTACACTCTAAAAGTTTCATCATGAGGTTTGGTTATTTTGACAATAAACGCCGAGAATATGTGATCGACAACCCAGCGACCCCACGGTCATGGACCAATTATTTAGGCTCAACGGCATTTGGATCTGTGATTACCAACAATGCCGGTGGCTATACTTTTTATAAATCTGCCGCACAGGGACGATTTTTGCGCATGCCCTTCAATTCCGTACCTATGGATCAGCCGGGGCGATATCTATACTTACATGACCATGACCAGAAAGATTTTTGGAGCAATAGTTGGCAACCAGTAGGCAAGCCTTTATCAGCATTTAAAAATATCTGTCGACATGGTACAGGTTATACCACCATTGCTTCAGAATACAAGAAAATCAGCAGTGAGGCGACCTATTTCGTTCCTAATGGCAAAAATTACGAATGTTGGATTGTGAAGGTGAAAAATGAGGACACTAAGCATCGCCAACTGTCTTTGTTTACTTATGTAGAATACGCCAGTAACTGGAACGCTCAGGACGATTTAATCAATCTACAATACACTCAATATATTGTTAACGTTCAGGCCAAAGGAAATATCATTGACCACGGTACCAATATAAACCTTCCCGAACTGCCTGACAATTTCGAAGAGAAAGACCAGGGACGTCATACCTTTCTGGCCATTTCCGGGGCGTTGGTCAAAGGACATGATACGGATCGGGAGGCATTTTTGGGCCCTTACCGAACCTACGCCAATCCGATAGTTGTGGAAGAGGGTCAATGCCGCAACTCATCCGGTGTGGGTGATAATGGATGTGGTGTATTTCAGGTTCCACTAAGTCTGGCGCCGGGAGAAGAAAAATCCTTTTTGGTACTCATGGGCGTTGGTGCTGCCGATAAAGAGGGTAAAGCCGCCGTGGCTGACTTTGATACCGTCGAAAAGGCAGAACAAGCTTTGGAAGAAGTCAAGCAGACCTGGCATAGCCAACTGAATAATTTCAGTGTAGATACACCCGATGAAGATTTCAACAATTTCCTTAACACCTGGGCCCCTTATAACTGCCTGATTACCAATTCATGGTCACGGGCAGCCTCTTTGATTTATAATGGAGAAAGGGATGGCCTTGGCTATCGCGACTCTGTGCAGGACGTCATGGGAACAGCTCACCTGATTCCGGAGGCGACGCGTGAACGCCTACGTTTAATGCTTTCTGGACAGGTAAGCACCGGTGGAGCTCTGCCGGTAGTAAAGCCTTTTGCCCACTATCCGGGAAAAATGCAAGCTCCGTCAGCGGAAGAATACCGCTCCGATGACTGCTTGTGGCTCTTCAATGCCGTACCGCTGTATGTGCAGGAAAGTGGAGAGGTCGATTTCTACAAAGAGGTAATTCCGTATGCAGATCAGGGAGAGGACACCGTTTTCGGGCACCTGCGTCGGGCTATCATGTTTAACCTGGAGCGTTTGGGTCAGCATGGTTTGCCTTGCGGACTACTCGCAGACTGGAATGACTGTTTGGAATTGGGGCAGGCCGGAGAAACCACCTTTGTGGCTTTCCAGTTACGCCATGCACTGATCACTTATCAAGAAATTGCTGAATTGTTGGCTGCTCCTGAAGAAGCCGCATGGGCAAAAACCGAACTGGAAAAAGTGGATCAAAATATCGCTGAGAATGCCTGGGATGGTGAGTGGTTCTTAAGGGCTTATCGCCATGATGGTCTTAAGTTTGGAAGCCAGGAAAATGAGGAAGGAAAGATATTTTTGAACCCACAAGTATGGTCCATCATTAGTGGCTATGCGGATGCTCAACAGCAGGAAAAAGTATTGAAGCAAGTTCGCGAACAACTCGCTACGGATTTTGGCGTGATGGTCTGTGCGCCCCCTTTCGTGAAAACAGACTACACCGTGGTGCGCGCTACCCTGATGAATCCAGGCATGAAAGAAAATGCCGGTATTTTTAACCATACCCAGGGTTGGGCGATTATGGCTGAAGCCTTGGCTGGCAATGGGGATCAGGCCTATGCCTATTTTAAGGCGACTAATCCTGCCACTTACAATGAGAGTGCGGAAGTTCGGGAATGTGAGCCTTACGTGGTTTGTCAATCAACCCATAGCAAGTATAGCCCTAAATATGGCGCATCAAGACTGCCATGGTTGAGCGGTGCGGCTACCTGGCTTTACTATGCGGCAACCCAGCATATTTTGGGTGTGCAGCCGGTATTGGAAGGGATCAAAATCGATCCATGTATCCCGGCTCACTGGAAGGAGTTCTCTGTTCAAAGAATTTTCAGAGACAAAACACTACACATCGCCTACAAAAACCCGGAGCAAGTACAAAAAGGGGTCAAATCCATTGAATTGAATGGGACCACCCTCCAAGGGCAGATGATCCCGATGGAACTGCTTCAGGACACAAATAATATCATCATTACTTTAGGATAAAATATCATGAATTACGAAGAACGATTAACATCGATTTATAAAAATTACCTTTCGCATTTGAACCAGAAAAATACCCCACAATCTGACAGTGAGGGGTATGTATTGCGCTACGAACACCCTATCCTAACGGCGGATCATATCCCACCACATTGGGTTTATGACCTGAACAAGGAGCGTAATCCTTATTTGGCCAAGCGCTTGGGTGTAAATGCGGTTTTTAATGCCGGTGCTTTATACCTGAATGAAAAAGTACATTTGGTTTTACGCATGGAGGGCTATGACCGAAAATCATTTTTCGCCATTGCAGAAAGTCAAACCGGAATTGATGGTTTTGAATTATGGCCTACTCCCATTGCTATCCCACAGCATGAAAATGAAGACGTTAATGTGTATGACATGCGACTAACTCAGCACGAGGATGGTTACATTTATGGCCTTTTTTGCACCGAGCGCAAAGACCCGAATGCCAAAGATGGTGATGAGTCCTCGGCCGTAGCAGCCTGTGGGATCGTTCGTACCACTGATATAAAAAATTGGGACCGTCTGCCAGATTTGATTACCTACTCTGGACAACAACGTAATGTGGTCTTGCACCCTGAATTCATTGATGGCAAATATGGTTTGTACACCCGCCCACAGGATGGGTTTATTGATACCGGAAAAGGAGGAGGTATAGGCTTCGGGCTGACTGAAAGCATGGAGCAGCCTGAAGTGAAAACGGAAACGATCGTTGACCCTAAAAAATACCATACGATCAATGAAGTCAAAAACGGGCAAGGACCTGCGCCTATCAAAACACCAAAAGGCTGGTTGCATTTAGCGCATGGTGTGAGAAACACAGCTGCAGGTTTGCGTTATACCCTTTACATGTTCATGACCGCTCTTGAGGAACCGGATCGTGTCATTGCTAAACCGTCAGGTCATTTTATGGCACCACAGGGTATAGAGCGCGTTGGAGATGTCAGCAATGTACTGTTTACCAATGGATGGATTAAGCGAGAGGATGATACCGTATTGATTTATTACGCTTCTTCTGATACCCGCATGCATGTAGCATCCTCTACCATTGATCAATTAGTGGACTACTGCCTGAATACGCCGGAAGATCCGCTGAAGAGTCATTTATGCGTAGCGCAGAGAACCGAAATGATTCAGCAAAATCAGGAAGCCCATTTGGCCATCATGGAAGAACTAAATGCCGCTTTGGCACAAAACTAAGGCATATGAAAAAATTAATCTGGTTGATTTTGGGAATTGCGGCTTGCAATCCCAAAGTCAACACTTCTGAAGAACGTCCCAACATCATCCTGATACTGGCTGATGATATGGGCTATGGCGACTTGGGCTGTTATGGACAAGAAAAATTCCGTACGCCACATATTGACCAACTGGCCGCCGAGGGGATCCAATTTATGGATCACTATGCAGGATCCACTGTTTGCGCACCCTCACGATCGGTATTGATGACTGGTATGCATACCGGCCACACCACCGTCCGTGGCAATGTAGACAACCCTAATGGAGCTGGTCAATTGCCGCTGCAATCCACAGATACGACCATCGCCTACTACCTGAAAAAGGCTGGCTACGCGACTGCTGCTTTCGGGAAATGGGGATTGGGAAATCCTGAGACCACGGGCAGTCCCTTGCGTCATGGATTTGATCAGTTTTACGGCTACTACGATCAGGTGCTGGCACACAACTCTTATCCGGAATTTTTGTACCGCAATGATCAAAAAGAATACCTGAATAATAAGGTGGGATATCTCTCCAAAGAAGAATGGCATAAAGGCTTGGGAAGTGTTTCTCTGGAAAAAAATGAATACTCCGGAGACTTGATTTTCAATGAAATGCTCCAATACATTGAAACCAATAAAGACCGACCATTTTTCATCTATCACCCTACGACGATCCCTCATGACAACGGGGAGGCACCCTTAGGGCAAAGATTCGAAGTTCCTAAAGCTGATCAGTACCAAAAGGAAAACTGGCCACAGGACGAAAAAACCTATGCCGCTTTGGTAGAATATCTTGATGGGCAAGTGGGCACGCTTACACAAAAATTGGAACAGCTGGGTATCGCAGACAATACCATCATTATTTTCACGAGTGATAACGGACCGCTGGCCACCACGCATATTGACAGTAATGGCCCATTGAAAGGAGGAAAGCGCGATATGTACGAAGGTGGATTGAGAATACCACTCATCGTTAAATGGCCAGGAAAAATAAAGGAAGGCATTCAAAGCAATCATGCTTCTGCCTTTTGGGATTTCCTACCTACCCTATGTGAAATCGCGGGTGTGCAGGATTACCAACCAAACGATGGTATCTCCTTTTTACCAACGCTATTAGGAAAAAAACAACCTGTTCATGATTATCTATATTGGGAGTTTCATTGGTGGAATCCTTCCCGTAAAGCCGTGAGAATAGGTGACTGGAAGGCCGTATGGAATCATCCGGAAGAAGATGTTGAATTGTATGACCTCTCTCAGGATATTGGAGAGGCCAATAATGTTGCACAACAGCACCAAGATATCGTCGCTAAAGCTCAAAAAATAATGGAAGAGGCCTCTGTGGAATCTCCTTATTTTTAACAAGAAGCCATAGACAGCTAGACATTTATTGATTTGGGGCAAATTTTCCGATCATGACTTAAGAAGTGATTCAGGATATACTCGCCCCAATTTTCTATTCTGTAACCAGCTTCTGCGATGCATTCGACTCCTTTTCGAAAAACGGAAATGGATCTGTACCTTTTACCATTGGCATAAGTTTTCAGACGAACATTTTTGTACTTTTTTAACCCATGAGCTATGGATACCGAATATGCAAAAACGACAATAGCCATCATTAACCGGCATCTATCTGCTCCCTGAACATTCATTTTTTCAAGGTCAAAACCATTGGTCTTCAAATGTCTGAAACATGTCTCAATTTGCCATCGCTTCCGATAGTCCTCAGCCACTTTATATGCATTTTTAGACAGGTTTGTCAGAAGGAAAATCACAGGTTCCTTTTCCGCATCTTCACTTTTCTTGATGACCATCCGGCAATTGTCTCCAGCTTCAAACTTCATTTTAGCGGACATCGTTTTGCCCTTCACCTTACTATTTATGACTTTTGAAATCATTTGCGCTTTCGTCATAGATTTTTCATTCCACTGATTCTTAAAGTTGCATTCTTTTACCCGAAGCACATATTTAAAGCCGTTATCCTCAAGGTATTTGATGAATTTCTGTCCTGCGTATTCACGATCAGCCAAGAGAATTTTGCCTTCAAGATTGAATAACTTTGACGCCTCTTCAAGCAACTGAATTCTTTCTTCCTGATTACTGATGCCCTTCTTTTCCAGATTCATGAAATAGATCGGCACAGCTACTCCATTATACAAAATTGCCAAGGTCATGAAATGAAAAGTGCGATCCCCTTGCTTCCAACTGGTGCCATCCACCATCAAAAAACCCCCACCTTTGTGCATATGCATGGCGGATAATTGCAATAGATCACTCCATAAATGGGTGTCAGAATATTCCGTAAATATGCGGGTTAAGCGTTTGTAGAGACCAAAAGCGGATGTACTCTGATTTTCTAAAATGCTACCTATCGAATCTTTCACTTTATTAAGACACACGGTTCCTTTTTGGATGATACCTAAACTTAAAGCGAGTACATTTTTCCAGCAAGCTTTGCCCCATTTTGGAAATTCTTGCGTAAGTTTGCTGTGAAGCGAATTGAACATAGATCTTTGTTGGTGTGGGAACCCAAAGTTACTATTGTTGATTCGCTTTTTACGTTTTTAGGCAAAAATGTCTAGCTGTATGGTTCAGGAGCTTATCGATGATTACGAACGCCCGCCTTATACACCAATGGTTTTTATCATTCACCCTACGGATCACTCCAATAAGCGATCCGCCATTTCTTGTGATATTGATCCCATAGAAGCGCCAGAGTTGAAGGTATATTTTCATGTTTCCGATTTCAACAACCACTTCTCCCCAACTAACTTGCGCTACAAACGAATTAGTGAACATCGTTATCTATTACTTTGGGACCCGGTAGAGGATGGCAATTTGAAAGGATATCAACTGCTTACCCAACAGGAACCCGTGATCGATAGCCTTATAATGGAGAATGCGATAGAAATCGATATCAACCCCAACGAATATCCTGTTAATTTTCAGCTAAGAGCGCTTAATCACTTTGGACGATATTCAGCATTAAGCAATACATTGACTATAGAATACCTTCCTCTTTCAACTGATACCTCTACCAAGAGTAACGTTTTCCTTGCACCTAACCCTGTCGCGGGACATTGCAGAATTTATGGAGATACCCCGGTGGATGAAATTGTCATTATCGACATGATGGGAAATCAAAGTAAACGCTTGGTCCAATCCTCAAAGGTCGATATCAAAGGTATTCCTACGGGCATCCATCAAGTCATTTTTTATGATAAAAATAAACGTGTAGGAACCCAAAAAATCATCAAATACTAACATCAGTTATTAGAACTTTTTTTGAGTGTTTTAACCCGAAAGGTCCATGTACAAATCCTCGTTTTGCCATAAGACGGATTGAAGCATGCCTTATTCGGGTTAAAAATACCTTTCCATATTTATAAAAAATGGGATGCACCTCTCATGTGAGAAACTGTCATCATTGAATTCAATACTGATTTCCCATAAAATCTTTATGCCATGAAAATAATTATTTTACTCTTATTTATGATCGGCTGGCCATCAATACTTTTAGCACAACAAACAGAAGTGCTGCTTGTAGAAGGCCGTTGGTCAGAAGAACGCAGAAATAATTGGTATGCCCAGCAACCATGGTTAGTGGGCTGCAATTATTATCCGGCCAGCGCGATCAATCAGATTGAAATGTGGCAGGCCAGTACCTGGGATCCTGAGCGCATAGATCTGGAATTGTCCTGGGCTGCTGGTATGGGAATGAATACATTGCGGGTTTACCTGCACGATTTAGTATGGGCCGATGATGAAAAGGGATTGTATAAAAGGATGGATGAATTCCTGGATATCTGTCAAAAATATAATATTCGCCCTTGGTTTGTCTTCTTCGACGATTGTCATTTCCCCAACCCTCAACTGGGCGAACAGCCATTACCGGTTCGTGGCTACCACAATTCCGGTTGGGTCAATGCTCCAGCCAGAGATTTAGCGATCCGATATGCAAAAGGAGAAGCGAGCCCCACGGAAGTCAAAAGGCTGAAAGCTTATGTGCAACAAACCATGAAAAGGTTTGCTGATGATGACCGCGTATTGATGTGGGAATTGTACAATGAGCCGGGGCGTGGGCAAGCGATGATGGGAGCCAAAAATCACGGGCAAAAGCAGCAACCTTTTGGTGATACTTCCCAGCAATTAGTATTCGATTCCTGGGTATGGGCGCGGGAAGTTAATCCATCACAACCGATCACCTCCAACACTGCCGGGGCAGTGGGTCAACAGAATATTGCGATCAATAAAGCTAATTCGGATTTACATTCCGTTCACTCTTATGGAGGGGTAAATATGACAGAGCAACGTTTAGCTCCTTATTTAGCGGACAACAGGCCTGTCATAGTCACTGAATGGCTTAACAGAATGGGAGGAAGTACGCCTCAGGCCATGTTACCTTATTTCAAAAAACATAAAATCGGTGCTGTGAATTGGGGATTTGTTTCTGGCAAAACGGGAACAATCTGGCATTGGAGCAGTAGAAAAGGCCGGAATGCTGATCAGGAACGAGCGGAGGGAAATGTGGTAAAGCCCGGGGAAGAGTATCCGGAGCCGGAGGTTTGGTTTCATGACTTGTTACGAATAGACGGTAGCCCCTATGATTCCGCAGAAGTATCACTTTTTAAAAAGTTGACGATTGATCAGATGCAGTAGGTACTATGTATATAATTTTTGAGGAGTATTTATATATACCAAAACCGTCTGGTGGTCGAAATTCTGGTAATTGTAAGTAGCATATTAAGGAATGAAGCAGGGTACATATAAAAAAAATAGTGGCCAGGAGACTAAGAGCAATTCTCAACAATAGCGATGCTTTTCCCTCAAAATAATCGGGTATCACCTCTGCAATACTTCAAATTTTCGCTACGAATTTTGCCTTTTAAACACGCTCTAACTGTTTTCAATGTGTTCAATTCTCCTGACCGCTATTTTTTTTATGTCCATAGTTTTATAATGGCTGACCAATCTTATATTTCTGAATCAACGCCTTGGCAACCTCAATACTGTTTCCTTGGGCTTTGGCAGGAAAATGAGCCTTCTTTTTTGCCCATTGTTCACTGAAGTCAACAAAATCCAAAGGCTCGATATTTTTTTTATCGAAATTGGCCAAAGTATGTTCAAAGAATATAAGCCAGCGTTTTTTATAGTAATCAGTAATCAATCCACTCCATTGCTTGTAAGCATAATCTTTGAGCACATTGTTACGATCGCTTTCATTTCCCCAATAACTCACCAAGGCACGGGCATTGAATTCGAAAAGGTCTTTTTCCTCCACTGTGCTACCCAATTTGCGCGCATCCTCAATCCATTGCCCTAAAATAAAAGCCTGTTGGGTTCCGACCAATCGATCCACATCATCCATCAATTCAAGGAAGGCATCACTTTTGGTTCTGAAAAGTGCCTTATTTTTTTGCTGATATGCTTGCTGAATTTCCCGATACAAAGCCAGCGCTTTATTCGATAATACATCCCTCAGAACGACTGTAAGATCATATCCGAAAGCCTCGTTCGTCGGTATTTGATTCGATGCAGTAAACAATAATTCACAGGCTTGAGCCAATTTTTTCTCATCATAATAAGGCTTAACATTTCCCCAAGGTGCACTCGATTTGATTTCAAAAGACGGAGTAGCACAAATGATGGGTTGACTTTCATCGCGTCCCCATTCTCCTTTTGGTGCCACGGGGCAACTGTAAACGGATTCGTACAACAGTTTCCAGGCCTGATTTACGGATTCATTTTCAGTGCCATAACGGGCTTTGGTATAAAATTTAAGCCACTGATCCACCTTGAGTGGGCTTTGTTCCCATGCGACATCATAGATCATCGAGGTAACGACCTGATTGGGAATATGTCCTTCAGGAACGGTGCCAATGCCCTGCATGTATTGCCCTACCTTGGACTGCTGTGCTTGGATCGGTGCGGAGGCAATAACGGGCAATCGACCATATAAATCCTCACGGTTACCGAAATTGCCGATCGCATTCCAAATAAAGTTAAATCCACCAAAAGCCTCGCGGTATTTCCATGAAGGGATATTATCCGAGAAAAGATCCAAAATCAAAGTGTGCTCTTTGTCCAATTGTGTAAGCATAGCTTCTTTGGGGTTATCCATCCATCCCTGAATCACCCAGATAGCTTCAGGACTTGCGTTTTTCATGGCAGTCTGAATGGCTTTTCCCGCGGTTTCGATATCAATGCCCTTGGTGTTTCCTCCTTCGTGGAAAGGATCTCCGCCTACTAATTCCAATTCACCATAAAGATTGCTCATGGATTCATAATATTCCTCAGCCATTTTGGTGAATAATGGATCATTCGGGTCAAGGAAGTCAGGGCGATAAAATCCACACCAGTTTCCCCCAACGATGATATTGGCCTCAGGGAATTTTTTGGATAAAGTGCGTGGCACCATTCCGTAAAAACCATGGAAAACGGGCGTGATGCCCAGCTGGTGCATTCTACCCACGATTTTTTGCTGAAGTTCCGCACGTTTATCAATCCATGCCTGCGACACCTGCCCACCGAATCCTTCCAGATTTCCCATCAGCCACCACGCCTGATAAGACGGGCCAGGAATAAAGTCGAGGATTTCCTTTTGGGAATAACCGTTTTTCAGCAAAACTTCTTGCCAAACTTTCTCCACTCCTGTCAGTGTGTAGGCCATATTGATTCCCTGAAGGGCCATGAGGTCGAGTTCCTTTTGCCATTCTTCCCAACCCCAAAAGGCCATAGAGTAATTGAAGGTACAGTAGTTCAGATAATGGCGGTATTTGAGGTTGCATTTTTTCTTGAACTCCTGCTCGGGCAAAGGCAACTCCTCGGGCAATTGAATGTTATTATGCGGGCGGGATAATTCCACATGACAATATTTTCTGAGGTACTGACCCAAGCCGTAAGAAAGGGCAGACTTACTGTTCGCCTCAATAATTACCTTGTGATCAGTTGAGGATTTTATCAAAAAATATTCCCCTTCTGATAGATCATCAGGAACTACTTTTAATATCAGTTGATCGGCTTGCTTGCCCATTACCCGATGGGCAAACTTTTCCATTTCAGACAATTGATTGGTCTTATGATTGGAGGTACAGGCGTTCATAAAAAGTGTACAAATGAACGCGAATAAAAGGAAAATATGATTTCTTTTCATTACAAAAAATTTAGGTTTTTACTCTTAGAAGAGATCATCTCGGATCATGGATAAAAGGTAGGATTTGTAGAGATTATTTCAGTTATTCATCCTTGTACACCTGCTTGAACAAGGGATGAAGCCGGATAAAGTAGTCAAATGAAAAGGGAATTGAAAGAGCATAAATTAAAAGAAAAGTTACTGCAAAAGATTGAGGTAAAGCATATTGAATCGCTTACCAATAGTGATTTCGAACGTTTGAGCCAATTGATTTTTGAGCGCACCCAAACGATGCTCAGCGTAACGACACTCAAGCGGTTTTTTGGTAAAGTCAGTGTCAGTGAAAATTATAAAACCTCCAATAGTACCCTCAACACCCTTAGTTGTTTTGTTGGCTATGATAGTTGGGAGGAATTTCAAAAAGCACATCGTCCTGTCAGGCTTCATTTCAAATTGCCTGTGTTCAACAAATGGTCTGTTTTTGGCTCATTGTCCTTGTTCATTGTTGTTGCTTTTTTTCTTTTATTGCCAACCTCAGAAAAGCCTACGCTCGAAATTGGTCTACGCAAACTAAGCGGTACTTTTCCTTTCACCGTTTCTTTCGATTATCAAATCAAAGGTCAAGATCAGTACTTTGTAAAATTTGAGCAATACCATAGCCTTGAACCTTTGTCTGCCGATTATCAAAGGATATCGCACATTTATGAATTTCCAGGCTTTTACAATATTCTTATTTATAAAAAACGGGAGGGTATAGAAAATTATCAGGTGGTTGATACGCTTCAGGCGCACATTCAGTATCCCGATTGGATGGGAGAAACCTATCATTCGGGAACAAAATCCGATGCCAAGCGGGTGTTGCAGGTAGATTATAATGGCGAATTAATGATCAGTCCCTCGCAGGTGGTAAAGGTCGGGATGGATTCAAGTAGTTTATATTTCACCTCCATGATGTATTCCAAACCGATGCCTGTTGATTTGGATGATTTCAGTTTTGAAGGTTTTCTGCAAATGGATACGCATCAGGATGAGGATTTCTGCAAGTGGATAGACCTGCAACTGACGGGTGAATTTGGGCGTAAGATATGGCTGACCTTTGTGCCCGAAGGTTGTGATCGTTGGGCGAAGGTGGTAATCAGTGAGCATCAGCGGGATGGCTACCATCATGACAATCAGGCGTTCATGATTAAGGATAAAATGAAGTGGCATCAGGTAAATATTCAGAGTAAGAATGGCGTTGTAAAAGTTGTTGTGGATGGGAAACAAATTCTTCAACAAAAGTATCAACTTCCTTTAGGTCAATTGATGGCGGTGAATTGTCGGGCGAATCGCAGTGGGAAATTTAAGGAGCTGAAATTTAATGGTCAATCGATGGAAAAGAGCCTGATTGTTTTAGGAGAGGTTGAGGCAAAAAAAGAGGTCAGATGATTTCACCTGACCTCTAACATTAGAGAAATTTGTTATACTTATTTGCTATAATTTTTAATATACAATGACCTGTTCACTGATTGCTTTAGTCTCCCCAATCAGGTTGATGATGTAAACACCTGCAGGTAAGTCAATAGATGTTTTGGCCTTAATAGCTGTTCGTGTAAGCACCACACGGCCCGTAAGGTCGGTAACCACTAATTTCTGATAGCTGTCATCCTTCGGATCAATATGAACCGTACCTCGGGCGGGGTTAGGGAAAATGCTCGCTTCCGTTCCTTCTGCTTCCCAAATGACCCTCGCATTGTCAGGGCCCGTGCCTGTTGGTGCATAGTTGACATTGTCTGTCAGGATGATCTTATCAATCGGTGTTCCATCTTCGCGCATATAGATGCTGAAGGTCTGAACGCCTGTTTGTGCCACATTGAAGGTCGTTCCGAGTCGGCTCCAAGTCCATTCTGTAAGCGCATCAGGCATGTTCCATTCATTGATAGCGGTTCCTGCAAAGGCTGGGGTAATCGAGTTGTCAGATCCATTAGGTGACTTTTGTCTTACCCAGAAATAGTGGGCTCCTGTTTTAACAAAATCAACATCGTAATGCAACACTGGTCCTTCGAGTGCTCCCGTGCTGATGCTATTGGCATTATCAGGAACAATCATGAAGTTGCCTCCTGAAGCCTGAGCATCCGCCTGCGACTCCCATTGCATAGAAGCAAACTGCCCCACACCAAAATCACTGCGGTGGAATCCTTCCGCCTCGAATACCGCCAGTCCATCAGATTGTTGGGTATAAACAGCTCCTCCTGTATCACCAACGGAAATATTGATCGATACATAGGGTGAGCTGTTGCCGGCAAAGTCAGTCGATGAAACAGTGATCTGATGATCCCCCGCAGGGAAATCATTGGCGGACCAACTGAACGGTGCCGTCTGATCATTGCCCAGGAAGTTCCAAACACCGTCTGTAACGCGGAAGAAAGATACCAACTGAATATCCCCTCCCACCTGGGTCTGGATAGTGATGTTTTCTCCTTCGGCAAAATTACTGCCTTCAGATGGGCTGGTGATGCTTACTGTTGGGGGGACTGAAGCCTCCTGATAAGTAATCCTCAGCTGTGGCGCACCATTGGTGGAGTTGTTGAAATCATAGGTCTTGGCTGACTTGGTGGATGCCGTGCTGGCTTCCAGGTGGAATACAATATGCTGATCCGAGGCCCAGCCTGCATCTACCGCAAGATTAATCAACGATACCAAATCAGGTGAGGTATATTGCTGATCCTGTGCCCAGTCGCCAAGCGACCAGCTGACCGTTTCGGTAGAAAGTGTTCGGTTGCTGATGTCCTGACCACCTGTCGTAAAGGTCGCAGGATCGGCGGACTGTTGCACACTGATCGCCACCTCATTACTGCCCGAATAGTTGCCTTTGGATTCAAGGATAAGTTCGGCTTTGGTAATGACAGATCCTTCGGGAATGCTGACTTTAAAGCGAACAGCCGAAACCTCACCAGCCCGAAGGTCAAGGTCGTTACTGGTCAGATTCATCACGCCTGCTTTCTCCTCTGCATCATCCGAAGAGCTATTCACCACAAAAATGGCCGTGTTTTCTGTAGGAGGCGTTGGTGTTGATCCCGACGGATCGTAGTCTGGATTGGAAGTCAATAACACTTTATCTACTTTCGTTCCATCTTCCCGCATAAAGACACTGAAGGTTTGCTGGCCGGTGGTCGGTACCTGAATCGTTGAATCAGCCTTCACCCAAACCCAGTCCGGATTATCACCAAGACTCCAGTCGCCACGATTTTCATCCTCAAAAGCCAGTACAACGGAGTTATCCGCCCCATTATCAGGCTTGACGCGCAACCAGACATAGTGCGTTCCTGTTTTTCTGAAGTCAATGATATAATCCAAGCGTGGGCCATTGAGCGTTCCTGCAGAATTGCTGTTGCCATTGTCCTGCACCATCATGAACACACCATCACTTGCCAGTGGATCATTGTACTCATACCAGAATTTTTTCTCGAAACCACTGCTTCCGGCTGCCCGGAAAGAGTAGTCTTCCGCTTCCGCTTCCATCAACCCGTCGGCATCATTGCTCTGTTGGTGGATTTTGCCGTCGCCCAGTGGTACATCCAAGGTTCGGACGGTAAAGACAGGACTTTTCGCCGAAACATTTCCTTCCTTATCCCTTGCCAAAACCTGCATTTCATAATTGGTCTCAGGGTCTAATTTTTCAATAAAGAATTCCTCCTCAACAGTTTTTTTCAACAATTTCCCATCCTTATATACCTCATAATTCTTTATCCCTGAGGCATCCGAGGAAGCCGACCAGGAAAGCATGAAATCAAAAGGGCTAATGGCTGATGCACTCAGATTGGCGGGAATCGAAGGAGGGCTGACATCATCTCCCGGGCCGGCAACGACGGTGAGCCTTTTTTCTCCTGCCGAGGATGGTTTCGACCACTGTCCTTCCTCATCAATCGCCACGGCAGTCAATAATACTTCGGTACCGTTGGCCACTGGCGGGTCCCAGGTGAGTTTGAAATTGTTGGCTTTATCGAAACTTTCGCCAATAAAGTGCCAATCGTAAAAATAACGGACACTGCGCGTATTCGAGGAAGCATTTACCGACAGCTCTACCTCCGACATATTCACCTGATCATCATTGCTGAAGTTCAGCGAAACGGTTGGAGCCGAAGCAATGCGGTAGGTGCCTGCTGCCGAAGCATCCATGGCTTTCTGGAAACCAGTCGCATAGATCATATAGTTATTTTGCTGGTGCACCGTGAACTCCCCTCCCTGAATACTGAACATATTACGGAAGGTCTGCTCCCCTCCCGGCCAGCTGCCCGGATTGTTGATTAAGTTAGGATAGGTGGCTTTACGCGACCAATATTCCGAGGCAATTGACTGAGTAAACCAATAGCTTGTGGCCGAGAAATAACTCGTGTAACCGATATTCGGTCGACTTGGATAAACCATGCTGTTTTGGTCGTTTCCGATCCATCCATTGGGGTTGAAAATCCACTGATCAGAAAATTCACCCAAGCCAGAGATATAGGTTTGGTTCAATTGGTTACCACCCAAAACATAGTTCATGGAATTATGAACCACGTCGAGGTATTTCTTGTCACCCGTATGCAGATAAGCAAAAGGAACCATGGTCAGGCGAGGCGTGTTTAGTCCACCCAACTGCATGAACTGAGAATATTCGATTCCTGTGCGGAAAGCGTTGTCCTGATTATGCTTCACCTTGTAAGTGTCGGCTTTTTGGATCACCTCCGAACGGCAGTTTGCCTTCATGCTTGCGTCGAGATTCGGGTGTCCATCGGGAATCATCGAAACGATGATCTGACAAACATCAATGATATTCTGGTTGGACCACTCTCCACCATTCGACCAAGGCTCCCAGTCGAAATAGGTTTTCAGGTCGGTTTGATATTTAGCCGTTCCTGTCAGGCGATAAAGGGCTGCTGCCGCAAAACCTTTGACTCTATATTCCTGATTGCTGTTATTGCTTAGGTCAGTATCCTGTGGGTGCGCCTCTGCCCAAGTATAAGCATCAATCGCCTCTTGTCTCCAACTGTTGTAGTCGGGATGATTGCCGCTATTGGTCAGTTGGTGAAATTTATTCAAACAGGTCGCATAATAGGCGGCAAGTCCCGCATAATGATAAGTTTGCCAGGCAGATTCTCCCGACAAATACCAGTCACGCGTATCTTGCCAAGCGGTGAAGTTGTTCCCAGGCACACCATCACGCCCCACATAGCCAGGTACACCACCAGTACCACCGTACTGATTCTTAAGGACATTTTTCGCACGCTTATAATAATCAATCAACCAAACAGCTTCATCCAGCAAATCTGGCAAACCATTATTTCCTTCGTCGATCCATGGCGAGCTGTCCGACAGGCGGTATTTATTGCCGATTTCCCCATCATAAAATTTATCCGGTGCGGCATCATAAAGCATCAAAAGGGCAATAGGCACTTTGGCATGGTGGATATAGCCATCCCAGTCACCAGCATCATGATAATACCCATAAATTCCATTGACCTGTACGGCTGTTCCGGTGTTGAAACCATCATTGGAGTGATTGTCCCCAGGCAAATGGTCTTTGTCCCATAGCCAGGTGATGTCATCATAATGATGATCCCTTGGCATCACACTGCCATCGGTCATTTCTTTGGCTACCCCTTGTCGTGACCAGAAGAGTCCTTTCATCGCATAATAAAATGGTGCTTTTGTGGCATTACCCCCTATTTCGAAAGGATAAGAACAGCCCAGACCTTCCACCGCCAATACATACTCACCCGTGCTACTGAAATTACTAAAATCACATTCATACACATCGGCATTACTATAATTGTAGCTTGGTGCAAAATCCGCGCTACCCGATTCTACCACATTCTTTCTCATGCGCAAACTCACGGTTCCGGTATATGCCACCGATCCGGTCTGATAATTCACTATATAAAAATTTCGACCCGCATACTGGTCCAGATTAAGACCACCGTTGCTATGGGTGGAGGTGTTAAAGTCTCCCATCCATTGCGACAAGTAACCATACTTTGGTGATTCAGGAGCGAAACCCACCATATTGACATGCACGGTTTCAGAGCGTACTTTCTTAGCATCAAATGTGAATTCAACGGTGGACTGACCATCCACGATCTTATCAATTTCAATATTATAGGTCTTGCCTTCTTGCATTGCATAGGGTAACTCGATATAAACCCAATGCCCAAAGATGTAGGGCACAGAGGACCATTCATCATTATAATGAATTCCTTTGGATTTCCGGCCAATATTAACCGGCTGTTGGGTGGAAGAAAAATTACTATCATCAGGACTACTGATGCGGTAATTGGCAAGGGTCATTAATTGTTGAAGGTCAGAAGGATCATAATAGGTCTTATGATTGGACACCCCTTGATAGGCGCCATAGGTATCAATAAACCCATCTTCAATATATACCAAAAGCACCCGATCACTAGCAGGAGAAACACTAATGAGTTCAGAGGCCTGGCCTATTGTAGGGGATAAAATGGCAAACATCAGTAAGCCAAGATATGGTCGCTCCAAACGCTTTACCCATCGGAAAAGCCATAAATAAAAATCAATCATAGTTGTTAAACTTTGTTAAGCGCACGTTTTATTAACCGCTTCCTATGACAGCAAATCCGAATTATTGGCAGCGGACTTGGAAAATCACTTCTGCAAGACTCAAACTACCGCCACAAAATTTGGCTTTTAAACCTGCGCTAATTAGAAAAAATTAAGATCCGGGCCCGGATTACTCACACAAGCTAAGCTTCACTTCAGGAGAATTAGAGGAAAATTAAACCAAAATACTTCACGGATATTTATATGAAAAAAGTGGATAAATATTCAAATCCCCTTAAAATACCTGAAAAAAGGATTTTTTAATTAGGGTCTGCTTAAAAAGGTCTCTTTATTTTTCTTGAAATTTGGTTTACCAATTCCAGCTTCGATGATTGATGTAACTAATGCCCATAAATCATATTTATAAATATTAAAAAACAGGTCAAAAAAGATTCCTTTCATGAATCTTTCAAGGTTAGCAATAAAGAAGATGGCACCAATCCATGAATTTGTGGTGTCTGATCTTCGTGCCTTAATATTATTCAATCCATACCCCCTTTTAGTTTGTCCAAATTTTCCTTCTACATGACTCCTCAATTTTTGATGGATAACCTTATTCTCTTCCCGCTCTTTAATTTTTTCAGGATCTTTAGGAGGAGCTCCAAGAGGTGAGCCGACGAAAGTTATATCATTTTGATCATAAACTTCTCTAGCATTTCGATTTCCATAAATTTTGTCTCCAACAATTCCATTTAGCTTAGTGTGAGGGTGCCGTAGTTTATGTGCTTCAATATGCTTTTTGATAATCTCCTCTTCCCCTTCATAGTATGCTTCAAAATCATGATGGTCAATATAAGAATAGCCTTGGTCAATAGATATTGATATTTTAGCTCCAAATTCAACATTCGCTCCAGACTTCCCTCTTATGATGGGGCGAATATGTGGTTGATATAAGTTTACAATACGGAAACCAACCGTATTTTTCTTCTCTTCAATCATTTCCATTTGTTGGCGATACACTTCTTGAATAACATACAATAGCTTCAAAAAACGCTTATTCAAAGGAATACCTACCTTAATTTGGTCTAATAGACGATGAATATGCCCTATATTTCGATGAAGATACTGTAGTTGTTTTCGATTTGCAGCCCTCCAAAAATCGGCGCCTTTCTTCTTTTTTCTTGTCAACGCTAGAAATTCTTTTTGGGCTTTTTGTCGATAGCTTCTAGGTTTCTTAGCATCTGTTTTAACAAATTCCCATAATATATCGATGATTTTTTCTGATTCAATGCGAGCCTTATTGATCAAAGCCAGGTCGGTCGGATAAGGAATTTCTTGCACCGCTACAGTAGCATCAACTGAAATCGAGTTTTCAATTTCAGGCTTCTTATATTTTGTATCACTTTCTACATTTTTTTCATCACGAAGTTCGCTTTGCTCATCAATACTAACGTCATGACTCTGGAGTAAGTGACTTAAATCATTAAAGTCTTTTATGGTCAAACGCTTTCTAATTGTCGGAAATAATGAAGAATCGAATACCTGATCATGTTGAAATTTATGCAATCCAACAAAGTATTGTAGATATGGACTTTCTTTGATTTGTTCAATTGTTTCTCTATCAGACAACTTATATTTGTGTTTGATAATCAAGGCTCCAATCACTAAACGCGCTGGTTTAGGTCTAGCTCCTTTGTCGAAGGACATGTTCCGTTCATAGATCCTTTTTAATTGACTCCAAGGAATTTCTTTGGCCATAATAATCCATCTATTATTGGGATTAAGGCCACCCAAATACGGGTCCATAAAATCAGAAATCTCAAGTTGATCAGGGGAATGCTTAATCATAGTGCAAGCTAAAAAAGTAGGAAAGGAGCCCTGGGGCTATTTAAAGGACAATTTACAAAATTTCCCCTTGCACTAAAAGAGATTTAATGTGATTTAATAAGTTGATCTTCAGTCGTTTTTAGATAATTCGAACTATTTCAGCAGACCCTAATTATTTGAATATTAATTTTCTAAAAAATATGGAGATCAATAAATTTTCACTTCCTCAAGATACCCCACAAACATTATAACCCCCTACTAACCATATACAAACTTATTTACCTCGTAAAAAAGTAAAAAAAATACATGTATACGGTAAATTATAATTTTTCATTTAATCAACTCAATCAACCTGTTTGCATTGGTCTCTTCAGCTTAATATGGCATAACCTATAAGCCCAAAATAATGGACACTCCCCTACACAAGGTAAAATATCCACTCAACAATTTCTTTTCGCGAGGATATTGGAGTGATTTCAAAACATTTTTTAAACATGAAGAAAAAAATATTAAGTCGTTTTTTAGTAGTGGCAAGCTTACTGACTATGGTTATTGGTGCCTGCACCACTGCACAGGCACAAATAAATATCGGAGCGGAGACGAACATTTCCGCACTCCAATATACGGAAATGAGGCCTGGTCAAATGAAAGGAAATGAAGGGTGGCCTCCGCCGATGAATGACCGGGAATGGGTAGAGAAAACGGAAAACGGGATTTCCTTCCTAGAGATTCCCTCCAACAACGAAATTGCTGATTTATCAAAAGCGCTATCGCCCTCCGTTACCTATGATTTGGTGTTTGAAGAGCCCGGAACTTATTATTATCATATGCTATTTAATTGCTCGGAGGGAAATGGCTCGGATGACAGTTGTTTCCCGATTTGGGATTGGGATGGGGAAAGCACACCGACCCATAACTGGAATCTTGGACAGAGTAAAACCGAATGGACCTGGAAAATGAGATCCGCTTCGATTACCACTACCGAAGCCAATGAGGCTCACCGATTGACCATTTTCGCCCGAGAGGATGGATTGCAAATCAGTTTGTTCGCTTTCAGGAATAAAAACTGGGGCTTCAGTGAGGATTTTATTCCTACCAAAGCACCGCAGAATTTGACAAGTGCTGAAACAGAGAATGGATTTGAGCTGTCTTGGGATTTGGCCGAGATCATGGATCAGATTGATCAACCTGAGGATATCACCTACCATGTGGTGGTTAATGGTGAGGAGGTACATGCCGCAACGGAAATCACTTCCTATGAATTTACCGATGTCAGTGAAGGTCAAAATTACGAGGCCCATGTTTTCACTACCGATTTGAAAGATAACCCGTCTGAAAATTCAGCGACTGTCATCGCGTTGGATGGAGAGGCGCCAACTTCACCTACTAATTTAATGGTGACAGCATCAACAGAAAGTACCTTAACAGTAACTTGGGAGGCAGCAACAGATAATGTAGCGGTTACAGGTTATGGTGTAATGATTGGAGAAGAGGAGGCTATTGAGTTAGATGAAAATACACTGACTTATACTTTTGAGAACCTTGAGGAGTACACCCAATTCACCGTGAAAGTTTATGCCATGGATGCGGCTGGGAATACCTCAACCGAAAGTGAAGGGCAGGGCATGACCTTGGACGTTACCGCCCCTGAATTTACGCCTAACCTAACAAGCAGTGAGATCGGGGAAACTGGTTTAAAGGTAAGCTGGGACGAAGCAACTGATGCAGGATCTGGTGTTGCAGGATATGAAATTCAATTGGACGACGAGGAACCTATGGATTTTGGAGCTAAAGTTACGGATTACACTTTCACAGAACTCAATCCATACACGACTTATTCGGTTCGCATTTTGGCCAAAGATGAAGCAGGTAACAAAACCGACTTTTCTGAAGCTTTGGAGGTGATGACCATCGATGAAACCAATCCTTCACCAGTAACTGATTTGGCTGTTGCTGATGTGAGCGGTACGCAGTTTTCGGTTTCATGGACGGCTGCAACGGATAATGACCAGGTGGCACATTATGAATATAAGTTGATGCAGGGCGATGAAATGATGGTTGAAGCAACGACTACCGAATTGCTTTTGGTATTGGATAATCTTCAGGGCATGACGACTTATGATTTCAGTGTGTGGGCAGTGGATAGAGCAGGAAATACTTCCGAAGTTTCCACGATCCAAGCGACCACTTTGGATGATGAGGCTCCATCGGTACCGACAGCAATTGTCGTTTCGGAGATTACAGAAACTGGTTTCAAACTGGACTGGGCCGCCTCAATTGATAATGTTGCAGTAACCGTTTATCGTGTCAAAATCAATGAGGAGGAACCAATTGAAGTAGCTACCTACATGGCCATGGTGGATGGCCGTATGCCTTTGACTGAATATTTCGTGAGTGTTGCGGCGGGTGATGCCTCAGGGAATTGGTCAGCTTACAGTGATCAGATTTCCGTTAGCACGTTTGACCTTACCCCTCCTTCTAGCCCGACGGCTTTGGTGGTGAGTGAAGTTACTCCATTCTCTGCTCAATTAGATTGGGAAGCTTCGACAGACAATGTGGCTGTGGCCCACTACCAGGTATATGTGAATGATGAAAAGGCAGGTGAAACGGAAGAATTGACCTTCGCTTTGGATGGACTTCATCAGGAAACCTCATATAGCGTTTCGGTAAAAGCACTGGATGCTTCAGGAAATGCTTCTGAGGCGGCAACAGCTACTTTTGAGACCACTCGCCCATTGTCCAATGAGGTAGGCCAAGACAAAATTAAAGTGTTCCCTAATCCTGCTTTTGGTGAGATGAACATTCAATTGAAAACGACTGAACCATCGAAATTCGTGATTCGCAATATGGCGGGACAAAAAGTATCGGAAGGCATCATCAAAAATGGCGCTCTGAAGATCCATTTACCAACTGGAATGTATGTATTGAATATTAACACCCATGGTCAAATGAACTCACAGGTGATTATCTTCCAATAATCCACTCGCATTTCAACTTCAACTACAAATAATAAAGACCTGCCTTTTTGGGCAGGTCTTTTTTGATTAGGGGAGATTCCTTATGATGAGGACATTTGGTCGTAGCGAGGATGCCAAAACCAAAACAAATAAAAAATCATGGTCAACTTTATTCCACTCCTTTTTATTCATGCATCAGGGCGGCAATAACTCCCCTTAATTCTGACAGTCCCTTCAAT
The DNA here is from genome assembly GCF_036244895.1 of Persicobacter diffluens. Lineage (NCBI taxonomy): Bacteria > Pseudomonadati > Bacteroidota > Cytophagia > Cytophagales > Persicobacteraceae > Persicobacter > Persicobacter diffluens. The sequence continues at coordinate 156,488 of NZ_BQKE01000005.1, forward strand.
CGGCCGATCGTCGAATAACCCGGGCAAAGCATTTGTTTTGGTAGATCATCCAACAGCTGATGCCCATGGTCAGGGCGATAGTACACTGACGCTTCACCTCCCACAGCCAACAAGTTTTTGATCAAAGCCACCATGTCCGTGCTTCCGTCGAGATGCCCGCCTTCATGGAAACTACCTCCGCCTTCGTGCTGAACATTTCGAAGATGTACAAATGGGAAACGATGACCGTAATCACGGACAATTTGGTTCAGATCATTATTTGGGTTTGCTCCGAGTGAGCCCGAACAAAAAGTAATACCGTTATATGGACTATCCACAGCGTTAAGGATAAAACACAAATCCTCACTATTCGAAACAATCCTTGGCAAGCCAAACAATGAAAACGGAGGATCATCGGGGTGAATACACATCTTCACACCTTCTTGTTCCGCCACAGGAATCACTGCCTTGAGGAAATTGGCCAAATGTGTTTTCAGTTTTTCTGCCGAGATGTCTTCATATTTTTTCAGCTCCGCCAAAAAAGCCTCGGGGGTAAATACTTCGGTGGTGCCTGGTAAACCCGCAAGGATGCTATCCCGCAGTGCTTCCCGTTCCTGATTCGACAAGCCATCAAGGTATTGTCGGGCGTTGGTTAATTGCTCAAGTGTATATGATTCTCGGGCGCCATTTCTTTCGAGTATAAAGACATCAAAGGCAATAAAAGCCCTCATGTCAAAACGCAGGCTTTCCCCACCCCCATTGATTTTAAATTTCAGATCGGTACGCGTCCAGTCGAGCACCGGCATAAAATTATAGCACAACACATGAATGCCACAAGCCGACAGGTTACGGATCGTCTGCTGATAATTTTCAATATAGTGATCCGCATCCGGACCATTGAGCTTGATCTGCTCATGGATATTCACACTCTCGACAATGTCCCATGAAAGCCCAACCGATGCAATTTCCGCTTGTCTATTCTTTATTTCAGCCACCGACCATACTTCCCCGACAGGAATATGATGTAAAGCACTGACAATGGACCTGACACCCAATTGCTTTAAGTCTTGAAGCGAAACAGGATCAGCATCTCCGAACCACCGCCAACTCGGTATAAGTTTCATATTAATGATATTTAATGTATAGTAAAAAAAGCTATTCTCAGCCAGCCTTTTGCCTTCAATGATAATCAAAGGAACAGGCGGAAACAGGGAAAATTCTTTTAATAAAAGGTAAGAATCATCAATTCCACCCGTCCAATTAAGAAGATCGTTAATCCACCACCAAGCTATTGATCTGCCCTAATTTTAGCTTATCAAAAGAAGATAAGAAATGAAGATATAGCGTAATATGACACAACAAGATTATCTATTCGACCTTGAAGGAAAGGTGGCCATCATCACAGGTGGTGCAGGGGTCCTGGGCAGCACGATTGCTTCCTACCTATTGAGCCAAAAGGTGAGTGTTTTTTTATTGGACCTGAACGAAGAGTTATTGCAAAATGCGGTAGCGGCTATGAAGGAAAAAGGAGATATACATGGACTGGTTTGTAATGTACTGCAAAAGGAATCCTTACAAAACTGTAAGGCGACCATTTTGGAAACCCATCATAAGATTGATCTCTTGATCAATGCGGCAGGTGGGAATATGAAAGGGGCGAATATTGCTCCCGAGCAGAGTATTTTCGACATGAATATGGATGACTTTAAGAAAGTCAATGACCTGAATTTTCACGGAACGGTTCTGCCCTCTATGGTTTTTGGGGAGCAGATCGCTAAAAGCGGCAAAGGAAGTATCATCAACTTTTCGTCCATGGCCACCATCCAGTCGATCACCCGAGTGGTCGGCTATTCTTCGGCAAAGGCGTCAGTGGACAATTTCACCCAGTGGATGTCCATGGAAATGGCGATCAAGTTTGGAGATGGTATCCGCGTAAATGCCATCGCTCCGGGATTCTTTGTGACACATCAGAACCGGGCGGTATTGCTGAATGAAGACGGCTCACTGACCGAAAGATCCAAACTGGTAATGCAGAAAACACCCATGCGACGTTTTGGTAAACCCGAGGAACTTAATGGAGTGATTCACTTTCTATCGTCCGACGCCTCCTCTTTTGTTACTGGAACCATCATCCCAATTGACGGCGGCTTCTCCGCTTTTTCTGGGGTATAAATTTGTTTAGTGAATCTAAATGGCTGTAATACAGAGATTCTAAATCTTTAAGTGGACAAATCATCCCCAAAGAGGATAAATCATCCAATCAATTAGTGATCGTGATAAAAATCCACCTATTGCAGTAAATATTGATCTAATAGCCTTTGTAAGCAACCTAATTTGCAACCATCGATTTTTTAAATACTCGATCCAAAAATTTGTCAAGTATGAAAAGTAAGCCATTTTTTAAAAAATATATATACTTAAGTTTATGCGCCTTGCTGGGATTTTCGCACCAGTCCATAGCCCAAAAAACGCCCGTTGTTGAACGTCACTCGGCCAGTAACAGAGTAAGAAGCGGCATGATGCTCGGAGGTATCGGAGCTGGCGGTGTGGAAATCAGAAAGGATGGTCAATTCTACAACTGGTCCATTCTTAACAATTATCCAAATGGGAGCGCCCCGATTCTTCATTTTCCGACACGACCAAATTCACCTGAAGAAAATTCCTATCTGTTCTTTATGGTGAGATATCAGGTCGAGGGACAGCAGCCACAGATTAAACTTCTTCAGCTTAATAATGATATTGCATATGGCGGCCTGTTGAATGAGGCACCGATTTATTATTTTCCGTGGATGAGCTCGGTGGATCAAATTGAATACAGCGCGCGTTTTCCTTTTGCAGACCTGACTTTCTCGGATGAGGACATGCCTTTTGAAGTGAAGCTGGAGAGCTATGCTCCTTTCATCCCTCATGATGTGAAAAACTCCTCATTACCCGCGATAGACTTCAATTTTGAGTTAAAATCCAAGATTGACAAACCCCTAAGTGTCAGTATCATTGCCACCCAAAGAAACCTGGTCGCTTATGATACCCCGAACAAGTATTTCACTGTGGATATTGTCAAGAAAGATGGCGTAAAATACTTCAAGCAAAGTGTGGGAAATGTCTCTGAAGAGCATGACTCTTTCGGTCAAATGGGACTTGGTGCCATTGGTGGAGACGAAGTGAGTTACTATCTGGGATGGTCGCACCGTCATCCTTTCTTAGAAAGATTATTGACTCAAAATGACTTGGGTAATATCGATGACAGTAAAAATCGAAATAAACTCAATAAGGCAGGTGAAAAGATCGCCTGGACGGGCGGAGGAGATAACAATCAGGTATTTAAAAGCAGTATTGCCGTTTCCAAAACGCTTAAAGCCAAGGAGCAAATGGGTGCTCATTTCTTTATGAACTGGTACTTCCCTAATGCCATAGGCTGGGTTTCATCCAAAAAAGAAAGAGGAAACGATGGCCTTATTAAAGATCCTAAGGGGTATCAGTTGCCCATCAAAAAGACATCACGCGTAGGGCATTATTATGAAAACAGTTTCGAAAACTACGATCAGGTAGTCGATTATTTTGTTGCCAATAATAAAAGCCTGAAAGAACGATCAAAAGCTTTTGTGGATGATATGTACCGTTCGGATGTGGAGCAATACATTTTGGATCAGATTAATTCTCAGTTGAATACTTTCGTAACCTCAAGTCAGTTGGATAAAGAAGGACGCTTCGCCATTCGTGAAGGACTGACCAACAACCAATCCTGGGGGCCTTTCGCAACGAGTGATGTTTCTTTATATGGTTCAGCTTCCATTATTGCGCTGTTCCCTGAGTTGCAAAAAAACATGATGCGATGCCATGCGCATGCACAGACTCCTGATGGAGAAATCAACCATGGTTTGGGGGCTGATTTGGGATTAAATCAAAATGGTACTTTCGGAGTATATGAGCGGGTGGATCTTGCACCTAACTTCATTCAGTTGGTGTTGCGTGATTACTTGTTCACCAACGATAAAGCTTATATCAAGGAGATGTGGCCGTCGGTCAAAAAAGCGATTGATTATGTGTTGAGGGAGAAAGATTTGGATGGCGACCAAATGCCCGATATGGAAGGCATCATGTGTAGTTATGACAACTTTCCAATGTATGGTCTCGCCTCTTATATTACTACTCAGTGGATCTCAGCGATGTCGATGGCCGCGATTGTAGCGGAGGACATGGGCGAAAGCAAAAATGCGAAGAAATACAAAAAGATTGCGGACAAAGGCATCAAGCTGATGGACAAATATCTTTGGAACGGAAATTATTACCGTTTGGCCAATGACTATCATGGTGATAAAGGCAAGGATGAAGGTTGTTTGACGGATCAGCTATTCGGGCAATGGGTGGCCTACGAAGCAGGTGTAGGGCGTTTATTTGAGAAGGAAAAAGTACATTCCGCTATGCGCAGTATTTTATCTTATTCCTATATCGAAAATGATTACCTCAGAAACTGTACATGGCCGGAGCACCCGAAATTCTTCCCAATGGCAGAAACCAATCTGTGGGTTGATCAAGCCAATACCCCTTGGACGGGTGTTGAGCTGGCTTTTGCCTCTTTCCTGATTCGGGAAGGAATGGTAGAAGAAGGAAAGCAGATCGTCAAGTCGATTGATGATCGCTACCGCAAAGCAGGATTATACTGGGATCATCAGGAATTCGGTGGGCATTATTACCGTCCGATGTCTGCCTGGTCGGTCTTAAATGCTTTGGCAGGATATAATTTGGTGAAAGACCATTACACCTTTGCTCCAAAAAATCACGAGGAAAGCTACAATTTATTTTTCAGTGCCAATACGGGTACGGGCGCATTGATCAAAGATCATCAGGCGGTGAATGTTGAAGCTTACAGCGGAACATTGCAGCTTGCTTCGCTGACTTTGCCAACCACCTTGTGGCAGAAAAAGAACAACCTGATCACCACCAAAGAAGGCGCCGTGAAGGTGAAAAAATGGATCGAAAAGGACGGGATGACTACCGCTATTTTTGATCAGGTGATTGAATTGGAGAAAGGGGAAAATCTGATGATCAACCCAAATGCTGTAACCCTAAATTGATCAAGCCCATGAATAAATTAACCTTGCTGTTGGCTGTTTTATTGACCATGGTAGCAGTTGTTGTTACCATGGCCAATGATCTTCAGCTTTATCATTATCCCAAGAATACCCCTGAGCATAAAGGCTATCAGGTCAAGGTGGATCATCAGGACTGTTTTGTCTATCAGACGCCTGTTTCTGGTATAGTTTCTTTTGCTACCACGCAGGGAGAATTGGTAACTGTGGTGCCTGATTTTGACTTCAAAGAAGTAAAAATTCGGCCTTCCAATCTGAATATCAAAACCAAACGAAGCGGTAACAGCATTTCGTTCATCATGCCTGTTGATAAAAAGATAAGTTTGGAATTTGATGACCGTATTTATGACCCGCTATTCATTTTTTCTCAAAGGCCTGTTAAAAATCAGGAGGCTGATATTATCTACAAAGCGGGTGTTCATTACAAAATTGGGATGAAACGTGTGAAGTCCAATCAAAAAATTTGGATTCAGGGTGGAGCAGTTCTCGAAGGAAGTTTCATCATGGAAGGGGTCGAAAATGTTCACCTTTTCGGTCACGGGGTGGTAGACAACCGAAACCTCGACCGACAGCAGGGCTATTATGGTTTTGGATGGTTTGGAGCCAAAAATTCAACCTTTGAAAACATTACCCTTATCGGGAATCCGCGTTGGAGTACCTCCTATTTTGGCTGTAAAAATATCACGGCCAACGATGTGCGCATCATCGGCTGGAGACGATCCGACGACGGAATCGATATCGTGGGGTCAGAAGATATTACTATCAAAGATGCTTTTGTACGTACCAAAGATGATTGTATTGCCATCAAATCTTCCACTTTTTGGTACAAGAAGCCCGCACCCGAAAATATTGATTTTACCATTCCTACCGACATTGGCTGTAAGCTCACCAAAAATATTTTGATCGACGGTGGCGTATTCTGGAATGCGGACTGGGGCAATGCCATTGAAATCGGCTTTGAGACCCGCGCTGACGTGATGGAAGATATTACCATTCAGGATGCCAACATCATCCGCGTGGAAGGAAATGGAGGCGTTTTCAGTATTCACAACGGCGACCGTGCGGTGGTGAAGAATGTGCTATATAAAAATATTCATATCGAAGAAGCCTACGGCTATCTTTGCCATTTTCAGGTGCTTCACTCCCACTACTCCAAGGATACAACCCGTGGTTCAGGGAAAAATATATTGCTTGAGAATATTCAGGTGAATCAGGATATTCCGTTGAACTCGCTCATCACTGGATTAAACAAAAACCATATTTATGATGGGGTGCATTTCGATAATCTGCAGATCAATGGCAAAAAAGTGATGAATTTAAAAGATGGTGGGATTTATACAGAATTCACAGAGAATGTTACATTTCAATAACAAAATAGGAATAACAGTAATCCTACTATTGCTGTGTTGGGCATGCAAAATAAAGCCGAATTTATCTTTATATAGTGATCATCCGGAAATCCTTTCAGATTACTACCAGGTGAAATGTGACGGCCGCCAACAGCCTGTATTTTATGGCCGTCCTGCTGGCTTGTTACTCGGAGAGTGGTCAGGGAAAGGGAAGAGCTATACCCTTAATTTTGGAACCCCCATTCACTCTTTTGAAACCATTCCTGCGAATGTGATTACCAATCCCCGTATTGATGGAGAAGATGTACATTTTAAAGTAGAACAAGCTGCTAATTTTTTTATTCGCATTAACAATAATTATGTCTACCCGCTAATGGTGTCGGTAGCAGCTCCGGTCCAATTACCAATGGCAGAAAATGTCCTTACTTTTGAGGCTGGTATTCACGATGCCGGAGTGATCAAACTAAAAGACAACCAAACCCTGTTCCTTAAAAAAGGCGCATACGTACATGGTACGGTTATAATCGAGGGGGTGGAAAATGTGAAGATTTGTGGTGCAGGTATGCTGGTGGGTAAAAACTACAAAGAAGGAAGCCAGCCCGCCGGTATCTATTTGAATCATAGCCAGAAAGTTACCATATCCGGGGTAAGTCTGATTGATTCACCCGCCGCAGCTATTGTAATCGATAGTGCCGAAAAAATAGAAATTGATAATGTAAAAATCATCGGGAACAGGGAACAACGAATGGGAGATGATGCGATCAATATCTTTAATTCACAGCAAATAACCATCAATAATATCATGTCAAATACCCGGAATAACTCGGTAGCCTTAATGAATAAAAGTGGTCAGGTTAATCATAATATTACCGTAAAAAACGCTACCTTTTGGAAAGGGGATTACGGGAATGTATTGGAGATTGGCTATTTGGCGGAGAATATGTTCCTGAAAAATTGTACTTTCGAAAATATAAATATAGCGCATCTGGATGCAGGAGCAGCCATTAATATTTCCTCAAACGCCAATATCATCGAAGATCTTTATTATACAAATATAAAGATTTTTGACAGCCGATTTATGATCTACAATGTGAACCTGGATCAACAGACCACCATCAAAAATGTACAATTCAAAAATCAACAATTTTTAGGGACTGTACCGGCCTATTCTAATTTTAAATTCCATAACCAGGAAAATGCCAATGCTTTTTCGTTTGAGGGATTAAGGTACAAAGGAAAATTAATAAAAAACATCCGAGAGTTTAACAGTAAAACCACTGATTATAGCATTCTATCGCATGCTATGGTGCCCTAAGAGGAAATTACTATATAACAATAAGCGTAAAATTAATGACTATTCTAATTTCTTGAATAGTCATTTTTGTTTGCCTTTTTTATGTTTTATAGAAACTAATAATTGTTATTCCCTCTAATATTTTGTAAATTATTAACGCTAGCATTATTATTAACTTTTCCAACTTTCCCTCATTTTTTTATGATAAAGAGATACTTCGTTATTTTTTTCGCCTTATTCCATTCGCATTGTTTATCGGCCAATGCGGATCAATTTACGACCATTAGTCGTAAGGAGGGACTTTCGCATTCGGTCATTAACTGTATCGTTCAGGATCAGACCGGCTTTATGTGGTTCGGAACGCAGGATGGGCTTATCCGCTATGACGGCTACCAGATGAAAGTATTCCGACCGGATACCAAAGATCCGCAATCTATTTATGATTCCTGGCTTACTTCCACCTATGTAGATTCTAAAAACCGTATTTGGGTAAGGTTTGAAAGTGGAGGCATCAGTGTTTACAACCCAATACAGGAAAATTTTCATACTATTATTCATGACCCGCAGGATCCAAAAAGTATTTCAAACGATATGAGCCCCAACCTGGACATTACGGGTTTTAAAAATAGTATTGTCGAGGATGGGGAGGGATATATTTGGGTGGCCACCATTAATGGGCTTAACAGAATCCATCCGGAAACTTTTGAATGCGAACGTTTTTTTGAGGGTAATGCGCAAGAGGGTGGGCTTAATTCAAACTATATCACCACTTTATATTTCGACCCGTCCACCCACCTCCTCTGGGTGGGCACTGATAATGGCATAGCCGCTTTAAACACCGAGACCCTTGCATGTCATCAATATCAAGCAGGCTTATTATCTGACCGTTATGTGCGGGTGATCCAGAAAGATGAGTTCAACACCTTTTGGTTTGGCACCCGTTCCAATGGTGTTTTAAGATGTCAGTTTAACAGTGCAGGGCAGCTCGTGAGCAATATCAACCTTTTAAACCGGCAGGATTTGCCTGAAAACATCAGAGCGCAAAACGTTTACGACATTTGTATTAACAAAACAGGAGAAGTTTGGCTGGCCATGACCCAGGGACTCTATCGGCTGAGCCAGACCGGTCAAATTATCGATTCCTATTTAATCCAACAAAAAAGCCCTTCCATTTCCTGCCTCACGGCGGATCTTAATGGGAATATTTGGGCTGGCGGTGCTTCCACCAATAATGGGTTGATTAAATTTGATTATAAAACCGAACAATTCCAGGAATTTCTACAGAAGGACATCAAAATCAACGGTTATTCCAATAATATCATTTATGACTTATTGGTAGATCGCACCGGGGTGTTGTGGGTCGGTACCGGTAAAGGTGGCCTGATAAAATACAACACAAAGGCCAAACCCTTTTTATCCTTTAATGGAGCTAGCTTCAATGCCTCTCGCAAATCTGATGAGGAAGTATATTCCCTCTTAAATTATCAGGGCAGTACCTTTGTGGGGACAAAAACTTCACTTTTCGAGTTTAATCAACAGGATGAACTCCTTCGAAAATTCCCGAAACAAAATAACAACGACCCCAAAACCATCTCCTCCAATGTGGTGGGTTGCATTAGCCCGAGCAAGGATGGTCAATTTTTATGGATCGGTTATTTCGAAGGCAAAGTTTCTAAATATGATTTGACCCATCATAAATTTACACATTATGCGCAGCATGACCCTTCCAATCCTCATCTTTTCCCCGGTTGGTCATTGCGGGCCATACTGGTGGCTAAAGATGGCACCGCTTATTTTGGAGCCATGAGTGGAGGTCTGCATTACCAATCTCCGGGCAGCGACACTTTCGAACCTTTCCACCAAAAGATTATCGGGGAATATGAAGAAATGGGGGCAATTTTATGCCTGATGGAGGACAAAAATGGTAAAATTTGGATTGGCACCACCAGTAAAGGATTGTTCATCTTTGACCCTCAATCGGGACAGCTGGACCACCTGGGTAAAGGCCCCTCAAAACTAAGCCATAATGAGGTACGCACCATCCTGGAGGCGGGGGATGGCACCATTTGGATTGGTACGCGCTATGGATTAAATGCCTACAAAGCCGATTTGGGTCAAATTCATCAATATTTCACTAAAGATGGCCTTCCATCAAATATTATTCATGGACTTTTAGAAGACGAAAAGGGCAATATCTGGATGAGTACCAACAATGGAATCAGTCGGTTAAATCCCGAATTGGCGCATTTTACCAACTTTACAGAGGAGGACGGGCTGCCCTCTAATGAATACAACGAATGTGCATTTTTCAAAGATCAGCATGGGATGCTTTATTTCGGTGGCCCCAATGGATTCACCAAATTTGATCCGTCGAAAATTCAAATCGATAATTCCCAACCTAATGTTTATTTATCCAATTTACAGATCACTCAATCTAAAGGATCCAGTTCAAAAAATTCCGCTTCTTTCCCATTAGACGATCAAAACATCAATGAAATTCAACAAATTACCTTACCTTATTTTTACAATTCTTTTGATGTTTCATTTTCTACGCTTGATTTCCGGGTCCCCAAAAAGATCAAATACCGCTACCGTTTAGTGGGGTACGACAGCCAGTGGCATTATACTCCTATTAATGAAAATTCCATTAATTACGCTATGGTCATGCCCGGGGATTATCAATTGGAAATTCAGGCGACAAATGCGGATGGAAAGTGGTCTTCACAAGTCAGGAAAATCCAAATTACCCTCCAGCCTCCCTGGTGGCAAACCTTATTTTTTAAAGTATTCTTCTCCTTTTTGATAGGCTTATTAGGTCTTGCGGCTCTATTCTGGTATATCAAGGACCTTAAAAAAAGAAAGGCGGAATTGAGCCGGACGGTGGAAGAAAAAACAAGAGAACTCCTTAAGGTCAATCAGAATCTAGAAAGTCAAAAGACCATGATTTTGGAGCAAAATAAAGAATTACAACAACAACAAAGCTTATTAAAAAAACACCAGCATAATATTGAAACTTTGGGCCAAATGGGCCAGAAAATCACCTCTAATGTGGAATTATCTTCTGTTTTCAATCATATATTTGAATCCGTTAAACAATTGATGATCATCGATGAACTGATGATTGGCCAAACCCATGATGATCACCTGAACCTTTGGGGTATCCGGTCTACCAGCATGGAAATTTCCAGAGATCAACTCCACCTTGATAAGCTGGACCGTCTTTCTGCACATGTGGTAAAAACCGGAAAAGTCATCCTGAGTAACCATTTGGCCCAAACTGCGGAGCAATTATTGAAAAGCCCACATGAAAAATATGCCGCAACCGATGGGCCTAAGTCAGGAATCTATATTCCTTTATATGAAACGAATTCCAATCAGGTGAAGGGAGTATTGGTCGCCATAAGCTATCGTCGAAATGCCTATGATGAAACGCACCAGGCACTTTTAAACTCCCTGGCCTCCTATATTTCTATTGCAATGGATAATGCCAGCGCCTATGAAAAAATCCGATTGCAAACAGAGCAGCTCCTAAAAGTGGATCAAATCAAAAGTGACTTTTATACCAATGTCTCACATGAATTCAGAACTCCCCTAACCCTCATTCAGGGGCCTATCAGTGAGCTCAAAAAGCTCAAAAGCAAAAGTGGTGAGGAAAGGGAATTGTTAAACATCGTATCTAAAAACGCGCAGTTACTTCTCCACCTGGTGGAACAAATCATGGAGCTATCCAGAATTGATGGAGGAGCGATCCGCTTAAAAACGGAAACACATGCGCTGCTGCCGCATTACAAAAGCATCTTGTCCTCCTTCGAGCATTTGGCTATTCAGAAGTCAATCACCTTCATCGGTAGCGAACAAATCGGAAATGCCATGGCCGATTATGATTATGACCTGATCAATAAAGTCTCGTATAATCTGCTCAATAATGCCATCAAATACACTCCTGAAGGAGGAACAGTCCGCTTTGAAATGGCAATCAGGGAAAATAACCTAAAGATTTTGATTTCGGACAATGGCCCGGGTATCTCCAAAGAGGAACTGCCGCATATTTTTGATCGTTTTTATCGCCTAAATGTCCACGAGAATATGGCTGTAGGTACGGGTATCGGGCTTTCTTTGGTGAAACAATTGGTAGATTTAGCTCAGGGAGAAATCAGTGTAAAGAGTACCAGCCGGGCCGAAAACCCTCAAATGCAGGGGACAACCTTCGACATCAATATCCCGCTTGAAAATATCATAGTCCTACAAGAAGGGCAACCACGGGTAGCAGCCCATGAATCCACGGAGGTGGCGAAATCCATCGCCAAAACCGAGAAGTTAGACAAATTACTCAAGACAAAAATTCTCGTGGTGGAGGACAATCAGGACCTTCGGTCTTTTATCATTAACCGTTTAAAGCCTCATTATCAAGTATTGAGCGCAGAAAATGGCCGGCAGGCACTCGACATCGCCCTTGACGAACAACCCCATATCGTATTATCGGATATTATGATGCCGGTAATGGATGGCATAAAAATGTGTCAGGAACTTAAAGCAAACATAAGTACCAGTCATATACCGGTGATCCTCATTACAGCCAAAGATGCGGAAGCCGATCGCCTGCAGGGTTTGCAGGCCGGAGCTTCTGATTACATCACCAAGCCTTTCAAATTTGAAGAATTACATTGGAAGGTTGAAAATATTTTACGGCAACGCCTGGCACTTATCGATCAATTCAGATCGGACATCTGGACCGGAATACAAGACGTAGGCGACACAATAAGCCCTCAGGATCAGGACTTTTTAGAACAAATAAAAAATATTATTGAAGAGGAAATTGAAAACCCGAATTTAGATATAGAATTTTTCTGTTCTAACTTAGGCGTAAGCCGTACATGGCTTTACAATAAAATGAAATCATTACTCGACATGTCGATGAATGAATTCATCCGTAGCTGTAGACTGAAACATGGCGCAAAATTATTGATCACTGAAAAAATATCAGTTTCGCAAGTCGCCTATGCGGTGGGTTTTAACGATCCTAAATATTTCACCCGTTGCTTCAAAAAAGAATTTGGCATCGGACCGAAAGCCTATGTTAATCAACAAGCGGTGAAGGCGTAAAGGCATTTAAACACCATATTTAGAAACTATGCAATAATAAAATTTCAGTTGAAAATATTAATTTTAATATAGATTAAATAATCATATAAATGCAGACGACACTAAAATTTTAAGCGCTATTTTTAAAGCCAAAATTCGCAACAAAAATTAACCCGGATTATTCATACTTTAACTCTCCTATAGCTACCAGGCGGGAAAAATGACGGAATAGTTTCCTATTTCGAGTTTTTTCCAAGGAAGCAGATGAATGAGGAGAAAACAAGCTTGCATAAATATGGGATATAAAAAAAATCAGTTGGCGTGATATTAATGAATTGATATTAAATTATTTAAGGTGAGTTACTAAAGCTAGCGGTGAATAATATGGATTAATTATTGTAGAAGCGAAACCCGTTTTTTTTTGAGAGAATAGCCTCGCTATTGTGGAGAAATTATCAGAAATCGCTTCCAATAATTCGAATTAGCAGCCGGATAGTGTGTTTTTAAGCACCCTCCAGGCTTATCAAAATTTAAATTGGGTTCATGGTCTCCGGCTGCCTATAATAATAGTAAGGAATGAATTATCCGCATAATGACTTTAGATGCAGCTTCTTTGAATAAAAATGCACCCTAAAAGCTGATTAAGCATTTACTTTCAAAGTATTATTTAATTTTTTGAAAAATGAATAGAAAGGACTTTTTAAAACTAACCGGTGCTTTTTCAGCCGCTATAGGTGTTGCACCTGTCATGGCCATGGCCAAAAATCCTGGACCAAAACCTTTTGACTCCGTTAAAACACCACCGCTGGCCAACAATCTATTCCCTAATCTGGATTTACCACGCTTTATGTTCAGTAAGTCCGGGGCCTTTTTGTGTGTAAACTTTAAGGATGGAAAAGCCTCCAACCGACTGATGATTAAATCGCTCCGATATGAAGCGATCCCCTATGCGTGGAACAAACATTGGGCCGGTGATTATTATGAAATAGCCGTTTATAAAGATAATAAGGAGCTGAAATATGAAATTGATTACGAACCATGGGCAATGCATCTCAAAACGACTCAGGGTACCGTTACCCTTTCGTATATCGATGAACTGACCCTGTTTTTGGGCAGTAATGACGCCCTGGAAATCCGTCTGATCCCACTTCAGCCCTATCTATGGATTAACCCACTTGAAGAAGGAAAACGTTTGGAACTCAGCCCCAACCCGGGCCGGATGTTCCATTCTTTCAAAACCAATGAGGACACCACCTTCAAGATGGTGCAAAAACACCCTGAGCGTAATGATGATGTGAAGGTGGCATATTTTGCTTTCACGGCCAAAAGTAAATCGGTAGGTTTTGGCTTCAGGGAAAATAAATACCAAACGAAATGGAAGGAGCCCGTGGCTTCATTGGAGCAGGTGATCAAAGCCAACAAGGCCGACATCATGGCTTGGATGGATAAGATGCCCAAGGTGCGTGAAGACCTCAAGCCTGCCGCCAAAACGGCCTGGTATTTACTTTATGCGTTTCAGGTTCAGGCCACAGGAAAATATACCCACCAAACGATTCTTTGCTCCAAAAACAGCTGGCTGACCCGCACTTACGGTTGGGATAACTGTTTCCACGGTTTGGCAGTCGCTTCAGCGGATCTTGATTTGGCTTATGGTCAGATGAAGGTCTTTTTTGACAATCAATTGCCCAATGGGAGTATACCTGACAGTGTGAGTGATTTGAATGTCAATAATTATTGTATCAAGCCACCTGTCTATGGCTGGGCGATCAATCTGTTATTAGATAAATTTGGCTGGCAGGCCAACGAGCCTCATCTGCGTGAGCTGTATGAACCATTGGTTAAATTGACCAATTTCTGGTTTGAATTCAGGGATGATAATGGCAATGGAAGATGTCAGTACCAGCATGGAAATGATTCAGGTTGGGACAATAGTACTGCTTTTATTGATGCAACACCATTAGAAGCCGCCGACCTTTCCGCCTATTTGGTGCAGCAGCTGGAAGTGTTGGAAACCATTGCCAATAAGTTGGGTAAGAAGCAGGATGCTGCGAAATGGAAGAAAAAGAAAGAGGAACAGTTGGAGATTCTGCTAACAGATTTCGTCAAAGATGGGCATTTCGTAAATTATCATGCCAAAACTGGTGAAGTAAAAGAAACACAGGCATTGCTGAATTATATTCCTTTGATTCTCGGAGATAAAATCCCGAAGAAGTTAAGGAAATCACTAATTAAGGACCTTCAACCGAATGGTGAATACCTGACGGATTACGGCTTGGCTTCCGAATCTATCAAGAGCCCCTATTACGAAGTGGATGGTTACTGGAGAGGCCCGATTTGGGCGCCACCAAATTATCAGATCTTCACAGGACTTTTGGCCGCCAAAGAAGACAAGCTGGCCAAGGAAATTGCCGAGCGTTATTGTCGTTGTTACAAAGACAACCCCGTTTTCAACGAAAATAACAATGCCCTGACCGGTGAAGGCTTACAAGCACCAGGCGTCAGTTGGACTGCCGCCGCCTTTATTTTGATGGCAAGTTATTTAGGGGAAGTTTCATCCTGATTATAAAAATTAAATATAAAATGAAAGGGAGCCGATGATGATCGACCCCCTTTTTTTCTGACTGATAATCAATGGGTAATATATAAATAGGCGTGTTTTTTTGACCATGATTTACTTGTTGAAAAGGATTATCATGATTGTTAGAAGAAATAAATCCTAAAATCCTTTTTAATCATGGTAGTCAAGGCCTTAACACCTCCCCAACATTATTGAACGGTGCTTAGCTCCCGCTCAAAATATGCACTTACGATTTTGCTTATCGCTGTTTCTTTGCTTGGAGCCTTGGCCAATGGACTACTTTCCACCCATTGTTTTTCCCAAGCATAGAAATCAATTTCATTGGCTGATGCTTCGGACTTCCACAAGGCATCGAAATAGATTTGCCACCTTTTTTTGTAAAAAGAGGTCAACAACCCATTCCACTCTTTATAGGCATAATCATGTAAATATTCCGCTCCCTCCTGATTGGACCACAGGGTGATCAATTGACGGGCATTCCAAAGGTATAATTCTTCCAAACCTACCTCCTTGCCTCTTTGCCTTGCTTTTTGTTCCCATTCCTGCAGGCTGTGGTGAGGTATTGATGCTACGGTTTTATCCATTACCTCAAATAAATCAAGAAATTTTTCCGCCTTGACCTTAGCCTTCTTTAGGTTCCCATTTTGATAGGCTTGCTTGATTTGCTGCAATAGCGCAAAGGCCTCAGCCGAAAGGTATTGTCGGAAAATCATGGCAAAATCGATGTCAAATGTTGCGGGAAAATCTTCTTGCTCGGCGGCGGTCAAAAATTGCTGTATGGCTAATTTGAGTTTTTGCTGATCGTATTTTTGCGGCGCCTCAGGCCCCCAGGCGGTAGCACGTGTCGTTTCCAAAGAGGGTCGTGAACACATGATATTCTCGAATCGCTCCGTGCTTGAATAAACGGATTCATACATCAACATCCAAGCAGTCTCAAGTTTATCCGAAGCCGATCCATACCGTGCATTTGCATAATCTTTTAACCATTGCTTCACATTTATTGCCTTCCCCTCCCATGCACTTTCATAAAAAAGTTCATAGGGCATCGGGTCATTGTAGCTACCCTCCATGGCCAAACCAATTCCTCGGAACGTTTCGAAATCATCAGATTTACGCAGTCTTTGTGGCACTGTCGCAATGCTGTCTAATTGGGCATATTGATAGGTATTGTTCCCGAAATTATTGACATTTCCCCACATAAAAGGAGTAGTTTTGAAAATCTCCCTTTGGCAATATGCTGGATCCATCTCCCCAAAAAGGTCCAGTATCAAGGTGTTTTCGGACTTGGTTCCCTCGATCAGGGCATCGGTAGGGCTTTCCTGCCAACTTTGTAAAAACCAGCTGGCACTCGGTTGATGGTTAAGCATCGCTGCCTGAATTCCCTGAGCCGCCTGCGCAAGATTAGCCACCTTTTTACCTCCTTCATGAAAAGGATCTCCGCCATAGAAGGATGCCTTGCCATATAATTTTTCCTGTTCCTTATAAAAAATATCAGCGAGCTGGTGGAAAAGCGTATCGTTTGGCATCAAAAAGGCGGGACGTTGAAGGCCACCCCACTTGCCATCCCTATGAAATTGGTTGTTGGGAAAGTGCTCCATCATGGCATTGGGCACCATGCCATAAAATGCCGGTAGAATGGGTTCCATTTCGAAATCACGCAACTGTTTCAGTATCTTTTGCTGCAAGGCAACCTGCTGATTAATGGCCGGTTGATTAATGGGACCACCCCATCCCTCCAAATTATCCATCAGCCACCAGGAAGTATAGGCAGGCCCCGGGATAAAATCGGCAATTTCCTTTTCTGAAAAGCCCACTTGTTCAAGCGTATTTTTCCATACCGCTTCTGTCCCGTTGATGGTCAAAACAAGATTGATGCCCTGCATGGCCATCCAATCCAGTTCCTGTTGCCAATCCTTCCAGTCCCAAAAAGACATGGTATAATTATAGGTTACATAATTAAGGTAATAGCGGTGCGGCATTTTCGTTGATTTAAAAATAGGCTTTGCCACCGATGGCAATCGCTCATACAAAGGAATTTGTCGACCTAGTCGGCCTATATGCCCGTGCATTACATATTTCACATAGTGATAAAAAGCCTGAGCAGCAGAGATGGGATCAGTGGCAGAGATGATGATCTGCTGATCCGGGCCATTTTCCAACAAATACTCCCCATAAGTATCCGTCGACTTTGGAACAACCCTTCTAAGTTCGAAAGCAAGATGATGCTGCGGCAATTGCCGCTCTATCAATGCTTTAACCTGAGGAAAATCACTACTCTTAGCTTCCTTTTTATGGCATGAAATGAATAAAAAAGAAACCATAAATAAGAGATATAATACTTTAATATATTTCATAATAGTAGAATTATAGTATCAAAAATTAGATGCAATAATTTTGATAGCATTATTTCAAAAAAATTTAAGTTTGAGAGCGTGTTTAAAACCAAAATTCGCATCGAAAATTTAACCCGGATTATTCATGCTTTAATCCTCGTTTAGCTACCAGGCGGAATAGTTTCCGATTTCGAGTTTTTTCCAACGAAGCAGATGAATGAGGAAAAAGCAAGCCTACCCAAATTTGGGCTTTCAGAAATCTAGCAGACCCAATCGTAAAAAATTGACTAACGGTCCCTTGCTATAGATTCTAAAACAAGCGGTGAATAATTCGGGTTAATTTTTGCAGAAGCAATACCTAATTATTTTAGAGAACATCAGTGCTATTGTTGAAAAATAATCCAAAATCACTTCCAATAATTCGAATTTGTAGTAGGATGCTGAGCTGTTTAACACGATCTAAACGAATACTGATAACCTCCCACCATAAGCCTCTATGAAGGCAGCTCGATCTTCCCCAAAAAACCACCATAAGCCGATACCCTCACCGCATTACTGGATTGAATTGCTATCTTTTGAACACTTACCCCAGTTAAAGAAGGAGTATCAGTACTGAAATTGAAAGCGCCGAATTTCTGCAGCGCGCCCAAATTAAGCTTCCAGGTCTTCGGAAAATCCTCCCCGTTAATTCCGGCCACATACCAGGCATTGCCACTGCGTCTGGCCACAATCACCTCCTTACCAATTCGTGCCTGCAGCAACCGACTCTCCTCCCATGATGCGGGTAATTCACTCAATAATTCCCGCGTTTGAATGGGTAAAGCGTCATACATTTCCGGACTATCCCCCATGTGTTGGACACCCGACTCAAAAATTAAGGCCAACGCCAGCTCATGCCCCATGGTCGTTAAATGAGGGTGATCAAAAGTGGTAAAAACCGTTGGGGTGTAATCCATAGAACCCACCACATTTCTGGTAAACGGCAGGATACAATTGGCTACGGGAGCTTTTTGAGGGAAGTTTTTACCAAAATAATAAACCTCCTCCCCCCGGACAGCCTCCATAGTGATAAGATTAGGATACATTCTGGCCCAGCCCCTTGGAATGGTGCAACCGTGGAAATTCACCATTAAATGATAATCCATCGCATCCTTCAAAATATCCAAATATAAAGCCATGATTTCTTTTTTATCGGATTGGAAGAAATCTACTTTTATGCCCTTCACGCCCCACTTTTGTAATCTTTCAAACTCTTTCTTGCGAGCATAGGCATCATGGAGCAAGTTACGTGGCGCCTCGGTGACCACATTGTGTTTGCCGCCACTATTGTACCATAAAAAAAGCCCCACATCCCGCTCCTCGGCATATTGAATCACCTCCTCAATACTACCATTTGACATATTATCCCAGTTGGCATCTATTAGCGCATAGGGCCATTGCATTCTGGCACTTAAATCAATATAGGGTTTTAATTTTTCAAAATCCTGCGGACTATCATGATCTGTCAGCCAGCTCCAGGAAGACAGGCCGGTGGCAATCCAGTCCGTATCCCCTGAAACCGGAGGGGGCGCCACCAGATTGACCAAATCGGATGAAAACAGAGTGGAAAGGTCCTCCGTGATCGTGATACACCTCCAGGGCGTAGTAATATCCCCCTGAATTCGGGGCTTAGCATCATACAAGCCATTGGCATCCATCGCATCTGGCCATGCCAGCCGGTACAGCTCCTTCTTACTTCCCTCGGCCAGATGCATGGCAGCATAGGGGGTAAAAGGCCCACTTTCACTAATCAGGAAATACTTATTTCCACTATCAAACAGTGCCGGTAAACACCATCCATTCTGGGTGGGTGATGGGCTGGCCATTTTGTACTCCTCATATATATTCTCATAGGCCGGTGTCCACTCACTTGCCTGATCATAGGGTTGTAACCAAGATAATCCCCCCTGAGGGAAATAAAATTCCGTACTTTCCTCCTGCACCTGGCTCCAGTTGTTGGCGTGTTCAGGAATAAAATACCGAAAGGCAAAGCCATCTTGAAAGGTTCTGACTTCCAATACCATTTCCCTTTCCTGACTATTGACAAAAGTAAATTTAGATTGATGATAGATCGCCGTCCTATTGGTCTTTTTGCCGGATATCAATACCATATTTTCCAACAAATCCTGCTCGTGTTCCTGCTTTGAACACCTCAACATAGTCGTATAGTCCTGCCTATCGGTTTTTATCCCCAAACTCGAAGGCCCCATGACTACCTCTTCAGACTGATTCAAAACAGCATAATGTAATAGGCCATATTTTAAATAAATATTCACAGAAAAATGGCCCTCCGGACTCTCCATGGTAATATTAAATTTTTCACTATTGGAAAGCGGAGAGCAAGCCATACACAACAAAAGTGTAAAAAAATAAAGTCGAATGGACCTTAGCCAATAAATAGGATTGTTCATAATTGTACTCATAAATGATAAAGGCAATATCACTTAAATAATCAATTTGATGGTTGAAAATTAATCCTATATGGTGCATTAATCCCGATAGCCACCCAAGTGCTCTCCCGAGGGCGCGCTTATTATTTTGATGAATTATTACCAAAATATGAATGATAATACCCCGCAGGCGGTGGCATTGGGAACAACCCTATATGCCCGCTATTTTACTACAATTCCCTATGTTTTATATCAAAAAGGTTGAGGAATCATCAACTCGCCAAAACTGCATTGTTATGATAAAATACTTTAAATATTTTGGAGCTATTGATATTATACCCAGAACTAATCCTAGTTAATTGTCATGAATATCTATAGGAATCTATTCATCATTTTTTTATTATTTCCCTGTCTGAAGGGGCTGAGCCAAATTCATAAGCAGATCGCTCCTTTTCAAGGCATTACAGACCCCCATATTCATATCTTTCAAAACAAGGCCTATTTATTTGCGGGAAGAGATGTCAATTATAGTGCCCGCGATTATGAAATGCCCCAATGGTGGATATGGAGTTCTTCTGACCTCGTTCATTGGGAAAAGGAATTTGATTTATTCCCGGAGGATACCTATATGGGGAAAATGAAAAGTTGTTGGGCCACTGATGCCGCAGAGAGAAATGGAAAGTATTATTGGTATTTAAGCCAAAAAAACAAAGAGGTTGGCGTAGTAGTGGCCGATCAACCGGAAGGGCCCTATAGGGACATTCTCCAACAACCCCTTCTACCGGAAGGTTTGACCAATTGCCATCAATACGATCCAGCGGTGTTTATCGACGATGATGCCAACAAAACGCCTTATCTGTTATTCGGTGAAACCTATCATGATCAATACCACCTTGTGAAATTAAATGAGGATATGATAAGCTTAGCGGAAGTACCACGACCTATTAAAATTTACGGGCAATACCGAATTGATGATAAGGGATTTATTTTTAAAAGAAATAATCAATACTATTTAATCTTCGGAGAAACATATGCCGTATCCAAAGAGATTTATGGTCCCTATACGGTTGGCGGAAAATTTTATGGCAATCATAATGCGGTATTCAGCTGGCATCAACAGGATTACGTCGTCACGGCCAATAATAAATGCCATGGTTGTATCCATCCCTTTATGCGGGGTTCTTCTATATATTATCTGCATTTTCGAGGTGATGGATCAGTGTATGTGGATGAAAATGGCGGCTATGGCGTGGGTGCTTATGATGCTAACCGACCTCGTTTGGAGGCTGAAAATTTCTTTAAAGCCAAAGAGGTAAGAAAAGTGAATGGAATAGCGGACGATTTTTATATCAGTCCTACAAAAGAAAATGCCTATGTTTGCTATCCCAATATTCATCACCTGGAAGATAAAACGGAGATCACCCTGCTGGCCGCTAATAATCGAAAAGCAGAACCGGCCTTAATAGAGATCAGAGCCAATGGACCTGAGGGGGAAGTTCTGGGCGTTGCAGAAATCCCGTTCAGCTGGAATAAAGTCAAAGCCATCAAATGCCCATTGAAATCCATGAAAGACGTCCGTGAAATATGTATACTGTTTAAATCGGTGGCTTACCCTGCCATCACCCTGGATGCCTTTACTTTTGCCCCTGAAAATAAGGATATTAAAACACCTCTTTGCCATTGGAATTTTGAAAATGGCCCTCAGGGTTGGCAAGCAAAGAACAATAGCATGAAATGGCAGAATAAGTCCATTACTTCCACCGAAAATGGAAAATGGCAGATTACTTCCCCGATGAATATCAAGGCCAATTTATCGGAAGGAAATCAATTAGTCCTCCAAATAAAAAACAATAGTTCGATAAATTCAGGTGAATTATATTTTAATACCGTCATTGACAGTCTGGGGAATCAACAATTGATGCAATGGTCGGAACAAAATAAATTCCGCTTTAACCTCCAAGCCCATTCTGACTGGAAAGCCTATATCATCAACCTTTCCGACCATAAACAATGGACCGGCAAGCTTAATCAACTACGCCTAATATTTCCGCCGATTAAAGCCGGATCATTAGAAATTTCAGATATCCAATTATGGAAATATGACGACTACCAATATGCAAATGATTATGTTGATTTTATATATTAATCACTGATTATTCATCCATCAGCTAATAGCGTATTTAATTATGCTCCATCTGACTGCGTTTTCGATTTATTATTGGAAGTGATTTCCAATAAGTCAAATTCGCAGCCGGAAGCTGGGTTATTTTTAACCCTTTAATAAGCAGAATTTGGCTAAGTTAGCTTTCTCCTCAATCATTTACTGTGTTGAAAAAACTTGCAATAAGGAACTATTCCTTTTTTTCCCGCGATGCAGCTAAACGAGGATTTAAGCATGAATTCATCGGATTTAGATCGTGTTTAAAAGCCAAAATTCGAAGCGAAAATTTGAAGTATTATAGAAGCGATACCCGATTATTTTGAGAGAATAGCATCGCTATTGTTGAGAAATTACATACAGCTAGACATTTTTGCCTAAAAACGTAAAAAGCGAATCAACAATAGTAACTTTGGGTTCCCACACCAACAAAGATCTATGTTCAATTCGCTTCACAGCAAACTTACGCAAGAATTTCCAAAATGGGGTAAAGCTTGCTGGAAAAATGTACTCGCTTTAAGTTTAGGTATCATCCGAAAAGGAACCGTATGTCTTAATAAAGTGAAAGATTGCATAGGTAGCATTTTAGAAAATCAGAGTACTTCCGCCTCTGGTCATTACAAACGCTTAACCCGCATATTTACGGAATATTCTGACACCCATTTATGGAGTGATCTATTGCAATTATCCGCCATGCATATGCATAAAGGTGGGGATTTTTTGATGGTGGATGGCACCAGTTGGAAGCAAGGGGATCGCACTTTTCATTTCATGACCTTGGCAATTTTGTATAATGGAGTAGCTGTGCCGATCTATTTCATGAATCTGGAAAAGAAGGGCATCAGTAATCAGGAAGAAAGAATTCAGTTGCTTGAAGAGGCGTCAAAGTTATTCAATCTTGAAGGCAAAATTCTCTTGGCTGATCGTGAATACGCAGGACAGAAATTCATCAAATACCTTGAGGATAACGGCTTTAAATATGTGCTTCGGGTAAAAGAATGCAACTTTAAGAATCAGTGGAATGAAAAATCTATGACGAAAGCGCAAATGATTTCAAAAGTCATAAATAGTAAGGTGAAGGGCAAAACGATGTCCGCTAAGATGAAGTTTGAAGCCGGAGACAATTGCCGGATGGTCATCAAGAAAAGTGAAGATGCGGAAAAGGAACCTGTGATTTTCCTTCTGACAAATCTATCTAAAAACGCATATAAAGTAGCTGAGGACTATCGGAAGCGATGGCAAATTGAGACATGTTTCAGACATTTGAAGACCAATGGTTTTGACCTTGAAAAAATGAATGTTCAGGGAGCAGATAGATGTCGGTTAATGATGGCTATTGTCGTTTTTGCATATTCGGTATCCATAGCTCATGGGTTAAAAAAGTACAAAAATGTTCGTCTGAAAACTTATGCCAATGGTAAAAGGTACAGATCCATTTCCGTTTTTCGAAAAGGAGTCGAATGCATCGCAGAAGCTGATTACAGAATAGAAAATTGGGGCGAGTATATCCTGATTCACTTCTTAAGCCATGATCGGAAAATTTGCCCCAAATCAATAAATGTCTAGCTGTATGGAGAAATTATCCAAAATCGCTTCCAATAATTCGAATTTGAAGCCGGATGGAGCGCTTTTAAACAAGCTCTTAATATCTGGGTATTGTAGGGTAGGCTGTCGAATATTTCGGACTGATAGCTGGTTTCTTCCTGACAAATGACTCTGGCGTGATCAGAACAGTTTTTTTTTCTCACATTAAAGGATTTTCGACAGCCTAATTTTAGGGTTTGTAAGCCGAGCAGTTAGTAGAATGGCCGGTAGTGATCCATCTATTTTTTTAATATCCGCTTATAAAAACATTGTTTTTGATCCCCCACTACCCTTACAATATAAATTCCTGTTTTCAAATCCTTAAGATTTAATGCAATATTATGGGTATCCAAATGCTCTTTTTTACACACCCTGTTTCCCAATAAATTGAAAATTTCTACTTCTCTTATTTTATCAGCCTGATAAATATGCAGCTGGGTAGACACCGGGTTTGGGTAAAGTTTGATTTGCCCACTTCCAACCTTCAGCGGGGGGACCTGCTCTATGGGCGTTACTTTAATACTAATTTCGTCCCGAAGATGAGGAAAATATAACGCCTCTACTGACACGATAGCTTCTCCGGCTCCCACCGCCACCACCTTACCACTCGGGTCTACCGTCGCGACCTCAAGATTGGAGGAGAACCACTGAAGTTCTGGTAGGCCCAGCTCCCGCGGATCCACCTCTACCTCTAGTTGGCACTCTTCTGTGACCTCCAACACCGGCGCTTTATCGACCACAATCTGTATTGCGGACCACTGCAGGCCAAGACCAATATTATCCACATAAAAATGATTGGGGATGCCAGCCCCCACATCCGGTTGTATGATGATCTGATGAATATATTGAAAATCCTCCCGATCAAGGTCGTCATTTTTTGTACTGAAAATCATTTCATGTACAGGAAAGGAAAATGTGCTCCATTGATAAGGCGCCAGGTCTATGCGCATTTGCTGTACTTCCAAAGCACATTGTTCTTTTCCATCCTGATCAAACTGAATTAATTTCAGGGCAATATTTTCTGTGCGGACCTCAGAAAGCATTTGTAGAAAAAATTCATTATTATTCCCAAGAGAGATTGGACTGGCCGTCTGAAGACCGAACCCACCACCGAAATTAGTACCCGTTTTTTCAAAATGATAAACCCTATCAGAGCCATTATCCCCATCCCGCTGCACATTATCCACCACTTCACTCACAAACACTTCCTCTTCTCCATTCCATCCAAAGGAGCCATTCCCATCTTGCCAATTGAAATTAGACTGTTCAAAATCGATGTATACCGTTTGGTGCTCCTGGCCACAAGCCTCCGTGTCCGCCGCTTGCTTCAAACGAAAATTATCAAAATAGACCGTATAATCCGCAGCAACGGCTTCCGGATTGGCAAAAATTGAAAAATTATCCATCTTGCCTTTATCCGGTATCGCCAGC
Organism: Persicobacter diffluens; assembly: GCF_036244895.1. Classification (NCBI taxonomy): domain Bacteria; kingdom Pseudomonadati; phylum Bacteroidota; class Cytophagia; order Cytophagales; family Persicobacteraceae; genus Persicobacter; species Persicobacter diffluens. Next base: position 181,795 of record NZ_BQKE01000005.1, read on the forward strand.
GAAAGGGTCTGCCATTGATCTGAGGGCGTGATCGGCAGGCGGCCGTCTACCTTTCCCCCTTCCACGGTGGTAATTTGATAATAAATTTCGTTTAAGTCCTGAGAGAGAAAATCAAAAGAAAAGTCCAGATGTTGGCAAGTCGAATAAGGGTAAAGCGTAGGGGAACTAAAGCCAAATAATTTCCATTGACCGCCCCCCCTTTCCACCGCCAATACCTTTTCGGAGGCGTTAATCCCATTCTTAAGCGGATTATCGGCTGCATAGTCGATTTGGTCATGGTCACTGTAAATTTCCACCTGTTTCTCCAATTTACCTTGCCCAAAAACGGGAATATAGGCATCAAAATCGGCGATGATGGTATAATTCGCTTGATTCACCCTCACCCTTATCTCATCGAAAACAGCGGTATTGGAATTTGACCGAACCGTAATGATTGCCTCTCCCACCGCCATGGCGATTAAATCTTCCTCCTCAATACGAACAACATTTGCATTAGAGGTTTCCAATGATACCGTCTTATCGGAAGCTCCCTCCGGAAGAACTTCCACGGTTAACTTTTTTGTGCTCCCATTGAGCATTTCTAACACTTCCCCCTCAAAGCTGATTTTCACTTCCTCCACCGGCCGTTGCTGTAAACCCTGGTTGGTAAGCCTGATCTGCGAAGCAACAGAACCATCCAACGTTTGTACGGTAATCGTTGCCTGCCCATCCGCAAGTGCCGTTATTCTGCCAAATTGATCAACATGCGCTACGGACTCCTCCGAACTAGACCATACCAACATGGGTTGGGTCGCCTGTTTATTATCCAGACTCACGGCAATCACTTTTGCGTCATTAATATATTGAAAATCATCTATCTCACTTTCCGAAACATGGATGGAGCCTACTTTTTCCACACTACCGGAATTGGTGAATACTCGTCCATTAACGAAACCATACGCAATAGCAGCGTGCAATGAATTTTGGTGGATTGTATTTTCCATATGCATCGGAGAAATCACATTTTGTGACATACGCTCATGGCCGGGCCACTCTAAAACAGTTGGCGTCATGGAAAAATTATGCCAATGTTCACTCCAGGGTCCCTGTCCTCCCAGACGTTCGATGCCATCGGCCATGGTATGGGTATATCCTTTTTGCTGCTCTTTTGGCGTAAATGCCCATGGGCCATAAGGAATCCAACCCGGGAACACACCCCAGTTTTCAGTAATCGTACGGCCATCCAGGTTAAACCCACGCAAAATCGGTCTGGGCCCCACCCCGGTCATATTGGTACTATGCCGAGGATTGGTCCCAAGGAAATAGTCGGCAGTGGTATGCACCACTTCTTTGTATTTCTGATCTCCGGACAGGGCATAAGCGACCATGGTTTCAAACATCCATGGCGTTGTGGATTGCCCCACCAACATCGGCATATCAAACAAGCCGCCCCAGCGGGTAGCTCTTTTTTCCGCAGCCTTCATTCCTGCATTTGCTGCGGTAGTCAATGCAGCGGATTTAAGTGCATCCTGCAGCTCCTGATTAACCTGTAATTGATCCGCTAACAAATAAGTATAAGCTGAAAATCGCTGGTCATCGGTGAATTTTACGGCATTTTTAAACCGGTTTAAACCTTCCTCGGCTATCCGGTGATAGCGTTGTTCCCCCGTGAGGCGAAATAAATTCACCGCCGCATAAGTTCGGTATATATACAAATCCTCGGGGTAATTATTTCCTGATGCAGGTTGGTTCGCCGGATCAGCAGCCCATTCGAAAGAGGTTATCGCCTCCTGCACCCAATTTGCATTTACTTTGGTCATAGCATCAAAGGTCTGCGCATCCAGCATTTCTACCGGCCACTCTTCCGGATTTCGCCCTAATTTTTTTAGAATGATGGCCAATTGGGCAGCCTCCCCGGCATACATATAAGTCATAAAAGCATCCGCCTGCGTCACCAGTGTAGGACGATGATCCTGCCAGGAAGGTGTCCCCTCATGTTCCGGATTGCCAAGCGTATTATTATAAGGATCCGCACATACTCGTGCCCCTCCCAGGCCTCCGTCAGAATAGCCTGCCTCCATCAGGGCTTTCCTGAGCCTGAAATTAAATTTCACCAACCAGGAAGCCTCGTCGATCAAATCGGGAATCCCATTACCACTTTCGGGAATATCATACTCATTATCTCCAAAATGTTGGGGGAAAAATTCATACATGGTCATCAATGTCATCGGGACGCGCTGGTGGTGGGAATACCCATCCCAATCCCCTGCATCCTGGTACCAACCCGCTACATTTAGCACATTACCCTCAGCTGCGCTGATAATTTGGCCCGTATTATTCCCACCATTGTCCGCATTATCCCATTGCATATAGGGAAAATCAGAATACAAAATTTGCCCCTGATAGGAATGGCCTTCGGGATCATTCACAAATGGATTTTGAGTAATGGGACGAATGTACGGCTGGCCGCCATAACTGGCTTCAATCCGAATACCGCTACGCTGATGATAAATGGCTCTGGCGGTTGCATAATAAGCTTCCCAGAGAGGATCCTGCCCAATTTTAAAGGGGTAAGAACAACCCATTTTGGGAACCACCAGCCGATATACTCCTGCAGCCGTCAGGGCTGAAAAATCAGCTTCATAGACATCAGCACCTAAAAAATTATTATCGGGCGTTTCCTCTGGTTGCCCGGTTTCTACATTGGTTTTGGCTTTTCGAAAAACCACCGTGCCTTCCAACACCTGCCCCCCGCTTTCCCGCAACACATAAAAAGGAGCGCCCTCATAAGCTGATAAATCAATGGCGCCCAAGGATCCGGCCCATTGGTATAAATACCCGAATTTTAGGGCATCCTCCGCATAGCCGATAGTATTGACGTGGATGGTTTCGGAGCGGAGATTTTCCTCTTCAAAGATAAAGGAAAGGGTTTGATGGTCAGCAAACTCCAATGCCGAAATATCGAGGGTATATTCTTCTCCACTTTTAAGCGGCTGTGGCAGACGCAGGAAAATACGATGTTCACTGGACCAACTCTCCTCCGCTGGCACATATTTGCCTGCGCTCCAGACTACACCCTGATAACTGTACTCGGTCCCGATGGATTTTCTGCCCACTGCCAATGGGCCCACAGCTTGCGCATACTGAGGGTCTCCTGAGGAGGAAAGCCAATAACTATTACTTTGATCCAACAAGTCCGCCCGGTAATAATGCTTATGAACTTTTGCATCTGCATTAGCCGTACCGGCATATTCAACATAGCCATCATCAATAAAAATCGACAGCAACTGATCGGTGATCGGCGATACCGAAATCTGATCCTGGGCAAAGCCGAAACGGAACTGGATCAGTATTAACAAAAAAGTAGTAAATATCCTTTTCATAGATTATATAAAAATATATTGTTCACTAAAATGTAGTACAAAAGCCCTAAATTGGGGTGGATTAATCAATCAGCTTTTCGCACAAGATCCCCCCCAGCGTACTAAAAAGCAGGGCTAAGATTATGATTTAGAAAACTATAGATTTTGTTAGAGCATATTTAAAAGCTAAAATTCGCATCGAAAATTAGAAGTATAGCCATAGCGACACCCAATTATTTTGAGGGAATAGCAGCGCTATTGTTGAGAAATTATCCAAAATCGCTTCCAATAATTCGAATTTATAGCCGGAGAGTACACTTTTAAACATGCGCTGAGAAAAACATTTCTTTAGCCGAATAATTCATGCTTTCTTCTCATCCATCCACTTCGTCGGAAAAATTCAAAATAGAAATCTATACCTTCGTTTTTCCAGCATGTCCACTAAATAAGGAGGTAGAGCATGAATAATCCAGCTTAATAATGCTTCATTTGGTTTAGGAATCAAACCTCCACTTGAATCTCCAAATCCTGCCCTTTTTTCTTCTCACATTCGAAGATCAACTGCTTTTTGGAGGCGTCGTATTTATAAGCACCCTCCTGCAGTTTTTCCCCATTAATGATCAGGCTTCCGGCTTCAGCTACATCTTTAAGGATAATCGTAAAGGAACGGCTATCATAGGCTTGCTCCCCGGTAGCGGATACCTTTAAATGCAATCCCTTTTGCTTTGGAGTGAGGTCAAACTGCGTCCAGCCGTAGTGTCCCCGCTCATAGCCTCTGCTCAGGCCATCGTCCTCATAAAGTTTAAAGCTGCCCGCTCCGCTGTAGGCTACGATTGATAGATGGCTTTGGTCTAATTGATCTGCCCGCATCACCTCATCCGCCAGAGGATAAATGGTACCGGAGGAAACAAATACAGGAATTTTTTCCAAACCGGCCTCCACCTGATGCTCAAGCCCACCGGCATATTCCTGATCGGACCAGAAATCAAACCATTTTTCCCCCTCTGCTAATTGGGGCAAATAGACGGTTTGCTTCCGTACCCCTTCCCGGTAAACCGGGGCCACTAAAAAATCCCCAAAGAGGTAGGAGCGCTCCACTGCCGGCGTAACCGGGTCTTTATATTTCATAAAAAGGGGTTTAATTAATTGCTCTCCCTCGAAGCTCGTCCTGGCAGCATAACTGTAAATATAAGGAATGAGGCGGTATCGTAATTTCAGATAATCTCTGGTAATGTCCAGCGTCTGCTGATCAAAAGCGTAGGGTTCGCAGGGTTGGTCCTCCCCGGAATGAGGACGTAAGATGGGTGAAAATACACCGAACTGAAACCATCGGGTATATAATTCCGGTGTTGTCCGGGCTTTGGGACCATCATAGCTTTGCCAATCACCAATCCGATCCCATGCGTTGGTAAATCCCCCAATATCGGAGGCAAAATGCGGCATTCCACTCATCGAGCACCCAATCAACATAGGGATTTGCAACTCCAGCGCCTCAAAGTTTTTGGCCGCATCACCGGACCAATTGAATGCCCCAAATTTATGCATACCTGCCGTTCCTGCTCTTGTAATATTATAAAGTCGGCGATCAGGGAAGTCTTTTTTCATGCCCTGATCCAACAGCTGAGCAAATAGATAACTATAAATATTATGTATCTTGGGTTCTTCTCCTCCAAAAAATTGTCCCTCTTCCGTCGAAACATCCGGCTCAGTCAGATCCACCCAAAAAGCATCTAAGCCCAGGTCTAAATTAGCCTTTTGTTTTTGCCATAACCATTGTTGGGCATCGGGGTGGGTCAAGTCAAGCAAGGCCGCCGATCCGGCCCAAAAAGAAGGCAAAACATAGGACGAATCACCTACTTTCATCAACCAACCTTTTTGATCTAAAAAATCGAAATTTTCAGAGGAAACATTAATTTGTGGCTCATTGATAATCAGCGTTTTGATTCCCTGCGATTTTAAATCCTGCATAAAAGATTTGGGATTGGGAAAATTACTTTTTAACCAGGTAAAATTCCCCATATTATGACTACCATCATCATAGCCCCCAAACCAATTAGCATCAAGGATAATGGCATCCAAAGGCAAATCGTGTGTTTGAAACTCCTTTACCACCGATTTGACTTCCTGTTCATTTTTATAGCTACATTTACTTTGCATCAAACCAAATACCCATCGAGGGGGTAAAGCGGGAAAACCCGTGAGTTGAAAATATTGATTTTGTAAAGCCTGAAGATCTTGTCCGGTAGTGAAATAAAATACCATTTGTCCGCCATTGGATTCGTAATGCCAGGCCGCTGAATCCGCCTTGCATAAATCAAAATATCCGGTATAACTATTGTCAATAAAAATTCCAAAATTTTGATCCGTATAGACATAGGGAATGTTAACCTGAAGATTTTCATAAGCTTTACTATAGCCTCCCTGGTGATTATTGGTGGTGGAAAATGCATGCCCTATACGATTTACACCAATTGTTTTTTGCCCCATCCCATAAAAAGCCTCCACTTTATGCCGCTCAAATTTAATTTGCCTTTTCTTTCCTTTTAGCTGAGTGGAAGTGAGTGTCGTTAATTTATTTCCATTTTCATCTTGTAAGGTTAGCGTTAAGGGACTTTTAGAGATCATTAATCTCAGCTGGTCACCGATCATCACCAAACTGTCCCGGTACTCCCTGAGCTCCGGCATCATTAGCTCTTGTTGCTCCACAAAACTAAAATCGTGCTCACTTTGGTCCAAAAGGGTCACTTTGATTAATCCCTTTTTGAAAAAATTCAATTGTATTCGGTCTTCGGGCCCCATAATTTGGTAGCCCTGATCTATTTTTGCAATACGGTATTGTCCATCAGAGAAAGTTGCGGAATTACAGGACCACCACAAAAAGGATAAAATAAATAGTAGATAGCGTTTCATAGCGATTAAAAGGTTTAAAAAATAATCGCTACTAATTATTAAAAATTAATCCACAAGGTAGTGGAGTATTAATTCATTTAGGAAGATTAATCTTAAGCCAAATAATTGATTATCCGGAATTTTCAGGATTGAATCCTCCCTTCGCTCCAAGGCGGAAAAATGAAGATATTTTTTCTATCTTAGGTTTTTTCGAAGGAAGCAGAGGAATAAGAAAAAAGTAAGCCTACCTCAATTTGGGCTATTAACAAATCAGCAATCATCATCCTATTGATTTGATAATAACCCAATGAAGCAAGCTTACTTAAAGCGCGTTTTAAAGCCAAAATTCGTAGCGAAAATTTGATTATTGCAGAAGCGACACCCGAATATTTTGAGAGAACAGCATCGCTATTGCGGAGAAATTATCCAAAATCGCTTCCACTAATTCGACTTTACAGCCGAATGGTGTGCTTTAAAACACGCTCTTTATTTATCGGTGAATAATTGGGGTTAATAAACCACCAGCTGATGGACACTCAATCCCTCATCACTGATTACTTTTAAAGTATAAATCCCTGAGGAAATATTAAACTGATAGGAACGACTTACTGGCTGCTTTTGAAAAACTAGTTTTCCTGTAATATCGTATACCAGAATCTGTTTCAGCACTTGATCATAACCCTTTACCTGCACCTCCCCTTGACTAGGATTAGGATAAACTACTATTCCTCTTGATCCTGCTACCAATTCCCTTGCGTTATTCTGATCCGGATTAAAAGTGGAAGAATTCGTAAGGATAAACTGGTCTACCGGCGTGCCGTCTTCCCGCATATATACTCCGAATTGTTTCAGACCGGTAGCATCCACATTAAAGGTGGCCGAACATTTGGTCCATAGCCAATCGGTCGTATTATCGGGTAAATGCCAATCCGATATTTTTTGTCCCTCTAAAGTCGTGGTGATAGAATTGTCTGCCCCATTGCTACAGCGATGTCTCACCCAAAGATAATGCTTGCCAGTCTTAGTAAAATCGATATCATAAAACATACTTGGCCCTTCGAGCGAATTATTGGCATTGGCGTTATTATTGTCCGGTACAACCATATAATAAGATCCGCTGGCACCTGAATCATTTACTTCTTGCCATTGCATATTCACAAAACTATTTTGACCATTGGCCGCACTCATATAGCCTTCTGCTTCAAAAGTGACCGTTCCATCCGGCTGTTGGACATAAACCGTCTCTGAAGCAGCAACCGTGATATTAACAAAATAATAAGGAGTCGCAATGTCATCAAAATCTTTCGCCTGAATGACCAGCTGATGCTCTCCTTCCGGAAAATCATTGGCCTGCCAGCTAAAGGGATTACTCAGGTCATTTCCCAGAAAGAACCACTCCCCATTGGTGACTCTGAAAAAAGAAACCACATTAATATTGCCGGTCACCGATGTTTGAATATCTATCAGCTCACCGGCCTCAAAGCTTGCTCCCTCCACCGGAGAAGTGATAATAGCAGATATCGGCTGGGTATCCTGATTCGGATGATAATTCGGATCTCGACTCACTTGTATCCGGTCGATTTTGGTACCATCTTCCCGCATGTAAATCCCTAAAGTGCGAATACCCGTATTGCTGACATTAATGGTAAGCTCACTTTTTCTCCACACCCAGTCCGAATGATCGCCAAGATTCCAGTCCCCAAGATTCTGCCCCTCAAAGGCAAGCACTATGGAGTTGTCGGAGGCATTATCGGGTTGACACTTCAGCCAGACATAATGCGTCCCCACATGCTTAAAATCTATGAGATACTCCATTTTTGGTCCATCCAAAGTACCTCCTGCATTCTTATTATTATCATCACTTACGCTCATATAAAACCCGCCATCAGCCGTCACATCTTCCCTCTCCAACCAGAATTTGCCTTCAAACTGCCCCGTGCCGGTTCCCCGCCAGGAATAGTCCTCCGCTTCCATATTGACCAAACCATTGGACTCCGAAGATTGTATAAAAACCGTTCCATCCCCCAAATGCACGGAGGGTGTATTGACGGTAAGGGTATTACTAAAGCCCGACTTATTCCCACTGCGGTCCACTGCACGGATCTTAATCGAATAACTGCTCAGGGGGTCCACCTCCTCAAAAGTATATTGCGTTTCCGGCGTAGTGCCAAAAAGGACGCCATCCACAAACACCTCATAATGTTTGAGTTGATCATTATCCGTGGAGGCCGTCCAGGCGATTTTAAATTGCAAGGCGGCTATTTCAAAGGCATAAAGGCCTGATGGATTAGTGGGTGTCTGGCTATCCCCATCCGAATTAATCAGCACAGTAGCCTCCCCTGCGGAGGAGTACTTACTCCATGCACCTCTGTCACTAATGGCCACCGCGGTCAGTTTAACCTCCGTATTGGCGGGCAAAAAGGGCGCCCATTCCACCTCGAAATTGTTCGATGACTGGTCACTTTCTCCGATAAACCTCCAATCGGCATAATACCTCACGAAACGAGTGTTTTGAGAAGCAGTAGCCTGGAGGGTGGTTTTATCACCGGAAACCGTCTGATTATCATTGAGCAAAAGATTAACCGTCGGCAAGGCAGGCACTCTGAAATTCCCACCTACCACATTGGAGATTGCCTTTCGATAGCCGGTATTGAAAATCATATAATTGTTCTGCTGATGAATCGTAAATTCTCCTCCCTGAATACTGTATTGGTTAAAGAACTTTTGTTCCGTCCCCGGCCAGGCCGTGGGGTTATCAATCGCACTCGGGTAAGCGGCCGTGCGCGACCAATATTCCGAGGAGATAGAAATGTACCACCAATAATCGGTGGCGCCGAAATAAGTGGTATAGCCAATATCAGGTCGAGCCGAATACACCATACTGTTAATATCGGTAGTAAGCCATCCATTAGGGTTAAATACCCATTGATCCGAAAATTCTCCCAGGCCGGATAAATACACCATATTCAGCTGGTTCCCACCCAGGGCATAGTTCATACTATTATGGATGACGTCCGCATATTTTTGATCCCCTGTCAGGTGATGAGCAATTGTCACGAGCGTTAATCGTGGAGTATTCACCCCTCCAATCTGAATAAACTGGTCTCGGTCATTCCCCTGTCGAAAAGCGTTTTGCTGGTTATGCGCTACCTTGAATTCATCCGCTTTACGGATGACCTCAGACCGACAGTCCGCACGAAAAGTAGCATCCAAATTAGGATGAGTGGCGGGCAGCATTGCCATAATAGACTGACAAACATCGATAATATTTTGGTTCGACCACTCCCCATCCGTTTTCTTGGGCTCCCAATTAAAATAAGCCTTCAGGTCATCCTGATATTGGTTGTAAGCGGTCAATCTGTACAATAGCGCTGCGGCAAAACCTTTGGCCCTTAACTCCTCATTTTTTGAATCAGCATAGTCGGTATTTTGTGGATGAGCCAACCCCCAATTATAGGCATTAATTGCTTCATTTCTCCAGCTGTTGTACTCCGGATGGTGGCCGCTACCGGTGAGCTGGTGAAATTTGTCCAGACATTCTGCATAGTAGGCCGCCAATCCCGCATAATAAAAGGTGGCCCAGGCAGACTCTCCCGATAAATACCAGTCCCGCGTATCCTGCCAGGCGGTGATATTGATGCCCGGCACCCCATCGCGCCCCACATAACCCGGAACTCCACCGGTGCCGCCATAATTATTTTGAAGAATATCTTTGGACCGTTTGTAATACTTGATCAGCCAGGCTGCCTCATCCAAAAGGTCCGGAATACCATTGTTCCCCTCATCAATCCACGAACCGCTATCGGAAAGTTTATATCTGTTACCAACATCTCCATCCTTAAAAGTGGCAGGGCTTAAATCATACAACATCAACAAAGCCATGGGCACCTTGGCATGGTGTACATATCCATCCCAATCGCCGGCATCCATATAATAACCATAAATCCCGTGGACTTGCACGGCAGTTGCTGTATTAAAACCATCGCCGGAGTGATCATCACCCGGAAGATAGTCCTTATCCCATAACCATTTGATATCATCATAATGATGATCCCGTGGCATCACGCTTCCATCCGTTTTCTCCTTGACAATGCCCTGTCGTTGCCAAAACAAGCCTTTCATCGCATAAACAAAAGGCTCGTTGATGGCGTCTGTCCCAATCTCAAAAGGATATGAACAACCCAAATCATCCACCACCACCACATACTCTCCCGGAGCATTAAAATCAGAAAAATCACATTCCCACACATCGGCACGAGTATAATTATAATCCGGTGCAAAATCATAACTGCTGCTCTCCGCCTGATCTTTGCGCAATCTCAATTTCACGGTGCCGGTAAAAACGGTTTGTTTGGTCTGATAATTTACCAGGCGAAAAGTTTTGCCATTGTAGGCATCCAGGTTCAGGCCTCCATTGGTATGTGGGGTGGCGTCAAAATCTCCCATCCATTGAGAAAGATAGGCATATTTCGGCCCGCTGGTGGGGAAGCCCACCATATTGACATGAATCGCTTCAGATCGCATTTTTACAGGATCATAAGTGAAGGACCACTTTCCCGATCCACTCACAATGTGATCCAACTGCAAATCATAGTGTTTATTATTTTTTAAAGCAAAAGGCAATTGAATATATACCCAGTGCCCCATCACGTAAGGAATTGCTGACCATTCATCATTATAGTGTATGGCTTTTGATTTCCTGCCTACATTTATCGGTGATTGGGCAGCATAGTATTGTCCATCATCTGTACTGGAGATCTTAAAATTTTCTAATTGATAAAGCTGTTGAGCGTCCGTAGGATCATGGTAAGTGATATGATCCGGTACATTCTCCCCCACACCATAGGTATCAATAAAACCATCTTCAATATAGACCAAAAGGACGGTATTGCTCATCGGAGAGACCCTTACGATCTCTGATGCCCTCGCCTTTAATAGAGGCAAGAGCAACAGGCAGACTAAAACCACTGCCCGAATTTTTTTTATGGGGATAATCATAGTATAATTTTTTACATGAAAAAAAATTTAATTGATATCGCGATATGTAGACTAAATATTATAGTTCTTATCCAAACAATGGTGGACTAATCCTAATTTTTATACCTAATTTTATTATCCACCTTTTAGAATGATTCACCTCCAAACAGACGCACAAAAAAAGTCCAACAGGAATTCAAATTCCCGCTGGACCAAGCATACTATACTAATTATTTATTGAAAGATTTATTCGTTTAACTTAAAGGAATATTTTAAAGTCTCCACATTAAAGGTAAAGTGAACACCTTTATCTGCAGAGCCAGGGAAATCTCTTTTTACTGCATCATTACCAATTTTCATCTCTCCATCCTCTTCAAACTCGATGGCAGTTGAACATTCATTTACCGTTTCTTTACCCGTATTGTCTTTAACAAAAGCCTTGACTAAAAAATCACCGGAGGTTTCTGATAGATCTTGTTCTGCCCCTTTCTCAATTCCCCAGTCCAAACTAACGGTACCATCTTCATCTCCCCAAACACCGTTGGCGTTATAGACCAACATAAACTGATATCCATTATCCAGTGGGGTATTATTCAAATCATCATCTCCTTGCCAGGGGTTATATGCCCAGATATCTGCTTCCCAAAGTGCTGGATTATCGGCATTTTGGGTCATTGCGACCCCTTTGCCCCAGGCCGCCTCCGGCATTTGACCTTTTACGGTATTCACCACCCCAATCATCCATATTTTCTTCACATCGCCATTGGCAGCAGTGTAATCCCAGTCAAAATCAAAGCAAAAGTTCTGATCCTCAATTTCTATTTTATATTTTTCATTGTCAATATGAGCGTTAACCACTGCTACTTTAGCATCACCGGCATCTTTGATTTCAATAGCAGAATTTTCTCCGCAGGTTTCCGTTTTCACCATTAAATCACCCTCTAAAGCATCTTCTTCCCCCTCTTTGGTTCCCCAGGAATTCCCTGCATCATCCATAAAAAGTAAACTTGCATCCTTCCCGCCCAATACAATCCTTTTATCAAACTCACTTAAGTCTTTTCCTTCGTTCATTGGAACTTCCTCCCCATTGACACTAATCATCAGCGCCTCTGGCGATTGCACCTCACACTCTGGCTCGGGATCTGGTCCCGGATCAGGATTGTCAACTGTTGTGGAATCAGAACAAGCGACAAAAAATACGGCCACGAAAAAAAGTAGCGCAAAACGCTCAAATTGGTATAGATTAAAAATTTTCATAATGATAAATAAAAATGTTTGAAATAAATTCTCATTTAATTAATGATTACTTGATCAATTTAGAACCAAAAGCGTAAACATCGGTGGATAAAAACACCCAATCGGGGGCATAATTAATGATGAATAAATCTCCACAACAAGCGTGATTCGATCCAACCCCATTATTAAAGCATATATAATTTTCGACCTTATTAACTAAAATGTTCATTATTACCATGCGTTATAAACATATTTTAGAGGTATAAAAATCATGAATAAACCCCAATAAATATGGTCATCCTCAAGAAAAATTCATCTACTGCAATCAGCCGATAACATATGCCTTCCGCTTAGCTGCACAGGAATTCAGAGCATGTTTACAAGCACATCATACGGCTGCAAATTCAAATTATTGGAAGCGATTTTGGATGATTTTTCTACAATAGCGAGGCTATTTTCTTAAAATAATCTTTTATCACATCTGCAATAATCAGATTTTCGCGGCGAATTTTGGTTTTTAAACACGCTCAAATTCTTTTAACCCGGATTATTCATACTTAAATCCGCGTTTAGCTGCTAGGCGGGAAAAATGAAGGAATAGTTTCCTATTTCGAGTTTTTCCCAACGAAGCAGATGAATGAGGAGAAAGCAGGCTTATCCAAAAATTGAGCAATTAAAAAATCTGAAAAACCATAACAGCCTGACTACTCCTTCCTTATATTGAGCCGCTAAATTTAGTGGTGAACCATTCGACTTTAGATTCATGACCTCTCAAATGAATTTAATTAGAAAATCATGCATTCACCGACTGTTCAATATATGCTTTTGGACTCATCCCAAACTCCTTTTTAAAACAACGGGTAAAATACTTGGGGTCATTAAAGCCCACCGCATAAGCGGATTGTGCCACCGTCATTTTCTCAAAAATTAATAATTTAGCCCCATGTTTCATCCGGCAACTCCGAATAAATTCGTTCATTGACATATCCAACAAGGACTTCATTTTATTGTATAACCAGGTTCTACTCACTCCTAATTGATGGCAGAAATGATCAATATCCAGGTTAGGATTGTCAATTTCATCTTCAATAATATTTTTTATTTCCGATAAGAATTCCTGATCATTGGCACTCAAGCCATCCCCCAACTCCTGAATACCGGTCCATACATTGTTTTTAAACTGTTCAATAAGCTGCAGGCGTTTGGTCAAAATATTGCCCACCTTCAAAAATAATTCTTCCACCGGGAATGGCTTTACTAAATAATCTGAAGCACCCGCCTTCAAACCAGCAGTTTTATCTTTTGGGGCATCCTTGGCGGTAATTAAAATGATGGGTATATGCGAGGTACTGGTATCTTCCCGTAATCTCTTGCACAGTTCGATTCCTCCCATCTTGGGCATCATGATATCGGAAAGAATAATTTGAGGCTGTTCTTTTTTGACAAGTTCTAAAGCCTGCAGACCATTTTCCGCATAAATCGTATGATATTCCTCCTGCAATTGAGAGACCAAAAAATACCTCAGATCGGGGTTATCCTCCACCACCAACACTTTTGTTTTCAGCATTAAATCCGCCTTATCTGATTTTGCCGGCTGAATAAGGCTATCATAAGCCATATCGCCTTTTTCTTTGGCATGTAGATTTTTCGCCTTCTGTAATTTTAATGGAATAAATATGGAGAAAGTAGTTCCATGGTCTTCCGGAAAATCTTCTATTTTTTTACTTTCCACCGAAATGGTCCCTTTCACTAAATCCACCAGCTGCTTAACCAAAGATAAGCCAATACCAAAACCGGAAATATTGCCATGAGAGGCCAGGCGGTGAAAACGATCAAAAATTTTCTCTACCTCCTCCGGGCTAATGCCCGCGCCATTATCGGAGATCACAAATTCAATTCCACTGTCTTTACACTGACCGGAAAAAGTAATTTCTCCTCCCTGAGGCGTATATTTTATAGCATTATTTAATAAATTATACAGTATTTTATTAAAGACATTGACATCGTAATCCGATTCCAACCCTTGTAGGCCATTTTTACCCAACAAATGAATATTTTTTTGTAAGGCAAGATGACTGAAAGATTCTCTGATATTCTCAAAATGCTCGCCTATGTTGGTGGTTTGTTGATTAAGCTTCATCACCCCGCCATCAATGCGAGATAACTCCATGATTTGCTCCACCAACTCCAATAACATGCGCGCATTTCGCTCGATTAATCCAAGGGTATGCTGCTCATTTCTCGATAAATTTCTGGAATTCATCAGCCCCTCCAAAGGCCCTAAAATCAAGGACAATGGCGTCCGAAACTCATGCGAAACATTAGTGAAAAAGTCAGATTTCATTTGATCAATTTGCACCAACTGCTCGGATTGTACCTGAATTTTTTGATAGGCTCGGGCATTACTCATCGCAATGGATACATAAGAAGCTATATTTTCCAAAATGGATAAATGCGTTTCGGTATAGGCTTCACTTTTTTGACTGATGGCCACTAATACCCCCCTAACATTTCCCTTGGACCCAATAATAGGGACATAAATGCCTGATTTTGGGCCGTCAGCTTTGAAATACTTGCTGGCTGGCTTGCTAAGTAAAGATTTTGCCGAAGCAGCCAGGTCATTACTAAAAAGATTTTGATTATTTTTGACTACCCAACAGGACAAACGGTCATTACTTTCGATATCAATTTCATCTCTGGAAAAATCCTCCACTCCGGATTTGATCCCCCAAAGATCAATTTTTTGCGTTTTCTTATTCCATTCCCCAAGCATCAATTCATCCAGCTCCATGAGGTTACTGATGGAGGAAAAAATATTTTGAAAGATAAGGGTAAATTCCACATCAGCAGTAATGGCTTTGCCCATTTTACCCAGCAGCTCTAAATTTTTCTTTTGTAGTTCCAGTTCATTGGACTGATTTTGCAGCCTACTGTTTTGTTCCAACATTACGTTTTGCTGGCTAAGTAACTCTTCATTCAAGGCTTGTAGCGCCCTGGTCTTTTGCTCAACGGTTTGGGTAAGTAATTTTTTGCGAACATTTATCTGTCGGATATATAAAAATATAGCGGCAAGCGAGATCAAAAGTAAAGATATACTCAGGGAAGCTTTAAAAAGCATCGTCTGATACCAGGGAGGTAAAATATGGATTGCTAACATGCGCTGATGGGAAGACCAAACCCCCTCCGCATTAGAAGCCTGCACTTTAAGCTGGTATTCTCCGGGAACCAAAGAAGAATATTCAATCTGATGGGCACCATCACGAATCACATTCCATTCATCATCCAGCTGCTCCAGCTTATACCTGTATTGTACTTTATCCGGAAATTGATAATCCAAAGTACTGACCATCAACTTAATATTATTCAATTGATAAGGGAGTTCGATGGCCACCGTATGGTCGATATTTTGATTTAAAATTTCATAATCATGAATTTTCAACTTGGGAGAAATCACTTTTTGATTGACCTCTAAATCGGTGAAATGTACCTCTGGCTGACCAAAATCTGCTTTTATCTCTCGGGGATCAAATCGGGTAATACCCTTAAATCCACCAAAATACATCACCCCTTTGTCATCTTTGAAATAGGCACACTCATTAAACTCGTTGGCGGTAAGGCCATCCTTTTCAGAGAAATTGATAAACCGCCTGGATTTAAGATCGAAGCGGCTAATCCCATCATTAGTACTCATCCATAAATTGCCATAATCGTCTTCGAGTATGCCATGTATGATATTGGAAGGTAAGCCGTCTTTATAAAAGTAAGTATGCATTACCTCATAATTACTGTTGAGCTCAGTTAGCCCGAAGCGCGTACCCAACCAGATATTGCCCATAAAGTCCTGATGGATACTTCGAATTTCATTATGAGACAGGCCATTGTCTTCTTTAGTCAGCTGTCGAATCGAGTGATTATTGGGGCGATATATGTAGAGCCCTTTATTGGTGGTGCCAATCAAAATCTGGCCTAAATGATCCTCCTTAACCGTCATGATACCGCCAAAATGCAGGTCAATATCTTTAAAATCATCTTCCAGATTATAGAAAGCATTACTCCCTTTTTTCTGATAGATGAGACCACCACTAATGGTGGCAAAATATACAGTTTCATTTTTAGTGATGGCGATGTCCCGGAGTGACCAGGCATTAAACTGGGTAGAATCTCGGGGATCATGCTTTGCAAAATGCGTATACTGGTTAGTTTTCAAATCCAACGCACTGACTTTCCCACGAAAATATCCTACCCATAAACGCTCATTTTGAGGCTTTATGACACCAATAATGTTGGAGACTATATTTTGACTTTCTTCACCAAACTCGTAAATATCATTGAGCCCAAAATCCTCATCAAACCGATACAAACGCGAACGGGTACCCACGAATATTTCGTCCTGATATTTATGTATACCATATACTTCTGCATCAACTTTATCATTATACATAAAATATTGCTCATTAAAAGCTTCAAAAGGAGCCAAATGCGTATTGTACTTGATCACCCCTCGTTTAATAGTGCCAATCCATAAGATCCCCTCTTCATCAAAATACATGGTTTGTATATAGTTGGCCATGTATCCATGTTCCTTCGCATCCTTGGGATGATATTCTGTCAGCTGTCCCAACTTGGGGTCTATGGCGATCAATCCTGAATTAGGAGAAACACTCGATACCCATATTTGTCCACTTCCATCCTCAAGAATGTGCGTGGCGGCAGGGATGCCATATCCCTCCAGGTGGTTTTTGATCAATTGCCCCCTATAATCAAATTGATAGAGCCCATTATCCATAGCCACCCAAATTTCATTGGTGGACGAGACTAATATCTCATGAATACTGATTTGTCGTTCTGAAAGAGGAATATGATCCCCGGACAATAATCGTTTTGACTCGATCATTTCACCAGAAGGGCTTAGCTGGAATTTAAAGAGACCACTGTTTTTTGTCCCAACCCAATAGGTATTAAAAGGATCTTTATTGATAATGCGAATATGTGCCCCCATCAATTCATGCTCATAATGCCGGACTTCGTTGGTGGTGAGGTCAATAATATTTAAGCCCTTATCGGTACCGACCAATAATTGATTGAGGGTTTTATCATAAAAAAGAGAACTAATATAATTAGAAGTTAATCCTCCATTTTTAGCCCTTCCTTTTAAATATTGACGACATTTAAAATCTTTATCTACACGGTTGAGTCCATAGCGGGTTGCGATCCAAACATTTCCATCGGGAGTTTCGCAAGTCGTATATTTATTGTCCAAAACACTATTGGTCGGGCCGAGATCACTGGATAAGCTCGTGCTGTCGGCCGGATCAGCGACCAGATTAATGAAATAACAGTTATCCGGATCATAGACACTGATACCGCCCCCATCAAATCGAGCCCAAAGTCGATTATTAGCATCTACAAATAAGGAAGAAATCCAGGAATCCTGAATAGATTGGCTATTTCCTTGTTTTGGACGAAACACCTTAAATTCATAACCATCATACCGTACCAGGCCATCTTGCGTACCCAACCACATATAGCCGGAATGATCCTGGACAATAGCATTTACGGTAGAATGAGAAAGTCCGTCCTCCCGGTTTAGGGTGACAAATTTGGTTTTATCCGCAAGCGCGGTTTGGTGGAGCAGGGTTAACAAAAAAAGTAGGTAAAAAAATCTCATATCAAAAAGTTAAGGTGATTACCATCATCATGATATCATAATTTATAAAAAAATTGAATAAAAAATCCACCCCTAGGAGCTGGCAATGAACAAATTACCAGAATTTAAGCCGGGTATGGAATAATAATCCAATGCTTGAAATCATAAGTACACCCCGGATGCTGATCGTGCCGATAAAAAGAAGGCTTCCTATGTTTTCTGTTTTAAAAATCAACCCTTCCGGCTGTGGCCCCTACGATCGAAATACTGGTGGAAATGTCGGGAACAAATTCCGATAGGGACACACATCACCCATTCAAAAAGTATCAACCCCATTCAAATCCATTATATCGACTCGTCCTCCACCGGTTTGGTAGAGGACTAAGCCGAATGATGCCTGAGTAAGTTCTTCATTCAATGCAGAGCGGGAAAAATGAAGAAATAGTTCCTTCTTTCAATTATTTTCCCACCAGCAGATGAAGGAGGTGCAAACAAGCTTGCCCCAATATGGATTATTAAAAAAGTAAAAAAAGCAATATCAATGCACTGCCCAAAAATTATTGCCATTGGCCTAAAAGAGCGCGTTTAAAAGCTAAAATTCGCAGCGAAAATTTGATTATCGCAGAAGCGATAGCCGATTATTTTAAGAGAATAGCAGCGCTATTGCTGAGAAATTATCCAAAATCACTTCCAATAATTCGAATTTTCCGCCGGATGGTGCGCTTTTAAACATCCTCTAAGTCCGAAGGGGTAATTCTGCCAAAATCCTTAGAAATAAGGATACGCTAAAAAGCGGCTTTGACCTCATAAATCTGCTCTATTTCCCCAGCTTTCAGTCTAACTTTAGGTTGAAAATCCGCTGAATGCATATAGTCCAGCATACTTATTAATAACTGACGGGCCGTTATTCTTTCTGACTGCTTGTGCACCAAATCAATAGAGGTAACCAACAATTTCCCTTTCCCTACCTGCACCTCAAAAGCTAAACCCAAATTTCTGTTGGTGAACCAATCATCAATAACCCTTATTTCAGGTTGAAGGTCGGGATGTATCTTAGTCAGCGCCATTGCATCCGCATGCGTCAGGGCATCCCACCATTGATAATTACTATATTGCTCCGTCGGAAAGGCTTTTAACAAGGGATCTTGCGGATCCAACAATAAGCCCATGGTATGCGGAGGCTGACCCTCCGTCCACATTGTATTCCAAAAAATAGAAGAAAATCCCACTGCGATATCCCCACCAAATTGCGGTTTCACACTACCTTTAGGAAGCGTCAGCAATACTTTGCCCCCCCTGGTTAATGATTTAATGGTAGCGGCCTCCAGCTTCTGCACAACCTGAATGTCTTCATAAGTTGGAATTTCATTATCAGGATAAAGCCAGAGGTCCCACTGATTTTTAAATGTTCCTATGTTAAATTCAAAGATCAAATGTTCCGGCTGTCCGCTAAAATGTTTCAGTATTACCTCTCCCACATTGACATTACCCACGGGAAGGGTACAGGTCGGTAATTGCCCTTCCTTTATGACCTTTCCAGCCTGATTTTTTAGCACCCACCTTGGACGAACATCCTCCAGTACCTTTTCTCCAAAATGCGCCACCTCCAGCTTTACCTTTATGGGAGATCCCGATTTAAAAACGAACTGATCGAAGCGGGCCAAAGGAACGGTTTCCTGACAAAAACTGCGAAATTCTTCCGGACGGATATATCCTTTTTCTTCCCAAAAGGCATCTAGTACGCCCACCGGTGCGGTGCCCTGCCCTGAAAAGTCTGATAAACCCAATAATTGAAATCCTGCAAAACCCGGCGTGCGAAGGGCCGCCTCAATATCTGCCTTATAACACAATGCTTGTAACTTTCCAGAAGCCATCAGGAACTTTTCTGCCAATGAAGACAAGCCATTTGCGGCCAGGCTTTTTTGAAAAAGTTTATAGTTATTCGCCTGTAAATTCCCCTGGTATTTATCAATTTCCTTCAAATTTGGATAAGCACACCATTGACCAATTTCATGACTAACCACCGGTCGGTCATTCTCCAACAATTGGTGCCGCCAGTCATAATTACTATTGGGTTTTTGTTGATTAATAATACTTTTCAAACCCTCTCCCCAATGCTGAATTCTAGGCTCTTGAATATTATGAAAATCATTTTCTTCTTGTGCGGTCCATCCGGCGCCGGAGGTATAAAACCGTCGGTTATCCCGCGCTTTCCAATAATTAATAAAAGAGGCCAAATACGCTTCCTGGCCCTGCCCCATGGGTTCATTCCCATGCAGAAACAAACAAAAAGACGGATGATTCCCAAATTCCTCCACAATGGCCCTACTTTCCTTCATGATCCAGTCATCCACCGGATTTCCTTCCCCCAGCAAAGAAGCCGGAAAATCAGCGTGTGCCCAAACTCCGCACTCTATCTGCAGATAAAGCCCCAGGGCATCCGCTACATCAAAGGCCGCTTTAGGAGGACACCAGGAATGAAAACGGATATGATTCAAACCATGGGCTTTAATGGTACTGAATATACGTTTCCACTCCTGCTGGTCGGTGGGCGGATAGGCCGTTTTTGGAAAAATGGCGCAGTCCAGTGTGCCCCGTAAAAATAGCGGGCGATCATTAATCGTGAACCGGGTACCGGCAATACCCAGTTTTCGCATCCCGAAACCGGCCAGCTGAACATCCTCCTGCTCCCCGACCGAAAGCCTGCTTTCCAACTGATATAAATAGGGATCAAACTCATCCCATAACCGAATGTCATCGCCCATGGGCAGCTGTAACTGTAACGGATGGGATCCTTTCGGTAATATTATTTCTTTCGTCATTCGGGCAATTTCATTTTCCTTATCAGCAGAAAAAACCACTACCTCCAGCAAAGCGGTTTGCGATTGCTCCTGAAGGTTTTCTAAGCTTAGATCCAGCATTACGGATCTTTCCTCCACCATGGGCATAATTTTTTGATGCCTAATCCGGGCCGGGGCGCGCGCCTTAAGCTGCATTTTGCCAATCACCCCATGCCAATTGGTTTGAGTATGATCAGAAATACTATGGGCATTATGTCCCACATCCACCTCCTTTATGCGATTATCAATTCTCAATGATATCAAATGATTACCCTCCGACAAGCCTTCCGGCATTTGAAAAATCTGAGGCGTGCCTAAGCGGTTGCTTTGCCCCACAAACTGCCCATCCACCCATACGGAAGCCTCCCAATGCACACGCTCCAATAACAGCTCGAGCGGCAAGTCCCTCATCTGCCGGGTGATCACCACTTCTTTCTGATACCAACCCACCCCGGTATATTTTAATTTTGGACTTAACCAGAAAGGAAATAACCATTCTTGCTGAAGATACGGACTGAATTTTTCATCTTCCTCCCAGTCGGGAATGGCAAGTTTTCCCGTCCAGTCGGTGTTCGCATCCACGGGAAAGCCAATGCCATTATCCGCCAGGCTGCCTGGTAAATGCACCTCTTGCCCATTGGGAAGTCCATGGTACCAGCCGGAGGTAAGTCCCTGATCTGTGGAATCCATTTGGAAAGTCCAGTCGCCCGAGAGCTCCAAAACCTGGGCTTTTGTCGACAAGGGCCATCCACAATAAAAGAAAGGCAGTAGCAATAAAAATAAATAGGAAAAAGTAAGTCTCATCGTAATAAAAATTAATAGGTTATATCCAGTGTAGCAGATAAAAAGGAGATAGCAAACCTACCCAAATTGGGGCTATCAGAAATCTAGTAGATCCGGTCGTAACAAACTAACAAACAGCCTCTTTTGATAGATTCCAAAACCAGCGGTGAATAATTCGGGTTAAGCATCTACCTCAGGATCCTGCGCAGCCATCGCCTGTATCACCAGTACCCAATCCATGCCCAGGCTTCTGGAAGGGCTTCGAAAACGATCAAATTCCCGATAAGGGTGTACTTCGGGCGCATCCATACTTCCGGCTTTTTCATTCAGATATTGACCCTGCTGAGGATCAAACCACTTGAAGTGATAATCTCTACCCCCAAGCCAATCCAGCATTAATTCAAAATCCTGCTCAGCCGTTGGAACATAGATCAAAGCATAATCACCTTTCTCCGATCGGCATCCAATAATCTTATGGGCATCGTTGGGATTGATGGATCGTACAATGTCCGGATCAGGTATCCGGTCCGTGTATGGAAAAGCTAAAATTAAGTTTTTCAGGTGCTGAAGCTGCACTGCCCCCTCTGTATACAAACTATCCTGCCAATTTTGTCGCATGGGCCAAATTTGATTATGCCCATAACTGATCCCGGCTCCGCCCGCAAAAACGGACCGATAAGCCGCTTTTCGAATATCATAGGAAGAAAATCTACTCTCATCATTATTTTTCCAAATAGGATGATTTTCATAATTAGGTTCCGCATCCAGTACAGGTTTAACGGGCGTCTTTTGCCATCCCATCCAAGGCCAGAAATAAACGCTGTGATTATCTTGTCTCATATGGCTGGTTTGGATCATATTAAAGTCCAGCCATGGAGCATCATGAAATTGAACAGCCGTGGAAGATTCCCAACCAATATGATAACTCATCAGGGTATTGGACCATTGGGCTAGTCCATCATAATCAAAATTATCATCATAAGCATCACAAACTCCTTCCGCCACTGCCTTCCATAATGATGGCCTTACACCCTCAAAATCCTGCCCCAAGGCCCAAACCACGTTGCTACAGGCCTTAAACGCCTGACCCATAGTAAAGCCGTAAGCATAGGCCTGATCCTCTTCCTGAATACGGTTCAGATAAGTATCGAATTTCAAAGGTTGTCCAATGACTAAGCAAATATTAATATCATCATCTTTTGCCATTTGGGTGATTTTTAGGGCAGCATCCAAATAAGCCGGATCCGGCTGAAGTGGGTCCTTACCAAAAAAAGCACTGTCTCCACGATAATTCACCTTTGCCCAATTCATGGTATAGAAAACCTGGACTACATTCGACTTCCGAATACGAAAATACGCTGATAAATCCCGGGGGTCGGCTCCCGCAAAAAGTCTCCAGTGGGTGTCCGCCAACCAAAAAAATGGTGCTCCGTCTTTCTCAAAATAGTGGCCATTTGGGGAAAGCTTAAATGGTAATTCAATCGCCCGGGCTATATCATTTTGAGGTAATCGATCAGTCTGATGGCATGACAACATAAAAAAACAGGAAAGCCCTATATAAAATAAGGTGATCCTATACTTTATGCATTTACTAAACCTTAACGGAATCCCTATTCCATTATGATTACTGCTGGTATTGATTTTATGAGTATTCATATTGGATTCATTAATTTATAATTATAAAAAAAAAATCTTCTTGATATTCATTCACCTACTCTATAACCGGATTTGGCCGAGACCCCTCAATGCCACAATTAAGCCTGATGGCAGATATCTTGAACTATTTCCAAATAGTGAGCAATATGATGGCAAAATCCTGAATTTTCATAAGTGCGTTTACATTCTCCTTATTCCTCTGCTTCGTTCAGAAAAAACGAAATAGGAACTATAGCTTCATTTTTCCAGCTTGCAGCAAAAAAAGGAGTGAATAAGTTCATTTCGGGATAATAGCATCTGTTTTAGTTTTAGAGCATCTTTAAAAGCCCACCATCCGGCTACAAATTCGAATTATTGGAAGCGATTTTGGATCATTTCTCAACTACAGCGCTGCTAATCGTTCAAAATAATCGGATATCGCTTATGCAATAATCAATTTTCAACTGCGAATTTTGGCTTTTAAACACGCTCCTAAACCCTTGCAACAGCCCCCTTTAGCAGTTTAACTATTAGCAACTCACTGAACTACTGTAGGGTACAGGAACTAGCATATATGATTTTTTAATTTTAACATCGATATTTAATAATTATAATTAGTTATTTACATTTTATCACCATATACTTTTTAACGGAAATACCTCAATATTCTCAAAGGCTGAATTTCCCCCATGAGAAAAGGCAGTGATACTAGTGATGGCCGTCGAGGGATAGAAGGTATTGGTCATTGCTTTTTCTCCATTCTGTACAAAAAGTTCAACACTGGACCAATCCACAAGCAGATGTAATTTTAGGGGATATCTTTTGGGCCACTCCACGAAAGTGGGCTTACTGTAAAAGCCTTCCCTTGAGAAAAATGTACCAGCCTTACTTCTGTCGGTTATGATTTTTTGCTCACTGGCATTATACATCACCTGGAAAGTATCCCCCTGTACATTATGCAACCATAAGCCAAATTGTTGGGCATCACTCTCCATAATAGTAAGACTCAGCTCAAAGGCACCAGATAAGTCATTGGTAAAAAACTGTTGTTGGGGAGCAGGATGACCCAATCGGACATCAGCTACTGCTATAGCCTCCTCTCTAAGACTTTTCAGCGCTTCAATGGGATGGCTTTTTAACAAGTATTGGTTTGCTGCCTTTTCCAGACTGAGTCTCTTGGGTACGGTCATTGCCGATCGCCATCGCTCCGTTGGCGTATTTTGGGCATATTCCCAATTATTCATCCACCCAATGGTGAGTAACCGACCATCCTCCCGTGGGATATTATTCCAGCTAACTCCTGCATAATTATCTTTTCCATAGTCTACCCAAAGGGTATTTTGCTGATCGCTGGTAAACGTCCTTCCATCAAAGTCCCCCACAAAATATTTGGTAGCAGATCCTCCAAACGGTCCATATGCATTTACACTCACCAGCAGTACGTACTTATAGGTTTGGGTATTCCCTACGGGCATTTTTAATAAATCTGGGCATTCCCACACGCCATCGGCCTCCAATTTTGGCCCGTAAAAATCACTACAGTAATCCCAGTCAATTCCATTCCCGGAGTTCCAAATCGCAATATGATCACCCGCGGCTAAAAGCATTATCCATCGCTGAGTAGGGCTATGCCAAAAAACCTTTGGATCTCGAAAATCCTTTATCCCGGGATTAAATAGCACTGGATGCCCATGATTGTATTTTTCCCAGCTTAACCCGTCATCAAGAGAAAAGGCCATTGCCTGATTTTGAAAATCTAAGCGATGATCCTGTTCCCAATCCATTCGGTGTGCGGTATAATAGGCCAGAATAGGCACCTGATCATTCTGACCAAGACCGCTTGTATTTTGATGGTCTACCACCACTGATCCAGAAAAAATCATGCCTGCAGCATCAGGAGATAAAGCAGGGGCCTGGTGCTCCCAGTGTACTAAATCCCCGGAGGTGGCATGCCCCCAATGCATTGGCCCCCAAATGGTGCTATCGGGATTGTATTGATAAAAGAGGTGATAATTTCCTTTATGAAAAAATAAGCCATTGGGATCGTTCATCCAATTTGCTATCGGTGAAAAATGGAATTGGGGTCTGTATTGCTCCTGATAGGCTGGCTCAGAAGATGGTAATTGTGCATGACAAATTCCACTCAGGAGCGGACCACTTCCAAGAAAAAACAGCAATAAAAAAAAATTAAGCCGGTGGGAATAGCTCATAAAAATTTTTCTAGAAATACTCACAACAAAAAATATAATCCGAATTATTCTTCGATAGATTCAGCAAACCACCTTATAGGTTTATTTATCAACGCATTGAGATTGATTTCACTGATTTCCTCCTTGCCCAAATTTGGGTAAACTTGCTTGCGCCTCACGTCCCTGCATCGTTGGAGCAAAACGAAACAGGTAACTATTGCTCCCTTACCCTCCTGACAACTATAAGCGGATTTAAACATGAACAATCCGGGCAAATACAATCAGAAAAAGGCCCATTTATAAACGGGCCTCTTTCTACCGCCACCACTAAAGGGAAAGCGCTTTATTTCCACTATTTTTAAAGGTAAATGCTGCTTTTTGGAGTTCCGCTGCATTAGGCCCCACATATACTTCATATGCTCCATCTGCCCACTTGGTTTGGTGCTTTTGGTCGATGAAGCTTAGTTTATCAGCAGAAAGATTAAACTTCACCTCGCGCTGTTCGCCTGCCTCCAGTTTCACTTGCTGAAAATCTTTTAACAGTAACAATGGCTGGGTAACCTCGCAATATTTTCTTCTGATATAAAGCTGTACCGTTTCCACGCCTGCCCGAGAACCGGAATTCTTAACCGTTACAACCACTTGCAGGTCTTGCTCCCAACTCATTTGTGGCTGATCTACTTTTATGGAACCATATTCAAAATCAGTATAAGAAAGCCCATAGCCAAATGGATAAAGTGGCTTATTGGAAATGTCCCGATAAGTGGTGGAATATCTGTTCTCCGGATCTTCCGGCTCAAAATCGTGGCTCGTTTTACGGTAACTGTAAAAAATCGGGACTTGCCCTTCATGAGAAGGAAAAGTAACCGGAAGTCGACCCGAAGGGTTAAAGGCACCGGAAAGAATCTCTCCTACGGCCTCACCGCCAGTGGTGCCGGGCATCCAGGCTTGAAGTACCGCATCAGATTTTGCCGCAATTTCGGTCAGTATATAAGGTCTGCCTGAAACGATCACACTTACGGTCGGCTTGTTAAGCTCAGCAATGCGGTCCACCAGGGCTTCCTGTAGGCCCGGAAGGTGCAGGCTGGCCGTACCTCCGCCTTCTCCACTCATCCAATATTGTTCTCCAAGTACCAGCACTACCACTTCTGCGCGCTTGGCCACCTGAACAGCTTCGGCGATCATTTCAGCCCCTGCTTTTTCAAATTTGTCAATTTTACAACCGGCAGCAAATGTGATTTCACTTTTTGGATAGGCTTGTTTAATCCCCTCTAAAATGGACACCACATCTTTGGCTTCTCCTTTGCCGGACCACCAACCCATCAGGTCTTCCTGCACATTGGCGAAAGGACCAATCACGGCAATTTTTTTGGTGTCAGTGGATATGGGCAACACCTCCGACTCATTCTTAAGCAACACCATACTCTTTAATGCAATATCTTTGGTAAGCTTCCAATTTTCCTCCGAAAGGAGTTCCTGCTTTTCCTTTTCCGGATTCAGCCCGCGCATTGGTTGATCCAACAGGCCAATATCCTTTTTCAATCGTAATACGCGACCTACGGCCTGATCCAAATCCCTTTCTGCTATTTTGCCACTTCTCACCAGCTCCGGCAATAGGCTCACATATTTCTCCGCCACCATATCCATATCCACTCCGGCGGCCATAGCCATTTCCGTGGCGATGGTATCATTAGGTGCCACCCCAATCTTGACCAGGTTAGGAATCGTCTGCCAGTCGGTCATCACCAATCCATCGAATCCCATTTCTTCCCGAAGCACCTCCTGCAGTAAATATTGGTTAGCGGTAAGGGGCACTCCATCATAAGCCGTATAAGCACACATCACGCTTGATACTCCAGCATCAATAGCGGCCTGAAAAGGAGGCAAATGTACTTCTCTCAATGCCCTTTCGGAGAAATCATCAATATTATAATCCATACCCGCCAGGGAAGCACCATAGCCGGCAAAGTGTTTAACACAACTTAAAATATTTTCCTGATTGGCGCGCCCGGCCTCCTGAAAGCCCTCCACTCGAGCAGCAGCAACTAAACTACCCAAATAAGGATCTTCCCCGGCTGCTTCCAGAATTCGGCCCCATCGCGGATCGCGGGAGATGTCCACCATAGGCGCATAGGTCAAATGAATCCCTGCTGCAGCGGCTTCTCTTGCTGCCACCTGAGCAGAAGTTTTGATCGCTTCTAAATCCCAACTTGCTGCCTCCGCCAAGGGTATGGGCGCAATGGTTTTATAACCATGAATGACATCTTCCTGGAACAGGATGGGAATACCATTGACCGACTCTTCCACGGCAATTTTTTGCAATCGGCTATTATCCTTTACACCATTGGACTTGATGACGCTACCCACTAAACCCTTCCGGATCATTTCCAGGTGTTCGGCCGTAGGCTCACCTTCTATGGCGATCAGATTCAGCTGTCCTGCTTTTTCTTCCAGGGACATGTTCGAAATGATCGCTTCAATCTGGCCATCAGCGGGTTTTGAAGGTTTTAATCCCTGACTTTGACAGGCGCCCAGCAAAAGAGCACAGCAATAAAAAAATAGTTTTTTCATGAATTACTATATATTAAAAATGTCTACAATAGGTTAAACCTCAAATTAAGAATTGAATCTTTTTAAAGCTAATGATTTTTTATATATCGGAACAATCTTATATTGATTAACTTTCAACAGATTACCATTTAGCTTCCGATCAGGAAGATACTGTCCGTTAATATAGATGGGATCATTCTTTTGCAGGGGTAATATTTTATATATCAATTTCTCCTTTTCGGCAGAAAAATGGGACAGACTGATTTCATAGGAGCTTCCATTCCAAAAATTATCATGCACGAATTGCTCCCTGATAAATAGGCGAACAGTGGCCCCTTCATAATCTAATGTAATTCGGGTATCCACCTGATCGGGAGATGGCTTCTGGCAAACAGGACTTACCGCAATCACCGTCCCGAGGTCAAAAATACTATCCACCGGCATGGCCAAGCGAACATTATCGCCGACGAATCGCTGAGGGTATTGCAAGTGGGCGCCCTCCTGCAAGCGAATGGTGTCCAAACGCCAGGAGGCGGTTTGGAAGCCTACCTGAACAGAATCCATTTGGTCAGCAGACCATTGTACCAGCCACTCTTTTTCCCTGCTGCTTAACACCCGGACACTGTCCTGAGTGAAGGTCAATTGTTCTGCGCCACTGTACACCGCCTGATCGTCCTGAAAGTAAGTATTTTCCGCCACTGAGGGAGAAAGAATGGAGAGGGTGATGGTATTGCCCTCTTGATCTTTCAATCGAATGCGGGCGATGCCTTTTTCCGATGGTCTAATAAAGGCATATCCCTGTCGGTCTGAATCCATACTAGCATCCCCCTTAACCTCAGAAAGGGTACCGCTTTTGAAAGCAAGCAGGGGTTCGATACCTGAAATTTGCGTATAAACAAGATGTCGCCCCTGCTCCAAAGAAGCAATAGGTTGTAGGGTGGCGTATTTCAACAGATGCTTACCGACCGGCATATTGAAAGGAAAACAACCATAAACTCCTTCAGGGATTGTAATCGGTCTATCGGGCACCTCTAAGGTTTCCTGAGGCAAGTCAAGACTAAATTGCACCTGATCAAATTGATAAAGGGTATCATGCTTGATATGATTGTTAAAGAAAATAAAACCAGCGTTACCATCCGTTCTTACCGCATGCTGTAAAAGATCGGACTGAAAAGGATTTGCATTCAGCTGTTCCGGGATTACAGGTGACATAGGGGCCAAATCGGCACCGAAAAATTTAGCGAAATTTAACAGGGGCAAATAGTGATGGTAGGTATCGCGGCTTTGACCAAACTCCCCAATGGCCGCCTGCCAATCATGGCTGAAAACCGTGATATCATTATAGCCATCTTCCAGCGCTTCATGCAATCGGGTATTTTTCCCCATGGGGTTAGTTCCTCCATGGAACATAAATAAGCCCAAGCCATTACAACCATTACCCAATTCCACCAGGGCCACAGCGGCATTGTCTTTGGCGGTAATCAGCGGACGACGGTGAAATGCGGTATGCATGCCGGTGCCGGTCTCGCAGGTTAAAAAAGGATTATTAAGGTATTTATCATCAAATCGTTGTTGCAATCCCATATCGGTGCCAATGTCCCCATCGGGCCGGATTTCACTAAAACTAAAAGAAGCACAACGATAAAATTCCGGCGCTTCAGACCAAAAATAATCGACATAACCGCCGAAAGCGGGAATCACTTCCCCTTGGGTAAATTCCGCATTGGCCCATCCGGTGATGGTATATAGAGGGGCTTTCATGCCCAACTCCAAAGCAATGGCCTTTTCCGCATCAATAAGCTCCCGGCCTTTTCCCGGACCACTCTCCCAGTTTTCATTATCAAACTGAATGGCGAAAATAGGTCCACCGTCTTCCCAAAATAAACCCTCCAGTTGTTTGGCAATCTGGGCATACAATTTTTTCACCGGCTCCAGATACAGGGGGTGGGTAGAACGTAAAATTTTGCCCGGACACTGCGCCACTAACCAATCAGGGTGCCCGCCATAGCGAGCCTCCCCATGACACCAGGGGCCTATTCTCGCAAAAAACAACATATCATGCTTTTGGCACAGCTGTACGAAACGCCGCAGATCCTTATTGCCACTCCAATCCCATTGTCCGGCAATTTCTTCATGATGATTCCAAAAGATATAGGAGGAAATAGCAGTAAGCCCACTGGCTTTCATTTTTAATATCTCTTCCTCCCAACGATCAGCCTCATAACGTGAAAAATGAAATTCCCCATAGGTAGGCAACCAAGCCTTTCCATTTAACTCCAAATATTGATTATTGACACGAATATTTCCTCTGGAAGGAGAATCCCCTTCCATTTTTTCAAAATAATTCAGGGGTTGGCTTTTATAATTGCTGAGGTCATAATAGTAAGCTGCTTTTGGGGGATTTTCCATCTGCACATTACGCGAGGGTCGGCAGCCAACTGATGCCCAAAAAACAAGAATAAAGGGTATGAAATGTTTCATAATTGAAAAAATGAAAGGGGAAAATTGAATTAAACCGAATCGTGCACCACCAGAATCAAATCATTCATTCGGAAGTTAAGTTTCGGTTCATTAAATATAGGTTATCTAAATTTTTAATAGTTCAAATTTGATTGTGTTTACTTTGTAATCCTGCCCCGGCAACCTTACGAAAAACATAAAATAAAGGTCTATTTTTTTTCCAGCTTGCAGCGAAGCAAAGATTATCGCTTGCTTCTTTCGGATTAATGATGAATAATTAATTTTTCCGTCAGCACCTCCTCAGCGCCCATAAGGCTGATAAAGTAAAGCCCAGTTGGCAGGCCTGCAGTGGAAATAATGGTTTCCGGCTGGCATTCACCTTTGATCATTAGTCGGCCATCCCCATTATGGATTTGCCATTGATGAAAACGTTGCTCCTCAATGGTCAACCGAAGTTGTTGATCCACCGGATTCGTGATGAGGAATGCAGCAGGCTCAGTTTCCCTCCGCTGATTTTGCGAACAGGAAAGCTGAAAATCATCAAATACCGCCATGGCATCTGCAGGAGCTTTAGCGACCACAGTGAGGGAAGAGGGATTGGTTCCGGTGGAAAAGCTGAGTGTGTACTGCTGCCAGCTGGTGGAGGTAATGTCCACACTAGCGATGGTGCCATTGGCATCATTAAGCAGAAATTGCCCATTTTTTCCCGCTTCCAGATTACGGGCATATACACTGATTTGATAATCTACCGAAGGGGCCAACTCACTAAGGGTGTTAGACAACTGTCCGCCCCACCACGTCCCGGCGGCATAGCTGCCTTCATAAACATGAGCAGCATTGGTTTCCAGTCCGTTATTCCATCCCTGCCACGGACTGAGCTCCCCGGCTTCAAAATTCGGATTCACTAAATTATAAGTACAGGAAGCCGTGTTCGCTGAGAACGTAAGGGACTGCAGGTTGATATTAGCAGAAAGCATTTCGAGGGTTAACTCCACCTGCCCCTGTTGCAGGTTGAAAGTGCCCAGGTCCAGATCATGCCAGGATTGCCACCCAACAGCATGAGTGAAACTGGCGGTTTGAGTCTGCCCGGCTAAAGCCACTTTTAGGCTCTTGGTGCCGGAAATGGCAGAAGCTACCCGGGCAGTAAGTTGATAACTCCCTGCACTTTCTACTTTTAGGCTGTACTTCAACCATTCTCCACTTGCGGTCCAGCCAATATTATAACCTCCTTCACTACAACTTTCAATGTCCACTCCATCAGACCGAAATTGCCCCCCATTGTTGGAGGCATCCGTATCATGATAGGCGACGCCCTCACCACCTTCATCATATTCCACCACTTTCAGGGTTCCGGGTATACTTCTCCGGTAGCCCTGATAAGGGGTGTTTTGACTGTTATCATCCGTAGGGGCTCCGTAAAATAAGCCGCTGCCATTGGTGCCCACATACACTTTTCCATAAGTTTGACGATCACCCTTCATCATGGTCGGGGCATTACCGACATAGCTTAAATCATCATTGATTCTTCTCCAGTTGGTTCCAAAATCATCAGAAATAAAAACGCCCCACTGTCCATTTCGCTTACCGTAAACATAAATGGCAGGCATCCCTGTAGCCTGTTGGCCCACACCGAAAGAAAACATCCGGGCCAGCTCAAAGTAATTATTCTTCGTAAAACTCCTTCCGCGATCATTGGAGAGCCAAAGACCATCACTGCCCTGACTCACCCCCATCAAATCCCCATAATCACCCCAGCCAATTCCTAAATTGGCATATTGGTCACTACTCACCAGGCCTGCGGTATTGATGGTATACCAATTCGCTCCGCCATCATTACTCTCATACAACTTACCCTGAGTCCGATCCAGCAAATAGAAGGTATTGTTTAGCTTCCGATCCGAAATTAACGGATCATCATATTGATACATATAAGTGGTCGTAAGGGCGGTCGTCGGAGCCCCGGAAGAGGATTTCCAGTTTTGGCCACCGTCAGTGGAATAATAAGGGGCCGCGTTGCCATAAACATAAACCAGCTTTTGAGGATCATTAGCCGACATGGCAATTTTCCCATTCAATGCACCAGCGGGTTGATTAACGGCATAAAAATCCGCACCGGAATTAGAGGAAGTGAAAATTTGGGTATTCGCCCCATACCAATCGCTGGCGGAAACCAGGGCCATATGTTGGGTTTGTGATTCACTATAATCGATACCGGTACATTCGGCTTTGGTAGTCAGTCGCTTAGTCGGTACTTCAAATTGATTGTCATGCCGAAAGCCCACCACATCTCCCTGCCCACTAAATAAAGGAACGCCTTCATGCGGGCTGCATAAAGCCAGGACTACAATCTCCTCATGTCCCTTCACATCATTATACCAATGGGAAGGCACTTCATACAAATTCTCGGTTCTCCATACCTGGTACCAGTCGGTGGTATAGACCCGCCCCTGCTGATGGGGATCAAAGGCAATGTCCGCGGTAGCGGCCTGGAAAAATCCCAAATCCTCGGCATGCCAGGTACGATCATGTACTTCCATTCGACCATTAAAAGCACTGTATTCCTGCCAGCTGTCGCCCCCATCCTGACTCAAATATTGTTTCTGCCACCACAACTGTCGGCCATTACTGACAAACAGGTTGTCTTGGTTAAAAGGATCTATCGAGATGCCATTAAACATCTTATAGCCTTCCGTATTAACATTCAATTTCTCCCAGCTTCCCCGGTAACGGTACACGCCGTCCTCGGTAGTCACAAATAAATGCCCTTGATTATTGACCACCGTGCGAATGCAATCCGAAGGGCTTCCATTCATTTTACTGAATGAATTTCCGCCATCATTACTCACATAAACCCCTTCGGTATAAACGGTGGCATAGACTTTTCTCGAGCGTCCGGAGGATATTTCGCTAGGGTCAATCGCTATATTTCGAATTCCGATCGGATTATTCGCCTGCTCCCAGTAATTAGCCGGATCCCCCACATAACCTTTGCTCACCGAACCGATCGTGGACCAATTAGACCCTCCATCGGTGCTGCGTAATAAACCATTGAGCCGGGTACCGACATACACCACCTGGCTGTTGTTCGGGTCAACGATAATGTTTTCCCCTACCTCTCGAAACTTCATATTGGAAGCAAATTTCTCGTCGCGAAGCTTGTTCCAGTTAACCCCTCCATCGGTAGATTTATAAATTCCCCCCTCGTAAAGAGGATATTTGCCCAGCGTGGCATACATAACCTGCGCATTATTGGGATCCAGTGCCAGACCATCCACACCATATAGATTATCGTGATCGGCATCAATCCACCCAAATAAAGGTAGCCAGCGATCCTGGGCACTACTCCATTGAAAAATACCGCCAATATCAGTTCGCATGTAGACGACATCCTTGACTTTTGGATGAATCGCAATACCCGTCACATACCCTCCACCACCAACAATCACATTATCCCATTGATAGGATTGACCATTTACTCCCCAGGCTATTCCGAGGCAGAGGAGTAAAACCATGATTTTTGTTTTCATAATTTTCTAAAGTTTTAGGGTGCGTTTAATACCTCCTGTCCCTAGGCAATCCGAATGAGTGGAAGCGATTTTGGAATTTTTTCATCCGTAGGCTTGCTACAGATTCAAAATAATTGGCAACGCTTTTTACAAAAATCGAATTTCCGGAAGGATTTAAGAGCATGTATAAACACACATGAAGATAAAAAAAATGAACAGCCCGTTCGAAAGGTCGTCTCCCTGAAAGCCAAACGAAACCTTACCCCCATAAAGCCAGCGGGCCATGGGCAACAAACCTTTCAAAAGGATGCTATTCAAAAAATATCAGCAATTTTTTAGGAGTTAGAAATGAATTTAGTCTTACTACAGATATTGGTATATGTTAAAAATTTGAACTATTTCTAATATTTAATGAACTGTTGCACTTTATATTTATCATTTTGTCTCAATTCTAATAAATAAATACCTGCAGGAAGTGAACCCACATTCAACAGGTACTCTGAAGCTTTAAACTCGTCTTCCAACAGCCGCTTCCCCTGCAAATCATAAATCGAAATGGCCATCCCTTGATGATGATGGAATGGAATGATGCGCAACAACTCATTTACTGGGTTCGGATAAACCTTCACCTGAAGTTCAGAGGAAGTGTTCAAAATATACTCCTTACATTCGTCACAGGAACTGAAACATACCGTAGGCAAAACTAAATCGACCGCAGGGGTTTCAAAAAATCTGTTTTCATCATTTTCAAACCTACATTCCAGGGGCACATCTTCCCAAAGGGCCACGGTATTCGCCTGTGAAAGCGTGACAAAACGATAGGTGTAGATATTATTGGCCTCCGCTAAAGGGAGGCTTACCGTTGTTTCATAAACACTGCCGGCATCGGCTTGTTGGGTCATCTCTATGGGCGTTCCCCAATCAATAATCCCTCCCGTTAAGCCTACCGCATATACCTGCTCCAAATTGGCCACATCCACAGAAAAAGTAATCTTTAAATTTTCCTCCGCTAAAGGTGCAAACAGGGCGGAAAGCTGCAGGTCTTTCATTACGTTAAATTGATATGGATTATCATTGGATACCGTTTCACCATTTACCTGCCAACCCTTGAAAACATATCCTTCCTCAGGAAGTGCGTTTAAATTCGCCTGCTGATTTTCGAAATAATGCCCCACACCCAACACTTCACCATTGTCATGGGCTAAAACATCTACTTCAAAAACCTGATCATCCACCTGACTATCTCTACACCAGGAAAAACAAACCGGCGCCACCTCAGTATCGGTTGCTGGTAATGGAAACCATCGATTTTCATCCCCTGTTAAAGCACAATCGGTCGGTACCGTCTCCCAATAAATAATTTCACCACTTTCATTGAGTGCTACAAATCGATAAGCATATCCATTATTATTATCAGCATAAGGCACTTTGGCCGAATAAATGGAGGAAGTACCGACCTGATTTAAGGGAATGGGTGTACCCCAGTCATTAAAACCCCCAGTGACTGCCGGATATTTGAATTCCGGAAAGTATTTCATGTTAACCTGAAGTTGGATAAAATCTCCTTCCTCCGTATCCGCAGGCTCGCATTCCGCGCATTCTCCATAACAAATGGCGGTCAGGACAGTATCCTCAGCGGGCGTCGGTAACCAACGATTATCGTCATTTTCCAAACGACAGTCATCAGGCACATCCTCCCAGTAAAGGCTTTGCTTTTGCGCATCCAATATAGTGTATCGATAAGTATAACCAGTAACTTCGGGATCCAATTCCACTGTTGCTTGATAAATGGTGGAGCCGGAAATTTGCTCCATTTCAATAGTGCCGCTCCAGTCATTAATGCTTCCATTCAAACCCAAACCCGAGATGTCTCCCAAATTTTGGGCGTCCACCTGAAAAGTCACCTTTACAGGTTCCTTCGCATCCCCGGGTTCATCCTGACAGGCTGCACAAGCCGCATAACATACGGTAGGTAAGATGGTGTCCTGAGTGGGTGGATAAATAATCCGATGGCCATCCGACCAATCGAAAGTGCACTCTGATGGAATATTTTCCTCCCAGGTTTTGAAGCTGTTGTCAATATTCAATTTAACAAATCGATAAGAATAATTATTTTCATCAGTATCCAAGGTTATGGTACCTTTATAAATGGTAGTTCCAGGCTCATTGGTTAACACCACCAAATCGCCCCAATTGGTTACTCCTCCTTGAATTCCCACCCCCTCAAAATTGTCCTGATGTTTCATATCCACTGAAAAAGTGACCAATACAGGTGCAGAGAACAAGGAGAAAAAAGGAAGAAAACTTAGCAGGGTGGCAAAAAATAATTTCATCAGTTACAAACTTTGGAGTTGATAATAACGCACATAATCAATCAGCATTTCCTGTGGAAATATGCTGTAATCCAGTCCCTGTTGAGCGCCCCAGGATCCTCCAAAAGCCAGGTTGAGCAATAGATAATGCGCCTGATTTTTAAAAGGCCAGCTATCCTCCCCGCTGCCATCATCCGATATGGAAAAGTACTGTTGATTATCCACAAAAATTCTGATCTCTTCCGGTGACCATTCCATGGAGTAAACATGAAAATCCTCCCAGGGCGCATGCATATAAAAGTGGCCTCCACGATCTGTTTTAGTGGTATGATTATAATTTTGAGTATGCACCGTTCCGTGGATGGTATCCGGCATATACCCCACAAACTCCATGATATCAATTTCCCCGCATTTAGGCCAGCCGACCTCTTTGATATTGGTGCCTAAAGTCCAAAGTGCCGGCCAGGTCCCCAAACCATGGGGAATTTTAGCTCTAATTTCTACCTTGCCGTAGGTAAATTCAAATTTTCCCAGCGTATGTAAACTTCCGGAGGTGATGTTCCCGGCGCTGTCTTTTCGCAATTGAATCGCAAGGTGACCATCCCGAACCGCTACATTATTGAGGTCTTTAACCGTATAATATTGTAATTCATTATTCCGCACAAAGCCTTCCTCATAATTCCATTTGGTAGAATCAGGCAAGCCTTGATAATTAAACTCATCCGACCAGGTCATTAGATAAGAAGCATGCTCCTTTTGCTCACAAGCCAGGAGTGCTAAACCAAAAAATAAAAACACTAAACTTCTCATAATTATAAATTAAAATCCCAATACCTCTTTCATTTCGGGTAAAAATTGAATGCCCGAGCTCCGGTCCACGACCTGAAATCCTTTATCATATTCCCAAACACTCCACCCGAGATCATTCGCCTCCAATAGGGTGCGTACATCTTTCATATATAATTTTCTGCTATTTTCAGGGGTCACATAATTATAGACCCCAAATTCATTGACGGTCACCGGCACACTATACCGCTTCGACCAATCCCCTATCTGGGCAACAACCTCTGAAATTTTCCCCCGACCCCAATTATCATTTACATAATTATCCATAGCCCAACCTAATTCAATATTATCAGGCGCTCCCTCTTTTATTTTATTTGCATTGCTCGCATTAGTGGGATACTCCAAGCCACTGATATGAGGTAAAACATGCCATCCCCATACGGCTCCCTGATGCGTGAATTGCATCGGCTGATAAAAATGTAAATTATATACAATATTCTTGTCTTTCAGTGGTTCCATCAATAGGAAGGCCCGGACATCATCCCAGTCATCTTTTTTCACCTGCAGATTGCCGTCCACGATAATGGTATGATTCGGCGCATTTTCCCTGATTTCCGCCGCCCATTTCGCCTGCTCGGCATACCAGGCCGTTGGATCTTCTGCCCAGGGTTCATTCATCACCTCTAAGTACAAATAATTCGGATCATACTTTCTAAGATGCGCCGCCATCGCTCCCCAAAAAATGCTTACTTTATCAGCAAAACCCGGCTCATAATGCACTTTTTCTTTAAAACCATCAGTGGGGTGTAAATCGAAAATAACACCAATTTGTCGGTCTATCAGGGCATTCAGATGCTCTTCCAAAACTTCCTGATACTGCGTGTGAAGTTGTGCTGGTTGCTGCTCATTAAAAAAAACCTCTTCAGATACCGAAAGGCGAATATGCTTGAAACCACTCTTTTGAATGAAATCAAAATCCTGTGGACTGAATCGACCTCTTAGGTGGGATTCATCAATTGTAGCCTGTGCGTACCAATGTCCCAAATTCACCCCTTTCGACAAAAGATCCCTTCGAAATTTAGGCACTTGGCTCAATACCCCAGTTGTATCCGGCAGCTCAGGGTTTTCAGGCGCTTCGGGTAAATCAGGCGTAATGGGGTCTTCCTTGCCACAAGCCAACAAAAGGAGAAGAATAAAAAAGTATATAAATCGTCGCATAGATAAAAATGGAGAAGAGAGGGTGAACTTCCATTCACCCTCTGATTATTAGTAATTGGGATTTTCTAAAATCTTAGGATTATTATTGACGATTGATTCGCCAAAAGGTAAATAATACATGCGATCCGGATTGAAGAAGCGCGGCACGGAAGCATCCAGTCCTTCTTCACGTGCATCACAGCAGTATACCTGATAACGATATTCATCCTCTGGCATTTTTAGTACAGGTAATACTCCATGTAATTCCTGATTCAGGACATGCTCCGCCTCACGCCATCTAATTAAATCCCAAATTCGATGCGTTTCAAAAGCCAGCTCCACTTGTCTTTCCTTTCGGATTTTATCCATATCAATGGAAGTATGCAAGGCCACTCCAGCGCGGTCACGTAATTGATTCACCGCCTCTAATGCCCCGGCTTGCCCAAGTTCCTGAGCCGCTTCTGCTTTGTTGAGTAAAATCTCTGCTAATCGAAACTCCACCCAGTTGGTTGGGGATTGGTGAAAAGGCACCCGGAAATCGCTTACATTAATGAATTTTTTGATGTAAAAACCCGTTTTGGTACCATCACCACTAAATGGAAAAGCATTCTTTCCTACATTCTGCACCCACTTGGTTTCTCCTTTATCTGTTTGCCATTCCCGCCATTCCCCGGGTTCGGTATCCAATAAATTTCCGTCCTCTTCCACAATTTGTATGGCCAAAGGCTCCTCACTATAAAAATTGCCATGGAAATACACCGTGCCATGAAAGCGCGGATCCTTATTCGCCAAGATCTCTTCCATCGTGCCGCTGGCATTTTCCCAGTCAATCTTGCCATCGGAGCCATCCACCATATCATAAGCTTCCACCATCTCCAGGGTAGGATTCAAATACGATCCCCAGCCGGAGCCATATCCCTGTACCACGCTGAAATAATCGAAATTATGTCCAAGCCCATTCCCCACAAATTCCCGCTCAAAAATAATTTCCGGATTACCACCATCTAAGAAGATACGCTGATAATTTTCCGCTTTATCCTCATAATTATTGTAGAGCACATAGCCTCCCTCATTGATGACTTTATTGGAAGCATCCAGGCTTATTTGGAAATATTTATTAGCATCTGCTCCAATGCCCAATAATCCATTCAGCTGCACCTGCCCGTATTTGGCAATACTCCCTGCATATAGGGCTACGCGGGAAAGGAGCGATAAGGCTACATACTTATTAGCTCTTCCTTTTTCCATATCTGCCGGGGAGGGCAGCAATTCAGAAATCTCCGTTAACTCATCAATAATAAAATCATAAACCTCCTGCTCTGTATTTCGTGCCGGGTATAAGGTTTCCTCCGGCTCGTCCGGTGATTGTGGGCGAAGAATTAGTGGCACCCCTCCGTAACGCTTCACCTTTTCAAAATAAACAAAGGCACGTAAAAACCTGACCTCCGCTTTATATAAATCTTTATCTTCCTCCCGGATATTTCCTTCGGTAACTTTTTCTAGAAACTCATTACAGTTTCGAATAATTTTGTAATCCCAGTATTTCATGAACTCATCATTGCGCTGTACGCCTCCGCGATTACGAATGCGAGATTCCACCCAGGAATAGGATGCCATCGCTTCATCTGAAATCACGACATAGGAGCCAGGCTCCCGCGCCGGTTCGGCATTCCCATCATCCCAATCCCCTCCCCAGGGGAAACCATAGCTAAAAAGTCTTCTGGTAGGTGCCTGACTGTAAATTTGGACTAAATTAGCGCGGATGAGGTTGGGGTCATTCCAAACCTGTTCATCACTGATAATATCCAATGGCGTTTTATCCAAAATATGGGAACAAGAGGCCAATACGGACACTAATAATATATTAAAAATTAACTTTTTCATATCAAAAAATTAGCATTTAGAAGGTGAAATTCATACCTAACATTAGTGTAGTTTGCTGTGGATAATCCCATCCTCGGCCCCCAACTGGAGTTTCCGGATCATAGGGGTACACATCGGTGAAAGTGAATAAATTAGATCCTGAAATATTAAAGCGTAAATCTTTTATTCCGGATCTTTTTATCCACTGATTAGGAATAGTATATCCCACTACTAAGTTCTTAAGTCGGAAGTAGGATCCATCCTGTAACCAGAAGGAAGAATTTCGATAATTATTGGCATTTCCGGAGTTACTCACTGTTCTCGGAAAGCGTGCATTGGGATCATTGTTTTCCGGCGTCCATCGATCCATAAACATCGCCAATGGAACGGCATTATTGTAAAACGGTTGTTGTGCCTCCGCATTAAAGACCACATTAAAACCGGAAGCTCCCTGCCATAACATTGAGAAATCCAACCCTTTGTAGGAGAAGCCGGCATTTAAACCATAAAATATTTCCGGTATTTGGCCTTTACCGATAGCTACCTGATCCAGTTCATTTATCACGCCATCACCATTAATATCCTTGTAGCGAATATCTCCGGGTTTGATATTTACATTATGTCCGGCACTGGGATCAATTTCCTGATTCGCCCAACCATCAATTTCTTCCTGAGAGGTAAATAAGCCCATGGCCTCAAAGCCAAAGTATCGATTTACCCATTGGCCGGACTGTTGGTAACGTGCCCGGGTCTCCTCGTCTTCATACACCGGTTCATCATAGTGATCCCACTTGGCTTTGGCCAGGGAAACATTTGCGGAAATATTATACTGAAATTCCCCAATGGTATTCCGATGACCTAACATCAATTCAAAACCACGGCTATTTTGAGAATTAATATTTTCATCCGGTAAAGTCGCGCCAATGGTAGACGGTAAAGACAGGTTACGTTGCCCTAAAATCCCTTCTCTTGTACGATAAAACGCATCAAATTCACCCCAGAATTTCCCTCCCCACATATCAAATTCCAAACCGGTATTATACATGGTCATGGTCTCCCAGGTGGCATAAGGGTTAGCCAAACCTTTGGTATTAATTCCCGGGGTCATATTGCCTCCGAGTGCATATACCCGATCAAATTGATAACCCGTTAAAAAGTTGTATTGGCCAATATTGTCAAATCCTGACTCCCCATAGGAGGTACGTATTTTTAAATTATCAAACAATCCTAATGACTTGATAAAATCTTCTTCGGACAATCTCCATCCTGCTGATAAGGAAGGGAAAAAACCCCAACGATGATCCGGGTTGAAGCGAGGTGATGCATCATTCCGAAAAGTAAATTCCAATAGATACTTTTCCGCATAATTGTAATTTACACGTCCCACCAAAGATACTCTACCATCCTGCCATCCATACCCATTGGTATATTGGGTTAAAGCACTACTGGCGAAAATCTGATCTACGGCACTACTGATAAAGTCCTGACGGCCGGTCATGATGTAGTCTCCTTTTGAATCAATCAATTCGTTCAATAACATCGAAGAAACAGTATGCTTGCCAAAAGTCTGATCATAATGTAAAGAAAACTGCCCTGTCAAAGTTTGGCCTCTGTCATATCCCTCTGTTAGGGAAATCCCTGTTACATCTTTCATCACTACCTCACTATAAATATTTGAAGTAGGATCAAACATATAGTAACTATAATCTTTACTGAAATTCTTATCTCTTGTATTCCAGCTATTAATATTCCCAAAAGCTTTCGCTTTCAATCCATCCAGGAATGGGAATTTATACTCTAAAGCGAAGTTTCCGGTCAAATTGGCAAAATCATTATGCTTATAACCTGTTACATCAGCCCTGGATAAATAATTGGGGCCCATTTGGAAACCATTATGTACCGGGTAGGATGGATCAGGATATTCAGCCGGATACATTGGATTGGAGAAGGCTACATTGGTCATAATATCCTGCATGCCTAAACCGGGGTACTCACGACGTTCATTTCGGTAAGCCAGGTCAAATCGCAAATCCAAATTTTTATTCAAAGCCAAATTAATATTTGAACGCAAGTTATGCTGCCCGTAGTTGGTGTCATTACTTTTTAATAAGGATGCCTGATTCAGAAAACCATAGGATACGAAATATTTTACCTGTTCGGTTCCGCCGGAAACGTTCACATTAGACTTGAAAATAGGTGCTGATTTTCGGAAGGTCTCATCATACCAATTCGTACTTTTTTTCGAGCCATTGCGATAAGGTTCAAAATCTTCCTCCCCATAGGTGCCCGGTTGGTAATCATTCACCAATTCCATATACTGCAAGGCATCCGCATATTCCGGGAAAGTGGTAGAACTCTGCACTCCATAAGCACTGGAAACTTTTACCTGCGGCTTACCCACACCGCCTCTTTTGGTCGTTACCAATACCACTCCATTACCGGCACGAGCACCATAAATGGCTGCCGCACCATCTTTTAGGACGGAAATACTTTCAATATCATTGGGTTCTATTCTACTAAAATCACCTTCAACTCCATCGACCAAAATCAATGGCTTGCCAAAACCCCGGATGTTAATACTGGCACCATCGTTTCCGGGCTCCCCGGACTGGTTCATGATCACTACACCCGGAAGCCGACCGGCTAAAGTATTAGTAACCGTCGTGGTAGGCACTTCTGCGATCTCCCCACCTTTCACCGCCGCCAAAGACCCGGTAACATTGACCTTCTTCTGAGTACCGTAACCCACCACTACCACTTCTTCCAACTGTTCCACATCCTCCTCTAAGGTAAAGGTGAAGTAGCTCTGATTACCCACGCGCTGGCTGATTTCTTTATAGCCCAAAAATTTAATGATCAGGGAGGATTCCGGCCCCTGTACCGCCAGGATAAATTTACCATCCAAATCTGTACTCGTTCCGTTGGTGGTTCCCATCTCAATGACGTTGACACCCGGGAGCGGCTCCCCATTGGCGTCCGTCACCAGACCGCTGATAGAAATCTCCTGTAACGGCTCCGCATACACAGAGGCATGTCCTAATCCACTGATAATCAAAAAAGCGAAAGCTATCCGTATCAGCCGCGGCGAAATACGGTACAGCATTTTGTAAAATGCGTTTTTCATAAGTAAAAAAATAGTTAAGTTAAAATTTTGGAGTCATATGATTGATTGGTTGAATATCACCATTATCCAAATACTTGATTTGTTGCATACAAACTGAACGCCTCCACTGCACATACTGCTGCTCGGGGTCATCAGCGGGAATTTTGCTCAGGGCTAAATCACTTGTATGGTAAAACATATACCAATTACCTTTAAATTCCACTATGGAATGATGATTCGTTCCACTATTCACCTCCCCTAATATTGGGCCTTTAAAAGTAAAAGGGCCGGTAGGATGGTCAGCGGTGGCATAATATATTTTTCCATGTCCTGAATAGGACAAATAATAAATCCCCTGCCGTTCGTGCATCCATACCGCTTCAAAAAAATCAGGTAAATTATCAATAATGTGAATTTTACCTTCATGCGATACCATATCCGGATTTAGTTCTAAGATATTCAGGGTGTTTTGCCCGACAAACAAATAGGCCTGCCCGTCTTTGTCAATAAATGGGCAAGGATCGATAAAATCACGATCGCAAATCACGCCCGGATCCGAAATGGAAAGTAAAGGGCGCTGCAAAGCATCTTTAAAAGGGCCGGTAGGATGATCTGCTACGGCGACACCGATATGTTTTTGATCGGTGGGAAAATAAAAATAATACTGACCATCTTTCTCTATACAATCCGGAGCCCAGGCATATTTTTCTGCCCAGTCAATATCTGACAGGCTTAAAATTTTACCCGCATTTTCCCAATGCTTGAGGTCGGTGGTCCGATAGACATAGTAGTCCTCCATATCCCACCAGCGGGCACTATCCCGATCATGGCTAGGATACACATACAGGGTATCCTTAAAAACACGTGCTGAAGGATCCGCCGTAAAAAAATCGGTGAAAATTGGAGCCTGAGCGGAACAAAA
The DNA here is from genome assembly GCF_036244895.1 of Persicobacter diffluens. NCBI lineage: Bacteria > Pseudomonadati > Bacteroidota > Cytophagia > Cytophagales > Persicobacteraceae > Persicobacter > Persicobacter diffluens. Next base: position 226,031 of record NZ_BQKE01000005.1, read on the forward strand.
CATTGGTGAGATGAAAAATCCGAACAGTGTAATAAAAAAGTATAAATACTGCATGGGTAATTAATATTTATTTTTAATTATATAAAAAAATGTAGAACAGTTTTTATCAATGTTTTTGCATACTATCGAAACAACTAGACTTGCTTATCAAAGGAGAATAAGTTCTTCCCATGAACCATTTTTAACATCTTGTTTTTTATATCTAATATCCGCGACCTTTCTCACAAAACGCCAACAAGTGTTCGTGGGTAATGCTAAACTTTCCGCGAGTTGGCTAACATTAAAATCTTCCCCCATCGTTGTAACATAAAAGGTAATATAAAAGGCCTTGGCCAGATCCATTTTGAGTCGATGAAAAATGGTGCCCCTGGTAATGCTGACTTCCGACTGGCATTTGGCACATTGCATCAATTCCATTTCCGAGCCTTCTGTAAACCGCTGATGCTGACACTTTTCACAAACGTATCCATTCCTGCTCTTGACCTGAAAAATAAACTGATAACAGACTTCTTCATTCGGAAATTGCTTCTGAAAAGAAGAAAAAGAAACCGGCTTGGAATGGATCGTCGCCTGCGTGACGGTGTTTAACTCTTCAATTAATGCCACATTTTGGTTTTGAAGAATTTCATTTAATCGTGATACTTCCTGATTGCTTGAATATAATTCCTTATAGGCAGTGGACAATTCCAGGTTTTTCTCACTAATAATGATTTTCTGAGACTCAATCTCTGAGGTTTTTTCATGTACCTGTTGGCTGATTTTTGCCTCCCGGTGCTTTAGCTCGGCCATCAGACTCTCCTGAAAATTTCTGGCCTTGGCCAGACTCCACTTATAATCCAGCACTAATACAATAGTGAATAAAACCCCTTGTATAAGTAAAAGAAAATTAAAAGAATATAGTACGAAAATACTATCAATTTTAAAGAAATCCAGCTTAGGCACCAGTACAATGATATTCATGACCAAAGCAATAGCCATAATAAATTTTGGAGTAGGTTCAATTTTGGATTTGAAAATCTTGACCAAAATCAATACCAGTGGGAGCATATAAGCCCAGGTAATGAAGTTAATGGTTCCCCCATTAAAGAAATCCTTGAAGATCAGTGTTCCCAAATAAATACTCATTAATAGCTGATAGCTTTTCAGCCATCGGCCGGGAGTATTCAAATTGGTGAGTATAAAACTGATGAGATAAAAGGTATAAACCGAATAACTAAAAAAGTACACAAAGTAATTGAAGCCCGGAAATTCCGGCCAGAAAAACTGAAAAAACAAGCTATCCTCTTTGGTGGATAATAAAATACCACATATAAAAAGAAGACTTAAATAATAATACTTTTTTTGTCTTAAAAATATAAAAGCAATTAAATTAAATAGCGCAATTAAACCAATAAGCCCATAATAGATCCCTAAATAAAAGTATTCGGATAAAGTATATTGAAACAGAAAATGGATAGACCTGAATTTAGGGATAAAGGAACTATTCTTCCTTGAGTTTACTTTAAAAATATAATTTTCTGCATTTTTATCCGGTATACCGTATACAAAATTCTTATGCGGTATTTGACGTTCCGGAAAACGATCGAAAAAACCGGCCTCCCCAACTTTAGTGGCTCCTGTCTTTCCGCTTACCCAGGCAGATACCTGATTGAGGTGGGATTCGGTTATTTCCAGATAGTAATTGACATTATTGTGCTGAATCACATCCGGAATCGGAAATCTGAGCCAATAAGTAACGGCATTATCATTAATATAAAAAATCTTATTCGAATCCAGCTTGTGCTGCCATTGGAGTTCAGGCTTATTGATCTCCTCAAATTCCATAGCATTTGACTCATCAATATAGTACCCGATTTGGGTATTACTGATGACAATCTCCGGCTGTGAGAATAAACTCAATTGAAAAAATAGGATGAACCACATCATGCTTTCGTTAAGCGTTTAGTAGGTTGTAGGTAAATTCCATTAAAAAATATAAGTTCCACCGATAATCTTGCACTAGCCGCCCTCAGATCCCTCCAGCCAAATTCCCTTGTAGGGCTAACACACCCTTCCCACGGGCTTGCAGCGCACATGATTATATTAACTTAAATTGTCCTTCAAGTCCTCCAACAGCACTATTGCCGACCCACAACCTGAATACTCCGGGCTCACTTTTCCACAGCCCTTCCGGGGTGTAAAAAGCAAGCGCTTGCGCATCTATTTCGAAGGTGACCTGCTGAGCCGCTCCGGCCTCCAGCCACACTTTTTTAAATCCTTTTAATTCTTTGACGGGACGGGCGGAGGAAGCCACCACATCCTGAATATACAATTGAACCACTTCCGTTCCGGCCACCGCTCCGGTGTTCGTTACATTAACACTTATTTTTATTTGCTCCTGGGCATTGATTTCCGATTGACTCAATTCCAGGGCATCCAATTGAAAGGAAGTATAACTTAAGCCATGACCAAAAGGGTAAAGTGCATCATTGCGACCATCTATATATTGGGAAAACAATACCGATTCATTCCCTGTCGGGCGGCCCGTATTGGTACGTGCATAATAAATAGGCACCTGTCCGACGGATCGGGGAAAACTTATGGGCAACTTCCCACCAGGATTAAATTCACCCGTTAAAACGGAGGCAATGGCCGTCCCACTTTTACTTCCCAAATGCCAACATTCCAAAATTGCCGCCGCCTTGTCTGCTATGGCCGATAAATCCAATGGCCGGCCATTCATCAGCACCACCACCACATTGGGATTCACCCTCCGGACAGCCTCAAACAACTCCAGCTGAAGCCCCTTAAAGCCTATATCCATCTGTGAACGGGCCTCCCCGGATTGAAATCTGCTTTCTCCCATGGCCAGCACCACCACATCCGACTGTCGGGCCACTTCAATCGCCGCTTCCATGCCCACCGGATTATCCTGATTAAAGATCACCGGCTTAAAGAAGCTCGTATTCTGATCAAATACCTGTGGGCCACGGGCATATCGCACCGATAGTTGATGATCGCCTTGTTGCAAGCCTTCATATAAAGAAACTGCCGATTGCTCCACCGCATGAGCGCTCCAGGAACCTAATGGCGTATCTTTATCATCCGCCAATTGACCAATCAGCCCTACTTTTTGACCGGGCTTAAGCGGTAACAATTGCTTTTCATTTTTAAGCAAAACAATGGATTTTTGAGCGGCTTTCAGCGCTAAAGCTTCCGCCTGCTGCTGCATAGCCGGATTACCTTCCCGCTCCTCTACGCAATAAAGATAAGGATCATCAAAAAGCCCCAAACGAAACTTAACGCGAAGTATTCTTCTTACCGCATCCTCAACTTCCGCTACATTAATTTTCCCTTCCTGTACTAATTCCAGCATATGAGGGGCATAACAGTCGCCCTCCATATCCATATCAGAACCGGCCGTCATCGCTAATAAGGCGGCATGTTTTTTATTTTCGGCCACCCCATGCGCGACCATTTCCCCGATCGAATTCCAGTCTGATACCACAAAACCCTCAAATCCCCACTGCTTTTTTAATACCTCACGCTGCAAGCCCGCATGTGCAGTAGCAGGAATACCATCCACCAAATTAAAGGCATTCATGACCGTGGCCACTCCGGCATCCACACATGCTTTAAAGGGCGGCAGCACTACATTATGTAAAGTTGAAGTATTGATCTCGGTGGTATTATAGTCTCTGCCGCCTTCTGCATAGCCGTAACCGGCAAAGTGTTTGGCACAGGCCGCTACGGTCAGTGGATCGGCTAAGTCCTCACCCTGAAAGCCACGCACACGGGCTGCAGAAAAAGCGCCACTCAAAAATGGATCTTCACCGGCACCTTCCATTACGCGTCCCCAACGAGCATCCCGGCTGATGTCCACCATGGGGGCGAAGGTCCAGTTAATGCCGGAAGCTGCAGCCTCATAAGCAGCCATTGCGGCAGTAGCTTTTGCGAGTTCTGGTTCCCAGGAAGCGGTCTCCCCTAGCGGAATCGGAAACATCGTTTTGAAACCATGTATAACATCATAACCAAAAAGTAGTGGAATTCCCAACCGACTTTCTTCAACGGCCATACGCTGAATTTCTCGGACATTGGCCACGCCGACCACATTGAGCATAGCGCCAACATTTCCGGCTTTAATTTTATTGATAAGTTCTAATTCATTCGGTGTCTTGGAATCCGGGCCCGTTAATTCCTCATTTCCCGAAAACTGTATAAGCTGTCCGATTTTCTCCTGTAAAGTCATTAACTGAAAGACACTATCTACGCGTGCTTCTATATTAACACTTTCAACTTCATGTTGGTGCTCCGCACAACTTAAAAGCAGCATAAGAATGAGTCCATATAAAAAAAATTGAGCCTTCATTATAAAAATTTAAATAGGTTTTTCATTTGCTTACTTCAATTTTGGAAAATACCGAAGCGGAAACAAATGATGGAATATTTTTTCCATGGAAAACATTTTTTATTCCACTAATTGATTTTTAATGTATTAATTATCAATCATTTAAAGTATTTTTAACGATAACATTTTCCACCTTTTATTACTTCATTACTCACCAAAGATGTAAATAGGCATTGCGATTCATTGAAAAAATTCAATAAAGGCAGGACACCCAATTCCATTACCCATAAAAGCAGTTAAATTTTTCCAACTAATGGATCATTCTTCCTCCTGATATTTGGTAGAAACCTCTATTATTATTGGATAATGACGCTCGCCTATAAACTATAGCTGCAATGAAATAAAAATTCGCTTATGCAATAATCAGATTATCGCAACGAATTTTGGCCTTTAAACTCCCTTTTCTATTCTGCTATTCATTTGTTCCATTGGCAAAAACGAATTAGGATAAATCCCTGCCTGTTTTCCTCCCTATCCTGAATTATTCACCGCTAAATTCATTAACTAAACTTAAGCAACTTACCTCCAGCCCTTTAAAGCTCATTTCTTTGAATTATAATAGCCCAAATTCCGGACAAGCTTGCTTTCTCCTCCTTCATCTGTTTCGTTGGAAAAAACTCGAAATAGGAAAAATTCCTTCATTTTTTCCGCCTTACAGCTAAACGAGAGTTTAAGCATGAATAATTCGGTCTATGACTACACAAAGGCATTTAAATTCGGGACAAGCCCCTTTTCAATAAATGCTGGAACAAGGCGACATTTTTCCTTTTACGCAAAAAAAATGGTGGATGAGGGCATCTATTGTTCAACTTCAATATCACCCTACATCACACCACTCGAAAAAGGTCCCATTACTCCCCCAAGTAATGGGCGGTCTATATTTAGATCGTGTTAAGCCGAATTATTCACCGTAAAATTCATTTATCAATCGTAAGCAACTTTTTTCCAGTTCATTATAATTTGTTTTCTTTGGTTTATAATAGCCCCAATTTGGGCAAGCTTGCTTTCTCCTCATTCATCTGTTTCGTTGGAAATAACTCGAAATAGGAAAAATTCCTTCATTTTTTCCGCCTAGCAGCTAAACGAGGATTTCAGCATGAATAATCCGGGTTAAGCATGAATGATCCGGGTTTAAAAGCGTTCCATTCTACAGCAAATTCGATTACGTGGCATTGACCCCGGATAAATTGGCAACAATAAACACTATTGAAGCAAAAAAATGGGAGCGCTCCACTAATCGGGAAACTTAACTTTAACGTACGCTATAACCCACCTCTACGGAATTTCATCTTCTAAATTCAGGAATCGATCTTCCACAATAGTTGCTTTTATTTCTTGTAAAAACATTTTTTGCATTTCCGCCAATTTTAACGGTTGGGAATCGGCCAAACTGTGTTGCTGCCCCGGATCATCCTCTAAATGGTATAACTGGAAATGGGGATCTTTACCCAATTCAATGTCCGCATCTCTGTAGAGGGGAGCTCCGGCATAAGGCGGAATCATCGCCCAATCTCCGGCAATCAAAGCCAGGTTCTGACTCGCCTCCACAATAAACTTTTCCCGTCCATTAGCCTGTTTTCCCAATAGGACCGGCAAAAGATTTTGACTATCCAGCTCCTTTTCCTGCGGTAAAGCCAGCAAGGCATTGATAGAGTTAAACAAATCTAATTGGGAGACCAACGCCATGCTTTTTCCTGCCAGGATTTGTCCCTTCCAATAGGTAATAAAAGGGACATGGGCGCCCCCATCGAATAAAGAATATTTGCCTCCTCTCCTTCCTGCCGTGGGCGCATGATCACCATTGAGCAGCTCCGACTGGTCCATATAACCATCATTGAGCACCGGACCATTGTCACTAGTGAGTACGATCAGGGTGTTTTCCAATTGTCCCAGGGAATCTAAATGAGCCATCAATTGACCAATGGCATCATCGGCCTCCACGATGACATCCCCTCTGGCCCCCAAAGACGTGGCGCCCTGAAAGCGAGGGTGCGCCATTCGGGGCACATGGGGTTGGTGCATGGCATAGTATAGAAAAAAAGGCTGCTCCTGTTGCTGGTTCAAAAATGCTTTGGCCTTTTCTAAAAAATGATCCGACATTTCCTCATCATTCCAACGTGCCTGCTGCCCCCCTTTCATGTAACCAATGCGGGGCACCCCGTTCACTATCGATTGATTATGTCCATGATGCCATTGGAGGGTCAATAATTCCGGATGACTTAAGGCAGTGGGTTCCCCCTCAAAGTTTTGCTGATAACTCACTTTAATGGGATCCGAAGGATCAAGCCCCTGCACCTTCCCATTTTCTAAATACACCGTTGGCACCCGATCATTGGTAGCGGCCATGATGTAAGCGTGATCAAAGCCTAAGGCATTTGGCCCGGGACTCACTTCTGCATTCCAATCCACCTTTCCATCTCCTAAACCCAGGTGCCATTTGCCAATAACAGCAGTGGCATAGCCCGCTTGCTGAAGTTTCCGGGGCAATGTGGCCTGCTTGGGATGGATGATCAATGGCGCATCTCCCTCAAGGATCTGCGCATGCTTATTTTTCCAGGGATATTCCCCGGTTAATAAACCATACCGGCTGGGCGTACAGGTAGCGGAGGTGGCATAACCATTCAGAAACTGTAAGCCCTCATGAGCCAGCCGATCAATATTCGGCGTCGGAATAGCCGTAGCACCATAGGCCCCAACATCTCCCAGCCCTAAATCATCCAAATAGAGGATTAGAATATTGGGTCGCTCGCTATGTTCGGAGGGACTCTTTTGCATGGTGCAAGCCCCTAAAATCACCGCCAGAAGTAATAGATATCGGATCATAAGAAGGTTGACTAGGATTTAAAATTCCGTGATTTTAGTAACTTCCGGCATCTCCCCTTCATATTGAAAAAGATTCACCCGATGCGCCATACCCTTTAATTTTAAAGCGACAACTCCATGTGCCGGTACTTCATATTCAAGAGCAGCAGCGTTCGACCGGCTTTCTTGTTTTGTCCACAAGTCTTTGACCTGATATCCCTTTGAAGACTGTACGGCTAAATCATCCACATTAAATGCGATATTTTTTGCCTCCTCCGACCGATTCAAAAGCACAATTACCACTTCTCCGCTCATGGTACTTTTTAAAGGGCAAGCCCAAACCTCCGTATCACCATAATCCATCATCCGACGCGCCTGATAGGCCAGTGGATCCTGATTAATGGCTATTAAATCGGAATTGGTCAAAATTTCCAGTGTCTCTTCCGACATGGTAGTTAAATCGTTTCCGGTAATCAAAGGAGAATTCATGACGCACCACATTGTGAAGTGCGTTTTATCCTCCTCTCTGCTCATTCCACGACCTACCTGTAGCATGTCCATATCATTATAATGACCCGGTGAACAATACCGCCATAAATCGGCATTTAAATCAACGATCTCCATGATGGATTCGAATTTTTTATGGATATCAGGAGAAATACGCCAGGAATCCGCGATTGAAGTAACCCACTCGCCTGGAAATTCCCAACGACAAACATTATAGCGGGCTTCAGGTTTGATCTCCCGTATCATTTCTCCAATTTTGGTATATCTACTCTGTTCATCAAGGCCAAGATTTTGGCCGCCACACCAATCTACTTTAAGAAAATCATATTCCCACTCGATAAAAAATCGATGGATGTCTTCATACTCATGACCGTAAAGGCCAACACCAGCGCCATTCGGATCATCATCCCATTGTACCGCACAAGTATTAAGGCCCGCATCACTATAAATACCGGCCTTAAGACCCCAGGAATGAATATAATTTGCCAATGATTGCATGCCGGAAGGGAATTTCTCCGGATGCGCTAAAAGCCTTCCTTGCTCATCCCGACCTCCGAAAAACCCATCATCAATATTTATATAAGAATATCCCACATTTTTCAAACCCTTATCCACCATCGCATCAGCCTGCTCTTTGATAATATCCTCATTGATATTTACTCGATAGTTATTCCAACTCGCCCAACCCATCATAGGGGGTTTATAAGCTTTTTCCCCACCATCCCCGGGAACAGGATTAGGCGTGGGTGAGGTGAAATATACACCCAGGATTACAATAATATATAAGCCAAATCTCATCATGTCTTCATTTGAATTTTAAACTTTTATTGCAGTCTATCAGTGGTCATAGATAGTATCAGTAACGCATAAAATGTAGGAAATTAGCCCGTATTATTCAGGCTTAAATCCTCGTTTAGCTGTAAGGCAGGAAAAATGAAGGAATTTTTCCAATTTTGAGTTTTTTCCAACGAAACAGATGAATGCGGAGTAAGCAAGCTTGCCCAAATTTCTACTAATACAAACCTAAGACCACGACTCATACTCCCCTAATTATGAACTACTTGTGTTCAATTCGTAAATTTGGCGGTGAATAAATCGGGTTAAAAAGGAACAGCGCTGATTCCGGTATCCGTCATTTTCACCTCTTTAATGCTACCATCCTCAAAATATTCTAATTCATCAATACAGACTTGGCGCTCATACGGGCTATTTCCTTCTATATGATAAAACAAATACCATTTATCTTTAATTTGAGCAATGCTATGATGTGAATTTCTACCATTATTATCCAGGATAATTCCCCTGTATTCATAAGGACCGGAGATTTTATCAGACGTACAGTAAGCCAACAGTTGCTTTACTTTTCCATCCCGCTCAATGTGAATCGGGTAAGAAAAATAATAAAGCCCGTCTTTTTTATGTACCCAAATGCCCTCGCCATAATTACGCAAAGGAATTTTGACGGGTGCCGTTTTAAAGCTCAGCAAATCTGCATTCAATTCGCCATAAGCAACGCCTTCTCCCCCACCATAAAACAAATAAACGCGGCCATCCTCATCTTCAAAAACACAAGGGTCGAAAGAAAGTACCCCTTCTACCTGCTCTTTTTCAATGAGGGGTCTCCCCAGCGGATCTTTAAAGGGGCCATTGGGATTTTTGGAGGTGGCTACTCCAATTTGAAAACCGGCAGGATAAAAGAAATAATACTGGTCGTTTTTCTTAATAATATCAGGTGCAAATGCGGCCTGATCCGCCCAGGAAATATCCTCCAGTGAAAAAATTTGTCCTTCATTTTTCCAATGCTTCAAGTCTTGTGAAGAATAGGCGTGCCAGCGTTTCATCTCTAGCCAGCTCGTGCTACCCGGCTCATCTGTTGAAGGATAAATCCAGTATTTCCCGTCCCACTGGTGAAAAGAGGGATCCGCATGGAAGTCCGGCAAAACAGGTTTTTGAGCCAAAAGATTCCCTCCGGCAAGGACAAAAAAAGTGAGTATAAAAATTATTTTTTTCATGATTTGTATACGGTATTAGAAAAAATAAATACAATCAAAATAGCTTGCCTTTTTATCCGGCAAAGCCTAAAGGGTATGGATTTTATTATTGAATGCGGACGGTTGCCTCCAGGCCCTCTGCCGAATTCGGCCCCAGCCAAACTTTTAAAAGTCCGGCTTCCAAAACGGCTTCAAAGCGTTCATTAAGCACTTTGATGTCTTCAGCGCTTAAGGAAAATTTCACCAATCGTTTTTCTCCTGCTTTCAGGAAAATACGTTTAAAATCCTTCAGTTCTTTCACCGGACGGGTAGTACTTCCGACCATATTGCGGCTATACAACTGAACGACCTCATGCCCATCATAAGCGCCGGTGTTATGAACTTCCACACTGATGTTGATCGTCTCCCCTTCAGAAAGGGTGGTCTGATCAATCTTGAGATTGGCGTAATCAAAGCTCGTATAAGATAATCCAAATCCGAATGGAAATAATGGATCAGCATCCTCATCAATATAATTATTCTGAGTGGGTCGACCACTATTTTTGTGGTTGTAATAAACCGGTAGCTGCCCCACTGATTTTGGAAAGCTCGTCGTAAGTTTACCGGCCGGATTATATTTACCCCAAAGCACATCTGAAAGGGCATCTCCTGCGGTAGTACCGGGATGCCAGGCTAACAGCAATCCATCGGTATGCGGCAAAACACCACTTAAATCCAAAGGCCTTCCATTAAAAACCACCGTAATCACTGGTTTACCATATTGCGACATTTGCCGAATCAGCTCCTCCTGTTGACCGGGCAGTTTAATATCAGAGCGACTATGTGCTTCCCCAAAGGTGGTCCATTCTTCCCCAACACATAAGATTATCACATCCGTAGTAGCAGTAAGCCGGTCACTGATGATTACCCCCTGAGGAGCGTTGCGTCGCATTCCTTCCAAAGGGGAGGTTACCGCCTCGGGATCGGCAACAGATTTCCACCAACCCATCAAATTTTGTTCTTTTGCAAAAGGGCCTACCACCGCGATTTGGCGAAGTTGATCTTGCTGTAAGGGCAGTATGCCCTGTTTATTCTGAAGCAGCACCATAGAGGCTGCCGCCATTTGTCGTGCGACCACCTGCGCCTCCTGATGAACAGATTTCTTATTTTCGGGCTGCTCCTCCACGAATGGTTGATCGAATAAGCCCAATTGAAGCTTTACCTTTAAAATACGGCCCACTGCTTCGTCCAACAATTCCTCGGACAATGCCCCACGCTTAAAAGCTTCCCCCAAATCCCGGTAACAAAGCGTCTTCATTTCCATATCAATACCCGCGGTTAATGCTTTCTCAGCAGCCACAGTGCTGTCTTTTGCATAGCCATGGGTAGCCAATTGCGCCACCGCCTCCCAGTCACTGACCACAAAGCCGTCAAAAGCCCATTGCTCTTTTAATAAATTTCGAAATAAACGTTGGTTACCGGTGGCGGGATGACCGTTAATATCCTGAAAGCCACTCATAGCGGTCACCACTCCGGCGTCCAAACAGGCTTTAAAAGGAGGTAAATAAATTTCATTTAGGGTGCGATCACTGATCTCTACTTCCTGATAGTCACGCCCCCCCAGGCCGGCACCATATCCCACGAAATGTTTCATACAGGCCGCGATGGTGTAAGGATCGGCCAAATCCTGCCCCTGAAATCCCCTTACCGTTGCCGCTCCGAAGCGTCCATTGAGAAAGGGATCCTCTCCAAAACATTCTGATATTCTTCCCCAACGTGGGTCTCTGGAGATGTCCACCATAGGTGCAAAGGTCCAGTCAACACCTGCCATGGCAGCCTCCTTACCGGCCAATTGGGCCGCCTTTTCTACCATCTCTTCGGACCAGGTACAAGATTGAGCCAAATTAATCGGGAAGGCGGTTTCATAACCATGAATCACATCGTGTGCAAAAATGATGGGAATACCCAGGCGAGATTCCTCTACTGCAACCTTTTGCATCAAATTGCGCTCTTCGAGGGTGAAGAAATGATTAAATTGATTCAAAACCGACCCCACTCTTCCGGCGCGAATATCCTCCAGGACATCTTCAACCCGAAGTTCTGATTCCGCTGTGGCATTATTGACATGGCGCTGAGAGAGCTGACCCAGCTTTTCTTCCACCGTCATTTGGGCCAATAATTCCTGCACCTGCTGATCCATGGGGGAAAGCTTTTCCTCCGGGCTGCAAGCGCAAAAAACCAGGATAAGACAACAAAAAGAGAGATATGATTTCATTTTATAATTATTGATACAGAAAAAAATAAGCCCGGCTTTTCATTTTTAAAGCGACCCGCCAGGAAAGGTTATGCCGGATTATTTATGCTTAAATCCTCGTATAACTGCAAGAGGGAATTTTCCCTATTTCATTTTTTTCCAAGGAAGCAGATGGGTGAGGAGAAAGCGAGCTTGCCCCAAATTGGACTATTAATAAATCAATAAACACCATCTTAGGCGACCCACTAAGTTTATCGGTGAATAATTCGGCTCAATAGAAAATCTACCATGATGTTTTGGCCCTCAGGGAAAGTTGTTGCTTTTTGAGTCCCTTTCCACTGACGGTGAGGGTGATCTCCCCTTCTGTTTGATCACTTTGCACCAAGACCACCAATTTTCCATTGAAAGCTTTCATTTTCGGTAAATGGAAAAGCTCTAAAGAAGTGGGGTCGCCATTACAAATTGCTTTAAATTTACCCGCTCCTCTGACCTGCACCTGCAGGGCATTTTCCGCCAGAGGACAAGGGTTCCCCTGCTGATCTACCACCTGCACCGTGACGAAGCTCAGGTCCTGACCATCGGCCAGTATTTCCCGGCGATCCGCCATAAGCTGAAGGCTGTGGGGTTTACCTGCAGTACGCACCACTTCCGTCATCACGGCATTATCGTCCTGATCATAGGCCACTACTTTTAATTCCCCGGCTTCATAGGGCACCTCCATCCAACGGAGGCGATAGCGATCCAGTCTGCTATCTTTATTTTTCACCCTAACCCCCTGACTTTTACCATTAAGGAAAAGTTCGGCTTTATGATAATTCGTGTAAACAAATACCGGTGTGGGCTCTCCTTCCCGACCTGCCCAATTCCAATGGGGTAAAATGTGTAAAGTTTCCGCTTCCGGCTTCCATCGGGAACGATACAGATAATAGCGGTCTTTTGGAATACCGGCTAAATCACATATGCCGAAATAGGAACTCCTGGCCGGCCATTCTTCATTATAGGGAGAAGGTTCGCCTAAATAATCAAAACCGGTCCAGACAAATTCGCCCATGACCCAGGGCTTGTCATCCTGCAACACCCAGTCATCCTCTACAATATTGGACCACAGGCAGGATTCCAGGTCATAGGAAGAACTTTGAAAATCCGGATATTTTTTCCGCTTAAATTCTGCCACCGGGAATTTATATACCCCACGGGAACTGACCGTAGAGGTGGTTTCAGAACCCAATAAAAATCCCTGAGGGAAGGCCTTGTAAGCGTCCTCATATAAATGGGTGCGGTAATTCAGACCGGGAATATCCTGAGCTGCGCCAAAGCCATTTTCCATGACGGCAGCTACCTGGTCCATGCCTACTGTTACTGGTCGGCTCGGATCCTCCTGATGAAAAATATCCCGGAGATAAAGGGATAGCTTGGCGCCTTCCTCTGTATTTTGATCGGGCACCTCATTACCGGAGCTCCACATCACGATAGAGGGGTGATTCTTCAAGGCACGCACCAAATGCTGAATATCTTTTTTGGCCCAATCCTGAAATAAGGTATTGTAGCCATTTTCCACTTTCGGTTTTTGCCATTCATCGAATGACTCCGCGATCACCATCAGTCCCAGCTCATCACACAATTCAATCTGCTCAAAAGCAGGCATATTGTGCGCGGTACGTATGGCATTTGCTCCCATGGCTTTCATCATCACCAATTGACGACGTAAGGCCGCTTTATTAACCGCAGTGCCTAATGGCCCCAGGTCATGATGCAGACACACTCCCTTAAATTTTACAGATTCCCCGTTCAGGAGAAAGCCCTTCTGTCGGTTATACTCAATACTTCGGATCCCAAAAGCCGTCTCGATCTGATCCACCAATTGGCCAGCCTGGAATACCTGCGTGATCAATTGATAAAGATAAGGGCTATCCGGTGACCAAAGCCTTGGTTGATCCACCTGCAAATACTGATCAAAAGTTCCCTGGAAAGATTGCTGATCCTGATGGCTGGCGACTACATTTCCCTGCTGATCCAATATTTTTTGAAGAATGAAGAGCCCTTCCTTTTGATTAGTTTGCGTCTGGACGCGCACTTTGGCCGCTGCGGTCGTTACCACAGGAGTCGTCACGTCCACGCCCCAATGTTTAATATGCGCTTTCGCTTTTGAAATCAATCTGACATTTCGGTAGATCCCCGCTCCGGGATACCATCTGGAAGCGAAAGGTGGATTTTCCAACCTTACGGCCAATAGATTCTCCCCGGCCTGCAGATAGCTGGAAATATCAAAGTAGAAATAGCCATAGCCATAGGGATGTTCTCCCACATATTTCCCATTAAGGTACACCTGAGCATGACTCATGGCGCCATCGAATTGCAACAAATGAACTTTTTCCAGCTCTTGTTCTGCTACCGTTATGGGTAAACGATACCAGCCCGTGCCAATATGAGGGAGAGCGCCGGTTCTGCCCGTTTTTTCGGTGGCTTTGTTTTCCCCATCCTGCACAATGGCCACCTCTTGTTTGTCCCACTTAGGGTCAAAGGGACCTTTAATCGCCCAATCATGCGGAATGCTCACCGATTCCCAGTTTTTATCTGAAAAGGAAGGCTGTTTGGCCGCAGGTTCATCTGTACGACTAAACTTCCAACCCTTTTGTAATAAGCGCTCATTACGTTGCCCATAGCAGTAAGAACTGATCAGCAACAAAAAAATAACAACAAGTCTCATAAATAATAAAGAACCAAAAAGAGGAAATTATTTGATAATAACCTGCGTAGACAGGGCATTGATACCTTGCTGGAATTTACCCAAATGCGGTGACTGATCTGCCACGGTAATGGTCAGGGCTCCCTTGGGTTGTACCAACTCGCCGGCCGCATTATAAAGACTCAGGTCATCGGCTTCCAGCTCGAAATCGATGGTTTTTTCTTCTCCTGCTTTTAAATAAATCCGCTCGAATCCTTTCAGGGAATAATTGGGCGCCTCAAAAGGAACCTGATAACCGGAAATATAAAGCTGAAGCACATTTTCAGCATCGAAATTACCTGAATTGCGTAGAGTGGCCGTTGCGCGCAATGGCGCACCTTTTTTCAGTTTTTTATGACTAAGCTGAAGGTCTAGAATCTCAAAATTGGTGTAACTCAGCCCATACCCAAATGGGTATAGGGGTGCTTCTTCCATATACCGATAAGTACGGCCCTTCATGCTGTAATCCTCATAGGCCGGAAGTTGTGATATTGATTGAGGAAAGGTAATCGGTAATTTGCCTGATGGACTAAATTTGCCAAAGATCATATCCCCAACCGCACGGCCGCCTTCCTGCCCCGGATACCAGGCCATGATGATGGCATCGGCAATTTCCGCAATTTCAGGCAACACAAATGGGCTTCCTCCAGTCAACACTACTATAAGCGGATTGTCGCTTCCTTCTTTGATCGTCTTTAAATACTCCACCTGATGTTGGGGTAATCCCAAATCAGGGCGATCCCCCAGCGCTGCAGAAGCAATGGCCTCCCCTTCTTCTCCCTCCATAGCCGGAGAGATACCCATTACCGCGATACAGGCATCGGCGGCCTTAGCCTCTCCTGTGGACCAATCAATAGGGTTCGCATTCGGGTGATCCATCAAAACCCCTTGTTTGTAATTAATAGTAGTCCCTAAAGAAACATTGGACACAATACCATCTAGAATATTATAAGTACGCCCTGCCAATCCAAAATAATTCCCTAACAATACCTCAGAGGAAGTGGCATTAGGCCCCACTACATAAAGGTTTTTAATATCGGTGGATAATGGCAGCACTTGGTTGTCATTTTTTAACAGCACCAGAGATTTGGCCGCCATCTGGTAGGCGAGCTCCGTATGCGCTTCCCCGCCAACTAAGGATTCGTCCAAACTGTTGAAAGGCAATGTCTCCACGGGATCAAAAAATCCCAATTTAAATTTTGTAGTTAATAATTTCCCAAGGCGCTCATCAACCAAATCTTCACTCACCAACCCCTGCTCAACAGCGGTAAGCAAATGGGTCCCATATACCCCACCACAATTGAGATCAGTACCGGCCTTCAGTGCCATGGCCGCAGAGGCTATTGGATTGGGCGTTACCTGATGGTGGGCATGAAAGTCCTCAATAGCGCCACAATCGGACACTACATGCCCCTGAAAATTCCAATCCTCCCTTAAAACTTCCTGTAACAAAAACTCACTACCACAAGCCGGTATTCCATAAACCCGGTTATAAGCCCCCATCACCGACTCTACATTCGCCTCCGTCACTAAGGCTTTAAATGCCGGCAGGTAGGTTTCATATAAATCCTGCTTGCTACAAACGGCATCAAACTCGTGACGTAATTTTTCCGGGCCTGAATGCACCGCAAAATGCTTGGCACAGGCGGCAGCCTGCAGGTAACGGGGATCATCTCCCTGCAAACCCTTGACAAAATTCACCCCCATTCGGCTGGTCAGGAAAGGATCTTCTCCATAGGTTTCCTGACCGCGACCCCAACGGGGATCTCTAAAAATATTAACATTGGGTGTCCAGAAAGTTAATCCCGAATACTGCGCATAATTCCCTAATTGCTGTGCAATATTAAATTTAATCCTGGCTTCTTTTCCAATGGCACTACTCACCTCATAGATCAAAGCTTCATCAAAGGTGGCCGCCATTCCAATGGCTTGTGGAAAAACTGTGGCCCGGCCATTTCTCGCCACACCATGCAGACATTCATTCCACCAATTATATTCTTTTATCCCCAATCGATCGATGGCTGGGGCGTTATTTCCCATTTGCTGAATTTTTTCCTCTAACGTCATGGCTTCCAGGAGCAATGCTACACGTTCGGGAATGGGTAATAAAGGATTCAGCCAGCCCTGGCCCGGCACATCCCCGGAGGCGGCCATGCCTGTTGAAAAGATTATAAGAAAAGACAGTGTAAATAAAAACCGCATGATAAAAAATAAAAATAATTGCACATTAGGAGTAAAGGTAAAGCATCGCCAATACACATAAATACCATGCCTATAATAGAAAGTAAAAAAGTTAAATACCTATAAAAAAAATTACCTTACAAGTACAAACCCCTAGTATTCAACAAGGCCTTACCTCAGCAAGAGCTATTTTATCCGCCTTCCTTACAATACCTGAGAAAATAGTCAGGTATGCATTTTTTGCTTCTAAACTCGCTCTTGAAATATAAACACCAGGCTAAACCCTTACCCTATGGCCAAATCTTATTTTTTATACAACTGCTACATTTCTAAGTCAAATGATTTACTGCTAAATTTATTGATGAAGTGCAGGTGGTTTATTTTCAGGCCATTATAATTTGTTTTCTTTGGTTTATAATAGCCCAAATTGGGGCAAGCTTGCTTGCTCCTCATTCACCTGTTTCGTTGGAAAAAACTCGAAATAGGAAAAATTCCTTCATTTTTTTCCGCCTTCCAGCTAAACGAGGATTTAAGCATGAAGCATCAGGGCTAATAGCCTTCATTTTGAGGAAACAATTCCGGAGCATCCGCATACTGATTAATTTGCCACTGAGGGATCGGATATCGAAGATGCTTTTGATCTGCCCAACTTACGCCACGCTCCCGGGCTTTTTGAAGATACATCCCATTGCGTATCAGGTCATCCCGGCGATGGCCTTCACAAAATAATTCCCTAAACCGCTCATCCATAATAAACTCAATCAGGTCCTGTTTGGTGTGAAATTGATCCTTTGTGACTTCAGCAACTCCTGCTCTTCTACGAATTTTATTTATAAGATTCACGCTGCCCTCATTAGGACCATAAATTTGATTAAGGGCCTCTGCCTGAATAAGCAGTACATCCGCATATCTAAAAATAACCCGATCCTGCCCATGCCGGTCCCCAATCCCCTCCGGATCTTCACTATATTTCACAGGGATGGCGCCAATTTGATTATCATTAGGGTCAGCATTTCCCCTCAATTTTTTATAAATACCATTTCCAATATGATATTCGGTCCATATGGTGGCTAATCTCTGGTCTTCCAAATCAGTAAAACAACGATCGTATATTTTCCAGGGAATTTTGTGCCCTCCCCAACCTACAATATTGTTACCTTGAGGAGAAACGTAATCCGTGGGGAGCACAAAAGCCAACCATCGATTCGGAAAGCTCCAGGTATTGTTCCGGGGAACTCCCCAAATAATTTCAGCATTTGCTTCGTTATTAATATCAAATATATCCTGATAATTATCTTCTAATTTATAAATATCCAAATCAGAAATTCTTCGGGCATAGTCTGCGGCTAAATCCCACTGATGATCATTAGCGGCCACCTTCATCCCCAGAAAATAAGCAATCCCCTTCGTCATTCTACCGTAGTCCACATAATCATAAGCCACCGGCAGGTCCACTGCCGCACGTTCTACCTCCTGCAAAATGAAATCCACCGTCCATTGCTCGGAGGGCCGTGGGGGCGAATAATTGGAGGTGGGATCCATCGAAATTTCCGGATCCAGTACTACCGGCACCGGCCCGAATAGACGGTAATTGTGCCAAAGGATCAAAGCCCGGATAAGTCGCATTTCAGCCAGATAGCGGGCTTTTAAGGGTGCATCCATCACCACCTCCTGACTGCGGAACATCATATTAGTGCATTTGGTAATTTCGCGGATACTGTAGGCCCCATTGGTATATTCCGAGTTTACCGTCCAGGTGAAATTCTGCCACACCAAAAAACCTTCGGAATTCCAGCTATTTACAAACTCATCGGTGGAAGCCTCCGCATGCACAAATCCGGAAGTATAATTCCACTCCTCAATTCTATGAAAATGCTGCAATTCATGATATAAACCAATGGTGGCTGACTCTACATCCTCCGCCGTTTGAAACAAATCGTCGCGGGAAAGCTTCCCATCGACCTTGGGGTCAAGATTATGAAAACAGGCCGAAAGGCTTAAAATGAAAAGGTATAATATACGTTTCATACTAAAAAGTTATATCTAATCCCACCGTACATGCTTTTGAAGGAGGGTACTCTCCGATCCCCTGGTACTCCGGATCGCCACCGGAATAATTTGTAAATACAAATGGATTAGTCAGGTCAACAAAAAAACGTGCATTAGCTCGAAAACGTGTCTCCATGGTATAGCCCAGGCTAATATTCTGAATTCGTAAAAAAGACACCTTTTCAAAGAAAAAATCACCATAATCATAGGAGGAGGATATCCCGCTAGGATAAGTCGAGGAAAGGTTTTCAGAACTCCAACGGTCTTTAATCTTCACTGATTTATTCTGATTCCTGATTAACAAGTAATCCACCTTTCCGGTATAGAATTCATCCATTTGATTTTCCTTGATAAAACCATGACGGCCATAGAGAAACACCGAAAAATCCCAATTCTTAAAAGTAAAATAATTCCCCATACCATATTGAAACAATGGGTCTTCATTTCCAATATAAACCTTATCTTCATCGCTAAGTAATCCATCCCCGTTCAGATCTTTGAGGTAAACCGTACCCGGAAATGCCCCATTCATATGTGGAACTGACTGCCCGGGCTGAATCAGGCCCTGTGATTGATAACCAAATCGAGAACGAATAAAGTCATTTGTATTTTCATAGGAAGCACCAAACCACTCCGGATCCCGTTCTTTCCAACGATCCCGAAATGTGGCGACATTAAATTGCGTGATCCATTTGAAGTGCGGTCTATGAATATTATTAGACCGCAGGGTGAGCTCCAGCCCATTACTTTGGGTGGATCCGATATTATCAATTACCGTCTCCAATTCCACCCAACTTCTAAGCTTTCGTTCGGCCAAAAGATCAGAAATAACCCGGTTAAAAAAGTCTATACTCCCGGATATGCGGTCATTCCAAAAGCCAAAATCCAATCCAACATTAAACTCGGTGGTCGTCTCCCATTTCAAATCCGTATTTTCTAATTGTGACAGGGTAAGCCCTTTCCGTACCCCACCTCCTAACAAATACTGATGATTGAAGTCAAACAATTCCCGATAATCATAAGGAATATCACTATTGCCTACCTCCCCATAACTGATCCTCCATTTTAGTTGCGACAGGGGTCGGAAGTCCTGCAAAAAACTTTCTTTATGCATCTTCCAAACGAAAGATCCGGAGGGAAAATAGCCCATTCTGTTATTGCTCCCAAATTTACTGGAGGCATCTGCACGAATAGTAAACATCCAAAGATATCGCTCAGCCAAACTATACCTGAAGCGCGTAAAAACCGAAGCTACTTTATTGAGTTCCCCCCAGGAGCCCACAGCGGGACGCGTTCCCGCACCGGAATTCAGATCTCCGTAACCGATGCCATCATGCACAAAATCTGTATTGGAGGAATAAAAACCGTAATTATTAAAATCCTGATAGGAATAACCCATCATGGCACTGAATTCGTGATGTTGGGTAATTAATTTCTGGTAATTAAGCGTAAAATCAAAAAGCTTGCTCATCCGACGGGACCAATTCCACTCCGCATAGCCCCCTTGTTGAGCGCCTCGAAGGGTCGTTTTAGGTACATGCATTCTGCTATTGGAAGCATGATAGTTAATCCCAAAGTTACTTTTGAAAATAAGATCCCGATCCAGAAGGTAAATCTCAGTAAAACCTACGGAATTCAGTTTAAGCCCGTTAATCGAGTGGTCAATCCCTAACAGGGAAACCGGATTCGGCCTGGAGGAGGCCAGTGGGTCATCTACAAAATCACCATTGTCATCCACCACCTCCAGCAAAGGGTTAAAAGTCAGTGCAGAAATCATCACGCCCCCATCATCATTAGGGTCATTATTAATCTTTGCAAAATCATATCGGTCAAATATGGTAGAGGTCCGTACCCCGGCTTTAATATAGGGGTTAATTTCATGATCAAAATTTAGCCGCAGCCCAATCCGCTCATAAGCGGATTTTTTCACCACCCCCTGATTATCAAGGTAATTCAAGGAAGTTAATAATTTGGTTTTATGATTTCCCCAGCTGACTGAAACGTTGTGGTCATTCACCCTCCCATTTTGAGTCACCAGGGACAGCCAATCCGTACCGCCTCCCTGAAATCCATCGATTTCCCTTTGAGAATATCTTGGGTGATATGCCGGAACATTTGATGGATCGTTGCCTCCATATACCCCCACCTTATGCTCCATCATCCACAATTCCTTCCCCACCGCATTGGTCTCCTGCATGAATTCCTGTGCATTCAACATTTGGGGTAAGTGGGTGATTTTCTGTACCGTATACTTTCCGTTGTAGGAAATTTTTGTCCCTCCTTCAGTACCGGACTTGGTGGTGATCAATATGATGCCATTCGCTGCCCGTGCCCCATAAATCGCCGTGGCCGAGGCATCTTTTAATACCTGTACGGAGGCCACATCATGATAATTCAAAGCATTTCCCGGCGGATGCTCCAGGGGAAAGCCATCAATTACCCAGAGCGGTTCGTTGGAGGCATTTATAGAAGCAGCCCCGCGTATCTGGGTTTGAGAACCTGCCCCAGGGCTCCAATCATAAGTTTTCACCTGCAAACCGGCAGCAGCACCCTTTAGCATATTCTCAAAAGAAGAAACACCTGAAACGGGCAGTTCATTCACATTAATGGTGGAAATAGCGGAGGATAAATCCCCTTTTCGCTGTACTCCATAACCCACTACTACCAATTCATCCAAAACATCAATCTGTTCCACCATAACGACCTCTAAGATGGACTGGTTTTCCACCTTAACCTCCTGCTTCTCAAATCCCACAAAACTAAAGACCAATAGATCGCGAGGGCTTGCCCTCAGCTCAAAAGTCCCGTTTAAATCCGAAACCGTGCCCGACTTTTTCCCTTTTAACTGAATTGTTACCCCGGGTAATAAACTACCGTCCTTACTTTTGACTACTCCACTCACCAGAAAAGGCTGTAATGGATCTTCTGAATTGTTCGTCTTACGACTAACGACGAAATTATTTTGAAAAATCTGAATATGAACATCTCCTTCAGGGAAGAGGCGATTGATTACCTCCTGAATGGTAATCTCCCGCGCAGCTATACTGTATAATTGACCTTCCTGAAAATCACTATTCTTGATGATGAAGCCTATGCCGGTTTGGGTCTGAATGGCCAGAAAAACTTCATTAATTTCCACCTGATCTAAAAACAAGGAAACCCTTACATCTGCTGACTGAGGTTTGGCTTGTTTAGATACAAGGCATAATAAAGATATTACAAGGTATTTGATAAAACCTTGTAAAGTAGGGTAATTTTTTTCCATCGCAAGAGATTAAAAAATGATCAGGGGGTAGCGATGACCAAAAGTATATAAAAAATATTATTTATCGATAGTCACACGAATAATTTTCCCCTCAGCATCGTAATCTAATTTATATTGAATACTTGCTGATTGAGCAAAAAGTTCCATAATCTGAATAAAAGCGAGATTATTCGATACCGAAAAAGAATACTTGTCGTCACCGATTTGCGTTTTGTCTAATACAATCGGAATATTATAATATTGCTGAAGTGCATCACAGATTTCAACCAAAGTACGCTCCTGAAAATAAAATTTATCATCCAACCAGGCGGAGGTTTCCTCCAGATTCACGTCCTTACTCACTTTTACTTTTCCAGCAGAGCGGTCAAAAGCCAGCTTCTGCCCCGGAGCAATGGCATAAACCGTTTCTCCTTTGGCATTTTCCAGGTGAATAGCCCCTTCAAAAAGCACCGCTTCATATTGCTGCTGGTCCGGGTTTACCCGCACATTAAATCGGGTTCCAATATCCCGGAGGGTAAATTGCCCAAAGCGCACCGTCAGGTTACGTGCTTCGTTTGGAATCAGGTCAAAATGAACCTCACCTTCCACGGTAACGCTATAATCCTGGCCTTCCTGCAGCAGGTCAATACTTGAATTGGCATTAAGGGTCACCACGGAACCATCATTAAGTGCATATTTCGCAGTGGAGGAAGCATTGGTTGCAAAACTGATGGTATTCGGTAAGGGCGACTGCTGTCCCGCAAAATGATATATGCCTGCGCCAAAACACATTAATAATACCACAGCGGCGGCGTAGCGAGCGATTTGTGGAAACAGCATACGATGTCTGGGACTGGCAGCAGGTTGTTCTACTTTAGCCCAAAAATCATCAAAGCTTTTTTGTCGCTGTGCGGGCGTGCTCAGCCCATCGTCACGAAAACTAGCCGCCATCCAGGTTTTTTCTAAATCGAGGAATTCCTCCTTACCCTCTTCCGAGGATTCGATGGCATTATAAAAAGCCTTTTTCTCATCCTCCGTGGCTTTTCCGTGCTTTATTTTATAATATAATTCCTCCATTGAAAAAATTCTACTTATGGGTATGACTACTAAACACCTATTATAGGTAATACCCTATGCCTAAATAAAACATTATTTTTTATTTTAGCAATTCCGATCCTGATAACCCACTATAACACCCTCTTTTAAAGGTATTTACAAAAATAAAAAACTAAGGTAAAAAAACTTTCAGCAGCTATCTATCTCCCCCTGGCTTTAAGCCGAATCATTCACCGCCAGATTCAGGAACTTGCTTTAATCAGTAAACATTCGTGTCAACTGAATTTTTAATAGCCCCAATTTGGGCAAGCTTGCTTTCTCCTCATTCATCTGCTTCGTTGGAAAAAACTCGAAATAGAAAACTATTCCTTCATTTTTCCCGCCTTGCAGCTAAACGAGGATTGAAGCATGAATACTCCGGCTTAGTAAGTCAGGCTATAATCTCCACCTGAGCTCATCATCCCAAAATATTCATCACTTGATTCAATCATTTATTATCATTGCGTTACGGTTGAGTGGATTGATTTTCCAAAGCCCAAATTGGCTTAGCCCGCTTTTTCCACATTCACCTGCATCCTTGGAAAAAAACACGAAATAGGGTACTATTCCCCTATTTTCGCGCTTTTCAACGAAGCCAGGGCCTCAGCTTAATTTATTCGGGCAAAACCAAGCATATTGAATCACAACATCAAATTCCCTGAACTATTTTTGACTTTTAACAAGTATATCAGTCTTCTACTGCGGACTATGCCTCAGCGCTTTCACTCAGGAAATCAGGACATATATCGATAAAAGAAATAAACATATACACCAGCAGACCAACCCATCATTTGATGAGCGGCATAATCCTTATCATTAATTTCGCCCTGAGTATTGTACTTTTCCCATAAAAATCCACTAGGACGTTCATGTGCCTTCCCCTCACTTCCGGTGTATTGCTCAGGTACAGGATTGACATAGTTTTTATTAATCAGCTTCAAATAACGCAAACCAATGTTACGGGCAATTTCTTCTTCTCCATAGTTTCGAAAAGCACCCTCCGCTAATAACTGCACAGGCGGCCAGATGGCGTCTCCATCCCATTGCAAGTTGTAGTCTACCTCAATGTGCTCAGTGGCGGTAATCCCCCAGTCACTTTGTAAAGGGAGGTAAGCTGTTTTCAGGGCTTGCGCCTGTTGTTCGCTGGCAATATTCCAGAAAAATGGCAGGAACATCCCAAAAGAACGATTAGGGTTGTAACGCTTATTAACAAAATCATAATCCGTAAATACCTGTCTCTGCTCATCCCAACAATAGGTATTGATCAGCTTTTTTCTATTCTTGGCCATCGCAGCCCAATCATTTTCCCCGCCCAAGCCTAAAATTTCTTCAAACCAAATGAAATTCTGCTCATATTGGTACAAATTGGCATTCAAATCCACGGCGATGAAATCGGTACAACGCTGATCGAAGCGCCAGGTAAAGTCCATTCCTGTGGCGCACTCCGCGATGATATCGGCTCCGAATTTTATTTTTTCTTCCTCCTTCATCGGCTTAAGATTAGGAAAGCGATGCTTAATGCCATCATATACACTGGCCAACTCCTCTTCAGAAGCATGGTGACTATAACGCTGTAAACCCGGAACAGGGGTGCTATGATCTTCTATAATGTCAGGCCCTGTGGCAGTCCAGAAATGATATTCCTTCAAAGCTGCCAAATACGCTTTCTTAAGCCATTTTTTCCCAACGGCTGGATTAGCCTCATAAAAATCCCGTACCATCATGGAAAAGTAGGGAGGCTGGCTACGATTATATCCCCACGAAGCGGTGGCGTTGGGGATATAACCAAAGGTTTGAATTTCATAAATGAAATTATCAATATTATTTTTGGCCAGATCAAAACGCTTGTGAAGGATAAGCCCTTTATTGGTGAAAAATACGTCCCAATAGTAGAAGTGAGATTGCTCTTCCAAAGAAATGGTGAAAGGAAGTGGAAGGCTTTCATGTTGACCTATATAATCATCCCAACGTTCGGCAATGATCTGATCGATTTGAGAAAAGGAAGAATTGCTCTTTTCAACAAAGAAAAAGTAAGAAAAAGCCCCTAATAAGCAAGTTATAAAAAACTTATACATCATTTAATTCCCTAAATAACAAAAAAAAATTTCTATAATATAAAATCTAAAATACATCCATTAAACCCCTGAATTCGGGCTTACCCTATCTTTTGGCCGAAAAAACACCATTTATTTGAAGTAAAGCGGTCCTTTCCTCCACTAACCAGCATTATTCACCGCTAGAATTGGTGAGTTTTCGCAAAGAGCCATTAATTCAGAGGATGCTGATTAATGGCTCAAACTTGGATATGCTTGCTTTCTCCTCATTCAACTGCTTCGTTGGAAAAAAATGAAATTGGAATAATTCCATCATTTTTCCCGCCTTGCAGCTAAAAGAGGATTGAATCATGAATAATCCGGGTTAAGCTGAAATGATCCGGGCTAAAGTCCCTTTACCGTCCAAAATCTAGTTCATCGGGAGGACTGCCCCACCACTGCCCAAATAAGGATATTCATCAAAAATTTTTATGTCGGGATCAACTGCTCTGGGATCATTTAAAGCCTTAAGGCGTTTTTCTAAGCTTGCCCGCATGACTTTTAACTGAGCTTGATATTGGGATACGGCCGCCACATTATGCAGCTGGCCCGGATCCTTACGAAGGTCATACAGTTCCTCCGCCGGTCGTTTGGCAAAACATAATTGATAAGCACGTTGGTGCTCCTCATCCGTCTCGCGGTTGGCCACAATATAAGTCTTGGTTGGACCCGCATCACAATCCGCATACCACTGCCCCTCAAAATTAGTAGCGTTCATTTTGAAAGTACCGGCGGGCCAACGGTCCGGTTCATAATTCCGAATGTAAAGAAAGTCGGCCGTCCTGAGTCCGCGCGAAGGATAACCTCCCTTATTGGGGCGTTCCTGTGCGGGGACATGCCTTTCTCGACCAAATACGATGTCCTCCCGGTTTTCGGCATCCAAACGGCCGGACTTACCCGCCTGTAACAAATCCAAAAAGCTTCTGCCCGTCATTTGATCAGGAACTTCTTGACCAGCCGCTTTTAGTAGCGTGGGAGCGATATCTGCAAAGGAAACGAAATCATCAATCTGATGGCCTGCTGGAATACCTTCAGGCCACATAATCGCCAGAGGCACCCGCGTGCCGGCATCATAAAGATTCCCTTTTCCTCTCGGGAAGGGCATCCCATGATCCCCGGAAATAATGATGATGGTGTTCTCCAGTAATTGTTCCCGCTCAAGCGTTTGGATCATATTCCCGACCAAAGTATCCCAACGCTGTACTTCATAATAATAATCGGCGACATCATTTCTAATGAAATCTACTTGTGGGAAGTGATCAAAAAGATGGACTTTACTCACCTCAATACCACTTTCTCTGCCTGCATTTAAATCGTAAGGCCGGTGCGGATCAGAGGTGCCTAACCAGTAAAAGAAGGGTTTATCCGCTTGCTTTTCTTGGGCAAGGAAATCTTCAAAGGAACCATAGGCGTCAAAGGCCGGATGAGCCCCATGGGCTGCGATCCAATCCTCCAGGCCACCGGGACCATAGGTTTTCTCCACCGATCTGCCCGCCACATACCCTTGATCCACCAGCATATGAATAAAACTTTCCTGTTCCACGGGGAGGTTGCTCCACAAATTACCCCCACTTCCAAGTTCCCATTGATATTTGCCAGTCAAAAAGGAGTTACGGCTTGGGGTACAGGAGGGGCTCGTCACATAGGCATGATGGAATAGAACTCCCTGATCGGCTACCCGATCAAAATGCGGTGTTTTTACGCCCTGATCACCATAAGCACCTGCATGCGGCCAGCCCCAGTCATCTGCCAGACAAAAGACGATATTAGGGCGTTGATTTCCTTGAGCAGCGCCATAAAAAGGGATTATATAGGAAAGAATTAAAATCAATATAGCCCTCATATTTATAATATTTTATGAATTTATCATGAAAAAATCAGAATAGCCCTCCCCCTAAACCAGCCACTTAACCCAAATTATACCTGCTCAATTCCTCGTTTAACCACAGACTCAGAATAAGGAAAGAACGGTTCGATTTGTTGACATTTTTCCCTGGATGCATATAAAAGCATGTTGAAGAGCATATTTAACCCGAATTATTCACCGCTAAATTCATCAACTAAGTGTAAGCGGTTTGAATTCAGTTTATTATAATTTATTTTCTCTAGTTTATAATAGCCCAAATTTGGGCAAGCTTGCTTTCTCCTCATTCATCTGCTTCGTTGGAAAAAACTCGAAATAGGAGACTATTCCTTCATTTTTCCCGCCTTGCAGCTAAAAGAGGATGGAAGCATGAATAATCCGGGTTAAAACACACCATCCGGCTGCAAATTCGAATGATTGGAAGTGATTTTGGATGATTTCTCAACAATAGCATGGCTATTCTTTTAAAATAATCCTTGATCACTTCTGCAATACTTCAATTTTGGCATTTAAACAAGCTCTTAATCCCCCAGGACGGCAAATTTAGATCCTTTGGTAATGACCATTTCATCCTGAAAGTATTCCCCTTTATGTTTTAGCTTGACAAGAATATGATTTTCGCCCTCCTGCAAAGGCACATTTTTCCATTCCAGGCGCTGTAAATCATCCGGAGACCCTTTTGCAAATGCTTTTCCATTCAAATACAAAGTGACTTTCTCGCTGAAGTTACTGTAGACCTTGATCGTGGTAATGGCATCGCTTCGCCAGTTATTCCGCTTTTCAACCAAATGCAATACCGGTTCGGTGGACCAGTTCGCCTTATAAAAATAGAAAGCATCCTTTTTCTCCTTACGATCGAAAGTCACCAAGCCTTTATGATTACGATGATCCTTTCCTCCTCTGTACCAATCATTCACCCCAAAATCAAACATATTCCATACAAAAGATCCCCACACATAATCCTTATCCCGAATGGCGGCCCAGGAAAGCTCATGGCAAATCGTCTGCTCCTGTTCCGGAAAATATCTACCCACCGGCTTCTCCAGTTTGGTTAAATCCTGTTGGGCAATATTTCCACCGGCACCGTATTCACTTACTGAAATTTTAAGATCGGGATACTGACGATGCGTTTCTTCCAGCCACTGGCCAAGCTCTTCATACTCGGTATAATACCAACCATAATATTTATTCCAGCCCTGTAAATCCGTAATCCGGGACATTGGAGCAGTCACTTCCCGATCACTGGCGCTGGTGGTGGGTCGACTTGGATCCAGGGAATGAGCTAAGGCATTCAATGCCTGCGTAAGCTCCACGCATGGCGCATTTGGATCACCATTGGCACGGACTTCATTCCAAAGGCCCCAAAAACAAATACTGGGGTGGTTATAATTTTGCAAAATCAACTCTTTTAATTGTTGTTGGGCATTGTCATGCTCCCGTCCGGTCCAGGTGTGCACAAAAGGAATCTCTGCCCATACAATCAGGCCGCTTTCATCTGCCAATTGGTAAACATAGTCTGCTTGCTGATAATGTGCCAGTCGTAATCCCGTAGCCCCCATTTCATTAATCAGCTCTACGTCTGTCTCATGCTGTGCATTCGTCAGCGCATTAGCGTTTTGTTCCCATTCCTGATGGCGGCAAACCCCATTGACACGATAAGGTTCCCCATTGAGCAGTAGCCCCTTGTTGGCATCCACCTCAATGTGGCGAATTCCAAATGGCTGTAAGACCCGATCCCTGCTGTTGCCGGAAATTAATTCCACCTCTGCCTTATAAAGCGCCGGATTTTGCTTGCCGTGCCAAAGTTCAGGCTGGGCAATTTCGAAGTTCATCGCCTGCATCTTTTCCCCCGCTGAAGCTTGAATCTGCTGATTTTTAGCGGCCACTACCTGCCCCTTTGGGTCTAGGATTTTAATGGATAAGGTGAGGGGATTTTGATGATCGGACAATAACAAATGGCTCCTGATCTCCAATTGAGCGGCTTTTTGACTCACTTGTTTGGCCTCTACAAATACGCCACTGGCCCCAAAATATAAGGGGGAAACGCAATCCTTCGGCGTTGAAAACAAAGCCACCGGTCGATAAACCCCACCATAGGCATTAAAAAGAAAATTGCTGGTCGGTATAGTAGAAAAACTTAAACTATTATCCACCTTCAGGCTTAAAATATTCTCCCCATCAAATTGCCATAAATTCGTTAGTTCAAAAGAAAAAGCACCATAACTTCCGGAATGTCTGCCCACTTCTTGTCCATTCAAATACAATTGAGCCTCCTGCCCCACTCCCTCAAAACGAATAAAAATCCGTTCACCGGGTACAAAGTCAGCATTCGTAATATTTTTCCGGTACCACACCACCCCTTGATAATAACCTATCCCGTCTATTGCATCCATATTAAAGGTATGAGGAACCTCAATGCCTTCCCAGGAATTTGTGCTTAGGTTGGTCCAATGTCCGCCATAAACATCCCCTTTTTTAAATTGCCAGGTTTTTAAATTGACCTGTTTTCGGTTCTGTAAGAAAGGAGGGCTATCTGCCTTGGCAGATAACGAAAAACCTAAGATTACCAATGCTAAAAAAAACAATTGTCTCATGCGCGTAAAAATTAATGGAGTAAAATTAGTCTAAGCTTATCAAGCTAAAAAGTCCACCTCCGCGCCGCTGATTGGGGGGAGATGGACTTAGAAAATTAAATTTATTGTTTAATAAAAGGCTTGCTTATCTTTTCATTGCCGATACGAAGGTTAAGGTAATAAAGTCCGGCAGGCAGTTGCCCCACCATTACCTTAAGTTGTCCTTCTTCCTGCAGTAATTGATAATTTTGGGCAGCGATCCCCGATGCCTGATATATTCCCAGCACTTCAACCGCTGCTGCCCCCTGAGCATTTACGATCAGGCTATGGGTGGCCGGGTTGGGATAAACCAGGACAACATCCGCCGGATCAGCTGCAGAAGTTACCGAAAACTGTCTTAAATTCGTGCTGGCCACCACTTTCAGGTCATCAAAAGCGAAGGGTGAAGCCGTTTGCCATAAATTATAGAACTGTATTTCTTTCAGCTGGGCGTAGTCAATGTTGAAGTCAGAAAGCGGAATTTCCACCTGCTCCCAATTCCCACTAAGGGAGGCATAGCTGCTGAGATTAACCTTGTCGGATTGTCCATCCCCCTGGAACACTTTGAGTTCGTAATTCACCGTACTTTTCAACTGAAAAGAAAGGCTATGTCCCTGATTCCAATCGCTTTTATTAACCGTGGAGGGGAACTTAAAAGCATAATTGGCATAATGGGCGTTGGTTTCCAGCTGTAGATAGTTATTACCCTCAGGCGCTCCATCAGATTTACTGCTTACCGTCATCGCATATTGGCTGTTAAAGCCATTTTCCTGCTGGAACTCATCTCCCGATTCGGAATAAAAATGGTAATCTGAAGCACTTCCACCTCCAATATCAAAAGTTAATAAAGTAACCTCATAGGCTTTGGAAACATAGCCATCCCCCGTACTGACCGTGGTATAATCCACATCGGTATGTTGTAGGCCTCCCGACTGAATACAGCGAGACACTTCTACCTGACTGCCTACGGGCTGTCCGTCCAACCCATTGATACTGACCGTGACTTGCTGCTCCGCCTCGGATCTGTTGATCAGCAAAAGCTGCATCCGGCCATTTCCGTAGCCGGAAAGTGTTACGATTTTACTGTCATTAGAGGAATTGGTGGACACAATATTGGCCTGGTCAAATTCCTTGTTCAGCATCTCAAACAAATAAGAGCTTGGGCGACGGCTAAAGGAGCCATTGCCTTCCAACTTACCAAACCAGCCATCGGACTCATTCCAGGCGTCTGCCACATCCGCTCCGGCATTCATCAGGGAAACCATCATCATGGCGTCAAAGACCATGCTGGCCTCATTTACCCGATCAGGGATGGTCCGCATATCGGCAGAAATATTGTATTCATTATGGTGAAATTCGATCTTACGACTTGAAATATTTTCCCATTCGCCGCGCATCATATTGGTCACCCAGCCCCAATTACCCGCATTAAAAATTTGCTGATGATCAAATTCCCCGGACAGGTGATAACTATGATAAGAGATGAAATCAACCGTTTCTTTGGTCGTTTCCATAAAATCCCGCACATTTTGAATATGCTCTGCAAAAGGCTTCTCGAAAGCAGGTCCCCCGGTCAAAATGTTAGGATCTACCTTTTTACATTCCGCCGCAATCAAATTGAAAATCTTGCCTAATTCCGCACAGTTCCCGTAATAGACGCCATCTCGCTCATTGGTCAATTCCCAATAGCGCACATTTAACTGCATAGTATTATTGACATAATCCACTAATTCGGCACACCATAAAGCGAAATCAAGATAGTGCGCGACATTCAGCGTTCCATCGGCATTCAACCATCCTTTTTCCTCCGGTGGCCATGGAATATTGATCAACACTTCAGTATCAAAGCTAATGGCATTGCTCAAAACATCATTAACCTTAGCGAAATCCCAATTCCCATTACTGTCTACCCAGGTGCCGGAAGTGCCCGGTCGAACCATTTCCCAGCTATGGAAACGTACATGACTGGGCTTCATCGCCGCCAGGTTTTGCTTATAATCTGCGCTACCATTGGCCCCGGAAACACTCGGTTTGAAGGCCTGGAACAAATTCAGTCCCATGACCCGCTTGTTTACTTTTCTCCCCGTAGGATTACTCAGGTCTACAGTCACCTCTACTTCGCCCGTTGTCGGGGCAAATAAAACCTGACACCATTGTGAAGTCTGCGACAACTGATTACCGTTAAGTTCCTCAACCTTTCCTGTCCATTGATAATCCGTTCCCACTGGTGGGTTGTTTACGGGCACCTGCAGGGTTACCGAACCGCTACCTGCAGCAACCTGCACAGAGGCACTGCCGTGCAATTGCCAATTGGAAGTGTTAAAAAGGTAAACGGAGACTTGTCGATTGGCATCCGCCTGATACTGCACAGTGACATCAAACACCTGTTGGGGATATACACTGGAAGGCCCGCTAACGGACTGAGCCACATCCGCGGCAGTAGCCTTGCCCAACAAGAGCAATAAGCTACAAAAAAACACAAAAATAAATGGTTTAAAATTCGTCATAATAAATAAGTTTTGGGTTAAAAAAAATATCAATATAATATTTGATTGACTTTAAAAATTATATACTAATATAAATTATAATAAAATTAAAAACTACCCATTTATAATAATTATAACGGAATTTCATAAACTTTCTCAGCTCCCGAAGGCAATATTGCCCATTGATCGATCACTATACCGGTCTGATTTACAGCAAGCTGCAGTTTTTGCAGGTCACCTGGCTGCAAACGCACCTTCCAGCGGGCGGCCACATAATTCCGCAGCACATTTTGTTTCCATGCTTCACTTCTACCTCTCGTATTGAGTTGCCGGGCGCCCAATGATTCCCCATTGATCCGTAGGGCAATCTGATGATCAAAATTATTGGCATGCGTAGGTAAACACCGTACCTCAATAATATATTCTCCGGCTTCTTCAATTTCAAACTGATATTCCAGATAGGGCCAGTTTTGATCAAAAGTAGCTTGTTTTAATGGCCAAAGCGTCATGGCGCGGTCACTGTAACCCAGGCTACTAATGGCTTTCCATTGATAGGGCAATATGGATTGGTCTTTTGCAATCTCGCTGGCCTTCACAAAAATAGGTTTTGGCAAATGCTCTTTATAGGAGGCCATAGCGTGTTGCTGATGATAATAATCCTCAGGAACCTTTTGATAAGCAGGTAATTCCCGAGGCTGCATCGACATCATCTTATGCCATTTTCCATCCGACAAGGAATCATTATAATAATCCGTTAATTGGCTGATTTCTTCAAAAGCCAGCTCTGACTTTTCCTTCCAGGCCTCCCTGTCATCTGCATTTTCGCTCCATAAGGCGTGTTGTGCAAAAAGAAATTTTTCATTCATCAATGCTGCCCCTTTTACCGGATAAGTCACCAATTGATAAAAAGCTGCTGCTTTTTCCTGAGGGATTCTTTCCGCCAGGCGGTCTACCTGTTCATAGAGCTTACGATAAGCGCTGATGCGGGCATTCACTTCTTCCGGGGAAGAAAAGGCTGTCGGGCGAACCTGAGTAATAGGTTCAGTTTGACTCCAGCCCATATATTCGGGTTTTCGAAGCATGGCCAGTCGGTAATACTCACTCATCACCTCTTGTATATCTGCCGCATAAGGGGCACCAAATTCTCGCTTTGCCCAAAGGAAAAGATGCTCCTCAATATTGTGGGGCGCAACGCACTCCACATCCCAAGCTAAATCAAGGAAAAACTCCATATCATATTCTGCGGGCTTAATATCCCCCACATTGGCTATCCACATCGTTTGTGCCCCATTTTGATAGGCTCGCATCATTTCAAAATAAATCAGCCCGGGCTGCGTAGTGGCCAGCCAAAGGTAATCGTGTGGCCTGCCCCAGTAACTCAGGTGATAATAAACCCCTGCGCCACCACTTCGTTGCTGCTCTTTTTCATTACTTAATCTGCGGATATAGCCATAATTATCATCGGTCCACATCAGGGTAATATCTTCCGGTACCTGCAGACCATGGTTATACACCTCCAGTACTTCTTTATAGGGAATAAACACCTGAGGAATTTGATCCGGAGGCAGCTGGTAATGGCCTTCGAGCATTTTGCGCTGAGTGGTGATGATTTCATCCAAAACCCGTACATTCTCCTGCTTGGAGCTTACGCCCTCCATTTTGGAGTCGTGAGTTCCCCGCATGCCCATGGTAAAAATACTGTTCTCCCGCTTTACCTCTTTCACGCGCTCGTCCCAATATTCATTTACTTTTGATTTATTGGAAAGGTAATTATAAGGACCATATGCCTCGGTATCCCACTCATCCACATTATTTCTGAGCATAGGCTCCGCATGGGATGAACCGACAAAAAAATGATATTTCTCCGCCATGGCTTTATTGCCTTTAATACTGAAAAAGGCACGGGTAGATTCATGCATGGCGGGCCAGATGGTATTGGCCTTTAATCGTAATAATAATTGAAATATTTTCTCGTAGGTTTTAGGACCGATATCCCCCACGTTTGGTTCGAAGGTATGCGCCGCCCAGGGCTGCAATCCCCAATCTTCATCATTCAGAAAAATCCCTCTGTATTTTACCGCAGGACCTTGTAGTACCCCCTCATCAGGCAAGCTGCAGGTCGGGTTTGGGTTGAAGGTCGGCCTAACATCTGCCCACCATATCCATGGCGAAATGCCAAGTCGTTCCGCTAATTCAAATAGCCCGTAGACTGTTCCGCGGACATCACTTCCCCCAATTACAAAAGCACCTTCCTGCTGACCGAGATAAAACTTTTCCCAGGCCCCGTCCAGAGAATCTTTAACGGAGGAAGGTAAATATTGATTAGCGAGAGAAGTACCCGCCTGACCAATTACAATATCCCCCGGACTGACCGAGGGCGTGGTACTGATGATCACTGCAGGGGAATGTCCGGAAAGATGTTCCAAATCTTGTGCTAAAGTATGGGCGGCCCAATGCACCAGGGAATCGGCATTCGGATCCAAAATAATTTTAGTGGATGCGGAAATCCCTATAGTCGGCCTAGTCCCGACCGGCTGGCAGGACACCACGGTTAGGAAGCCTAATAAGAGCGCAATAATCAGTCTGTCAAACATGATTGAAGAAATATTTTCCAAAGTCAAATGCAAGAAAAAATTAAAGCCAAATGATGCATAGCCCCATTCGGCAGCACCCTCCAGCCCTCCATCGTCGGAGGTACTGAACGGTTCTATCGAAAAATCTCCCTCCCAACGCTCAGGAAATATTCCACAGCGTATCCGGAGGAAAAGATTTCGATAAGTCGACCATTCTAAAAAACAGCAAATGAATGGTCATTGCGTTTGGGCTAGCCTGAGGGAACCAGTGAAATTCCCCGAGGAAGATCCCAAAACAACAGGTTGAACTACAGGGTCTCCCGAAGAGACTTCCTGATATCATTAGAGAAAGTAAATATCCCCTTTTAGGGAGCGGATTACTTTCTAAGAACATTTGTAGAAATGCGGTAAGGTGGTCAGGACGCGAAAGCCTAAGTCTTATATCTGGCTCAAAACCATCATATTTCCCTCCTGAAATCAGGCTGTTATGCTACTATTCAGCCGGAGGAACAACAGTGGAATCGGGCAGAACAGCACCCCTATTCATTGGCTAACTCCAGTAAGCGTTCTGCAATTTTAAGCGAAAGATTGCAGGCTGCAAAAGGAATGAAACTTGCAGTAGCAGGTCCTTCGTCAAGTGCATCCCT
Organism: Persicobacter diffluens; assembly: GCF_036244895.1. Taxonomy (NCBI): domain Bacteria; kingdom Pseudomonadati; phylum Bacteroidota; class Cytophagia; order Cytophagales; family Persicobacteraceae; genus Persicobacter; species Persicobacter diffluens. Next base: position 261,520 of record NZ_BQKE01000005.1, read on the forward strand.
TTGCGCTTTTGTCCCGGTGAAAAAATTGCCTGGTCTTGATTTCGACCTTGCCGTTGCCTGAAGCGGAATAAACCGCCCTTAAGCGCCAGTAAGAAAATTAAAAAAGGAAAGTAAAAAATTCGCATTGATATTAATTTAAAAAAAGATCCAATATTAATGAATATCTGGCATATGCTCCAGCTTGTTTAACCTCAAAGTTTTCCAATTGAAAATTGGTGTTTTTGGTGTTTCCCGCTGGCCTAAGATCTTCATCTTAGATGCTGTACCTATTAAACACCGGCTCGAAAGTCCACCCTATCGAAAATTTTATTTTTTTTGTCGTTTTAACCAAGACAGCGGTTTTTACATCTGCCAAATTCCTAGGCCACAGGAATGCTGCTATTTTTTTGGATTGAATATCCCTGTTAAAACACTCGTTTGGAGTGTTTTAAGCAACCAAAATTAGTAGCAAAAATTTGAGGTATTGCAGGGACGAAAGCCGATTATTTTGTACGCATACCATCGCTATTGGAAAAAAATGATCCGAAATCGCCTCCAATAATTCCAATTCGTAGCCGGATGTGCGTTTTGAATCACACGCTTAGTTCCTAATCGGAAAAAATGAAAAAATTCTCTCATTTCGTTTTTTCCAAGCAAGCAGATAAAGAAGGACAACGCAAGCTTGGCCAATTCAGACTTTAAAAAAAGCGCAAAGTAAATCATCCCCCCCTGATTCACGTCTCCTTATAGTGAGCCACTAATGCCAGCTATGAATAATTTGGCTTAGAGTCTATGGCTATTTATTGATTGAAATGCTTTCGAACACTTCTCCCTTTTCATTCGCATAATACAATTGAGAGGAAGACGGCTTTCGGCCCCAACCATCAAACCAAAAGGCCTTAAAATCGGGATGATAATGGACCGGTCGACGAACATAGCTATGGTTTTTCCCATCCTTTGCAGTCAAAACTTTAATTTTCTTCCAGCTCTTGCCCTGATTTTTACTTTCCCATTGCTCAATTATACCTCCCACGGCATAAGGTTCTTCGGCGGCCGCTGTTGGCGCAATTATTTGCCATTTGTCCTGATCCACATACAATGAACCCATATCGTAATTATGGTCAGATTCAAACGCTTTTGCAATATGCCATTTTCCCTGATTATAATTTGCGGTATGCCATTCAAAAGGGCCATTTTGCGGTCCGGGGTAGCCCCCCTTACTGGTGAGGAACAAAATAATTGGCTGCCCTTCCTGGTCCACTCCTATGTCCTTCAAAAATACACATTGCCCCACTTGCTCAAGATCCAATATCAATGCGGGATTATCCTTAACCACTAAGGGCAGGTCCAATGTTTCGCCCTGCACATTTTGCCATGTTTTTCCTTCATCCTTTGTTTGCACAAAATACAGGTTAGTACGATGATTAATTCCTGATCCCATAGGAGATTGAACCGGATGAAAATTAAAGGCCGACATCAGGACATTATCAAAATTCCCAGTAATTTGATAATGCCCCTCCCCAAAAGCGGCAATGGTTTTGAAGGCGTCGAAATCCTGACCATTGGTAGTGGACTGATAACCAATGGTGCGCAGCGCAGGAAAGGAATATTTTGTGGAGAACATCACAAAACCGCTATCCTGTTTATTCCATACCTGTGCATAGGAAAAATTATCAAATGGACGCGCTCGCTTGTTCCAACTTTTAGTGGCCTGCACTTGCTCAAATTCCTCAATGGAAAAAGGCTTTTTACTTTTGTGAATATAGGATGGACGATCATTACCGTGCGAAGTACTGAACACGTAAACATAGCCCTGTTGATCAATAGCAATTACGGGATTATCATGGGCATCTCCGGTGGCTTTATTTAATATAATAGTGGGCTTGGATAACTTTTTTGTCTGATGGTCAAAATAAGCTACAGCATGATGCAAGTCGGTATGACCGGTAGTTGTGGAAGCTCCGTAAGTGAAAAAAGTTTTGTTGGCTTCCTGATGGTAAATGGCCATTGGCCGGTGCTTTACGGGATAAGTCCCCATGCCCCCGCTGTATTTGAACTTGTGCTCATCCGCTGTTTTTCCAATCCCATACCAAATGCCCTGAAAATCGTCCGTCTGTTGATTCAGGGTGTTCGCTTTACGTTGGGCTGTAAGTCGTTTGAGTTGCAATAGGGCTTCCAAATAATAATAATCTGCATAATTCAGGTGTACGTCCACCTCAGAATTGGCCGGCTTTGCCCCGGTGCTATGCTCAATCAAGCCACCAAAATCCGGATCACGATTCAGGTACTGATCAGAGGATAGTTCATTAAGTATATGAATTGCCGAATGGTAATATTCTTCTTTTTCCGTAAGCTCGTAGAGAGATAACATAGCGCATGCTCCCAATGCGCCCGAAACCGCATCTCGCGGCTCGTTGGGGATCTCCGGGGCATCAAAGTCCCAAAAAGGAACCTGATCCGAAGGCAATCGCTTGATAAAGTTTTGGGTGGTTTTCTCCGCCATTCGGAGGTACTCCTGCTTACCAAAATGCGCATACATATAGGTGTAGCCATACATCCCCCAGGCTTGTCCACGCGCCCAGCTACTTTCCTTTGCATAGCCCTGAACGGTCCTTTTTTCTCTTACTCCGCCTTTAAAACCATCATAAACCACCAAATGGTAACTACTGCCATCAGGGCGGAAATGATGTTTTAGCGTGGTATCGGCATGAGATTCTGCCACATTTTTGAAAACCGCATTATCAGCATTATTTCCCGCCCAAATCAACAGCTCGAGGTTCATCATATTGTCAATAATGACCGGATGCTTTTCGGGTTCTCCGGCCCAGTCCCAGGAGCGAATGGTTCCCGTTTTGGGATTGTACCGAGAGGTTAGGGTGCGGGCAGATTGCAACAGAATTTCTTTGTATTCGGGCTTGTTAATCAACCTTAGCCCATTGCCATAACTGCAATACATCATGAAACCAATGTCGTGATGGTAATGCATATATTGAACCGGCTCCAGGGCCTCCGTCCACTGAATAGCCCTATCCTTTACCCGCCAGTCATTGGTACCTTCGTAGATATACCACAAGGTTCCGGGAAAAAAGCCGCTTGTCCAGTCATCAGCAGATACTTGCCTCCAGCTACCGTCCGGATGGGCGTTTCGTGGGAAGCCTTTTTCTATATCAAGCGCTTCACAGGCCTTCAGATATTTTGTTTGAGCAAGCTTCAATACTTCCTCAATGGAAAAAGTCAATTCTGGCGTACTATCGGCATGACAGCTGAATGAGATACCACAAAAAACCAGCAGGCAAAAAAACGTGATTCGCTGTTTATTAGTCAAAATCATAACGTTATTTCTTGATTGTATTTAAATATTCGTTCGTATCAGGGTATTGTAAATCAAAGCGAACTTTAACGATTTCTTTTTGATTTGGCTTTACCTCCCACTCGAAGCCGAGCATACGGAAACCGGGATTGGGTGATTCGAAATCGAGTATTGGCTGAGCAGAGAATTCTGAAAAACTGACATTGACAGGACTCAAAATTTCTACCTTTATTTGTTCATTCGCCTGAGTGAGAGTGGCTGTTTTAGCATCCACTATCCGGACCTTACTTTTGGTAGGAAATGCCCACCTTACGGTTGATTTTTCTCCGTTATTGACCAATATATCTTCCACAAAAACTTCCTCCCTGGATGGAAGGGAAAGTTTACGAATCAGCTGTTTTACACTTTGATGGTATGACTCCGTCAGGTCCACCATTGTACTTTGATTATCAGGTTCCTGGTTCACCTCAATAATTCTTCCCATACCGTAATAATCCTGTGGCTGATCATCAATCACATAGGTCGCATGCGCATGATTGCGGAGGCGGAACACTTTCCAACGATCACTATCCGGCCCATGATCCCAAATTTTTAAGCCTGCCGCTTCCAGTGGATGGTATTCATGCCTTCCTAAATCATCCACCCAGCGTTTTCCTTTAGCATCCAATACGAAGGTCCCGATATCCATATGGCTATGGCTTTGATTAGGCGTCCCCCCTTTTATGGCAATGAATACATCATGATCGCCCCATCCACTACGGTGAGCACTGACCGGGTTTATCCCCATGCCGGCCCAATTGAGTGGAAGCTGTTCGCTGGAATCCTCCAGCATTTCATCATTGAGAAACAAAAGCGCAAAGGCGAAAAACCGATCATGGCGCCCGGAAGGATCAATACTTCGCTCACCATCGATGATTTCCCAAAGCATTTTCTTTTGATAGTGCATGGCCGCATAGTCACGGCTATATCGACACATCCATAGAAAGGGAGCCGAAACGTAATCCATGGCTTTATTATCAAAATAATTAAATACTCCCTGTGGGCCGGTCATATGTAAAATATAATCTTTGCTCTTGAGATATGGTGTATAAATTTCTAATGATTTCCCCTTGAATTTTTTCGAATAAGCATCTAAAAACATGGTATGGAAGGCGTTGCCATAATCCCAATAGGAAGGGCCCTCAGGGTAAACGCCATCAGGGAAAAATAACATCTGCGGGATCGTCAGGTACTGATTGGCTCTTTGGATGATGCTGTCTGCCAAATCGGGAACCTGATCCCAAACGGCCATGGCTCCAATGGCCATCCCAGCATTATTTACCTGATTCCAATTATTGGTATTGGTCAGAAAGCCACATTCCATATCCACTGACTTCCGCAGTCCTTTTGCTATGATGGCCTGTTGCACTTTCTTAATGGTGGATTTCTTCAACCCTTTTCTCGTCCAGTCCAATCCCACTGCCGAGGCTAAAGTCATCATCGAAACGTCTAAAAAGTGGGATTCATTCCAGTCCGGATAATCTGCCAAAACTAGTAATAATTCCTCCGCTTTATGGGCGTACTTTTTATCCTCCGTTAATTGATAAACATAACCCAAATACGAGAGCATCTGAACGTAATTGGACAGATACCGCAACCGACGGCCTTTTACCGTATGGACAGGAGGCTCCATTTCCAAAATCAGATCCGCCTGCTCGACCATCAGGCGGTCAAGGGTTATCCTTGCTTCCGACTTTGGCTCGTGAATGATTTTATCAATGTCAAAAAGCGTTTGAGCTTGGATGGTGGAAAAAGAAAAAATTAATAGAAACACTAAAAAAAATGTTCTCATCGTCATTAAGGATCAAGATTAAAAAAATTAAGTCTATCGATTTACCCCCTCAGCCAACATTATTCCGAATTAATCACCGTCAAATTTAAGGTCCCAACTCCAGGCGTTTAGCCTCGGTCTATTGGTGGTATTTTTTCTTGAATTATTATTAGCCCAAATTGGGCTAGCTTGCTTGGTCCTCCTTCAACAGCCAGGTGGGAAAAAAACGAAATAAGAAAAATTACTTCGCTTTTTCCCAAATGCAGCTAAAAGCGGCTATTAGCATGAATAATCCGGCTTAGTCCGTAAACTCCCTTTCCCTCTTGTAATAAGGGAATGGGGCTGTCAAATTTTGATAGCCCCGACCTGAAAAAAGGAAGCCATAATCAATCAGGGCTGTTCGCCACAACCGGTTTTTATTCCACAGCAATATCGCAGCGATAGGCTGTTTCTCCGTCCGTTACAATGATGAATCCCTTCGAGGCAGGAGCATTTGCCTGCACAATAATTTGGGCTCTTCCCTGGAACAAGCGAAAATCACCATCCAGAAAGCTGCCATCGATGAAGGGAGAAGCGTTTCCTACAGCCAACACCTTAACTCCCTGAGCTTTGGTGATTTTCAATGGCCTATCAGAAAAATGTAAGGTACCGTGGGCATCCCTTAAGCTCAATTGAATATAACCTACTTCCTTCCGGGTACTGTTAAGTGTTTTGAACTCCGCATCGAATTTCAAAGTAGCCTTTTCATCAGGGCTTGATAAGGCCTTCCGTGCGATTTCTACCTCATTTTGGTAAGCCACAGCCTCCAACTTTCCCTTTTGGTAAGGCAATTGAAAAGTAGCCGTCTGGGAACTATTCCCGTCAATATCTTTAAAAGCAATCCGTTCCCCATTTAAATAAAGCCCCACCGCGGCCGCCTGCGCATAAACATTAACAGTGACGGTATCGCCTTCCACTCCACTCCAAAGCGGCAATTCCTTGGGCCAGCCCCAGCGTGATATCTGCTCAAACTGTCCTTCCGGCACCAGTTGGTGAACCATCACTTCTATCGGACTTTCCTGCCAAAGCACCTGACGATAACGGCCCTGAGGTTTGAGGTCTCCGATCAAATCAATATCACCACAAAAGGCATTGTACCAGGGCCATGGACGCGGATGACCAATTTCAATAGAATCCTTCACATATTTTGAAATTCCAATACCCGATTCCCCAATATAATCCATGCTTGTCCATACAAAATCCCCCACCACATATGGCAACTGCTCTACTTTTTTCCAATAGTCAAAGCTTTGGTTGGGGAAAGATTCACTTCCATAAATGATGCGCTGAGGATATTTCTCATGGTCGGATTCGTAACGGTCAGGCTCATAATTGTATCCCGCCACGTCGGTATGCTCGAAGGTAGCCGGCGTATGCTCTTCCCAGTTCAAATCGGGGTTATCCCAAAAACTACAAACTCCCTGAGTGATGAATCTTGAGGAATCGAGCGCATGAATTTTATCATAAAGTTGCTGGGCTGTCTGAATACCCGAAGGACGGGAACGTTCCGGGATTTCATTTCCATAGCTCCACATGATGATACTCGGGTGGTTGCGATCGCGCAGGAGCATGGCTTCGATATCTTTTTCCCAGTTGTCTGCGAAAAATTGGTGGTAGTCATTTTTTCTTTTTGGATGATTCCAGGCATCAAAGGCTTCATCTATGACCAATACGCCTAATTCATCACAGGCATTTAATAGGTGCGTGGAAGGTGGATTATGGCTGGTACGAATAGCGTTGAAACCAAAGTTTTTATGCAGGGCAATTTTTCGATATTCTGCTTCTTTATGGGCCGCAGCGCCTAATAAACCATTGTCGTGATGAATACAGCCCCCTTTTAATAATACACTTTTCCCATTGAGCAAAAAGCCCTGATCGGCTGAAAATTCAATGGACCTGATCCCGGTTCTGGTGTTGTATTGATGAACCTTCCCTTCTTTATCGATCAATTCAATGGAAAGGGTATACAGAAAAGGATGCTCAATATCCCACAACTGTGGTTGATCCACGGTCAGGTCCAGCTGGTGCTTGCCTGGTTGATTTACCTTGATGGTTTGTTCCGCAACCACCTTTTGATCCGGACTCCATAACTGAATGCGGGCTTTTAATTTTTTTGACTTTTGTTTTTTCCCCGCAATCTCAAAATCCACCTGTACTTTTGCCTGATCGGTGGTCACTTCGGAAGTGCGAACAAAAAAGTTAAAGGGGTTCACATAGTTTCTGGGCAAAACATACAGATGAACATCTCTGTAAATCCCCAGTCCGGCGTACCAGCGGGAAGCCGACTCCTGATTACTGGCTTTTACATAAAGCGTATTTTCTCCTTGTACCAAATATTGGCTTAGGTCGATGTTGACAGGGGTATATCCGCCGGTGTTTTCCGCCACTTTTTGGCCATTGATATAAATCTCGGACTGGGAATGAATACCGTCGAAATTTAGGAAAACCGCCTTATCTTTCTGCTCCCACTGGAAGGCTTTTTTATACCAAACTGTTCCGGGGGGGAAATAACCCACATCTCCGGCATCCCCAAAATTCTCCTGATAGGGTGCCTTTAGCTGAGCAGGTAATGGATTCTGCTGCCCCAATAGGGACTGATCTTCCTTATCAATCAGGTTGGCATCATGGGGTAAGTGCACTGAAACCCACTCCCCCGATAAGGCAGAAACATTATGGATATTGATTGTATCGGATATATAAAAAAACCAGCCGGCATTAAAATTTTGCTTATAAGTGCTGACACTATCCGCACTAACAGGATTGGAAATGAGCTGTCCTATGAGCAATATCAAGAGGACAAGAAGGTGTTTTTTCTTACTCACGATGGTAAAATATTTTTAGTCTAAAAAATAAAAATTGGCTGTCATCAGAGGCAGGTACCTCCAATGACAGGGCCAATATTTTTGCAATCTGCAATACATCTATTGGGGCGGCGATAAATTTGCAGGTCTATGACCACCCCAAAAAGCGCTATCATTATTTTAATCGGCTTGCATCGATTCCATATTAATGTGCGCCCAAAATATGGTGCTTAAAATTCAATGATCTTTTAAGCTCCTAAAACAACAGTGGAAATGCGGTAAACGATACTGCGACCCTGATCATCGGTCACTTCAAAAGCCACAGGGGCGGAGAAATCCACCTCTGTTTCTCCATTCACGAAAGGTCGAGACTGACCATTCTCTTCGGTGAATTTGATGGTGGAACCTTCATTAACCGTTTCTAAGGTCAATTTTAATTGGCTGATATCCGTGCCATTCAATACGGAAAAGCTTGCTGTTTTCTCCATATAGTTGAACGTTAATTCAGGTGCGGGCATCAGGTTCTCCACTTTGCCGCTCTTTAAACCAGGGCCAAGGTCAAGTACCACATTGAATATCTGCTCATTTTGTCCATCTTCCGAAACCACTCTATAAAATACCGGATTCTCAAAATCCAGATAGTTCACTTTGGTATCCCCGGAAACTGTAACCGCATCATTGCGATCATAAATCACGGCATAAGGGGTAGATTCAAACAAAGCAGTGTATTCCATCTTTCCCTGCTCATCCGGCATATAAGCCAAAGGCAAACTTATCGTGTTGGTGGTATAATCAATAACGGCTTCCTCCCCTGTTTCACTAATGGAGTAAGTCAGCATTTTGGCTTCTGTTTCAATCTCGCTTTGGTTGATCACCACTTTCATCAATTTCTCCTCACCTCTTGGAGATACAATTCTATATTCCAATGACCGGCCATAGTTATTTCTGGTTCTGCGAGAGATCTGCTCGGTTTCTCCCACAAAAACTTTAGAATAAGGCGCTACGTCAAAAGTGGCGATCACAGAACTCAGGTCTACCCCGCCCGGTAGGTCAAAGATTAATTCATTTTCCTCTATTTCAGCTTCAAAAACCCCATAATTATCTCCCAGTCTATTAATGGAAAAGGAAAAAAAGCTATTGTAGTAATTTCCCTGATCTTTAACGCGAACAAAAATAGAGGTGGTATCCTGCTGCAGTTCCGTTCCCCGGCTGCCCACACTTGAGCCCACTATATGTACCTGGTAAAGGCCGGGGACATCATATACATATTTATAATCCGTCTCTCCCTGAGAAGGGCTCAGGCTGAATCCATTATATTTTCTTACATCACCGGTTTCCAGGAAACTCAAATAATTGTGTGAAATGAAGTCTTTGGAATCCAGCACACTGTCACCGGGCCAAATGGCTACTTTTTCTGCATGACCCGAAAATTTGAAATGGACTTCTTCCCCAATATTGGTTTCGAGCAATCCACCGTCCGAGACTTCATTTACCTTCTCTCCAATTTCATCCAGGGTAAAGCCCTGAAGAGAAACTTCCGGTGTAAAGGCGACCTGTTCCTGCTGACAAGCAAAAGTAAAGGCCACACTGACACCTGCTAAAATTGATTTGATTGATCTCATTTTTTCACCATTAAAAAATAATAAATAGGTCGCTTATTGCTTGATAAATCTTTTGATGATTACCCCTGAAAGGGTCGATACTTCCAGTAGATAAATCCCTTGTGGAAGATGGGCAATATCTATGGTTGCTGCATTGCCCTGAAGGGCACCATGAGCGATGGACTGGCCATTCATTCCAATGATACTGTATTGATTCACCTGCACCAACGACTGAATATTGATACTTGTCGTCGCTGGATTTGGGAAAATGTTGAGTTGCACAGCCTCCCCGATTGAAGTAACCTGCTCAGGTGCTTCTTCATCCGTTAAAGTCATATTGGCAAGTAGCTTCGTGTTGATTCCGGCATCCTCCGTGCCTTCCTCCCACATTAACCATTGCGAATGATCTTTTATATGAAGGCCGAAACCAAACTCATCCCCGGCAGTCGCCGTTCTTGGCCCTCCGATAGAAGACCATTTAAAAGAAGCTTCCAATACATAATGGTCATCAACATCCACCAGCTCATGTCTGGCCGAGCCATTATTATATTGCTCCTCATAATTTTTGGTTAATCGGTTAAAGTCAAAGAAGAAATCCTTACTGCCATAATTTCCCAGTTTCTCATTCTTGGTGTCTATAAAAACATGTACAGCATCCTGATCAGTGGCCACTTGCGTTTTGGTCACTTTTGCCAGTAGGTAGAGGTAATTTCTATCCCACATCAATGAGTAATAGGCCTGGGTATTCCCTTCCCCCTGCACTAACTTATATCGTGGTTGCAAATTCCAGATCTCATCTATCTGACCATCGATTTCCGGCTTTCCACCATCGACATCCGGATGTACCAGGGTTTCAACATATTTTTTAGTCTGGTAGGTAAAAGTTGCAGGGGAAGAAGTATTTCCTGCTACATCGTATGCTATTACTTCGATTTCATAACTGCTTTCCTCTTCCAAATCAGAAAAAGTAATGTATGGACTGAACACCTCCTGTTGTGCCTCCCCGTTCAATTTCAATTGGTAGCCTTCCACACCTGTATTATCTGATGCCGGCGTAAATTTCAATTGAATACTGCTATGGGTTGTTACCTCCTGGCTCACTTCCACTGCGGAAGGTGCCTCGGTATCTGCAGCAAACTGCGCTCCGAAAACCGTCACATAGTCCAGGAACATGGGCGTTCCGTCGGTTTCAAGCTGTAAGCTATGTGTTCCCGCCGTAAGGCCGGTTTTCATATAAACCACCCCAAAGTCCCCTTTCACATTGGTCGCATTTTGGTTCACCACAATGGTTTCTTCCAGCCCGTCGATTGATACTTTTAGTTCCTCACTCTGTGGATTCACGGCCATACTGATTGCAATAGCATCTCCCTCAAAAGTCAGGGAAACCGAAGCTTCTGTCCCTGAGGTGGTGGTCAGGTCCCCATTATAAGCGGACTCCTCCTGCATCTTCATCCATCCCTCAGAATAATCGAATAGATGAGTGCCCGATCCTTCGGTATGATCATTAATTTTCAATCCCCTGGAAAGGGTAGTAAATTGGGCCGACACTTTGGATGATTCCTGCTCAAATTCACTCAAGGCACTCACCTCCATGGTGTAAGCCGTGGCAGGATCAAGATCCTGCAGCCAAATATTGGTGGAGGTAGTTTTTGCCACCTGAATACCATTTACATAAACATTAAATCCTTTACTATAGCCATTGTCTTCCCACTCAAAATATGCCCCATTGTCCATCACGATTTCGGTGGATAAATTGGTCACCGGAACGGCAGGATCGATCTCCTCCTCGGTCACCAACACCACTGAAAAGGAGGGCAGCGTAATTTGATGGTCATTGCCGATACTTACCGCTTCCGGATTATTACGCTGACCACTTTGAGTGGAAGCGTCCATTCTACTGGCCAATACACCACCATTTGTAGCCAGCAAACTGTTAGCATTCGTTACCACATATTCGTCATGGCTTCTATTGAAAATCAATACACTTCTCTTTCCTCCTTCACGGGTCACGGCCATCGCCTCAATATCGGCATTGGAAGTGCTTACCTCCGCCATATCTCCCACTAAATAGCGGCCACCCCAAAGGTATAGCTGCCCCGGAGCAGACAAAGCATTATCATTCAGCATCAGTCCGTAGGCACCGTCTTTGGCATTCCAACACATGGCACCATCCACGCCATTTTCCGCCAAACGCTTAATAATGGTGGAGAACCAAACGGCTCCAACATTATTATGGTGACGCTTTTCATAAGGATTCCAAACCCACTGCACGTTAAACTCATCCAGGAAATATTCTAAATGATAAAGCCCTTTACTCTCCGCATATGACCGAAGCCTGTTTACCGCTGAGGTAATATCTTCTACGGTTCTGAAAATCTCTAAATCCCTTTGTTCTTCGGTAGTATTATCCTCCTGTGGGCCGCGACCGTAATTGTGCCAGCTGAAGAAGTCCAGGTCCTGCCCAATGCGATCAAGGGTTGGCTGATACCACTCATGATTCGGCCAGGTAAGGGCCGGGCCACCTACTTTGGGCGTATAATCCAAATCCATGGTGGCAAATTCTGCTTTAAATCGACGGCAAATTTCACCGGTCAAATCGATAATTTCATGCTTTTGATCCGTGCCCTGATAGTAATTTTCATTTTCATTAAAGAACTCATAATAATCAATCCGGAAGCCCAGCTCCTTCATGATATGAGGTAATTGCAAGAAATACTGAATCAATTTTTCATGATTCTCCGGTGCCACATATTTGGACTGAGGAGAGATAAAATCCGGCCAGTCGGAGAAATTAAGCAACACTTTTGTGCCCGCTGGATAACCTTTAGTGGCATTCTCCATACAGGTTTTGATGTGATCCTTTCTCCATTGTTTGGTATTACTATCGGACCAGGTTCCGATCATCCCCTGCTTATGAATCCGAATAATACCGGGATTAACACGTTTCAGATATTCATTATACTCAGGATCTGCCTTGGTAAAGTTATCCACCTTAAAATCATTCACCCCCCAGTGATGGTTGGTGATCTCCCCTATAGAGGAATCCCAATCGATCGTCACTGCTACTTCACTTGTTTGCTGTGCCCGAACATGGTGCGGGGAGGCAGCAAAACATAAGCTGAAAAAGCATAAAAGTATGGCAACAAACTTATTATCTCTTATCATGATGTATTAAAAAAATGTAATTCGCATTAAGTAGTTTTCTTGCGTAGTATTGTCTCGATATGCAAACAGGTTTTGGAAACCTATGCCCCAAAATTGGGACATAGGTAAATTCAAACTATGTGGAGTGTTTATTTTACAATTTTTACCACAGACTCCCCGCCTTCGGCAATGATTTTAACAATCAAAATCCCGGAAGGGAAACCTGCCGTAACGATGCGCACATCATCAGAAAGGGCCTCTACCTGCTCCAGCATACGACCGTCCAAAGTATAAATACATACCTTCTGCAGGTCTTTGCATTCAACGTTCAGGACATCCGTTACCGGTGAAGGGTAATAGCGTAATCCTTCCAATTGATCACCACTTGAAGCCACAACATCTTCGTAGGTGAACTCAACGGCATCCCCAAAGTCAAAACCTAATCGGTTAAGGGCAATCATATAGGTCTGCGCAGGATCAAAAGCGATGCGTGACTCTACTAAATAAGTCACACCATCGTCTGCTGTAGTGGCAGACTTCAGCGTGATAGGACTTGCATTTCCTTTCTGAGTCAACACAAAATGATCAGTCGTCAGATCCAATACTGCTGGAGATAGGGTCACTTCAACCACCTTATCGTTAAGCGCCTGAGCTGATACTGCTACTTCCTCTTTTGGTGCTTCCGCTAATATCAGGGTACCGAAGGCTTTGGTGTTTTGCCAGGCCACATCGTGATTACGATCCATATTCCAAACAACTTTACGGGTACGCTCATTATTGTTGATGTCGATATCCGCATCGGTTACAGAAAGCTCAAAACCAAAGGAAGTCCCTACCTCTACCGGAACATTCAGCTCTGAAAATGGAATACTATACTCTGCGGTGTAACCCGTGCCATCCGTTTTTTCCTTAAATGCATAGTTTGCCGTCAAGCCATTATTACTGATTTTCTCCCCTGCGTGATCACCATTCTCACGGTTAATACCTAACTGGTGCACGTCCGTGGTATAGGAACCATCCTCAGGGTCATTGGTCAAATCCGTATTGAAATACATTTCGATACCGTCATACTTATAACCATCACTAGCGCCATCAGGTAATGAGCTATTAGAATCGTCGGTGACATCTATAAAAACATGTAAATCCGTTGCAGAATAAAAGACTTTATAAGTAGCGCTGATATTCTCCGGCGTTGGTGCATCTTTATAATCATCATTCCAGTAAACCAAACGATCCAATTCAGTAGCTGTAATTTCTGCCCATACCGCTTCATCCGCAATACCGTCAACCGTGATGACCGCCTCTGGGCGAGCTTCAACCTCCATTTCACGTGCATCCAAAACCAATTTGGTGTCACGATTACCTACACGAAGATTATCAATACTAAAAGAACCGCTGATCGGCTGGCCACCATTTACAAAGGCAATCTTCGTAATATTGCTCAGGTCTGCATCGCCCGCAACTACCTGGAATTCAATGGTAGAATCCATATCATGTAAAACGATCTCCTGACTGGTCGCAGCAACACCATCGGCATCATAGACCATCGCCTTAATAGTAGCCTCTGCGTTCAGGGAAGGCCTTAAATCAAAAACGAAATCAGGGGTAAGCGCTAAATCCAGGTTAATCGGCTCTTCCAACATGGTAGAGAAAAGTTCTGCATCCGCAGCCAAATCAGTAAAGCTGGCCATCAAATAACCATTATCCTGTACCAAATTAACATCAGCTCCAGCTACTGTAGTTTGGTTGACATCAGACAAACGACCTGGCTCAGAAAAGGCATTTTCATAATAGCTCTCTCCAACAAAAGAGGTAGCCTCGATGATTTTTCCTACTTTTAAGTCAGAAATGGTGATGGTACCAAAGGAATTTATCACACTCCAATCACCGGGATAGGAACGGTTAATCAGATTGATTGACTTTACCTTCGTCAGGTCACATCCTTGTTTTACATTTCCGTTTGCGTAGCTATTGTGAAGGTAGTCCTGGCCAGCGATCGCATCATCATTAATATTGATTTCTGCTTCCCATGCATCTGTTTTGGTGCCATTGCCATCAACATCAACCAACTGCCACACTACTACATTTCTTCCGTCAACCGCTTGTCCATCAGCCCGCGTAAATACTGTTGATTGAAAAGTAGAAAATACTTCAGCGGCATTGGATACATCAATCGTATTGGCAAATTCAATGGTCACAATATTCTGATATGATTCACGGCCATTGAGTTCAATAACTAGTTCCCCATCTGCCTGTGAGGCGGTAACGGCACCATGAGTGGTTACGGTGTGGGTGGTGCCATTCAAATCAGTCCCGTTAAAAGGGTTGTGGAAGTAACTCCAGGTTAAAGTGGGTTCATCAGTTGTATTGGCTAAAGTCACATGATACATTTGACTGATGAGCATTACAACCAATAATAAAAAACTTTTTAGTTTTACGTTTTTCATGTTAGGTGAAATTAACTGTTAAAAAAATTTGGGTCATAAGACTGTTGCTCAGGGCAACAAAAAAAGTGTAGCAATAGCCCCCAAAAAGTGTTGAGGGCTATCTTGCCTGGCTGAATGCCTTATTTTTTGATCAACTTACATACTGATAACTGCCCCGATGGGGAAGCCAACTTCAACAAGTATAATCCATTACTCAAAAAGGCCACATCCACTTTGGTAGGACCATTTTCTACTATGGTCACCTTGTTTACTAGCTCGCCGGACAAACGGGTGATGGTCAATACAGATCCAACTTCGGCAGAGATGGAAACAAAATCCTCTGCCGGGTTAGGATAAATATCTAATTTACTAACCTTTTCTACGGAAGTAGGGATATCCTCTTCACCGGTTCTGGCAATGTCATATCCACCTAATGGTAGCGCTTCCTGTGTATCAGCGAAGCGAATCTCAATGGCGCTTTCATCATCAAATGGGAAGTTACCGTCGATTTCTATCTTCGTCATATCATCCTCGCCCTGATCATCCATTCCCCAGAAAACCTCTGCCTCCATTTTCCATGGATCGTTTTCATCCTCAATATTCCAAACTTCAATTTGATCCGTTAATTCAACGAAAGCCTCCGAAAGGTCAACTTTAATCAAAGCGTCCGTCATTTCGGTCACTTCATAAGAAACGGCTTTATTCTTTCTACAAATACAGTTGTCATACCTTTCAGGGTTGTCTTGGGTGAAACCTGCAGCACCACCATCTGTACGTACTTTCAAGTCTGACATCTCATGGTAACCCCATGGAAAACGTGAAGAAGTGTAGACTGCTGCCCAAGTTAATTGTGCCGCATCAACATTGGGTTCCTCACCAACTGGTTTAAGTGGATTCCATTGTCCGCCCAAATTATCCAGTCCTAATTCACTTACCAATTCAGTCCAATGAAAAGTTTCATCCCAACCATCGGCCGGCGCTGCCCCTCCTCTTAAAGCGGTAGTCAGTGCAATATAATCCTCTTTGGTCGGTACGTGCCAGCCATCCGGGCAAATTCCCTGGGGACGCAATGCATAAAATGGTTGATCTTTACTCATTTGCATGGTTACATCGCGATTATATAGCAAGCCTCTTCCTTCGTCCACATAGGCCTGGCTTTGCTCCGTACCATTCCATGGCATGCGATAGTCGATATCTTCCCCCTGTGCGTTTTTACGCACAATCAAAAACTCGGTCATCCACCAATAACCGTCCGGCATCAATTTAACCTCATAAACATTCCCTTCGATATCTTCCAACTCACCTGTATCCCCCACATTCTGTCCCAAAGCCATCCCGCTAAAAGCCAGAACAAACAGTGAAAAAAGTAAACTCCTTTTCATAGTTCTTATTGAATTTAATTTGATAAAATATTAAAAAGTGAAGCTTCCCTTTTACACTCACCAAAGGGAAGCTATAAATTTAATTTGCACTATTAGGTCGCATATACTTATTGTTATTCAATTCGCTTTGTGGAATCGGGAACAAAAAGTTTCCATCAAATGCAGGGTCGATGATCACGTCATCCGCCTGTGCTCTTGGAAAGCCTTCTTTGCGCAAGTCAAGTAATACGCCTGCGGCATCCCAACGGATGATATCGAAGTAACGGGCACTTTCACAGGCCAACTCCACCATTCGCTCGTGTTGTACGGCGGCAATCGGGTTGTCTCTGTAAATGGACAGCACCGCTTTTGGCAAACGGCCCTCTGCTGCAAAATAAGGCAGCTCAGTATTCCCCCAGTCCGCTTGTCCCGGATCCTCGATAGCATCCAATTGGTGATTGGCACGATCGCGCACCTGATCAATATAGGTAAAAGCGTCTCCTCCTAAGTAGGCTTCACATTCTGCCAACAGCAATAAAACGTCGGCATATCTCATATAGCGATAGTTGATATCACTACCGGTGGTGTTGTTTGGATCTATACCATCTTTTAACCAAAAATTATAGTCATATCCATACTTTCTCCATCCATAAAAACGGTAATCATCATACTCTTTTCCCCAAATGGTGGACACCGGATTATTTTCCTTATTTGGCCAGGGGCTATCTTCATAACTCAACACCCGATCCTTGAGGGTTCCAAACTCATAATCATTAAAATAAGCGCCACCGGGAATCCACATGGTGTAGTAGCATCGGTAATCGATGATCTCTTCTCCGAAACGCTCGTACTCGTTATAAATTCGGGCAGAAGGCGATTCATTCCACCACATTAAGCCTACGCCATCACACATGGTGGAGCTTTTTGCCAGAAAATTAGTCTCAGAGGCGCCGGCATTGTCCTGATCGATTTCCCATATTTTTTGACCGTAATCCGCAAAACCAACCTCAAAAATGGACTCTTCATTATACTCGGTCGCGCTTCTGAAATTATCCAGATAATTATAAGTTAAGGCATAAGCCCCCACTTGCTGGTTGTACACCTTGAACAATTCCGCCTTCGCCTTATTGATCAGCTCGGGATCATTGTTTTTGCGCATTTGAGCATAATATAAATAGACTTTACCCAGTAATGCCGTAGCCGCTCCAAGGTTGGCCCTTCCCCTGTCATCCGCTGCCCAGGTCAAATTGGTAAAATCCACTTCCTCAAACAATTCCTGCGCATTGGTCAGATCTTCAATCATCATATTCCATACATTGTCCTCATGCTCAAATGGTGGATTAAGCACCGATTTAGAGTCCCTGCACTCCGGTACGATTTCGCCATAAAGCATCACCACATTCAGGTAATACATCGCACGCAGGAAATAGGCCTCACCTGCAAGGCGCTTCCGCAGTTTTTCGTTTACATTCTCATTATCTTTCACATAATCCAGGGCCACATTGGCTCTGAAAATACCATTAAAGCTGTCTCTCCAGATCATCTCCCCTACTTTACCCGAGGCATTATTGGTATAGGAAGCGGCTGCCATTCCATCCTCCTCCATTTTTGGGGTATTTTTCGTCACTCTTGACTCATCACTACGGCTTTGGGTAGCCAACACCAATAAGCGGGCATATAAGCCATTTTTTTGAAGAGAAGAATAGGCGGCATTGGTTATAACAGTAGCATTCTGATCGCCACCGTTTAAAAAATCCGAGCCGGCTTCATCACGTGGTGGCCGATCCAGGAAGTCCTCTGAACAAGCAGCCAAAAGGCCGAATAAAAGCACAAAGGCGAAAAAATTATATCGTTTCATTCTGTTTCAAGTTTTCGATTAAAGAGATCTTTAGAAGCCCAATTCAAAGCCCAGGGCCACTGTTCTGGCCAAAGGATATTGTGCATTATTGATTCCTCGAGACAACATATCGCTAGCATAAATCTCAGGATCCATACCGCTGAAATTGGTCAGGGTAAAAGCATTCTGAACCGTTGCATAAATTCTACATTTGTCTATCTGAACGCGGTCCAGCCATTTGGAAGGAAGCGTGTAACCCAGAGAAACATTTTGAAGTCTCAGGTAGGAACCGTCCTCAATAAATCGGTCAGAGGCCAAATCATAATTATCGGTATGCTGATCCGTAAATCGTGGCATAGTGTTCGAAGGATTATCCGGCGTCCAGGCATTTAACACATCCACCGACTGGTTAAAAGACTTAGACAGGGTTTCGGTGTGATAGCGGTTGTGGTTAAAAATTTTATTCCCATACACTCCGTAGAAGAATAAACTCAAATCCCATCCCTTATATCCGAAATTAGCGGTCAGGCTACCAGTGAAATCCGGCATTGGCGATCCAATATAGGTTCTGTCTTCTGCATCGATTTTACCGTCTCCATTCAAATCTTTAAAGCGGATATCACCAGGGCTTTTGCCTACCGGGATATCGGTATCTTCAACCTGATAAATACCATCGGTCACATAACCGTAGAATTCTCCGATATTTCGACCTACCTCGGTGCGCGTCAATCCATCTCTGTAATATTGGGTCTGCCCACCTACCAGGAAGGGTTCACCACCTAATGAAGTTACCTTAGTGCGTTCGAATGTCAACGCAGTGGTTAAGCTATAGGTGAAATCTCCCTCAAATTTATTGTAAGTACCGCTGATCTCCAGACCGGTATTTTTCAAAGCACCGGCATTGGTAATAATGACCGAACGGTGTTCGGATCCCATACCGGATGAACTTGGAATACGGGTGGCCAAAATCATCCCATCACTCAAATTGTGGAAATAATCCACTGTAAATTCAAATTTGCTTCTCAGAATGGAAAGGTCCATTCCCACACCGGTGTTGGTACTGGTTTCCCAGGTTAGATCCTCATCAATAATACTACCGATGGTGACCCCTGTAACCAACTCTCCATTGATGATGTAATTGGCAGAATTCAACAAGGTCAACTGGTTGTTCCCCATAGCGCCAACGCGGCGACCAATGCGACCCCAACCGGAACGAAGCTTTAATAAATCTACCCAATCATAGCTATCCATGAAAGATTCATCACTTACCCTCCAACCGAAAGAGAAAGAAGGATAGCTGTTCCATCGTTTTCCTTTTTGGAAATTAGAGGTTCCGTCACTTCGGAAGTTGGCCGTGAACAAATATTTTCCCTGATAATCGTACATCACACGCCCCAAAACCGAACGTAGGGCATTCTCAATATAATATCCTCCCACGTTCATGCTCGCATCATCCAATCGCCCTTTCAGAGAATATGGATCATCTACAGCGAAACGATCTGCAAAGGCATCCAGTGCCCGGGTTCGATTATCTTCCTGGGTGAAGCCTACCAAAGCAGAGAAGTTGTGATTTTCCCATGTTCTGGCGTAGCTTCCGGTAAACTCCAATTGTTGGTTAAAAACGCGTTTGGAATCATGGTTAGCACGAGTGGTCGGTAAACTAGGACCGGTAGTCCCTTCCTGACGGGCATATTCTTTCACAAATACATCCGTATTTTGCAACATCAGATTATAGTTACCTCTAAACTTCAGGCCTTCCATCGGCTCAATTTCCATATATGCTGAACCCGTCAACCAATCTTCTTTATGGTCAACATTTCGTCCTTCAATAGAGGCAATCGGATTCGGGTTGTTACTGTTATCCAGCTCGGTATTACCCGCCCAACGATCA
This sequence comes from Persicobacter diffluens, assembly GCF_036244895.1. NCBI lineage: Bacteria > Pseudomonadati > Bacteroidota > Cytophagia > Cytophagales > Persicobacteraceae > Persicobacter > Persicobacter diffluens. Next base: position 281,719 of record NZ_BQKE01000005.1, read on the forward strand.
TGACGGCCTGTGCTATTGGGGTTATATACTTCCAATAATGGAGATTGGCGTAAAGCCGTTTCTAGACGTGAGCTATTGTCCCCTCTGTTGATGAATCTGGCATTCAGGTTTTCTCCAACGGTAAAAATGCCTTTTTTGTATTCATTATTTAACTGTACTGAAGTCTGAGAAAAGCCGGAACCTTTTTGAATACCGTTATTATCACGGTGGTCAAAGCTAAAATAATGGTTCCCATGCTCAGAGGCACTACTCACCGATGCATTATAGGTAGAGAAGGAACCCATTCCATATAATTCATCCAGCCAGCTGGTATTCCGGTAATAATTATCCGGATCGTTTTGCGCCAAATCCACGCGCTGAGGGCGTGTGATGCTGGATCCGTTTGGATAAACTTTATCCACCGCTGAGTTGGTGTTCCAGTAGGTAATAAATTCATCCGCATTCAAAAGGTTCAACGGTTTGGCTACGCTTTGCACCCCCTGAACGGTTTTAAAGCTTACCTTTACATCGCCTTTTTTTCCTCGCTTGGTCGTCACAATAATCACCCCGTTGGCTCCACGGGAACCGTAAATGGCACAGGAAGCCGCATCTTTAAGAATCTGAATCGAGGAAATATCCTCCGGCGAAGGTGCCGGCGCATTGATGACCCCATCTACTACATACAATGGAGAGGAACCATTAATCGAGCCCGTACCGCGAATCCGTACATCGGCCGCTCCACCTGGCGCTCCACTTTGGATGACCGTCACCCCGGCAGTTTTACCCTGAAGGGCCTGCTCAAAGCTCGTCACCGGTATTTTGGCCACTTCTTCTGTTTCCACTATGGCAATGGCCGAGGTAAGGTCTTCCTTTTTCGCTGCGCCATAACCTACCACTACCACCTCATCGATCATTACCACATCCGGCTTAAGCTGCACCTCTATTACTGAACGGCCAGCCACTGCCTCAGTAATGGATTGATACCCTACGAAGGAGTATTGCACCTTGGCCGCCTCACTTACTTTCAACTCATAATTACCATTAAAATCAGTAACCGTTCCATTAACAGTGCCCACCTCTATTACAGAAACTCCGGGAAGTCCGACAGCGGTTTCATCCAATACCTGCCCGGTAATGGTGACTTGGGCCATTGCGGCTGTTGAAAGAAAAAACAGCGCAATACAAAAATTGAGTATTTTAAATTGCATGGAGAAAAAAATTACATTTTGGAGTTTTTATAAATAGATATTTTGAAATATTCACTTTGAAAAAGTTTCTATAACAGCCTGTCTACAGGTTAATATCATTCATCCTTAATTTGCAGCGCTACTTAAAGTCACTAACATTACCGAATGCCCGGGAATAGAAAAGCGGTGCTTTCCTTTCAATTTTTTGGGTGCATATTGATTGGCCACCAAGGTCTCCACTGTTTTGATTTCTTTTTTGGAGAGTTCCTGGAAGGCCAGAGGCAGTTCATTGGCCGATTTATTCATCAAAAGTAATGCGCGCTGGCCATTTTTTTGCTGGAAACCGACTACTTCCAGCGCCTCATGATCCGTTTGGAAGGGCGTCATTTGTCCTATCAGATAATCCTTTGCCCAATCATATAAATAATACGGGGTACGTGGGGTATTATCCTGGCTTAATAGGCCATAGGAATCTCCTTTGAAATGCCACACGCAGGCGCCGGTAACGCCTTGCTGTGCCACTTTAGTGACCACCAAAGCCTGAAAGAGTGCGCCAATATTATTCCCATGTCGCTCATCCACCGGGGTCCAGGTCCACTGAATATTGAACTCAGAAAGGAAGGTTTCAACTTCTATATTTCGCTTGGCTAATTCCCCTTTTACAAATGCGGCACTATTGGCAATGACATCCACCGATCGGTTGACCACTACGCTATCGCTGTATTTTTCAGGTGCCGGAGGAGAGCCGTAGTTATGCCAGGTCAGGAAATCCATCTGATCATGAACGCGATCAAGAAAACTGTTCACCCACTTCGGTGCCGGATGGGTAAGCGCCGGCCCCCCTACTTTTGCGAGTGGATCTACCTTTTTCACTACCTTGGCCATGTTCAGGTAAAGGTCCCAAAGGTCATTGAGGCGATCATGTTTTTCATATTCATCCTCTTTTTCATTGGTTAACTCCCAGTACTTTACTTTAAGACCTACTTCATCGCGCATTACGCGTACCAGATCCGCTAAAATTTGTAAATATTCCGCCTCATAAGCCGGATTTAACATTCCCCCTTTATCCATATAAGCAGGCCAGCCACAAAGGTTGAACAATAAATCGGCCTTTTTATACACTTCCGCATTTCCGAAAGTGGTTTTCATTTTTTCGACTTTCCAGCTTTTCTTTTCCGAATCAAAAAGATTCTTTACCATTTCAGCATGGTGAATACGAATTAAGGCCGGCGACAAGGCATTAAAATACTGATTATAGCCCTTGTCGGCAGTGCCACTACCATCATCCGGTGCAGAAACTTTTTCATCATTGATCCCCCAATGGTAGGCGGTCACTTCAAAATTAGGCTTATTCCAATCCACATACACATTGGTTTGGGCATAACCAGCCAGGGCCATGCAAAGCATGCTGACCAAAAATATTAAATTTTTCATATCAAAAAAGTAAAGGTAAGTTATGCGGTTGGAGACCGCATAACTAAAAAGATACTACTGTGAAATGGTTTGATATAACAATCGTTCATTTCCTTCCTGGTGGATATCTGTACCAGCATCCACAAACTGAATTCGGAAGGTATGATTCATAAATCGAGACTGAAGCTGATATTGCGCTATAGGCTGTGCCCCCCAGGAGTCCATCCCTCCAATACCCGTATGGCTATAGTCAATATGCAGGTAATTTTGTTCCGAAACGGGCACCTGGTGAATATAACGATAATCTCCGGCCAAGTCCGCCATTGCATAATGAGAGGCATTAAAATTTAAAGGATGTTTTTCCGCCACAAACATTAAACCGGATTGGTCTTGATCCACCATGGCGACATATCGAACGCCGGTATGATTGCCGAATTCCTGTGGCCTGCTGTAAGGGAAATCCACCTCATTGGTATTATACTGATAATAATCAACATAAGTACCTGCCTGTCTGTCCACATAATTCTCTTCCGGGCCTCTACCGTAATATTTCACCTGATTATAAGGCTTCTGCAGGGCAGTATAATAGCCAAATCTCGGCATAAATGGTGCATTCAAAATCCCTTTATAAAGGGTTTGTACTAAGACATCTCCATTCGCGTATACATCATAATTTTGGTTAATATGAGCATAGACGGAATCATTACTTACATATTTCAGCTTGGTCTGCACTTCCACAAAACCCTCCTGTTGCTTCCAGCTGATGTGATCGAGTTTGAATCGATTTTCCGGCGCATTCCATACCGCGGCATAGGCTTCCATATTCATTCCTCTGTCATTATCGGTGAAGGCGCGTGTTGTATTCAAGGACAGCGGTGCTGCCAAAACTTCTTTTCCCTGTTTTTTCAGGCTATTGATATAACCGGAAGACTTATCGATTGTCAACTGAAAGGACTGACCTTGGATCAGCAACTCATTAGGGTCATTGGAAACTGATAATGCCACCTGCTGCGGTACCTTTCTTAACTGTAATTGCCCCTCGGCAAAAGTTAGCTGCTCATTGGCATAAATATGATCTGATCCCAATACGCCTTGTGCCTGCTTTCTTTTTAAGCTCAGCATCAAATGAACCTCATGTGATCCGCGGATATTTTTCTTAGGACGGAAATTTACGCTGGTGCCCGCCCCTGCCGGGGTATTGGCCAATGGCAAACGTCCCTGCTCTAATACTTGTCCATCGCTTTTCAACTCATAAGCCAAATAAAAATCCTTCAGGTTGGTAAAATCAAAATTATTTTGAATTCGGATGCGGCTGCCCTGCTTTTCCCAGCTAATATCCACCGGCTGATAGACTTTTTTCACTTCTGTTAAGGCAGGATGCGGAATACGATCCGGACTCACCAACCCATTCATACAAAAGTTTCCATCTGAAGGTACGTTTTCAGGACCAAATTCTCCTCCGTACGCATAAAATTCCTGGCCATTCTCATCTTTGGTTTGCAATCCCTGATCGACCCAATCCCAGATGAATCCGCCCTGCAGCACATCATATTTCTTAAAAATTTCCCAGTAGTCACTTAGGTCTCCAGTAGAGTTCCCCATGGCGTGAGCGTACTCGCACATAACAAACGGAATACCCGGATTGGCTTGTGCGTAGGCTTCCGCCTCCCATGGACGATAATACATCGGAAAGAACACTTCTGTATTGCGTTCTAAATCCGCCTGCTCAAAAGCCACCACTCCTTTGGTCCCTACTTTTTCTTTCATCATGTCATAGCCGGTATAAAATACGGGGCCATTTCCACATTCATTACCCATAGACCAGAATACAATGGCCGACTGGTTTTTATCCCGCTCATACATACGCTCCATGCGATCCAGGTGAGCTGCTTCCCACTGTGGGAGGTAAGCAATATGGTTAAGGGTATCAAATGGTCCCTGCTTGATCGCGCCGAAGCCGTGCGTTTCGATATTGGCTTCATCACAGATATACAAACCATTGAGGAGACATAATTCATATATTTTTTCCGGCTGCGGATAGTGAGAAAATCTCACCGCATTGATGTTGTGGGTTTTCATCAGATCCAGGTCTTTTTGCATCGTGGCCTCATCCACATAGTGACCGGTAACCGGATGATGCTCATGGAGATTTACCCCACGAATGGTAATTTTTTGACCGTTGACTGTCAACAAGCCTGATTCAATGGCGACAGTACGGAAACCGATTTTTTGTCGGATCACCTCCGCCACCTGATTCTGCTCTCCCAACACTTCCAGTTTAAAATCATAAACATTAGGAAACTCAGCCGACCAGCCTTTAATGCCTTTTAAATTTACCTGATATTGTCCCAAGCCTTCTGTTAAAGCTACTTTTTGTTGGTGGACCACCTTCCCATTGTCAGTAATATTTATTACTACTGCCTTCGCTTTGGCACTACAAACACTTTTTAAATTCAAGGAGCCCGTTTGAGTCCCTGAATCAAAGGCAGTTTCTAATGCAAAATCTTTTAAATGCGCTGGCCCACGGAATAGCAAATATACTTCCCGATGGATACCACTCATGCGCCAAAAATCCTGATCCTCCAGATAACTACCATCTGAATATTTATATACTTCAACCGAAAGGTTGTTTTTTCCCGCTCGTAAATATTCGGTTACATCAAATTCAGCCGGCGTTTTACTCCCCTGACTGTACCCTACCTTTTCGCCATTAACCCAAAGGTAAAATGCGGAGGCAACACCGCCAAAATGCAATATCACTTGCTCGCCTTCCTGTACGGCCGGCAGCTCAAAGGAACGCTTATACGAACCCACCGGATTAACAGCAGGATCCACAATCCCTGCACTGCTTTTTTCTATAGGATACTGCACATTAGTATAGACAGGATAACCAAAGCCTTGTACCTCAATACTGCCCGGAACAGTAATTTTATCCCAATCCTCCAGAGAAAAATCTTCCTGATAAAAGTTGACAGGACGGACATCCGGTGTTTCGGAGAATTTGAAGTCCCATTCCCCGTCTAAAGAAAATACCTTCGAGGAGCCCTGCGAGGCTTCATCTGAAGCACCATAAGGAATGAAATAAGCATGAGCCGGTAATTTATTAATTCCAAAAACCTCTGGCTTTTGCCATTCAGCCAGGTTCGAGGAGTCCTGATTTTGGTCTTGTTGTCCTCCGACAAAAGAGGAGCAGGCCGTAATGGCCATAAAGAAAGTAAAAAGAGGCAAGTAAAAAATCCGCATTGATGATGATTTAAAAAAGATCAAAAATTAATGAATGCCTTACATGCTTATGGATTTTCATCCTGCATGTTGTATTTACTAAACACGCATGACTAAACTCACCCTACTCCAAAATTAATTTTTTTTAAAATAATTTAATCAAAAGATTAACACCTCTCGATCCATCACCATAAATACTTGTTATTGAGTGCATTATAATTCAATATGATTTTAAAAAAAACGATATAATCAGATAAATTTAACTGATCATGGCGATCTGAATTACAAAGAGAGGAAGAGATTATCGTTATGTTAAATACTTTTTTTATAAAAATCAGCCCTTGCGCGATTGGTTACAAAACGAGTCTTTCGCGTAAATATTTAATCCGGATGATTTCATGCTTATTACGGATGATTCTTGCTTAAGTCCTCCTTTAGCTGCCAGGCAGAAAAAATGAAGGGATTTTTCCTATTTCGACTTTTCTCCAAAGAAACAGATGAATGAAGAGAAAGCAATCCTACCCCAATTTGGGCTATCAGAAATTTGGCAGACCTAATATCAACTAATTGAAAATAACCATCTTATGATAAATTCTGAAACTAGCGGTGAATAATTCGGCTTAAATCCTCATTTATCAGCAGGACGGGAAAAAATGAAGATATAAATCCCTATTGGAGGTTTTCCGGAAACAAGCAAGGGAAGGAACAGCAAGTTGGCTCAGCCAAACAGGGCAATTAAAAAATCAGAGAACAAGTCGTATTACCCTGATATTGAATATCTTCTCGAGTTCCGCTGAATCTAGCCATATATTATTCGGCCAAATACAGCGCCTTTAAGGATGAATCACGGCATCTATCACTTAGGAAAGGAAGGTGGATAAAAACCAAATGGCACTATAAAAACCCGCTAATTTTAAGCGCAACAATTTCAAGGCTTTGGAAATTCGTGCCTCTACGGTTTTTACACTGACATCTAAAGCCTGGGCAATTTCGGCATATTTCAAGCCTTCCTCACGGCTCATCATGAAAGTCACCTTTTGCTCTTCAGGCATGCTTTTCAAAACTTGAGCATAACGATTACGCAGTTCATCAAATTCCCCCACATTTTCGCCTAAGCTTTGAAGGGAAAAAATCTTCATTTCTGCTTCTATTAACTGCCAGTCTTCCTGTGGAATGAAATGTTTATTGTCCCGTATAAAATTGAGGGCTTTATTTCTACCAATTGTGAACAACAAATTGCGTAGATTACTATCCTCCTTTAGCTTCTCTTTGTACTCCCATAATTTAATAAAGGTATCCTGCACAATATTTTCCGTATCTTCAGAACGGTCGACATATTGTCCAACAAAACTGAGCAACATATCATAATAGGCCAAATACAGGCGATTGAATTCTGCTTTGTCTCCGTTGCGGATAAGGTTCAAATTGGGTTTGTAATTATTCTTCACAAGCTAAAAAAAATAGTGCAATATAGATTCCCATCAATTAATTATGAGAAGAAACTCACTTCCATGTTCAATATTCCAAATTCTAATAAAAATTACAAAGGAAAGCCCTATTTAAATTAATTGATCGAGGAGCCCGCTTAAACCACCTTCATAAATCGATTTTTAATACTATTTTTTAGCAAAAAAACAATAACACCCCATTCTTTCCTATGAGGTCTTAGTTAAGAGCGTAATTAAAAGCACATCTTCCGGCTGTAAATTCGAATTATTGGAAGCGATTTTGGATACTTTCTCATCAATAGCGATAATATGCTCTCAAAATAATCGGCTATCGCTTCTGCAATATGCAAATTTTCCCTGCGAATTTTGGCTTTTAAAAACGCGCTAAGCCGGATTATTCATGTTTAAATAATTCGGCTTAATTATCCTCTCTCCCCCTCTACACCGGAATAGTCGGACAATGCACCAAAACGCCCTGATGAAAAGGATTCATTTTTAACACCTTTTCAAAATTATCCGCAGCAATTTTTTCACTACCAAGTCCTAAATAACCCAACGCCATTAGGAAGTAGGCCTGTTGCTCGTGACGCTTCTGCATATCCTCTTCAAAGATCAGCAGGTCCGGAAGAGAAACGGCGAAGTAGTCCATTTCAAATGGGATGAACAGTTGCTTTTCGCCATACTTGACCAATTTGTTGTATCGGCCACGCGCTTCGTCATGTCTGCCCAACTTCTCCAGTGCCAATCCCTGATAGTAGATTTTGTCTGGCTGCTGGTCATTGTAATACAAGGCTGCCGTTGGTTCGGATTGTCCGATGGTCGCCATTTCGAAGTATTGCTTCGCCATCTCTTTATCGCCAAGCCCTTCGTAGGCAACACCCATCCAGAAATGGATGTCATTTTCCTGAGCACCCGGAAGCTTTCCTTCTCCCAGATTATGAGGATAATACTCCGTTGCCTTCAGGTGATCAATTGCTTTTTCAAACAGGCCAGCTGCAATCGCTTCTTTTGCCAATTCGATATGTGCGTACAGGTATTGGCCGGTCACTTTACCTTCGCCACCTTCCCATGGGTGGAACTGGCGTGCCATGATCAACTCCAATGCTTTGGCACACTCTCCTTTAAGGTTCAGCAAAGTTGCTCGCTCTAGGTACAAGTCATCACGGAAATTGACTGCCTCCAGATTGGCTTCTAATACAGACAAGCGGAAGTCCAGGCTGTCGCCCATTTTCTTGTACAGCTGATCCAACTCCATCAGGATTCTGGCGTCTGTTTTGTCTAGCTCATAAGCCGTTTCCAAAGAAACACGTGCTTTTTGCGGGTCATTTTGCTTGTTATAATAAGCCAAGGCCAGGTTACGGTGTACCGTTGGGAAGGAAGCATCCAAGTCTCTTGAGGTCTCCCAGCAAGTCACGGCATTGTCATACTGACGTGCCCCGTACCAGAAATTACCGGCATAGTAGTGTGCTTTGCTATCTGTTGGGTTCACTGACATGGCATATTGCAGGGCAATCAACTCTTCCAGTTTATTAGGGAAACAGTACTCCGGATCCATCTTAGCGGCTAATTCCAATGAAGCCAGGGCTTCAGCGTCTGCACCCATCAAATGATGGTAGTATCCATGGAAATATTGCGCCATTGGATAAACATTTGATTTATCGTTCAGGTGGATATTGATAAAGTCAATTGCTTCCTGATAGAAACCAGCTTGTGCATAATCCAAAGAGAACTCGATGAAGTTGTGTACATAGTCACGCATCAACTCTTTAAGCTCCGAAAAGATCGTCTCGTCTTTGGTGATCAAGTACTTTTCGTAGATCGCTCCAAAGTTGAATTGATCCATTTTCAAGCTCTCTTCAATAAGTGCCGAAGCCTCCTCAATGCGGTTGGCACGACGCAACAACATGATCTTCAGGTGACGCGCTTTTTGGTTTACCCAGTTGCGGATCAAAGAACGCTCTACCAAATCCAATGCTTTGATGTCATTGCCGTTAATAGCATCGATCTGTGCGCAGTGGAAGAAGCCTGAATCCTGCCATGCCCCGTTCCAGGTAGATTTGAAGAAGTGATCATAAGCCTCTTTCAACTCCCCTTTGTAGCGTAAGCAAAGTCCTAAATTATAAAGCGGCTCTCCATCATAAGGGTTCGGGTTGCGCTCCGTCAGGGTTTCGATCGCTTTTCGGAAGAAAGGCTCCGCCAAAGCAAACTGACCGCGCTTCATATACCACGCGCCCATGGCATTATTACATCTTACATCGCTTGGCTCACGCTTCAGTCCTTCCATATAGTAATCTACCGGATTGAAAGTAGCATGGCGGTATTGCTCCAGGTGCAAACCACGAAGGTACAATTGCTCAACAGAGTTGATCTCTTCGGGCTTTTTCGCCGCTTTGGCAGCATCAGGAATCGGCTTCAATTCGGTAGGAGCGGTTTGCCACTCTACGATTGCGTTGCCTTTTTCATCCAGAATCGCCAAATAGCAATCCTCCATATTGATCTCTGCCGATAATTTGTGCTCGAAGCTCATCTCTGGATTCATATCCACGCGCGTTTCGAAAAGCACTTTACCATTAGATTTCAAACAAATGGTAGCATTCGGGAAGATACCTGTTGTGTAAGCTTTCACTACATATTCATCACCCTCAGCTTCCAAATTCACCATACCATCTTTAGTGGCATTTTTCACCACACCCAAGTCACGGTAAGGCATGAAGTATTGTTTGAAGCTCTTCTCTTCAAATGGCTGTAGCCAAGTGAAATCCGGTTGGTTATCGGTATAAACCCCACACATCAATTCGATGTACGGACCATCCTCATCGGTCAGGTTTCTATCCCAGGCCTGGCCAAAATCACCATGTCCCCAAGTCCACTGTTTTTTACCCGGCGATTGGTGGTGATCCGCTACGTGAAGCAATCCACCCTGAGAATCATTTTCAAAACCACCAACAAAGTCATGCTCAGACTTAATGGCCATATAACTTGTTGGTACCGGAACATTCTTATATTTAGAAATATCTACTCCGGCAGAGTAATCTACCTTATAGTATTCTCCTGTAGCAATCGGGAAACTGGATACATCGCGCTTACCGTGGTCAAATACTGCATTTACATCTGGTGGGAAAACTGATTGGTAATCATCGTTCACCTTCACTGCAGGGTTGGCCCACCAAAGGAAGGTTTGCGGGTGGTTGGTACGGTTAAATAATTTAACCTTAATCTCTAAATAGGCTTTGTCCGGATGAAGCGTAAAACCAGCCATACCTTTGGTACGGAACATACGCTCTACCTCGCTACACCAAACAGTTACACTACCATCCTCATTGTATTCAATCTTGGAATCTACCGGATCGTAAGTAGACGGACGGTGGTGCTGCGGCCAGTTGAATTCAATACCACCCGAAATCCACGGACCGGTCAATCCTACCAACGCAGGCTTAATCACCTGATTGTAATAAACAAAATGACGCTCTTTGGTCTTATCGTAAGCCATTTGCACACGACCACCCAACTCGGGCAAGATCATGATTTTAATGAAGTCATTCTCTAGATAAACGGCATTCCACACCTTATCCTCCTTCTCGTCCATAATCTTCTCGATTACGGGGTGAGGATAAACAACTCCACTACTACCCTGATAAACGCGTTTCTCTAAAAAAATCGGATTTTTCTCGGGCTTACCAATTCCATAAGTCGGAATGGTTACCGCTTCATGCCAGGCTTTAACTGGTGATTTCATAAGCAAAAAATATTTGGTGTAGGGGGAGGTGAAATCCCCCCTATTTATGTTCTAAAATTGTGTTTTATACTTTTGTCAAGACAGGCTTTTCGGCGCCCGTAAGTTCCTCTTCGATCTCCTCCAGTGACTTTCCTTTAGTCTCAGGAAGCTTTGCCTGGATGAAGACAAAACCAAGCCCACAAATGATTCCATACAACCAGAAAGTACCGGATGCTCCAAAGGAGGAGTTAAGAATCGGGAAGGTATAGGTCAGTAAAAAGCTGGAGATCCACAAAGAGGCTGTCGCTACTGACATGGCTGCTCCACGAACTTTATTCGGGAAAATTTCCGATAGGATTACCCAGGTGAGCGGCGCCAGCGTCATGGCGTAGCAGGCAATGGCTAACACCACCAATACCAGTAGCAACACACCGGAAACTTCCATATAATAGGCTGCACCAATCAAAAGATATATCGCCATCAAGGACACTGCACCTATTTTCATCAATACTCTTCTTCCTAATTTATCCACCGTGAAGATGGCCGCAAAGGTAAATACCAGGTTCACGCTACCGGTAATCACGATATTCATCAACGTATCGGATACTCCATAGCCGGCCGCTTTAAAGATCTCATCTGCATAATTGAATATCACATTGATGCCGCACCACTGTTGGAAGGCAGCCAGTACAATACCAATAATCAGTACGTTTCTCATTTTCGGATGAAGCAATGAAATATTACTTCCCGAAGTGGCAGAGGATTTTAGCGCCTGTTGAATATTCTCAAACTCACTATCCGCATAGCTTTTGCCGCCAATTTTCTCCAGAATAGCTCTGACTTTGCTGCTATCTCCCTTTTGCGCCAACCATCTCGGGCTTTCCGGTACAAAATACATTAATAAGAAAAATAACAATGCCGGAATCGTTTCTGCCCAAAACATCCATCGCCAGCCCATCTGGCCATTCCATGAATTAACAATTTCTAAGTCTGTGGCACCTGCCGCTACAGGCTCTGCAATTTGCCAATTGGCGATCTGCGCGGCCAAAATACCGATCACGATCGTCAGTTGATTTAAAGATACAAATCGACCTCTCAAACTTCCCGGAGAAATCTCCGCAATATACATAGGAGAAAGATTTGAAGCCAAACCAATTCCAATACCTCCTAATATGCGATAGAAAATAAATAAGTTATAGTGATCAGTAGCTCCGGTTCCTACGGCTGATAGCGTAAAAAGAAAAGCCGAGAAGATCAGTAATTTCTTACGACCATATTTATCACTTAAAGCGCCGGATATCATGGCGCCCAAAAGGCAACCGATCAAAGCACAACTCATCGTCCAACCTTGTAAAAAAGGAGAATTGGCGATCTCAAAAAATCGTTCATAGAAAGGCTTCGCCCCACCAATCACAACCCAGTCATATCCAAACAGTAAGCCCCCCAAAGCCGAGACCATTGAAATAGATAAAAGGTACTTAGTATTAAAAAATGATTTTCCCATAGACTTAAAAAGTAAATTTTAGGGTGAAATAGGATCGATAAAAAAGACCCTTCTCGTGAACCCTTACAAATTAAGGGCGTCCTCAATAAAATAGAAATGGAAAATTAGCGTCAATAGCTGGAGAATATCACTATTTGGAAAGGAGAATAGAGCCAGAATCAATCAATATTATATTCCAATTAAATTAGGGTGTATTTATTATTACTTCTAACTTTTAAGCATAAACACCCTTACATTTTTAAATAAATGAAAAAATCAGACGGTTTTAAGGATCAAAGGACCATCATTATCCCCGATTATATTTTATCAAAACTAGAGAATGATACTTTTCATGGGAATTTGTACCTCACTGATATAGGCTACTATCCTGCTGCCCGGAATCACTACAGGTCAAGAAAAGAGGGCTGCCCTCAATATATCCTCCTGTATTGCATAAAAGGTAAAGGTTGGATTGAAATCTATAATAAACGAATGATTATCAACGAGAACCAATACTTTATAATCCCTCCCAACACACCACATCAATATGGAGCGGATGAAAAACAACCCTGGAGCTTATATTGGGCACATTTCGCAGGTAAAAATGCTCCTTTTTATACCAGAGAACTGGATAAAGCGGATTCAATATCCACCAGTGAGGTAGATCGTATCAAATATCGGCTGGAAATCTTTAATGAGATCATCGCGAACCTGGAAATGGGTTTTAGCGAAAACACGATTGGCTATTGCAATATTTTGTTTGGATACTTTCTGGCCACCTTCAAGTACCTGGAACAATTCCGGCATATCAGAACTTCCAAAGCAGGAGATATGATTGGGGAGAGTATTATCTATATGAAAAATAATAGGAAGCGCAAAATTTCACTGGACGAACTGGCTGAAAATGCCTGCCTTTCCCCTTCTTATTATTCCTCGGAATTTAAGCGCAAAACGGGAAAAACACCCATTGATTATTTGACTCATTTACGAATTCAGGAAGCTTGCCAATTGTTAGATCATACCTCTCTGAGAATAAAAGAAATATCCAATAAAGTGGGATTTGAGGATCCATTCTATTTTTCAAGGGTGTTTAAAAATGTGATGGGCTTATCACCAAAAGAATATCGAAAGCACCCTAAGGGTTAAGCCAAAATATGCATGCATCAATCCTTTTTGAGCTAAAAGACGGAAAAAACTCGAAATAGGAAATTATTCCTTCATTTTTTCCGCCTGACAGCTAAAGGAGGAATTAAGTATGAATTATCCGGGTTAACGTATTTTCTAGTACAAATCCATATCAAATTGATGCTTTTCCGCTGCCCAAACTTTTATCCCCTTTTCTAATAAATAATACTTTTCTTCTTCTTTACCGATCTGAGAGATCAGGTACCTACCAAACCATTTTTGCGCATTTTCTCCCGGAGCTCCGGATTCCCATTCAGATAAAAACTTACGCTCATAAGCGGAGGCCTCCTTTTCCAAAAATCTTAAATATTTGGTCATAAAACGCAAAGAATTAGAAGAATTCAGATAACTCAGGCGTACCTCATCATACCATTGGTTATATTGAGACTCCAAGGCTTGCTTTTGTTGCTCCCACAATTTTTTATTTCCTTTTTCTTGAGACTCTTCCTTTTTTCGCTGAATATAAGCCTCTTGTGCCTGATCTGCAGAGGAAAAAGATAAGGTGCCCTGCTTTTGATTATTTGCGGAGGCGAAATCCTTCTCCACTGCCTTTTCAAAATAGTTTAAAGGAAGTTTAATATTTTTCTTTTTCAGCATATACTCCAGATTGGCATTCAATCGGTCTACCGGATAGCTTTCAATAATCGCATCCACTCGCTTGCGAATGTCCTCCAATAATTTTTCATTTTTAAAAGCACTCAGACCAGTGATTTTCGATATGAGACGATCGCGATAAGAATCCTCCAGATAAACCGGGTCATTTTCCCCCTCCCCTTTTAAATAAAAAGTAAACTCTAGTGAAGTGATGGCACGCCCCGTCTTTTTCGGACTCATCCGTTCAATAAACAAATCACTATTCGTATTGCCATTAATATCTTCAATCGAGGGCACCAAAACCCTTCGATTCATTTCCACCCACTTGACCGGATGCACCTTAATGCCATGTACTTCAATCATTGGTTTTTTTCGATCCTGATAGGAGCCGGGACATAACACCTGCGCTAATTCATTCAAATCAAATAACACCGTGGCCACTCCATCCTTTTTATTTCGAAAAGCGTGAGAACGCAAAAATTCATAAAGGGAATGACTATAACTGTGTTTAAGGTCAAATGTGCGACTGGCTTTATATTGGATGTACCCGCCAATTTCAATAGCTTGCGAAGGAATAACATGCTGAATCAATTCTCCTGCTACCTGAATATCTACAATGCTTCGATTTTTCTTCAGATCATCCTCTCCCAAAATTTTGGGAAAAGCCGAAACACTACTCCAGCGAATGGTGCCGTCAGGTAAAACCTGCTTCATTCGTAAAAGAAAACTGGGCAAGTCCGAGATGGACTTGACATATTTGGCATAATCTGTCCCCCCAAGTCGGGAGGATTTGATGACATCTTGTATATGTAAACGCACCACTACATCGGCCACCTTATTTCCAGTATCCACAGATCTGACAATTTTTCCCTCTCGGATAAGCTCAGAAATTTTGTTAAAAGCCCTTTGTTGAAATAAATTGAGGGAATAGCGCTTTCCTGCCTGAACAATTCTGTTAGATTTGGAAATGTAAAAGTCTACTGTTGATGTATTTGAGTCCACACTAAAAAATGTTTATAATGCTAAATCATTGGTTAATTACGGGACATTTGGGCATATATAAAAGGAAAACGTAAAATTAATTTAGGGACATTTGTACATGTTTAGTGATTTTTACTCAATAAGGGGAAAAAGTAGATGCTGAATCGGTGCTTTTAACATCATTAGTGCATTCAATTACGGGACAAATGTACATTTCCAGCCAAATACGGTACATTTGTACATCTATTTAGGCAATTCATACACCTTTAAACGGTAAATTGTACATATCTTGACGGTAAGCTGTACATGCTCATCGGGACTTTTGTACATACTTTACGGTACAGAAGTACATATTTAGTGACCTAACTCCTTGGTATTTAGCGTGTTTCGAGCTTCTTAATATTAAATAAAGGTTTTAAAACTAAACTAGTATAACGTCTTGTCAGGAATTTATAATATTATCATGTTGACATATCATTTAAAAATGATAAAGAGAGAAGATTATCTGAATTAAGTATGTTAAAAGCACCGAATAAACAGCGCGAACTATGTACAAAGCACCGATTTCTGTCATTTTGGTGCATTTTCGAACAATTTTTCGCTAGCAAATTCATTTTGTTACTTTAATTTCTAACAAATTGATATGGAAATGGAGTATGTACAAAGCACCGATTTTTATTCGTCTATTATCGGTGCTTTGTACATACTTCACTTTACTCACGAGGAGTTCACTTATTTTTTTCAAAAATAATTGAATTTATCGGGTCAATCAGTTCTTATTTTAGACAAAACTAACCTCAAATTGTAAAAATTAAGGCTTTAGTCAATAAAAATTGAAAAAAAGGATTGATATTCATTAAATCTTGAATACCTTTAGCCTATCGTATCCAAGGGCTTAAAGGAATTATTATGAATAACGACCAAATCCGGCTATTTTTTAAAAATAACCCGGCATTAAACCTTAAACAAATAGAAATTGAAGCCGGCATTCCCACCACCTATTTAAGTAAGGCGATGAAGGGCCGGGAATTATCCGATGAACATATCAATAAATTGGCTCCGGTATTGAGGAAATATGGATTTTCTAATGATTCAGGAGCTAAAATTATTGCTATATACAATCACAAGGGAGGTGTTGGCAAAACCACGACCTCTGTTAATCTTTCAGTAGGACTCGCCAATGCCGGACAAAGGGTATTGCTTGTAGATTTTGATCCGCAAGCTAACGCTACTCAGCATTTTGGATTTAAGGGAGAAAGTCGTTTAAGTAATACCATTCGAAATGTGCTCACCTTCGAGGAGGCGCATAATTTGCCTATTAGTCAATGTACTTATCAGGTGTATGAGGATTTGGAAAATTTTCACCTTGTACCTTCTGAATTAGCAGTGACCAAACTTGCGCGAGATCTTTCTTTAAGACAAATTCCGGGAATGGAACGCCTGGCGAAAGTGTTAAATATGGTACGGGAACAATATGATTATATTATTATTGATACCCCACCAAATATGGATATTCTGGTTACGAATGCCATGGTCGCGGCGAGTTCGGTGGTGGTTCCGGTAATTCCGGATTCCCTTCCCTATGAAGGACTTTCGGATGCGATTGAATTTATTCGGGATGAGACGACCATGAGATTAAATCCGGGGATATCTGTAGAGGGGATTTTATTGACTATGGTAAAAGGTAACACCGCACTGCATCAGTCCATAGAGGAAAAAATTCGCGAGGAATTTAATCGGTATAGGGTTTTCGAAACCAAAATTCGTAATACAATTTCTTTGAGTGAAGCTTCCGAGGTGGGAGAAGATATTTATTCATACTCTCCTCGTAGTAATGCGGCTAAAGATTATAAATCATTTACAGAGGAGGTATTGAATGGCTAAGAAACAGATTAAATCAGGAAGAGGAAGAAGGGCGGTTGCCATAAATCCGGTTCAGGAAAGTACCGTCGTTAAAAGTGTACAAAGCACCGAAAATACGGAAGCGGTAAACGAACCACGTTTAGACGATTACGCCATTAAGGATGAAATTAAGGCGCATATTCAGGGTCGGGATCGTTATTTGTCCGGCATACAGTTTACGTCTTTTGACGATCCGATGATAAAGATTCATCCGGAATTGCAGCGGTTGATACCAGCTTTGACTCTCGCAGAAAGAGAGAAGCTAAGCGGGAGTATAGCGCAGGAAGGAATTCGCGAGCCGGTATTAATATGGAAAATGCCAGAGAACGGTACTTTCTACATTATTGATGGCCATAACCGTTGGCAGGTTGCACGCGCATTAAAGGTGATGGAAATCCCTTATCGTGAAATGAAATTCCCTGATTTAGAGGCGGTGAAACAGTACATGATTGACCTTCAAATGGGAAAGCGGAACTTGGTCAAATGGCAAGTCTCCTATTTTCGAGGCATGAAATATGAAAGATTAAAAGGGCAACACGGAGGAAAAAGGTCAAATCAGGAAGTTGGAGGGCGCTATGCCGAGCAGCTTGCCGACGAATTTGGTGTGAGTGCGATGACGATTTTAAGGGATGGAAAATTTTATCGAGGGGTCCAAAATTTACCCGAAGAGGTAAAAGACCGTTTTCTAGCCCGAATATTGGTTGCTAATAAAGCCTCGGTCGAAAAACTCGGTGCTTTTAACACAGTTGTGGAAAAAGAGTTGCTTTTCGGTGCTTTTAACATAGATGAGGATAACGCCAGTCCGGAGGATAAAAGCTGGTTTATTAACTACTTCGCTAAACCTAAAGAAAGCCTCTCCCCTAGCCCATTTAATTTAAACGACTTTAAGAAAAAGGAAAGAGCAAAAGTTATCAGACTAGCTAAAAAAGTGGATGCCGATACGAAAATTGAGGTTATCAATTTTTATCAATCACTACTAGAAGAGCTAAAAAATTATTAAGCTTTAAGCACCCATTAGGGTGCTTTTTTTTTAAGGATACCATAAGTTTCAATTCCATTCCGATAGCATAATAGCCCTCTGGATGTATTTGGTTATACGGATTTTACGAATACAGATTGGAATTATTTAATTTTTTACTTCGGTTTTAGAATAGTTCCTTTTTAAAATGAAGAGGTGGCTGTTCTAATATTCGACTGTTAGGGACCTATTCACGCTTATTTTTTATTTCAATTTTTTGTATAATAAATTATAATCTTTCCTCCTGAAAATTAATTAAAGTAAAGGTCTTTTGTTGACCATAGTCTGTCTCTAAGGGAGGAACGGTTTTTATTACGATCTATGTTAAAAGCACCGAAAATTGAATTACTAAATTCATTTTTTTTCGCTTTCCCATCTCACGGTTCATCCTGCTATGTCTGAGCGAAAGTCAATTATTCTTTTTCTGAAGCAGCTATAATTCCAACGGTGTTTTGTACATCATTATAAACTATCAAGAGATCTTCGCCTTTTCGCTGTTATATTTTAAGTGGATATTCTATTTACAATCGAAAAGAGTACCAATAAGCGAATAATGGGGTGCCTCAAACCTTTTATTGTCAGTTTTGAAATTTTTGCTATCGTTCCTTTAGGATAGGCTTTTCGTTATTAATTACCTGATCTGCTTTAATCTGATTTAATTATGCGCAATTTCCCTTTAACAGGAAGGTGGGAAAAATGAAGGAAGAGTCGCTTATTTTAAGTTTTTCCAACAAAGTAGATGAATATGGGAAAAAGCTTCGCCCAATTGGGGCTACTATTAAATTAGAAAACACAATCCTATTAAATTGGATATAATTCACTTAAGTGTAGTTTCTGAATTTAACGGAGAATAATTTGGGTTAAGATTCTTTAAGGTCGGAGCCTGTGGACATTTAAGAATAAATTACCGTCTACCTCTACCCTTTTGTTTGTTTTGTATGGTCCCCCCCATTCCTATATTGTTTTGACCCACTGCGCAATTTTTGACTCGAATTATTTTCCGATCGGTTGAAATTTACGCTGAGGGCTCTTAGGTCAGATTGATGATATTGATTTTGCCGATTTGCAAATCACTCAAATTTGAGAACGCTGTTTCTCCTCATTTAAATGCTTCGTTGGAACATCTGGTGCTAGCAAACTATTTCTTTATTTACCAGCAAGCTAAATGAATATTTAGATCAACATTTATATGATTTATAAATTGTGTTATTTCTCCTTATTAGTTCGTTTCCATAATACGGAAATCTACTTCTGAGAAATGAAATTCACTTTTACCTTACGAATAAGCTTTTTTATTTCCTGCTCGTATTTTATCAATTGTCAAATATTTATAATGGGAATTAAATAGTACCATTGACATCAAATGCGAATTATTGGAATTGATTTGAGATAAGATTTTTATAATAGCGATGCTACAATCTCCCTACTGTCTCATTTCTGCAATACTTTAAATTGTCATTAGGTATTTTGTTTTTTATACACTTTATTCAATGGGATTATAGTTGTTAATTAAAAGTTATTATACTCCTCCGGATTAATAGTGAACAGCATCAAAATCATTATCCTAAAACTACTTAATCACGATTTTTTCATTGGGTTAATTTACTCATTAGTCTTCCATAGGTTTTGGATCTTTTATTATTGTTACGGTGGTATTCACTTTTTGGAGATCAATGTTTTTTTTTCCTTTAGGTAGAAATTCTTATATTCATTTCGGTTTAGGCTTCCAAGGCATTTATTCAAAGGATTTGTTATGGATGATGCAGGTTGTTGCTTCCTTTTCGATTACTCTTTCTTTGATTGAATGTCGCAAAAAGGTTTTTAAAGGAGCACCAAGTAAACATTTTGTGGACATGGCTTCACTTCTTTAGCTTGCTGTCTTGCTATTGTTCTGTTGGTAGGCGGAGCTCCAAAAAATTGCCTGACAAATAAACCTTCTTTAAGGGTCCTCCTGTTGCTCAATGTTGCGACTCCTATGGATGGCAGGTATTTACTACTTGAATGGTGGGTGTAATTTTAGTTATCGGGAATTATTTGCCCCATTTGGTAAGCCACCAAAGCGGGTGTCCCACCCACATATTTCACTTTTTTTATAGATCAACTTGAATTATGATATCTTAATTAGGGTTGAATCTAGATATAAGTTGACTAATAGGGCCAGGATCATTTCACAGTTAATAGAATGTAATTGTTTACGGTACACCAAGTAAACATTTTGTGGACATGGCTTCATTTCTTTCATTCCTGTTTTCGCCATCTGGGCAAACGAGCAAAGTTTAATTATCTCACAAACAAATTCCGCTATGTTTTCAACTTATTGACTTTGTTTTTACTAGCCTTACATTTACCTTCTATCAAACGCAATCTTTATCCTCCCTATAAAGAAAAATCGGCTCCAAGCATTTTTTGTTCTTAGATCTCCTGTTGGAGAAGTTAATGAACCAAAAATCTTAGAGGAATTGTGCTTGTTTACTAATTCATTTAATGCATATTATTTAATTTCCCTTTTTTTATTTTTTCTTGATAAGAAATAATACTTCAATTCTGTGATCAATTCTAGTGAGCTATCGAACATGCTACCGGAATTTATCAAGGCTTTATTTGTAGATCGGACGATAAAAAGAATATACTGTTGAATTATCACTCTGATGACTTCTCCACGGGAACAGCATCCATGTCTTTTCGCCAATTGATCAAGGTCGTTCTGTTGAAGTGGAAAGATTTAGGCATTATAGCCAGTCAATACCATTTAATATGTTGGCCTAAGAATATAAACTAGTACTTACTTCTTATAAAAAACGATATTGAATGTGACTCTCCTATTATCTGTTCATTTGCAGCGGTATAAAAAAGACGTGGTATCCCCTTTTTATTGTTTTTTTGACATGCAAAAAAGTCAGAATATAAGTAATAATTTAGTTTGGGATACCTATTTTTTAGTTAATCCATTCATAATCGCTACCCTTTCAATCTGTAATAAAAGTCGATTTAAAAAGGTGACAAAGACCTAAAAAGTCACCCTACTTAGAAAGTTATTGTGTTGCTGATAGTAGAGGCGTATAGGATTGGCTGGCCTTCACATTTTAATTGTTAGAAACGATTTTTTATTATCGGAAATTATTTATCCCATTAGGTAGCCCCCGCGCAAGTACCGTCCACCTACTTCATTTTTTTGATAGATCAGCTCGATTTATGATTTAACTGCTTTTAAATCGAGATGGTAATTGATTAATAAGGGGAAGGGGTTTTTCATAATTAATTGCACGTAATTATTTAATACCCCAAGTAAACATTTTGTGGACATGGTCTCATTCCTTTCGCTCACTGTTTAAAATTGATGGTGACTATATCTTGAATTGTTTGGAAGATTTTGTTTTATATGGTAAATATAGCTTGTATGCTTTCGAATTGCACTTTTTTTGAACGATACACCTTTATGATGAATCCTAAACTCCTTTTGAATTTACATAGTCATAGATTGAGTTGGGCTATTTTAGTGATAAGAATAGGGAATTATTATTTACAAGATATCAAGTAAACATTTTGTGGACATGGTCTCATTCCTTTCACTTGCTCGATTACTTGTGCTTGTAGTGATTCATTCCAAAAAAACAAAGTCATTTAGTACTATTTAATGCATCCGTATTTTGCTTCCAATTAACACTTCCCTTGATGTCTGATTTTTTCTTGATATCCAGGGTTGATTATTTATTATCGGGAATTATTTATCACATTAGGTACCCACAGCGCTAGTAACGCCTACCTACTTCGCTCTTTTGATAGATCAGCTCGAATTATGATTTTAACTGCTTTTAAATCGAGATGGTAATTGATTAATAAGGGGAAGGGGCCTTTCATAATTAATTGCACGTAATTATTTACAGTACCTCAAGTAAACATTTTGTGGACATGACCTCATTTCTTTAGCTCACTGTTTAAAATTGATGGTGACTTTATCTTGTATTGTTGGGGAGGATTTTGTTCTATATGGTAAGTATAGCTTAATTGCTTTCGTATTGCACTTTTTTTTAAAGGATACGCCTTAATGAAAAATAATTCCTAAACTCCTTTTGAATTTAGATTAACATAGATTGAGGTGATCCTTGATAATTTCAGCATTAAGAATAGAGAATTATTATTTGCAAGATATCAAGTAAACATTTTGTGGACATGGTCTCATTCCTTTCACTAGGTGGATTACTTCTACTTGCAGTGATTCCAATACAAAAGCCAAGTCATGTGGTGCTATTTAATGCTTCTGTATTTTACTTCCAATTGGGACTTCAATTGATAACTGTTTTATTCCTTGATTCCAGGGTTGATTTTTTCATCAGGAATTATTTGGCCCATTTAATGAATATAATCGGCTTCCATTTTTCACCTTTTTGAGAGATCCACTTAAATCATAATTTTTAAATTGATATGATTATAGGCTAATTTCAGCCGTAAGAATAGGGTGTTTTTATTTACAGGATATCAAGTAAACATTTTGTGGACATGGGGCCTTTTCTTTAGTTTGCAGGGGGACAATATTATTTTCCGGCATGTAGCCAAATATAATGGGGTCACTTGTTGCTCCCCTATGGGACTTCCTTTGATGGTTACGGAGTTTGATGATTAAGAGATAATAGGAGGCCAATGAAGACGACCATATTTATTCAGAGCAAATAGAACCTTTTGTCTATTTTTTTATTGGCTTTTTTAGCTTCGAATACTTGTACCCATTGCGATGGGCGAAGATGAGCATCCATTTGTTGAAGGAAAAATTAGATGCCTTAAGCTCTCACAAAGGTTAATTGCTCTAAAAGGGGGAAAATCCTACTGAATTCACTTATCGAGTATCTAGACTGTTAAATGAATTCTAAGTGGTTGTTGATCTGACTGTTCCTAATGGGAGCAAAATGTTTTTACGCCATTATATAATGAGGCGAATTAAGTTTTAAACACGGGTACAAATGTTTTTAAACTACCAATGACCAGGCAGGAACGATTTGTGCCTACAAAAAAAACAAATGTCACTTAAATTAAACATGCTTGATTCTATATTCACGATATAGTTGAGAATAGAAGGCTATTTTTTTCTTTGGCTCCAATTTTTTCAACCCATCAAAAATTGCGATCGTCATCATCAGGTAGGATAGGAGGGTAGGGCAGATGGTGTTTTTATTGAAATTTTTAAGATCCATTAAGATGCGCCAGTGCTCTTAGGATTTTTGTCTACATACAATTAAAAATCATGGCAATTGTTCAACCATCCGTTTTTTTAAAACTTCAGTCTGGTAAGTTAACAGGTGATCAAGTCTTAAAATCTCAAAAAAAACTCAAAGACCTGGAAGGGGTTTTCCAGGATGAGCAAATACGTGCGGCTTTGCCGCAAGAGTCTCTTATTTATGAGGTCCAGGCCTTTATGCCCATCGCAGAAGGAAAATCCGGCGGTTTATTCTTTGGCAATTCAACGATCTATCCTGGAAAAATTGGGGCAGAATACCATATGACCAGGGGCCATTTTCATAGTAATTTGGATACGGGAGAGTATTATTGGGGAGTGAAGGGCGAGGGGATTTTGATAATGATGGATGAGGATCGTAATGTGTGGGCTGAGGAGATGTCCGAGGGATCCGTACATTATATTCCGGGGAAAGTAGCGCATCGTGTGGCCAACGTCGGGGAGGAGCTTCTGGTTTTTAATGCATGTTGGCCTTCAGATGCCGGTCACGACTATGCTACGATAGCAGAAAAGGGTTTTGCTGCTCGACTGGTTGAGGTGGATGGGGAACCCAAATTGGTGGACTCATGAGTAGGGTAGTGGCAGTGGACATGGGGGGCACATTGATCAAACTGTCGATAATAAATAATAATCAGCTTGTCCGAGAGAAGGTCTATCCTGCCAATGCGCAGGGGGATTTCGATGGGGTGATGGCACAACTTGAACAGCAACTCTATCAATTAATCCAAGCTGATGGCTGGGAAGTGAAAGATTTACTGGGCATGGGAATAAGCATCCCGGGTATTGTAGATATCAGGCAGAACCGTGTATTATCCATTAATCAAAAGCATGTGGGCGCTACCGATTTTGATTTTAATCAATGGGCGAGAAAAATAGGCCTTGCTTCAATAGTATTGGACAATGATGCTCGGGCTGCACTGGTTGGTGAGCAACAGTTTGGTGCCGGAAAGGGCTATGAGCATGTCAATATGATTACCCTGGGTACGGGCATTGGCGGAGCGGCCATGATTCATGGTCAATTATTATATGGGAAGCATTATCAGGCGGGCTGTCTTGGTGGGCATTTTTCCATTAATTTTAAAGGTGCGCATTGTAATTGCGGAAATATAGGCTGTGTGGAGACCGAAGGAGCTTCCTGGTCTTTGCCGAGGCTTATAAAAAGTCATCCCCAATTTGCCGACTCCACACTAGCCAGTGCTGAGCTTCTGGATTTTTATCATCTTTTTCATGCCTATCGTCAAGGGGATACCGTCGCTAAAATGGTTGCGCATCATTGCCTTGATGCCTGGGCGGCGGGGATCATCAATATGATTCATGCCTATGATCCGGAAGTAGTGGTTGTTGGAGGCGGGGTGATGAAAAGTGGGGATATTATTTTGCCTTACTTGCAAAACAGAATAAAACAACTGGCGTGGACTCCCTGCGCACCGGTAAAGGTGGTAACCGCCGCCTTAGGAAGCATGGCTGGATGCTTGGGGATTAATCATTTACTTCAACAAAAACATCAATTAGCAAATGTCTAATTTTAATTTACAACCTTCTATCAAGGTTAAGCATCAATACTCTTGTCAAAAAGGATGGGCAGAAATCGCCGCCCAACTAGCGGCAGCCTCCGCCAGGGTGTTAGTGGTGGAATGTTATCAGGGAGTTCATGTTGAAAATGTAATTGCGGAAATAGAGGACCATCTGAAGCCGGCCTTATTGATAAATAGCCAGGAAGCAATGCTTGAACCTGCACAAATTCAGCAGATGGTTCAACCTGATGTCACGGATGATCGTGTTTTCGGCTATTTGACCCGCCTAAAGATTTCTGCTTTTTTTGACTCTCAAAAGATTGCGGCACTTCGGGATCAGATTCAGCAGACGGATGGGCTGGTAGTCATCATAGGTTGCGGAGCTACTCTGGTTATGGAGAAATGGGATTTGCTGGTATATGCAGATATGGCCCGATGGGAAATTCAGCAGCGTATGCGCCGACATGAGGTGGACAATCTCGGACTCAAAAACCGCCATATTTCAGATTGGATGCTGCTCTATAAACAAGGTTTTTTTGTGGATTGGCGGGTATTGGACCGGTTGAAGAAGCAACTTTTTGATAAGATTGACTACCTATTGGATACCAATAACCCTGATCAACCCAAAATGGTCAGTTATCAGGCTGTTCTGGAGGGCTACAATCAGGCAATTTCGCAACCCTTTAGTGTGGTACCATTTTTTGATCCGGGACCATGGGGAGGGCAATGGATGAAAGAGGTGTGTGGGCTGGACCGAGCGGAAAAAAATTATGCCTGGTGCTTTAATGGGGTTCCCGAGGAGAATAGCCTATTATTGGATTTAGGTACAGATAAAATTGAGATTCCATCCATCAACCTTGTTTTCCGTCATCCTGAAGCCCTGCTGGGGGCTCCGGTATACGGTCGATTTGGGGATGAATTTCCCATCCGTTTTGATTTTTTGGATACAATGGGAGGTGGTAATCTCAGTTTGCAGGTTCATCCCCTGACCCAATATATCCAACAGGAATTTGGTATGCACTATACGCAGGACGAGAGCTATTACATTATGGATGCTAAGCCTGGGGCACAGGTATATTTAGGCTTGAAAGAAGGAGTAGCGCCGGAGGCCTTTATCGCTGCTTTGCAAAAGGCGCAAAGTGATGGAAGTACCTTTGATGATGAGCAGTTTGTACAAACTTTCCCTGCGAATAAGCATGATCATTTTCTGATTCCCGCGGGAACGGTCCACTGTCAGGGGAAAGATTCCATGGTATTGGAGATTAGCGCCACCCCATATATTTTCACCTTTAAGCTATATGACTGGGGCCGTGTGGGCATGGATGGACGCCCCCGTCCCATTAATATTGCGCATGGACAGGAAGTCATACAGTGGAATCGCACTTCGGACTGGACCAGGAAAAATCTGGTGAATCAGGTGCAGCAAATAGCGGAAGGAGATGGCTGGATAGAGGAAAAAACGGGCTTGCATGCCGCTGAATTTATTGAAACCCGTCGTCATTGGTTTTCCAAAATTACTCATCACCATACCGGGGACTCCGTTCATGTTTTGGCCTTGGTAGAAGGAGAGCAGGCCATCATTGAGTCTCCTCAAGGCCAATTTGATCCCTTTGTTTTAAATTTTGCAGAGGTTGTCATTTTACCGGCAGCATTAGGGGCCTACAGTATTCGTCCTTATGGACCTGCAGAGGGAAAAACGTGTTGTACCATGAAAGCATTTGTTAGAACACAAGCATGAAAAATGTAACTGAAAAATTTGATCCGGGCATTGAGGTGGTGCCCACAGATATGGTCGAGGGTTTTACTTACGGATCTGATCATTTTGGGCCGAAGGTGGAACATCGTTATTTAGATACCATCCGGAAAAGTCTACGTGATCCGAACTGCTCCGGACCTGAAATTGTGTATGCCATTGCTATGGATGTAGGTAAAACCGTGCATTTACCTTTATTAAAAGAGCTACACCTATTATATGGAGCGGTAACATATGCTGCGGGACAATTGGGACAGGAGCCTGTTCGTAGTCAGGGGCATATCCATAAGCGATCCCGCCATGCCAACGGTTGGTCTACTCCGGAAGTCTATGAAATTTGGCAGGGGGAAGCCGTGATTTATATGCAAGAGTATGCGGAGGATCATCCCGGCAGGTGTTTTGCCGTTCACGCAAAGGCCGGCGAGGTGGTGATTGTGCCTCCCTTTTGGGCTCACGCAACCATTTCGGCGAATCCTGAAATGCCGCTTACTTTCGGCGCCTGGTGTGATCGGGATTATGGCTTTGATTATGATGGGGTGCGTGCACACCAGGGGCTCAGTTATTTCCCAATTTGTGATTCCAATAATGGCCAACTCCGGTGGTTGGCTAATCCGAATTATGAAAAGAGTGAACTGATCATAAAGCAATCGCCGCGTCGTTACAGCGAGTTTAATATTGATCCAAAAAAATCGATCTACCAACAGTTTGAGGAGGATCCGGCTCGGTTTAATTTCGTTCCCCGACCGGATAAATATGCCCATCTTTGGGAAAATTTCATTCCCTAAGCGCTGGGGAGCCGTCAAAAGATCGCTGATAGGAAAAGCATGGCTTGTTTGGAGGCATGCTTTTTTTTTAGCTCGGATCACTCATGCTTAACCTGGATTATTCATGATGTAATCCTCCTTTAGCTGCAAGGTGGGAAAAATGAAGGAGTTTTTCCTATTTCGAGTTTTTTCCAACGACAGATGAATGAGGAGAAAGCAAGATTGCCCAAATTTGGGCTATAAAAAAAACAGTTAGCGTGAGGGAAATGAATTGATAATGAGCTATTTTAAGATGGGGACGCTAAATCTAGCGGTGAATAATTCGGGTTAAAGTTAGCTTGTTGCCCCGAAATATGGGCAGTCGATCCTTTCACTATGAATTACAAATATTTCCGATATGAAAATTTAATCCGAATGAATAATCCTTGGATTTAGCCATTCAAACAAATGACTTATTTTTCAGCTTAATAAGGTCCTGTTTTTTTAATTTATTAATGGGCTAAATTTGGCTAAGCTTCCCACAATTTGAGCGATTCGAAAATCAAAATATCAACGTCAAACAAACAACAGAAAGCCGCTTAGGGTGACGTGCTATATCTATTGGTGAATAATTCGTGATATTTTTAAAATCACTTTTTGCATTGGAGTAATTCGTATTTCGACTTTTTTTCGATCAAAAATAGACATTTTATTGTGCTGAGAGACAGTTTTTTGGGGAATGTCACCCGAGGTCCAGGCGGGATACTGCATTGTGGCCAGTCGCTTTCATTGGCTTAATTACTTAATGCAGATGGCATAAGCATTGGTGATAAGTCGGATTTTTTTGTAATATTAAAGTGAGATTAACATTTTTTATTGACCTCATAACTATGGGCAAGCATTTGCTTTGGGAGAAAATTAAATCAGGGGATTCGGCGGCTTATCAGCAGTTGTTTGAAGAGCATGTTCGTTTATTGTATCAATACGGACATAAAATCTGTAAGGAAAGCGCTGTAGTGGAAGACGCCGTTCAGGAAATATTTGTACGAATCTGGGAGAAGCGGGAGCACCTTGGGGAGACTGATAATCCCAAGTTTTATTTAATGGTGGCACTAAAGCGGGAGCTGTATCAGCGCCTGAAAAAACGGGATTACCTGCAGCAGGACCCTCAGGAACATCATTTTGAAGTGGTATTTTCTGTTGAGGAGGCCACCATATTAGCGGAGCATCAGCAGCTAAATCTTCATAAGTTGAAATTAGCCATTCAAGCCCTCCGGCCCCGGCAGCGAGAGCTTATTTATCATCGGTTTTTCATGGGACTTTCCTATGAAGAAACTGCTGAAATCATGCAAATGAATTACCAGTCAGTACGGAACCTGCAGAGTGGTGCCCTGAAGCAATTAAAAAATGACATGGGAGATATCGGATTGATACTGACCTTGATCACCCAAATTTTTTAAAAAAAATAGAGTACATCGCCGGGAATTTATCATTTAGAGTTGAGGGCGATTTTATAAGGAACTATGGCAAAAATTGATAAATACATATACGATACTGATTTTATCGCTTGGGCACTGGGAGATCATAATCTGCAGCCAAAATGGGAGGCCTATCTGCGTCAGTTTCCGGAGGAAAAGAAGACCATGGATCACGCACGTAACTTGCTGCAGGCTGGGCTAAAGGTGCAGGAACCTGAATTTTCTCTGACGGAGAAGGAGCGGTTATGGGCGCGGATTACCACTGACCAAGAGCAAGCCCAATTGTCAAAAAGAAGATCCTGGCCCATGATGCTTGCCGCCAGTGTAACGCTTATTATACTAACGATCGGCCTGTTGAAATTTTTTCTTCCTAAGCAGGAATCAGTGGTGGCTCAGGCCGGGGAACAATTTGAATATACCTTACCCGACGGCTCGGTCGCCATCCTAAATGCGGTATCCAGCATTAAATTTAATCCCGCTTCGTGGACGCAGGACCGTACGCTTCTCCTCGAGGGAGAGGCTTTCTTTGAAGTAAAAAAGGGAAGCCAGTTTAAGGTGCAAACACCCTATGGGGAAGTGACCGTATTGGGAACTTCCTTTAATGTGAACGCTCGTAGTCAGGATTGGGAGGTGAGTTGTTATACCGGAAAGGTAAGGGTTAGCAATGCCCTGGAGGAGGTCATTTTGGTTCCCGGGGAAAAGAGTAGCGGGCGACAAAAATTAGGAAAAAAGGAATTTAACAGATCAGGCCAGCTTCAGCCACAATGGAATCAAGGTTTATTTTCTTTTGATAATCAACCGCTCAGCCAGGTGTTTGCCACTATTGAAAGGCAATACAATATTCAGGTGAGCCTGCCGAAAAAACAGGCTGAACGAAAATTTTCCGGAACCATTACCAATAAAAATTTAAATATGGCGTTGAAGGTGGTATGTGCTCCCATGGCATTGACTTACGAAATCCGTGACCAGCATGTTATCATTCAATAAGTTTTGTGCGCTGCTTTTGGCCTGCCTACCCTTGCTGGCCATGGGCCAACAGCAGTCACGACCACTTTCACAGGTATTAAAGCAATTGGCGCAGGAGCAGGATTTATTTATCGCCTTTGACGAGGCCAGGGTAGCACCTTATCAGGTAAATAGCCCCTCATTTGAAGCGGCTCCATCAGCCCTGCTGCAGCAATGGTTAGCTGCTACCGAGCTCACTTTTCAGCAACTCGAAGCCAAATCTTTTATCATCATTGACCGGAAAGAGGAAAGTATCCCGCACGCTGAGCCTGAAGCACCCAGCGTGAAGCGGCACGCCATTTATGGAACCATCTTAGGGGTTGAAAATTATAAGTTGCCCTTCGCCGTGATTCGTATTCAGGGGACCGATCAGGGGCTGACCTCTGATCCAGATGGTAATTTTCATATCAGGGCGGAATTATCGGATACTTTGGTCTTTACTTATATTGGCTATGAGCCAATGGCCGTGGCGGTGAAAGAGCTACTGCCACATAATCCCAACACGGTTAACCTGGATTTAAATATCCGGCAGTTGGACGCCATTCTTATTTCTTCCATTCAAAATAATCCGGCTTTGTTACCCACGCTTCCCGGACAGTATGCGCAAAAATTGAGCCCAGTAGCAAATACTGCCAATGGCAAAAGCAATGCCTTTTACGCTTTGCAGTTTATGCCTGGAGTCAATAGCAACGGCCTTTCGAGTAATTTGCAAGTCAGAGGAGGGAGCAGCGGGCAAACCAAAATATCCATTGACCGACAGCAGGTCTTTTTGCCGGATCATTATTATGGAATTTTCAATGTGATCAATCCGGTGGCGACTCAAGATATTACCCTTTATAAAGGGACTTATGACGTAAGCAGGGGACAGAGTGTGGCGGGTTTATTGGAAGTAAACACGAAAAACGATTTTTTCAGTCAGCAACAAGTGGGCCTTTCCGCTCATCTGTTAGGACTTAATGCAGACCTTGCCATTCCCCTTATTAAAGACAAATGGTACGTTTTTGGCGCTTTGAGGCAATCATTTACCCCTTTTGCGGAATGGTATCTAAGCCGATTCGGAAATGAGCAACCGGAGGCCATAGATTTTCCGGAAAAAGGGACCGTTATCAATCAAAAAGTGCAGCCCGACATCCACTTTGGTGACCTTTATTTTAAATCTGCACTTCGACTGGCTGGAAATAGCTTATTGGAGTTCAGTGGGCTTAGCACCTGGGACCACTATGACCATCGTCTTTACTTACGCAGCAAGAGGAATCGACCCATTCAGAATCGTCCTTTTTGGACTATTGAGCAAAATGAAAGCAGGCAGTGGTCCAATAAATCCGCTGGCATAAATTTCACCAAATGGTGGTCATCGGAAAGTCAATTGGAGGTCTTTTCGAATTGGTCTAATGGCGCCAATAGCGTTTTTAAGCATCGCGATTTTAATGATGGCGACTCCATCAAAATTGCTGAACAGCATGAACAGCAACTCAAAACTGCCTATGGAGGAGCGATTATCCGTCATGGTGACTGGAAAGCAGGCTTTGATTTGACCAATTATAAGCTGAGCGTAGCGAATAAAGACACCAGCATGGAACAAAGCAGTTCTCTTGCCAATATTTATGGAGCTTACCTCAAAAAATGGTCCTGGCTTAAAGTGGAATTAGGGATGAATGGGCTTTATTATCCATCGGATGGCTGGTTGTTTTCTCCTCGATTACAAGTGGTGACCTCAGGAAGCGGGGGAACAAATTTTAAATTGGGAATGGGACGTTATTATCAATTTTTTCACCAAATCACCGATCCGCTAAGTACGCAATTTCGATGGCGACTCACAGATCCTGACCAATTGCCCACCATGGTTTCGGATCAATTGAGTGTGGGCTTGCAGCATTTTACCGGCAGGCTTACCGTGGATGCAGAATATTATGCCAAATATAATCGTAATGACCTTTCTGTATTGGCGATGAGAACTTCCTTGCCGATGCGTTTCTATATTGCAGATGGTCTGACACAAGGGGTAGATACATATATGAATTATCAGGTGAAACCATGGGGTGTTTTTTTGGCATATGCCTACAACCATTACCATTTAAAATTTCATCGTGGTCTGGAGGAAATTCGGAATAGTCATATTGCGCAGTTTGCATTGGTTTTTGAAAAAGGAAACTGGCAAATAGGCAGTACCTGGATTGGGAAAATTATTGCTTATAATTTTGAAAATTTTGTAACAGAGGAGGAGGTCGCCAAGCGGGAGGAAATATATAATATCCCTTTTTATCATAGAATGGATGTTTCGGTGGCTTACCATTGGCAGATCGGATCGCAGCAACAACTGGAATTGGCACTCAACATTTATGATTTTTATAATCAAAAAAATATTCAGGAACGTTCAGTGGATCAGCTGCCTATCTCCAAAATATTTAGTCAGGAATATTTAATGACCGATGTAACCCAAATGGGTTTCTTTCCGAATCTTTCGCTGACCTGGCGCTATGCTAAATAATCCTGTTCACTTTTTTTGACATGCCAGTGGCGACCGTCTTAGCCCGGATTATTCATTAGAAAATCCTCGTTTAGCTGCTTAGCGAGCAAAATGAAGGAATTTATCCTATTTCATTTTTTTCCAACGAAGTAGAGGAATGAGGAGAAAGCAAATTGGCCCCAATTTGGGCTATTATAATTCAAAAAAATAAGTTTGAAGGAGTTGAAAATAAGTCACTTACCATTGATTTATAAATATAGCGCTGAATAATTCGGTTTAAGATAAAGCACTTAAGTTGACTTACTTAATTTTGCGGAGCATAATTGGGGATGAACTACACGTAAATTTGAGTTTGAGCATTGATTTCTTAATCTGTTGGGGAATAATTCGGACTACGTGCGTGTTTAAAAACCAAAATTCGTAGGGTAAATTTGATTATTGCAGAAGCGATACCCGATTATTTTGAGCGAATAGCATCCCTATTGTTGAGAAATTATTCATAAATGCTTCCAATAATTCGACTTTGTAGCCGGATGGTGTACTTTTAAATACGCTCCAAAGCCTTCCGCATTATAAAGAAAGGGGCTTTTATCGATCAGCGGAGAAAGAGGGATAATGATCTTTTAAAATACAGACAGAAAAAATAACCGTTACAAATACTTGAAAATAAGCTAATTATATCGTTTGGAAAATTTATATGATTTTTTTTCAAAAATTTTGAGTACATCAATACCCCTTTAGCATTTACTGTATAGAAGTTGAAAGTGGTGCACCTTTCGAAATAAAGAAAAAATTGAATTTTAGACCTTAATCTATACAGTAATGAAAATTCTTCTTAAAACCTTGTTTATCCTTTCTTTGTCCACTTATCTGTGGAGCTGTAATCAGCAGGATGCCGCTGAATTGAATATGAGTAGTAATATTCAGGAAGATCAGGCCGTTTTGGATCATATTGTACTCACCAATGATCTGGAAAACGGACGTGATGAGGATGAATCTCGTGAAGCCAATTATTATGAGGGCAATACCATGCGTCTTAGTCTTAAAGAACGCATGCAGGCGCGATTTCGTGGACGCTTTCGCCCGGTCGGTTTTTATGATTGTGCCGAGCGCACCGTAGAGGAAATGGAGCAAGGAAAAATTGTTACCCTTTACTATGACCTGGGAGAATGCACCGATGTAGATCGCAATTTCTCCGGGAAAATCATTGATAAAATTTCCTGGACCACCAATAGTCGGGCGCATGAAATTACCTTTGAAAATTTCGGTCGGGAGGGCGTCATTAAAAATGGTCAACGCCACAGAACTTTTATGGTAGAAGGAGTAAATATTTCTCTTGAAAGCGGGATGAGCTACGATTCATGGACGGGCACTTTGAAGGAAGAATTATCGATTGCGTTTCCTGCTTCCGAAGATCAGGAGGCGGTTTCTGAAACCATTATGACGGACTTTACCGTAGAGGGTGACGGACAGGGACGCTTTAGAAGCGGAGCGTTAAGTTACTCCAATTCACTGGGTGCAGATTTTAGTATTAAAATTTTAGAGCCTTTATATTTTACCCGTCAATGTGAGGATGCCGTTCGATTTCCATTGCAAGGGGTGGAAGAGGTAACGACTAGAAATGGGACTTTTACCATCAACTATGGAGATGGCTCCTGCGATACTTTTGTAGAGATCACCAAAGATGGCGTGATCACAGAAGTGGACTTGAAAGAAGTGATCCTTAGTGGAAAAATTGGTCCCCGGGCCATCAGACAGGTACGTCGGGCGCGCTAATCCTTATTGAATAATGCATGCTTACCTCCTCGTTCAGTTGCCAAAGGAAAATTGCAGGAATAGCCCTCTGGTTCGAATAATGTTCCGCCAAACGGCTGAATGAGGAGAAAGCATGTTTTACAATTTGTGCCATTTATAAGCCGGAATAATCCGGCTTAAATCCAACCCAAAAAAGCACTGGTTTAGGTTTGTTGCCTCCCTGATCAACAGGTTTTTATCCTATTACTTAATTCGATGTAGTTTGTAGGGGAAAGTTTTGCCGGACAACCACTGCGGGACATAGATATTGCCATCATCATCAACGGCCACATCGTGAGGATTCAAGAAAGTTGTATAATCACTTTCGATATAAAATTGCGCTTTATCCAAACGGCTTTTTTCCATATTCATACCCGGTGCACTGATGACCTGATTTTTCTTGTTCAGGATCAGTATTCCGCCGTCATAAACAAACCAGTCTTTTGTGACAATCACTGCAAAATATAACAGCTCTCCTTTGATGACAGGGCGGCAAATCCAGCAGTCCGGTAGATGTACCTTTTGTTTGATTTCTCCTGATAGATGGCAAATATAGAATGACTGTTCTCCACGTGAGGTTACAAGCAATCGGGGCTCCTCAAAGCGATAATCAATCGCTATTCCATGTGGGGAATCAAAAACCTCTTTGCCACCAAAAACATTAAGGATATCCCCCGCAGCATTATAATGGGTAATATATCCTTCGCCATAACCATCGGCTACATACAAATCACCATTAGGGGCAACCGTCGTTTCGGTGGGCTTCCATTGTTCCAATGAACGGTAAGTCCCCCAACCGATCGGCGCAATAAACTCTTGAATAATATTTCCTGAAAGGTCAGATTTAATGACCCGGTGCCCTTGTTCCGCATCGGTAACATAAATGAACTCCTGTTCGTTTTCTTGGGAAATCGTAAGCCCGTGGGCGGTTTTCATTCCGAAAGTGAAAGTGCGAATAATCCTTCCGTCAGCTTCAAAGATGACAATGTTATTTTTGGGCTCGGTATTCACCAAAATGATTTGTCCTGCTCGGTTAATAACCATTTCATGACAATGATGGACATTCAAATCCGGATGGTGCTTTTCCGCCCAGTCTTTTTCAATAGCATAGGAAAAATCTCCGGAGGTGATCATGTTAGATTGCTTCATTTTATTTTTCTGAAAATGATGAAAAATCGCTATCGATAGGATTGATGGTTCCTGTGATAAATGAGGAAGCCTCAGTGCAAGGAAATTGAATGGCACCGCAATGTTCTTCAGGCTTACCAAAGTGCTTCTTAGATGTTTTTTGTATGACCAACTTCCATTGTTCAGTCAGGCGGCCGTCTTCATTAATCAAAATACCAAACTGACCGGCCTGCTCCTGAATTGCATTTTTGGTTTTAAAAATTTCTCCTTCAGGCTGTTGCACGCAAATCCGCTGGCCTTACCAAAAGCTTCTGGCTTGTGGATGGTATCGGTAAGCAGGTTATCCTTAAAATTCCAATTTGCAGCCGGATGCTGCGCTTGTAAATATGCTCTAAAAACTTTTAAACTTCCTTTAGTAAATAACCGGTAATTTCTAACCCGAATTATTGACCGTCAGATTCAGTAAGTCGACTTAACTAATTTATTATCAATTCATTATTTTAATCACTACTGATTTTTATACAGCCCAAATTTGGGCAGCCTTGCTTTCTCCTCATTCATCTGCTTTTTTGGAAAAAACTCGAAATAAGAAAAATTCCTTCATTTTTCCTGCCTCGCAGCTAAAGGAGGATTGAAGTATGAATAATCCGGACAAACCCAAAACACCCACACCGCCAGAGGTGACAGCGGTTTTATTTTTCATATCGTACAGTTGAACCATTCAAACCATTCAAATTGCTTTTTGATCAATGTTCAAATTCACCCCCGGAATGAAGGTTAATATTAGGTCTTTTTGGGGGACAAATCTGCTTTTTTGCTTTCAGTCAGCCCTCCGGTCAATTGTAAAAGGTTTCAGTCGTTTTGCCGAATCGCTTTTGGAGCATATTTTTTTCGGAAAGTCTGACGAAACTCCTGTGGGCTCATGCCCTTTATGTTTTTAAAAACCCGGTTAAAATAGCTCAGATTTTGAAAGCCTATTTCGTAGCAAATACTGCTGATGGATTGTTCACCGTATTGCAACATTTCGCAGGCTACGGCGATGCGGGACTCATTAATAAAAGAGGAGAAAGTGAAGCCTGTATTTTTTTTGAAAAAGTGAGCAAAAGCGGAAGCAGACATACAAAGGTGGTCGGCCACATCATTCAGGTGAATCTCAGTCTTGAAGTTTTCGTGGATGTAGCGATAAGCAGTTTTTACGCGATGATCATTGCGTTCATTACCACTTATAAAAGCAGCGGTGCAGAGCTGGCGATAGTGCTGCTCATCCGCCAGTAGGTGGAGCAATTGCAGGAAAGCAAGGTAGCCCTCCATGGTATCGACCGATTTCATTTTTCGCAATAAAACAGGGATTTGGTCAACGATGTGGGCTTCAAACTCGATTCCTTTTTGGCTATCCACTAATAGCTTTTTGATTTTTTGTCCAGCGGGTTGTTCCAATATTGGTTCTAGGCTATTGGCTGTAAAATGGACCACCGTCAATAATATTTTTTCATGTTTACTATTGATATAGGCCTCATCATTTTGCCACTGATGCGGAAGATTCGGACCAATCAAAGCCAGGTCATTTTCATGAAAAGGGTCGATAGAATTACCTATTAGGCGGGTTCCATAGCTGTTTTGGGTAAATGTTAGTTCGTAAGCATCATGCTGATGAAGGGGATAATCCACATAGGGAATTTCGAAATTCCGGATCATATAGGGCTGGTGTTCAGCCAAAGGTACCTTATCAAAAATCATAGTTAGATCCAAAAGAAAAATTCAATATAGTATTATAAATGTAGCGATTTTGTAGAAGATCTGAACCGCTTTTCTGCTCAATTTTGAAGCATCAAATAAATCAACCCAAACCAATAAACCGCATGGAACAAATACTGACTAACTTTTCAGCAACAGAAGTAAAGAATTACCACGATCATGGTTACGTTTTGCATAACCGACCATTATTTTCTGCAGAAGAATTCAACCGCCTGCATGGAATTATGGAAGAGCATTTGGCAGATCGTGGCAATAAGCGTCCCGATGAGTTGGATACCCCGCATTTCCACGACCCGCGCCTGTTGGATTTTTTGCTTTCAGATACTGTTCTTGATAAAGTGGAACAATTGATCGGTCCAAATATCGGGCTGTGGTCAAGCCATTTTATTTGTAAAGAACCTAAAACGGGCCGCCGTACGCCATGGCATGAGGATTCTGCTTACTGGGAAGGCCGATTCGATCAGTTCGATGGGATTGTGACCGTATGGCTCGCATTGGATCGTTCCTTTCAGGGAAATGGCTGTATGGGGGTAATTCCGGGAACACATGCCCATGGTTTCTCGGAATATGAAAAAGTGGACAATACCACGAATGTGTTCGAAGAAGAAATTCCGCTATCTAAACAGGAGCTTGAGAAAGTCGTCTGGTTTGAATTAGGACAAAACGAATGTTCCTTCCATGACAGTCGCATAATTCATGGTGCCAATGCCAACACCTCAGATTTTCGAAGATGCGGTTATACCATGCGTTATTTTAGTCTGGATTTAGCCTATAACCATGATCACCCAAAAGCGGAGGGGCATAAAATGTGGCATTGCAGAGGTGAAAACAAAGGAAATAATCCACTGATATACAAATAATTTTTTTAGAGAGATGATGAAGAGTGCAAAGGAAAAATTAAGCCTGATGGAAGCAATGACCGAATGTCATCAGGCTTTGTTCAATACCGATAGATACCAGTTAGAAATAGAATATTTGAAGCTTCAGTTCCCGGCGATTTTTCTGGATCCCGAGCAGGATGATTTGGTGTGGGGACGAGTGAAGTTGTTGCCAATAGGATTTTTCCCACAGGAAGGTGGCTTGGGTTATCACTGTATGGAGGAAATGTGGGAGGCGTTTGAGCAGGAGTATACCCTTGATTTTGAGGACCTGAAGCGCATCGCCAAGCTGAAAAGTTATTGGAAGGACAAAACCACTACTTATAATACCCGTCAGGCTTATCCCGCGGATGTTGCCGAGGTATTGCCTTCAGATAATTGGTTTCACGAGTCGGGTATTGGTTTTCCTTTGTATCGCATGGCAGGGGCACATCAGCATTACGACGCACTCATTCGCAAAGGTTTGCCTGGCCTGAAAGATGAGGTGCTGGGTCGGATGAACGAATACGCTGATGATGCAGAAAAGGTGGCTTTTCTGAAAGCAATGCTTTCGATGTTGAATATCGTATCGGAAACCGCGGAAAAGTATGCCGATCATATCGATACCCTCAACCACCGGGCAGGGGATATAATGAGCAAGGCACTTCGAAGTGTGGCCCGGCAAAAACCTCAATCCTTCTACGAAGGGATTCAGTTGGTGCAGCTTTGGAGCATGATGTCTGGAGCGTTCAACTATTCCCGCATGGACGTCTATCTGGGCGATTTATTGGTGGCTGATCTGGACAATGGCATTATTTCGGAGCAGGAGGCAGTCAGCTATATGGAAAGTCTTTGGCGTCTGATTATTTTCCGCAATACCATTTTCGATGGGCGTGTAATTATTGGCGGACGTGGTCGCCGAAATCCTGAGAATGCCGATCGTTTTGCCAAACTGGCGATTCAGGCCTCCAGGAATGTGGCGGGCGTTTTACCTCAGTTGACTTTGCGCTTTGATGAAGGACAGGATCCGACTTTGTACGATGACGCATTGGAGGCTATTGGCGAGGGCTGTTCCTTTCCCATGCTCTACAATGACCGGGTGAACATCCCTGCCGTATCAAAGGCTTTTGGGGTTTCGATGGAAGATGCAGAAAATTATTTGCCTTATGGATGCGGGGAATATGTGCTGGATCACCGCAGTATCGGTACACCGAATGGCGTGATTAACCTGGCCAAGGCGGTGGAAGTCTGTCTGTATGGTGGATATGATTTGCATCTGAAAAAGATCATGGGCGTAGAATGCAAAACGCTGGCAGAAGTAGCAACATTCGAAGAGTTTGAGCAAAATTATAAAGCAGTTGTGGAGCGCTATGTTACCGCATTGGCGAAGCAGCAGAAAATAGAATATGAGGTGGTAGGGCAGGAAGCGGGCTTTTTGATGTATTCCGCCTTATTCGATGATTGTATTGGTCGTGCCAAGCCGATTTTTGCGGGTGGTTTACGTCATTTGGGTGGAACCATTGAAACCTATGGAAATACCAATGCCGCCGACAGCCTTTTGGCGATCAGGCAACTAGTGTTTGAGCAGAAAAAATTTACCGGTCGGCAGGTGATGGAGTTGATGGCGTCGAACTATGAGCAGAACCCTTCAGCACAGAAAGCCTTTTTGAATGTTCCCAAGTATGGAAATGATATGGACGTAGCGGATCAGATGCTGATCAACGTCCATAACCATGTCTGTAATTTTGTGAGGGAGCAAGGACCAAAAGTAGGCCTGGATTCCTATTTGGTGGTCAATATTAACAACCACGCCAACACTATTCTCGGTCGCCATACGGGGGCTACTCCTGATGGGCGTAAGGATGGGGCCCATATGGCCAATGCCAACAATCCGCAAAGCGGGCAGGATAAAAATGGGATTACTGCCGTGTTGAATTCGTTAATCAAGCCGGCGATCGATATTCACGCAGGAGCGGTACAAAATATGAAGTTCTCCAAAGAGATGTTCAATGAGCGTCGTTTGGTAACCAAAGCACTGCTGAACACCTATTTCGAAAATGGCGGATCTCAGGCAATGATTTCTGTTTTAGGAAAGGAAGATCTGCAGGGAGCTATTGAGCGTCCGCAGGATTATCCGAACCTGATTGTGCGCGTGGGGGGATTCAGTTCAAGGTTCATTGATCTGGCCCCCGACGTTCAGCAGGAAATCC
Source organism: Persicobacter diffluens (assembly GCF_036244895.1). Classification (NCBI taxonomy): domain Bacteria; kingdom Pseudomonadati; phylum Bacteroidota; class Cytophagia; order Cytophagales; family Persicobacteraceae; genus Persicobacter; species Persicobacter diffluens. The sequence goes on from NZ_BQKE01000005.1 coordinate 321,777, forward strand.
TTCACCGTACTTTATATTGATCAAATGGAGGCTGTCGTTTTTGATATTCAGCGTTTCTCATTGACCAATGGGCCGGGCATCCGAACCACCGTGTTCTTGAAAGGCTGCCCCTTGTCGTGCAAATGGTGTCATAATCCTGAATCTCAGAAGATGGGCCAAGGCATCAGTATTGATTTTGACCAGTGCGTCAGCTGTGGGGCTTGCGCCTCAGCCTGTGAGCGAGAAGCGCACCCTATGGTTAAAGGGAAGCACGAATTTGATCAGTCGAGTTGCCAACTTGATGGTCATTGTGTTGAGGCTTGCCCCAAGGATGTGATTAAGATTTGGGGCAATCATCAATCGATAGAGGAGGTGATGGAGGTATTGCTGAAGGATATTGATTATTATAAAAACTCCGATGGAGGCATTACTTTTTCGGGGGGGGAGCCAATGAGTCAGTTCCCCTTTTTGCTTGAAGTCTGCAAACGCCTGCATGCATTGGGTATTGCGGTCTGTCTGGATACAAGTGGACAGTCTTCTCTGGGAAATTTCAAGAAGATTCTTCCCTATATCTCCCTGATTCATTTTGATATAAAATCTTTAGATGCGCAAAAGCATAAGGAGGCTACCGGTGTTGTCAATCATACCATTTTGGAGAACCTTCAGTGGCTCGGTCAGCAGGCTTGCCCGATCGTATTGCGATGTCCGACGATTCCGGAATTCAATGATTCAGAGGAGGACATAAAGGCCCTTTCTGAATTGGCCAACTCCCTTCCGGCGGTTCAGACGGTTGATATTTTACCTTATCATACCATGGGTATCCATAAAGCCGAACAACTAATAGAAGCGGTGCCCGGACAGTTGCAATATCAGGTTCCTAGCCAAGAGGATAAAAGCCGTTATGCCCAATTGCTGAAACAATACTGTCAGAAGGAATTTACGATCGGTAAATAGATCAAACAACCATTCCTACCTTTTTAAAGGTATTTCATCCTCTAATCGAGGGGAATAGGATACCTTTTTTACTTCCTCTTTTTTTTTATGCACGGGATTTCTGGGGATCACTGAACGCTTTTTATCTTTTTTAAATCAAATTTCAGCCATTGGGGAGGAGCGAATGACCATTTTTGAGTTCAATTATTTTTTATGAATATGAGCGCAAAAAAGATATTTTTTTTACTGACATTATGCTGTTTTCAAATCTCCATCACCTTTGCCCAGGAGCAAATCGTGATCGAAGACAGTCAATGGCGATTGTGGCCGGACAAGTCCGCAGAATGGAAAAATGATGACTTGTATTTACCTAACACTTTCAATATTGAGGAGTTGCCCGTTAATGCACCGACCTGTGGTTGGGCAGAACTGCGTAAACAAAAAGAAGGGATGGAAGTGAGCCTTCCAACGACTGTGGAGCAACATTTCTGGGGAACCATTGGACTGAAAGCCTATGAGGATGCCTATGGTTTTGAGACAGAAGACAAGCAGGTAAAAGACGGTCGTTATTTGGGCGTTTCCTGGTGGTCCAAATCAGTGTTTATCCCCAAAAGTGCCAAAGGCAAAAAACTGATACTGAATATTCGTGGCGCCCGTTTGCGTGCTGAAGTATATTTGAATCAGCAATTGGTGGGATATAATATCATCAGTGAAACTTCTTTTCAGTGTGATTTGAGTAAAGCGTTTATCGCCGGACAAAATAATGACTTGGACATTAGAATTACCAACCCGGGTGGGCAGATGGACTGGATCGATCCAATTTTCTTGCAGTGGGGCAAATATGCCTTCCACCGTTCGCATGGATTCGGAGGTATCGATCGAGGATTGAGCATTGAAGTGCAGGACAAAAATATCCAAATGCAGGACCTTTACGTGCTGAATACTTCCGATTTGGATAAGGTAGGTGTTTATGTTGTTTTACATAATGCGACGGATAAGCCAGTCAAAGGTGAAATAGAATATACTCTATATGATCAAACAGGTACGGCGGTAAAAACATTCAAGAGTGATAAAATAACCATTGACGCACATCAGACGACCACTGTCAAAGAAGCTTGTCAATTGGAAGGGGCGAAAATGTGGACCCTTGAGCATCCAAACTTGTATCAGGTAAAGGCGCAATTCAAGGCTAAAAAATCCAAGCTGGCCTACCGCACACAAACTTTTGGTTTCCGTTGGTTCAATGCCGAAGGGATCGGTAAAGATGCTTATTTAAGCCTGAACCATCAGCGTATTCGTTTATTGAGTGCGATCTCTTGGGGCTTCTGGGGATTGAACGGACTGTTTCCTTCGCATGAGTTAGCAAAAAAGGAAGTAATGGCGGCGAAAAATTTGGGGATGAACTGTCTTCATTTTCACCGAAACATTGGTCGCAAAGAAGTTTTTGATTTACAGGATTCGTTGGGATTGCTTCGCATGATGGAGCCCGGTGGTGGGCGTACCGCTTTACAAAATGACTATAAACTGGACTGGGAAGGCGTGATTCCGGCATCACATGCCATCGATGTTTGGGGTAAAGATGGAGAAGCGGAAACCTTTGCTCAAAAGTACATGGAGGCAAAAATCATTCAGATGATTCGTGATGCAAGAAGTCACCCGTCTTTGGTGGCTTATAATTTGCAGAATGAGGTAACTTTTGACTTGGCCAACCCACGCATCTGGCATGTGCTCAGAAGAATGCAACAGGAGGATCCAAGCCGGGTGATTACCCTGAAATCGGGGGTGAACCCTGAAGGACAGGTGACCTTCTTGCCTTATATCGAAGCACCGATTTATGACAAGGGAGATGGCTTTGGAGGTTGGATTGATGAGCATACGGTTGGAGGCCCTGGTGTTTGGAAAGACGAGCTTTATAAGTCGGATAAAGAATTTACGCACCGAACAGAAATCAAAGATCAGATTGTTGTTTGGGGTGAAATGTTGGGCGCAGCTACGCCAGACAACGCCAAGATGATGATTGAATACATCAATGAGCATGGCGGGAAAAGTTATGATTTGATTGATCAGCAGGAGATGAACAAAGCCTATGGTGACTTCATTAAAAAGTGGGGATTTGAAGGTTCTTATGCCGATGCCGGAGAGTTGTTCAAAGCCATTGGTCGCAAGAGTTATGAGTTCTGGGGTAAGGTCATCGAGACGGCAAAACTGTCTGATGAGAACGATGGGTTTATCATGAATGGCTGGGAAAGTACAGCGATCGAAAACCATTCTGGCTTGGTGGACAATCAACGCCGACATAAGTCGGACCCGGCTTTGGTAGCCAACAGGGTACAGGCATTGCGCTCAACGATCCGCTTGAATCATCAGGCAGTGCAGGCCGGTGAGCAGTTCTTGGCTGATTTGTATTTGGTCAATGAATCACATCAGGCACATGCCAAGCCGGCGAAGCTTGTTTTGCGCAAATCCAACAAGGTGGTTTGGAGCAAGGATTTTTCTGTACCGGCCTTCAAAAAAAATAAATTTGTTTATCCTATCGCCAAGCAAGTGGCATTGCCTGCTACCTTGGCGGAAGGAAAATATGAGTTGTCATTGGAGGTCAGTGGCTTGCCAACAACTGCTGTTGCGAATGAAAAGCTGACGATCCTTGACTCAAAAATTAACTTCAACCCGAAGCACTACCGGGTAGGAATTGTGGGAAATAACCCAAGTCTGAAGGCATATATCCACGATCAATTCGGAATGGATGCGGAATATTATCAGCCAAAAAATCAGTATGACCTATTGATTTTGAGTGATGAAATTCTGATTGGGGGAGAAGCAAGAGGAGTGAAAGTTCCAACGCCAATCGAAGGAACGGGAGATGACTATTTGTATCAGACAGAAGTCTATGGCGATACCCTTGATATGACTTTCACGGTTGAGGTCTTGGCTAACGGACAGGCTGATGTTACGCTGAAATATGCAGAGGTATATTGTAATGCGCCAAAAACAAGAATGTTCGATGTGGCATTGAATGGCAAGGTGGTAGAGCATGACTTTGACCTTTTCACTGAAGGTGGATTTGCTCAGGCGATCGACCGCGAATACAAGGCAAATATCATTGATGGTAAGTTGGTGATTAATATCCCACGCATCAGTTGCAATATGGCGAAGATGTGTGCTTTCAAAGTGGTGGATGCCAACGGAAAAACGCAGGCGTTTAACCTTGGAGGTGAGGCATACACTGATGTGAAAGGATTGAAATGGCAGCAGTATGTGGAGCAGACCGCCTTTGTTCCTTCTTTGGATTTCAGTGCGGAAGGTATTGAGCATCACATTGATATTCCTGCGCTTTTTGCCAAAATAAAAGCAGGAACGCAAATGCTGATGATGCCACTGAATGCCGGGGCAGTAGTAACCTACGGGCAGATTTTGGAAGATGAGCAGGCACTAAATTTCGACGGTCAGGTCGGTAATGCTTTGCAGGCTTGGATGGGATCATGGATTTTCACTAAAACATCAGATTTGTTTAAGCATCTTCCACAGAACACCGCCTTTGCAGGGGATTACCAAATTGGGGCCGTAGATGCCAACGGGATGATCATCAGTGGAAAAAATATTGCCGTTGATGCCGGCTATGCCAGAGATCACAACCGAAATATTGGTGCCGCATCCTTTTCCGTAAAGGTTGGAGATGGAACAGTGATCGTCCATAATTTCTACGGTCTGGGCAATATTGCCAAGCGGGAAGATGAGCGAATTAGTAAGGCATTTGCTAAGCAAATACTAGTCAATACATTTAATAAATTATATTCCAAAAACCATAGATCGATAAGTGAAAACCTGATGGACTAAAGAAATAGATTAGTCGATGTTGAAGTCCCCAGAGGAAATACCATTTCTTTAGGGGACTATTCTTGTTTTTATACAAACGCTAACACGATTTCCCAGCATACATCTTCATTATAGCCTCATATTGGACTGTTGGATTTAGGAGGGAGCAAGGGGACTGATAGAAAAAGCCACCGAACAATTAAGTATAGTGGCTTTTGTTTTTACTTTCTAAATCCGAATTATTTACCCGAGAATAAAATTTTCGCTGCAAGTTTTGGTTTTTAAACATGCACCTAGCCAAAATCGAGTAACTTTTACAAGATCAAAATCCTTTCGTGTCATGGCGAGTGTGGAACGGTATGGAAGTAAATCATATCAATAATGCTTCTATCAAAAATTCATACCATCACTCATCCTCTATAACAAGTAAGAATACGGAAGCGAAAACATTAACATTAAGATCAATTTGTTGAAAGGGAATTCCTCCGAAACAAAATATAAGAAATGGCGGAAGAATGGCGGTGGTCATTATTGAGTCGTCCTCCCAATTAGAATATTTTTAATCCAAAACTGACTTAAGATTTAGCTTATTGGTCAAAAATAAAATTACAACTATGAGCAATGTGCAAGAATTAGCATCCATGATCGATCATACGATCCTTCACCCACAATTAACGGACAAAGATTTGGAAATCGGCTGCCAGGTAGCGGCCAAATACAATGTCGCTTCCGTTTGTGTGAAGCCTTTCGCAGTGGACCAAGCCAAAAAATTATTGGCAGGAACAGCCGTTAAAGTAGGTTGTGTGGTAGGTTTCCCTGGCGGAATTTCATCCATCGATGTAAAAGTTTACGAAACGGTACAAGCGATCAAGGATGGTGCACAGGAGATCGATATGGTCATCAACATCGGCAAGGCGATGCAAAAAGACTGGGCTTATTTGAAAGAAGAGATCAAGGCTTTGGCGGATGCTTGTCACGAGCGTGGAGCAACTTTGAAAGTTATTTTCGAGACCGATTATATCACGGAAGAGGAGTCAATCGTTAAGTTGTGTCAGATCTGTACAGAGGTAGAAGCGGATTACGTGAAGACTTCTACTGGTTTTGGTTTTGTTAAAGGTGATGATGGCCGTTTCAGCTATGAAGGTGCTACTGATGAGGTGCTTAAATTGATGAAAGCAAGCGTTGGACCGAACGTAAAAATCAAAGCTTCAGGCGGTATCCGTAGCCTGAAAAGACTTTTGGAAGTTAAAGAAATTGGTTGCCACCGCGCAGGAGCGACAGCAACAATCGATATGTTAGAAGAAGCGATGGCTCAGTTAGCTGACTAAGCCTGAAGACACCTATTTTTTATCAGCCACACATCATTTTTAACTATGAAGAATATATTGGTTATTGGTTCATCCAACGTGGATTTGGTGATGAAAATGCCACGATTGCCTCAAGTCGGTGAGACCGTTACGAATGCGAATTTCCACCAATATTTTGGGGGCAAGGGAGCAAATCAGGCAGTTGCTGCCGCCCGTTCGGGTGGAGAGGTTACTTTCATTACTGCAGTGGGGAAGCAGGATAATTATACTGCGGAGATGATCGGCAATTTTGAGAACGATCAGATCAATTGCGATCATGTGGAGTATATTGATGGAGTCAACAGCGGATGCGCCTTTGTGATGGTTGGTGAAGAAGGGCATAATTATTTGGCAGTGGACTCGGGCTCAAACCAAAAGTTGGCCCCCACTGCTGTTTCAAAAAATGAGGCACTGATTCATGATGCCTCCGTGGTGGTTTTGCAAAATGAAATCTCTGAGCAAACCAACGAGTTGATCATCTCGGAAGCGGTGGCACACAAGACGCCAATTGTCTGGAATTATGCGCCGGCGATCCCGAAGGACAAAAAGATTTTTCAGGGTATTGACTATCTGATTGTCAATGAAGTGGAAGCGGCCTTTATCACCGAAATTGCTGAGATCTCGCCGGCAAATGCTCAGCAAGCCATGACGGCCCTGTTGAAGTTGGGGGTCAAATGTGCGATCATCACCATGGGGGGCGACGGCGTTGCTTATGCCAATGACGAGGAGTCGGGTTTTGTGCCGGCCAATAAAGTAAAGGTTGAGGACACCACTGCGGCAGGAGATACCTTCTGCGGATGTTTCGCCAAGGCGATTGTTGATGGTACGTCCATTCCGGAGGCGATTGTCTTTGCCAATGCAGCCGCGGGGATTACCGTTCAGCGATTGGGTGCGCAAAGTTCTATCCCGACACAACAAGAGATTGAAGATTTTTCACATAACCTGCATAGTTTTGAACAGTAGCCTATATCAGTATATCAATAAATTATCAGCATCAGCAACTTCAGAAGATGAGGTGTTTGGATTGCTATTTTCTCAGATTGGTTATCATCCTGACCGCCCGGACAATGTGATTTTACGTTTGCCAGAGACCTATGAATTGGAACAGGGAAGCTGTCATTTAGTCGGCGAGCAGTCGGATACCGCTTATGAACAAAACTGGGTCAAATGGGGAAATGTATGGGGTGCGCAGTGCTGGATCGCCACTTTTAAAGGCGTTGCCGAAGGGCATTACCATGTGGAGCACCGAGTGTAACCACCAACGAAAATGATACTACCTTCTAATTGAAAACGTATCGGTAGCGCAAGCACATCGGGGAGTACGGATTTTTGGCTGGGCGGATGCCATTCTGGAAAATATAGTATTAAAGGATATTAGTATCGGTGAAATCGAGGAGCCACAACATGCATTGGAGTATAATTATGTTATTAATTTAACCTTTGATAATGTGAAAATTAATCATAAGACTTTCAATTTCACTGAAAACAAAAAATTGCAGGTTTTAATGCCCCTCAACAAGAATAACTTTCTGTAGTTTAGTAGTAAGGTTGGGGCCACTGTATTTCCTTATACAGTGGCTTTTTTGTTTTTCAGGAGGATGCATGGCAATAGAATGCATCAGAATGGCCCGTTACAGCTTTTATGTGATTTAATGATGCTTAAGCCGGATCATTCATGTTTAAATTCTCATTGAGCTGCAAGGCGGGAAAAATGAAGATATAATCTTTTACTTTAGCGTTTTTCCAAAGGAAGCAGATGAAGGAGGAGAAGGCAAGCTCATCCAAATTTAGGCTATTAACACCTCAATAATCACAATGTCATTGAGGTGAAAATAAGGGACTTAAGTCAACTCAATTTATTTAGGGGTGAATAAGAATAATTTGGGCTAAGGGCAATAATGGCCGGATGCTTTTGAGAGGCATCGCCCCTCTCCCTTTTATGGAATGTTTCCACCCAGGTTAAGCAAAACGTGGGCTTACCGATTTATGTTTACCTGTAAATAGGGCTTAGGCTTTGTCCGTTGCAGGTCATGACCTGTGGATTTATTACTTAAACATTGCTCTAATTATTGATCTTTTGATGCAGTATTATTTTAAAAAAGTGTATAAATAATCATTTGCTATCCAGAGCTTGAATTTGTGAGTACCATCCATTTAATTAGAATCTAATTAATTATTAACGCGGTTAATAATTAATTGTATGCCATAAAAGCACTCTGATTACCATTGGGGAATTTGAACGGCATACCTATTTTTTAATCCTTAAGTAGGTTATAATGAAATACATGATTTTTTCTAAAAAGCACCTCAGGTGGATATTGCTCCTTTTGATGGTTATGCATTTCCCTCAACTTAGCTGGGCGCAAAAGCAGGTAAAAGGGACGGTTAGCATGGAAGATGGCTTCCACATACCTGGCGTTAACATTATTATAAAAAACCAGCCCACTATCGGAACAGTTACAGATGTGCTAGGAGAATTTTCTTTGGAGGCATCCCCTGAAGATGTTTTGGTCTTTTCTTTCATTGGTTACACTACTCAGGAAATAAAAGTGGGTAATCAAACCCAAATTCAGGTAACGATGTTACCGGATATTCAAGAATTGAAGTCGGTAGTGGTGATCGGTTATGGAGAGCAACAAGAGAAGGATATTACCGGCTCCATTGGGATGGTAAAACCAGAGACGCTGACCAAAATTCCCACGGCAAATGCCGCTCAGGCTATGCAGGGGCGGATGGCCGGCGTACAGGTATCCAACTCCACCGAGCCTGGTGGGGGTACAAAGGTCCGTATTCGAGGCGTAGGAACGGTCTCGGGGCAGTCGGACCCTTTATATGTGATCGATGGGGTGCTTTCTACTACTATGATTTCAGTTGATCCGAATGATATCGAATCCTTGACAGTGCTCAAAGATGCGGCCTCAGCCGCTATTTATGGAAATCGGGGTGCTAATGGGGTTGTGATTATTCAGACGAAAAGTGGTAAAAAAGGGGAAACAAAATTTAATTTCAATGGGGAGTTTGGGGTGCAGACGCCTATGAACCTATATGAAATGATGGATATCAACGCCTATAAAGCGTATGCAAATGATCTCTTTGTGGCCAATGGCGCTATCCGCCAAAACCGTTGGGTGCGAGATGATGATATTAGCCAAAGCACGGACTGGTCCAAAGAAATGTTTAACCCGGCGGCAGTTCAAAGATATAATTTTTCTGCTGCAGGTGGGGGTGAGATGGGCAATTATCGGGTTTCGTTAGGCTATACGGATCAACAGGGGATGATGCTGGAAACGGGTTACAAACGCTATAATGTGGCGGTGAAATCAAATATGAAAAAAGGGCGATTCAAGATGGGGGAGACCCTGATGTTTAATGTTAGCCAGACGAAAAAGCGACCGGAACAATCCAATCCCGGCGCTGCGATTCATACTGCGCCACAGATTCCGGTGCGTGATCCTCTGAACATTAATTCCCATGGATATGGCATCCCTACGGAAGAAATTAGCGGAAGTGTCAATACGGCGAATCCGGTATATATTAATGAAATGAAATTGCGGGAGGCTCAAAATTTTGGGACCAATTTAAGCCTTTGGGCTGAAGTGGAATTGTTGCCGGGTTTAAGTTTTAAGTCTAATGTCAACAGTAGCTTCAGTGCTTTTTTTCAGGAGACCAAGAATCCTGCTATGGACCAGGGAACGGCGCTTTTCGCTACCATTTTATCTCGGTACAATGAGAATTTTTCCTGGTACAGTGGGATTTTCTGGGATAATTATTTGACCTATCAAAATACTTTTGCGGATAAACACGAACTCACCGTAACTGCCGGGGGCGTATTGCAGAATGAGAACTCTGCTTTTACCTTTCACACCGCCGATGGGAACCGTGATGGGCTGGAAAGTATTGTCGGAGGGGTGAAGCAAACCTATGGTGGGGATAAATTCACTAAAAGAATGCTTTCGGGTTTTGGTCGTTTTATTTATACCTATGATGGTAAATATACCCTAAATGGCTCCATCAGGGCAGATGCCACCTCTCAGTTTACTAAAAGTAACCGGCTTGGATTTTTTCCATCGATATCTGCGGGATGGACGATCAGTGAGGAAAGTTTTATGGAGCAGGTCAGTGGAGTAGATTTGCTCAAAGTTAGAGCCGGCTATGGAGAGGTAGGTCGCGACCTTGCCCTTTCGGATCGTTATGTGGCCGCTATGTATCCCAATATCAATTATCCCTGGGAGGGAGGTGCCGCCAACCCCAATACCGGAGGGCATGTAATCGCCTCATTACCGGCCACAGACCTGCGTTGGGAGACCTCGGAACAAATCAACCTGGCGGTGGATCTGGGACTTTTCCGGAACAAACTCCGTTTTACCACCGAGTTTTTTCAAAAGACTTCCCGTGATATGATTCTGAATGTTCAGCAGATGAATGATCTGGGTACGGGCATTGACCGGGACAAAGATTTTATGGGAGTAGGTTTAAAAAATATTGGTTCGATCCGGAATCAGGGGGTCGAGCTGAGTACTTATTATGATAACTTCGAAGGGGATTTCACCTATTCAATCGGGGGTAATTTCACTTATATTGTCAATAAAGCGACCGAGTTAGTGAAGGTGGCAGGGGTTGATACCCCGATTATGGAGGGCAATCAACGGCTGGAGGTGAATCAACCTATGTGGTATTTTTATGGCTATGAAACGGATGGTTTTTATAATGAAGATCAGACCGATGATGATTTGGAGCCATTGGCCAAAGCCGGGGATGTTCGCTTTGTGGATACTGATAATAGTGGCGATATCACAGATGCTGACCGCGTTAATTTGGGGAATTCATTACCGAAATATTTTTATGGTATGAATTTTAGTGCTCAATACAAGGGTTTTGATGTTTCTTTGCTTCTGGAAGGGAAAGCCGGATATAAAGTATTTAATCAAAATTACTTCGAGTTAACCAATACTACCCTAAAGTTTAATCGTTTGGCGGTATTAGATGGCAATACCTGGACAGAGGAAAACAGAAATGCCGAATTCCCGGTGATTAATGCCAGCAGTGCTTCGCAAAATTTTTCCGATCGTCATTTGCAAAACGGAGCCTACCTCAATATTCAAAATATCCAAATCGGCTATAACTTAATGTCATTGATTCAATCTAATGTCATCAATCGTCTACGGGTTTATGTAGGGGTGAATAATGCTTACATTTTAACGGCATACGATGGCTATAATCCGGACGTTTGGGATACGGGATCTTCCTCCGGCGCCTCCATTGAGTTCCGAAATAATGCCACGCCTACACCGAGGGTGTACCTGGCGGGTTTACAAATGAATTTTTAGTATGATGATCAGATTTTTAAGATGAAAAAGTTAAAAATATTTTTCGCAGCAGTAATGATCAGTATGGGAGCCTGTGATAGTTTTCTGGATGTACCCAATAAGACTTTAATTTCTCAGGACAGCTATTTTCAGACCGATCGGGATTTACTTCGTATGTTGTCCACCTCTTATTCTAATTTGCAGGATGTCCGGATTTATGCCAATTATTATTGGAAGCAAAGAGGACTGTTAACCAATGATGCCTTTACTATTGAAACAGATGCCGATCTGGCAGGAAATTATCGTTTCGATTTTTCCCTTTCCAGTGGAGAATTGAGGGGCTTGTGGTCTTCGCATTATAAAGGGATTCGTAGGGCTAATACTGTGATTCGGGAGGTGCCCGCAACGGTTCAAAATCCCGATTTAGTGGCAAGGGTAAAAGCGGAGGCCAGGGTACTAAGGGCCTTATATTACTTTCAATTAGTACAACAATGGGATTTTATTCCTTTGCGTACTCCTGAAAATATGGATGCCTATGCCATTGAGCAGGTTGATATTGAGACGGTATATCAATTCTTAATAGCAGATTTACAGGATCTGATTGATCAAAAGGCTTTGCCTGTTTCCTATGATGGAAGTGAAGATTATGAGCGGGGAAGAGCCACTATTTGGTTGGCGAAAGGGCTATTGGGTAAAATTTTCCTGTTTCAGGAAAAGATGGACCAGGCGGCATCACTTTTTAGAGATATAATAGACAATGGTGATTTTGAGCTGACGCCAAATGCCGAAGACATTTGGAATGTGAACAACCGCTTCAGCAAGGAGAATCTTTTTGAAGTATTGTATGATCGTGATGTGGGTGGGGGAAACTTCTGGTTTGATGATGGGGTAGAATCTTCTGAGGGTACGCAGCGCAATATATGGTTAGAAGCGATGGGAGACATTGGCGGCTACCAGAATTTGCGTCCTACTCAGGAGTTTATTGATACTTTTGAGGAGGATGATTTCCGATTAACCGCATTTATCCGACAGTTAGGTGATACCATTTATTATCGTAATCCGAGAATTGTGGGCGGAAGTCCGGACGACTTTCTCTCCGATCGGGTGGACCCCGTGGTGGCTAAGGGGCATAGCTCTATGCCTGTTAATGCCATTGGAAATAATGAAAGTTTTCCAGTGATGCGCCTTGCGGATATTTATTTAATGTATGCCGAAACGCAAGTGGGAAAGAATGAGGCGGAAGCGAAGCGTTTTATTGATCTGGTACGAGATCGTGCTTTTTACAACCCATGGCGAGATGAGGTACTACCGCACAAAAGTACGCAGGAATTAGTGGATTCGGGAAAAAGTTTATTGGATGTCATTAAAGAGGAGCGCCGAAAGGAGCTTTGTTTTGAAGGTCATCGTTATAATGACCTGCGTCGTTGGGGGATGTTAACAACTCTGGTGGATCATATTTCCGGTGAACAGCGCTTTATAGAAGGAAGGGCTTATTATCCGGTACCACAGCAGGAGATTGACAAATCCGGAGGACTCATGACGCAGTCACCCAACTATACGCCATAATTTTGGGGACTGGGTAAATTAGTAGCCTGTGTCATTTACAAAGCCAATTTTTATTTACAATAAAGACCTCCTTTATGGAGGTTTTTTTGTGTAGAACAAGGCAGCCGCCATTTTTAGCATAGATCAAGTTTACAAAATGAAAACTTGCCATGGAGCAAAGTTGGATCCTGAACAATTTGAAGCGAGCTATCTATGCCGAATTATTCAAGTTTAACCCGGATAATTCATGCTAAATCCTCGTTTAGCTGTAAGGCGGAAAAAAGGAAGAAATAGTTTCCTATTTCGGGTTTTTTCCAACGAAACAGGTGAATGAGGAGAAAGCAAGCACGCCCAAATTTGGGCTATTATAAATCAAAGAAAATTAATTATAATAAACTGAAATTAAATTACTTGCGATCGGTTGATAAATATAGCGTTGAATGATTCGGGTTAATATAAGTACACTGAGTTAAAACCCCTCCTCTTCGCCTTTTATAAAATAAAATGCGAATATTTTTTACCCTTCTCTTGTTGCTTATTTTTTCGTTCCGCATAACCTTTGGACAGCGTAATTACACCAATTCCTCTCCCAGTGTTTCGGAATATTTCAGCTGGATCAATCATACCAATGAAGGTCCCTCGGCGGAGCAAACTTTAGCGAATCTTTCATTTTTTGAATGGATGAATAAAAAGTATGGTGTTCAGTTGGATATCTATGCTTTGGATGCTGGCGCTATCGACGGTTTTCGATTTTATGGTTCAGATACATCAGCCCGATTTAAAAAGCAGTTCCCGAACGGTTTTGATCCTTTGGTTAAAAAAGCCCAATCTATAAATACCCGCTTGGGCTTATGGGCTGGACCGGATGGTTTTGGTAACAGCCTAACGACTGCCGATCAGCGATTGCAAATGATGGTGGGTTTGGTCAGGGAAAAGCATTTTGGCCTTTTTAAATTTGATGCCGTTTGTGGACCCTTAGCCGCTGAGCATGGAAACCTTTTCATCAGAATGATGGAACAATGTTATGCTTCGAATCCTGATTTGGTGGTGCTGAATCACCGACTCGACCTTGGGGAAAAAGGTCAGCAATACGCCACCACTTATTTATTAGGTGGTGAGGAATCTTATATCGATGTGCATCAGGTGAACCAAACCACCGGAGGACATCATCGGGTGAAAGCGATCAGCAGGGCCTATGATCCGGAATTGAAACGTCTGGCCGAGGATCATGGCGTTTGCTTTGGTTCGGGAACGGACTATTGGGAGGATGATTTTGTCTTGCACGCTTTTGGTCGAAATTTGATCGTTTCCCCACAGATTTATGGAAATCCCTGGTTGCTCAAAGATGAAGAGTTTGGGCAACTGGCTCGTTTATGGAATTTACATCGACAGCATAAAGCCCTTTTGGTAAATGGACAATGGGTAGGCAAAAAGGATGATGATATCGTCAGCCGGGGGGATGAGCATCGACGGTTTATTATTTTAAGGAATCTAAGTTGGCAACCCAAAAAGCAACGACTGAAGCTGGACAAGTCGCTTGGTTTGGGAACAGCAAAACATTGGCGGGTAAAGTTGCATCATCCGTGGGAGCAATGGTTGGGCGATTTTAATTTGAAGGATGAAATTGAAATAGAGGTCCTTCCCTTTCGTGTGGCATTGGTAGAAATCGGGACGCCTGAATCGGTAGATGTTTTGGTGAAAGAAACGCCCTATCTAAGCGAGCCGACCACAGACAGTACGAGTTTAACAGTGAAATTATTAACCAACTCCTTTCGGGAGCACGTAGAGATTGAAGGCAATCAAAAGGAGGTTTTGTCCAATGAAGGAGGAAATTATCAACAGTCTGGGAGGGTGAATATTGATGTTGATCCATTTGCAGTGATCGAAACACCTAAGGAAATCTACTCCATTTATGAGGCCGCTCAACATGCTGTGGGCAATAGTGCATTGGAGGTAGATGCGTTTTATCGGGCGGGTGAAACCAAATTTGAGGCGGTGACCAATGCTCGAAATGCTTTTTTTGAACAGGAGGCTTTTGTTGAGCGGGAGGCATGGGATCATTATCTTTTTGATGGCAATTTAGCCACTCATTTCAGTGTGCCCCTTCGTCATTTGCCCTACAATCCTTACCAGCATGCTTTGCGTATTCAGGCACCTTCGGCCATGAAACTGGACTCCTTGGTACTGACCGTTCCCGATGCCTTTGCCCTTCAGCCCTATCCAATGGGAGAAGCTTTTACCGTTAAGGCTACCTTAGATTTTGCTGAATGGAAAGACTTTTCTGTTTTGGCAGGCAAGCGAATGGTCGTCAAACTGGATCACAAGGAAGCGGTCCGTTACTTCACTTTTCCTTATGCATTTATCAGGCTGTCGGAGGTTCAGGCTTTTTATAATGGAAAAGCATTACCGATGGACCGCTGGCGTGCTTCCAACCTTCAGGCGCCCTATGTTTTTGATTGGCATTGGAACAAGGAGGAACACCACTATGCCCAAAAAGTGTGGAAGAAGGAACTGACCGTCGGCAAGCTGAGTCCAAACAGCTATTTGTGTGTGGCTCTCGAAGGGAAGCATGGTGTTGAGGGTGCTGTTTGTGCATTGCGAGTCGATGGACGGTGGGTGGGCCCGAAGGATCGGGCTCCTTCCTATCCTGTGGTTCCATGGGAATATCGTGTTAAACCGATGGATGCCAATTATACCTTCTTTTTTCCAATGCCTGCGGAATATCAGGCTAAGACCATTGAAGTGTTTGTCCTTGGAATGGATGCCCAACATTTGGACTTTACCCCCACCATTCACCTGCTCCAATACCCTCATCCCTACTTCAGTCAGCAGGTAAAACTGAGAAAAATAAAATTATAAAAAAAGATTGCTCAACTGAGTTAAAAGTCCATCGCTTGGTCTTTATATCAATGAAAACCGGTTTTTATTTTATTGATTAATTGATGAAAAAATTTGAAGCATACAAAGCAACGGACTTCCTGCAGGAAGATGGCTTTGTGGATTGGGGCAAAAACCCTGACGGAGAAACGGAGGATATTCGCTTCTGGGGGCAGTGGGTCGCGCTTCATCCTGAAAAAAGGCAGGAAATAGAGCGAGCAAAAAACATTCATGATCTTCTGGCAATGCCGGAAGGTCCCTTTGAAACTGAGAAATCACGGGTATGGTCCCGCTTACAATCATCCATCATTGCGGAACAGCAAACGGAAATAGAGCAGGCCAAAGGGAAACAGAAAGCATTACCTGTCGCCTATCCATCCCAAAGAAGATGGATGAAAGTGGCTGCAGCTTTCTTGTTAATGGCGTTTTGCAGTGGGATTTTATACCACTTTAGCCGTCAAAACCATGATCTGGTAACAGTGAAAAACCTCAAGGCAGAGGCAAGCACCGTCATGTTGCAGGATGGAAGTTCTGTTATTTTGAGCTCTGGGGCGTCGTTGACTTACCCTAAGAAGTTTGCTGCGGACATCAGGGAAGTTTCGCTGAAAGGACAAGCTTTCTTTGAAGTGGCCAAATCGGTGGATCGACCATTTTTGGTGCAGTCAAGTCATTTGACCACCAAGGTGCTCGGTACAAGTTTTATGATTAAGGATAATGATGAAGCCTACCGTGCTGAGGTGGGGGTGGTTACTGGAAAGGTGGCTGTTTATGAGTCCACCATAGGGCATCAGGATATCAAAAATGGGGTGGCCACTGCAGAGCTTTTACAGGCGGAGGAAGGCTTGGTTTTCTATCCTGAGGAGTCAAAATTTAGCCGGAATGCTTATCAGAACCATATCAGTCAAACCCTGAATTTTGAGCACACGCCTGTTCGGGAAATTGTGTCGGTATTAGAACAGATGTATGGCGTTGAAATCAGTTATGACCAACAGCAAATTGGCAATTGTAAACTCAACGCCAAATTGCTGGACATGTCATTACAACATAAAATAGCATTATTAAGTGCAGCCTTGGGCTGTGAGTTTAAACTCGATAAAAATAGCGTTGCATTAGTCGGTGGGGGGTGCTAATGTGTGAAACCATATCCCCTTAATTTTTTAATTGACTACTTTTTGACGATGAATATTCGACATCATTCTTTTAAGGGGAAAATTGTTTTTGGGCTCCTGTGGGTCTTTACCAGCCTGTTTCAAATTCAGGGATGGGCAGTGCCTCAGCAGGAAAAGAGGTTAAGTGTGAGCTTTAAAAACACACCACTTCCTACGGCTATACAGACACTGAAAACGGATCACGGGCTCGATTTTGTATATGTTACAGGGCTGCTCGACGGACGGGGAAATGTTTCGGTAGAGCTGGATCAGGCGACGGTTCCACAGGTGTTGGAGCAGGTTTTTAAGAATACCGGCATCAGCTACAATATACAATTTGGTCAGATTGTGCTGAAAAATGTTGGTGCACCCAAACCGACCAGGCAAGCTCAGCCCGACCAACCTATTAAGGTGAGTGGGGGCATTTATGATGATCGGAATAGTCCCTTGCCCGGGGTGACGGTCTATATAAAAGGCACGACAACCGGCACTTTTTCCGATATGCAGGGGCGGTATAGTATCGAGGTGCCTTCTGCTACGGATCAATTGGTTTTTTCCTTTGTAGGATTTGAAGAGCAGACCGTCATGGTGGGCAACCAATCGACCATCAATATTACCCTGCTTTCGACCGTTACGGATTTGGAAGAGGTGATTATTACAGGTTACGGTACCCAAAAAAAATCAGATATTATCGGTTCCATAGCCTCGGTAAAGGGAGCTGATTTGGCGATCAAGGCCAATTCGAGTTTTGAGGCAGGCCCTCAGGGGTCGCTTCAGGGGTTTCCATTCAGACGCAGGGTGGTGCGCCTGGTGCTCCTTCGACCATCAAGATCCGTGGTACGAACTCTATTTCCATGAGTACGGATCCGTTGTGGGTGATCGATGGGATGCTGGTGATCTCCAACCCTTCGGGCCTGGGGTCTTCGGGGCAGAGCCCGATGGCAACGATCAATCCCAACGATATCGAAAGCATAGAAGTATTGAAAGAGGCGGCTGCCACCTCTATTTTTGGTAGCCGGGCAGCAAATGGGGTGATTCTGGTAACGACTAAAACAGGGGAAGGCAATGAAGAGGCGACCACTACCTTTAACTACACCACAGGCATCTCCAACCTGATCCGCACTCCACAGGATATTGGCTATGCCAATACTTCCCAATGGTTTTCGATCATGGACAGGGCCTATCAAAATTCGCTGAACAGGAATTTCACTACCACCGACCATTATCAATATGTAGCCAATGCGAGCTCAAAAATATCCCGCGAATTGGCCGAAGACATTTCTACCGACTGGTATGATCAGGTTTTTCGGACCGGAACTTTTCAAGATCTCAATGTCAGTACTTCCAAAGGATTCAAGGGAGGAAGTTTTTATATCTCGACCAATTATCGCAAAGAAAAAGGGGTACAGCGCCATAATGATTTTGAGCGATTGGCTGTCAATTCTAACTTTAATTTCAAGCCCGGGAAAAACGTCAAGGTCGGGCTGAAGGTCAATATGGGATACACCAACAATGAGAAGCGGGAAAGTGGGACCACAAGCATCATTTTCTATGCCCTGCCGTGGTTTCCCGTGCAGGATCCTTATGATTTGAACCAATATTATAATCCGCTTACGGCCGGAAATCCAACGGCTCAAAATGACCCCGAGCATGTTAAGCTCAACGTTAAGCAATACCGAGTTTTGGGGGGCGCCTTTGTCGAATGGAGTGTGCCTTGGGTAAAAGGGTTGAAATTCCGTTCTGAAGTCTCCATGGATTTTGTGCAAAGCAATAATGTGGACTGGAGAGGGAAAACGATCAACGTCAATAGTAAATTTGAGCCTACCTCCGAAGCAATGGAAGAGGCCATCACTTATGTGGGAACCAACATCAATGCCTACGGCACTTACAACAAAACCTTCGGTATTCATCAACTCGATGTGGTTGGTGGACTTGAAGCCACAAGGCAAGGTCAATACACCCGTTACATGATGGGACAGGAACTCAACGGCCGTTATCAGGAAATAGGACAGCCCAATTTGCGTACTGATTTATTCGGTGGATTCGGGGAGGAAAGGTACCTTTTCGGAATTTTTGGACGAGCAAATTATAAGCTGAACAACAAATACCTTTTTGGTTTGAGTGCTCGACGTGATGGTTCATCGACCTTTGTTCCTGAAAATCGATGGGGAAATTTCATGGCTTTTTCGGCAGGGTGGTTTTTGTCAGATGAACCTTTTATGGATTTTGTGGGCAGTGGAACAACATTAAAACTGCGGGGAAGCTATGGTGAAATCGGTAATCAGGCGATTCCTTCGGGATTGAATCAGATCAGCTTTTTGGGGAATATCTCCTATGGTGGACCTGGCGTTTCGGGCGTTAATGGATCGATGCCTGTTAATGTTCCAGTAGCTACGCTAAAATGGGAAACCACCAAAAGTTTGGATTTTGGTATTGACTATGGTTTTTTGGACAACCGAATTAATGGTTCGGTGGCCTACTATCAGCGTAATGTAACCGATATGTTGATGCCTGTTCCTGTGCCGTGGTCGTCGGGTATTTCTTCGGACAATTCTGATTTTGGACAAGGATCTTATGATAAGGACGTCAATATTGTTTGGGGTAATGTAGGCGATATGCTCAACAGCGGTTGGGAGTTTGATGTGCATTCAATCAATATCGATAAAGGAAATTTTACTTGGAAAACGAGCTTCAATATCGCTTTCAATAAAAATATTATCGGTAGCCTGGCGCCAAGTTTGGATGATGCAGGAAAGGGCATCATTCACTCGGATACGCCGACGATTTCTCGGACAGGGGAGAAGCGACAGGTGTGGTACATTGCCGATTGGGCAGGACCCGATCCACAGACGGGCGTGCCGATGATTTATGCCTTGGACAAAGATCACTTTGATGTTACGGGTGAAACCAAACGACTCACCGATGCCGACGGCAACGATGTGCGTGTTCCTGCGGATCCTTCCAACATGCAACAAAACCGATTTATTCAGGAAGGTAAGTCGGCGGATCCGACCTATTATGGCGGTATAAACAACAGCTTCAGCTGGAAGAATTTTGACTTCAGCTTTATGTTTTCCTTCTCTGGTGGTAATTACATTTTGGATGTGGATCGCACGATTGCCACCATGCCGAATGAAACCCGGAACATGTTGGCAGAGATAGAAGAAAATTCATGGAAGCAGGAGGGCGACGTGGCCAAATATCCGCAACTGACCCAAAGAGGAAGGTACATTATTGATGGCAAAACGGTCAATGGTTTTGATAATCCTGACATGTACCACAATCGGGAACTTTTCAAAGGGGATTTCATTCGCTTAAGAAACATCACCCTCGGTTATAATTTACCAAAAACGATCGCGGACAAATTTCATATGCAGTCCATGCGCGTGTATGTGCAGGCTAATAATTTATGGACTTCAACCGATTATCCTGGCTTTGATCCCGAGAGAATGGCTTTTGTGAAATACAATACCCAAATCCCTCAAACCACTTCCTTTACCTTTGGTGCAAATGTAACTTTTTAATGATGATGGAGATGAGAAAACTTTTTAAAATAATTGCTTTGTTATTGCCATTGAGTTTGGCTTCCTGTAATGATTTTTTTGAGCTGGAAAGACCACCTCAGAACCCATGGACGTCTTTGGAGGAGTTTGAAAGGGTTCCCATCGGTTTGTATGCGAGTGTCTTTTCGGGGGATAACTGGAACATCCCTTTTGTAAATTATTATATGTTTAAAACCTCCATGGGAGATGATATTGCCTGGGTGTCGGATGCAAGCTGGGGATATTGGCGAGAAACCGATCAGCACAATCAATGGTCGGAGCGGAATTTTTACCTGTTGTACAGAACCATCTCCTCGGCTAATCTCGCATTGGAGTTTGTCGAAGAAGCAGGCGGCATGCCCTTCGAAGGCTTGACGCCCAAAGAAGTTACCAATGGCTTTAACCGTATTTTGGGAGAGATCTATTTCATGCGTGGAATGGCTTATTATTTTCTTCAGACCTTCTATGGGCCGACCTATAAACCATCAGGGAATGGAGAAGAGAGTATTCCGCTACGGCTCAACTATCCTAAGAATTTGGAAGAGGCACGGACACCAACCATCGGAACAACGCAGGAGATCTTTGACTTGATCTTATCCGATTTTGAAAGGGCGCATGATTTGTTACCCGATCAGTTTGTTCAGGGAAGTCATCATCCAAGTTATGAAGTACGTGCCAACAAGTTTGTTGCTTCGGCTATGTTGATGCGCCTGCATTTTCTGAGAGGAGAAAACGATCAGGCACTCAAATTTGCCAATGAATTAATTGATAACAATGGAGGACTTTTTGACCTAACGGAGGATCCCATTGAGGCCTTTAACAAGTCGGGCGTAAACCGTGGACGTGAGGTGATTTTTTATGTTCCCTTTTTCGATACCACCCTGGGAACACCCCACCACCTGAGTGTTTTGAATCATACCTATACCAATGAAAGAGATATCTGCGCATGGGCAGAAACCCGCATGTCCGAAAGCATGATGCGTCAGCTCGACTGGATGCAGGATCCAATGACCGAAACGGATTTCAGCATCAAGGCTAAGGCAGATAAGCGGTTTCAGCAGTTGATGGCCGTACGCTATCCGGAGGGAAAAGCCCCTGAAGGAGGCGTGGTGGATGGTCGCAAAGAAATTTCCGACCGCATGAGTTTGTGGCCCTACAAATATTTCCGAAGCCCTGACAACCTCAACACCAATGTTCCGATGATTCGGTTGGCGGAGGTTTATTTGACAAGATCAATTATCCGATTCATGGAAAATGACAAGCAGGGAGCCACCGACGATCTCAATATGGTAAAGCAAAGGGCTTGGGATGAAACCGTCGGAGGCCCCTTTGTACCTGTTACTGCTTCAGAAATTACGGCAGAAATGATTCATTTGGAGCGGGTGATTGAGATGTTCAATGAGGCTGATCGAATAGAATATTTGCGGGCATTAAAAATGGATATTCCCGCTGGCGACCGTGAAAATACTGCTCCTTTATCATTTGACGATGGTAAATTAGTCTGGGCAATTCCTGCGGAAGAGTGGATCTATTATTAAACCGATCATCCTGATGAGAAATTATTTTTTCCTTTTGATATGTGTTCTGTGTGCCTGTCAAGAAACAGCGATCGAGCCTGATCCAATTAAAATTGAGCCTCAAGACTTTTCATTGTTTGCGCCTGTCGATGGTAGTATGCAAGAGGAACTACAGGCACAACTTGTTTGGTTAGCTTCCGAAGGGGCAACTAGCTATCGCCTGACGGTCGGCACTTCGCTCGCTTTTGATGAAATATTCTTCGAACAAATGGACATCGAAGATACTACGATGGTGCTAGATGCGCTGTCCATGGATCAGACTTACTATTGGAAAGTTGAGGCAATGAGTGAATCGGATCTTAGCGTAAGCAGTGAAGTTTTTCATTTCAAAACCCCTTTGGTTCGTTTTGCTTCTTCTCCGAATATTAGTCGATATTTTGTTGCTCCTAATGGGGAAGATACGCCCGAGGCAGGGACAGAAGACCGCCCGTGGAAAAGTCCTGCCTATGCCTCCCGACTGGTTCCAAAAGATGAGGGCGATGAGATTTTTATCAAGTATGGAAGTTATGAAATCACCGACCCGATCCTCCTTGAAACGGGTACGCATTTGATAGGGGAGAGCAAGGAAGGGGTGCGTTTGTTTGGTACCGAAATCACCAAATATTACGATCCGCTGGAGGAAAAATATGACAAGCTCTTTTTCGATGGGTCGATGATTCAGCTCGTTTCTCCTTCAAGGGAAACGATGAGAAATCCTGCATCAAAAGCGATTGCACCGATGCAGGGAAATCAGCAGGTGAGAAATCTGACCTTGGACGGGCAAAACAAACAAGCCAAAACGGGCTTGTGGGTGGAAAACCGAAATGCCGTTGAGATTGCTGATCAGCACATCGAAAATATGAAATATCGGGGTATGGTGGTGATGTCGGCACCTAAACTTTGGATGCTGGAACCTGAATTTTATTTGACCGATATTCACCTGCACGACCTGTCTTTTAAAAACAGTGGAAAGGATCTTGAAGATGAAAGTATCGGAAACCTGAATGTGGCACAGTTGGATGGCGCCCTAATTGAGGATATTTTTATTGAAGATGATGAAGGTTATGGCCTCAAGTTCATCATTGATGGTTATTACAAAAATTGTGTGTTCCGAAATATTGAAACCCAACTCAGTGAGCAGGACAAACTATGGGGCGAGGACATTGGTGTGGAATTATGGAATTTGGGAGAAAATAACCTGGTGGAAAATGTGAAGTCCAACACCTGGCTATCATTGGTAAATCACGGTGGAATCTTTACCGATAAACCTGAAAGCGGTTGGAATCTGACCGTTCGGGATATTGAGGTGATAGACAATGATGGCAAAAGTAGCAAAGAAGGAATAGAGATTGGCTTGCCACATGTGGACATCAGTAAGGTCTTGGTCAAAAATAAAGGAATGGGCATTGCCATCTGGAATGCAGGAAATCACAACATTCAGATACACCATAGCCTCTTTATTAACGAAAAACACCAATTTAACTGGGCTGGAGGAAGTGGAATTTATATCGATAATAGTACAGATAATGATTTCAATGATTTCCGCATTAATCATAATGTTTTTGATAAAAATGTTTTCGGAATCAAGGTAAAAGGAGCGAAAATCAAAAAGGTGGAGATCACCAACAACCTGTTCATCGATTCGAAGACCGCAGATCTGAAAATCGATGGGGGACAGCTTTACTTTTCAAATAACTTCAAACACCAAACGGAATGGGTGATTGATGGAGATCCCCAATCTGCCGAATACAATCTGACAGGCGATGCAATGCTTAATGGCAGTGGGGATGATTATCAATTTTATACCCCCGAGCAGGGAAGTCCTTTGATTGATGCTGGAAAAATTTTGAAGGATCCTTTTAATGGATCGGCTCCTGATATTGGGTATGTGGAAAGGTAGTTTTATGAACTGTTCGGATGCACCTATGTGTGTATCCAAACTATTCAGTATTTCTAATGATTTGGGCAGACACATAGGTCAGCCCATACAGCGATCAAATAAAATTTTCTAATACAAAATCAAATGATGATTACGGGACAAAGTCTCCCATTATCACGAGCGTCCCTCTCCTGATAGATAAACATTCAATCTATGTTCAGCTCAGGCATCGCACTTGAACACAATTAATAACACCTTCCATTTTTTTACCGCCTATGAAACGCTATATCTTTCTTTCGTACCTATTTTTTATTTCTTGTCAAGCCGAAAAAACGCCCGAAGGTATTCCGCAAAAAGTGGATGCTTTGATGCGCCAAATGACTTGGGAAGAAAAGGTCGGACAACTGCATCAGGCATATGTTGAGCGCCCCACCGACAGCATCATGGGTTTAATCAAAGCTGGAAAAATGGGTTCCATGCTCAATGGCCGAACCACTTTTTATACCCTGAAGGATAGAAATGAAATGCAACGCATAGCGGTGGAAGAATCCCGATTGGGCATTCCTTTGCTTTTCGCTCATGACGTGGTGCATGGCTTCAAAACAAGCTTTCCGATCAATTTAGCGCAGGCGTGTAGCTGGAACCCTGATTTGGTTCAGCAGGTGGCAGTGGTAGCAGGGAAAGAGGCCCGTTCGCAGGGTGTGGACTGGGCATTCGCCCCCATGATGGACGTTAGTCGTGATCCTCGATGGGGTCGGGTGAGTGAATGTTATGGCGAAGATCCATTGCTTAATGCTTTGATGGGATCCGCAGTGGTGAAGGGCTATCAAGGAGATGAATTATCGGAGAAGTCGGCTTTGATGGCGTGCATGAAGCATTTTGTAGGTTACTCAGCACCTGATGGCGGGCGGGATTATCAGTCCACAGATTTTTCCAAAACCTCTCTTTTCAATACCTATCTGCCTCCTTTCAAGTCAGCGGTTGAGGCAGGGGCTTTTAGTGCCATGAGCTCATTCAATGAAATTGATGGGACGCCCGTAACGGCTTCCAAAAATCTGATTGCCGATATATTGAAAGAACAATGGCAATTTGATGGGGTAGTGGTCAGCGATTGGGATGCGGTGGTGCAACTGATGGATCATGGGGTGGCAGACACCAAATCCACGGCAGGAAAGCGAGCTTTGTTGGCGGGTGTCGATGTGGAAATGAAATCGGACAGTTACTTTTCAGCTTTGGAAAAAGGACTTACTGAAGAACAGCAATCGGCGATCGATGAAGCCTGTCGAAGGGTTTTGACCGCAAAATTTAAACTGGGCTTGTTCGACAATCCTTATGCTTCACAAGACCCTTCGGTAGAAAAGCTAAACCGCAAATTGGCCAAAAAAATCGCACAGCAAAGTATCGTTTTACTTAAAAATGATCAGGTTTTACCTTTAACAGAAAGTAAGAAAAATATTGCATTGATGGGACCTTTCGCCGATACCCAAAAGGTATTGGGCTATTGGAAATCAATTGGTAAGTCAGCAGATGCTGTTAGCCTGTCTAAGGCATTGTCCATGGAAAAAGGTCTAAATATTTCTCCGAAAATAAGCCCACAAACCGACTTGATCATCTATTGTGCAGGGGAGCAGGAAGAGGAATTTGGAGAGGCCAACAGTAAGTATGATTGCCGATTGTCCGCAGAACAAAGGGCAGAAATTCAGGCCTTGTCCGAAGGGGACATTCCTGTTGTGTTGGTGGTTTTCAATGGTCGCCCCTTGGTGCTGACCGAAGAAGAAAAGCAGGTCGAGGGCATTGTGCTCGCTTGGCATTTGGGGCTTGAGTCTGGGCATGCGATTGCGGATGTATTGACGGGCAGGTACAATCCATCGGGTCGATTACCGATCACCTTCCCAAAGTCCACGGGGCAGATCCCTATTTATTACAATCATAAACCAAGTGGCCGACCCCAAAGCAATAACTATAAAGGGGAGTTGGGGCAACCGCTGTATCCTTTTGGTTTCGGCTTATCCTATGGGCATACTGAAATTTCCGAGCCTATATTTTCAAAAGATACCTTTCAGAAATCTGATACTTTGACTTTTGAAGTTAAGGTGAAAAATAATTCGGATCTTACTGTAAAGGAAACGGTTCAGGTGTATTTCCATGATCCTGTGGCGTGGCAGAGCCAACCTGTTAAACGCTTATTGACTTTCAAACAGATTGATTTGGAAGGCAGAGATGAGCAGGTTGTTAAATTTGAAGTTCCTGTGCAGGCATTAGGATATTACGATTCACAAGGAAAGTACATTTTGGAAGAAGGTGCTATCCATATTTTTTCAGGTAAAGATGCTCAGGTCAAATCATTTACCCCAATCAACATTTCATCGTCATGAGAAAGGCACTCTTTATTCTACTGTTATTGTTTCTGATGGGGCGACTACTTTATGCACAGCCTGCTTATCATCAGGATCCCGAAATTACGGCTGTGAACCGAATGGAAATGGTGGCGGATTTTATAAGCTTCCCCAACCGAACAGCTTGGCAGAAAGATGAAAATGAGTATCATCTTTCTTTGGATGGCCAATGGAAGTTCAGGTATTGCGTTGCGCCTTCTTTATGGTCTGAATCCTTTTTTGAAAAAGATTATAAGACCAATAATTGGGACGAAATCCCCGTGCCTTCCAATTGGGAAATGCACGGCTATGGCTATCCGCATTATACCAACATCAAATATCCTTTCCCAAAAAATGCACCTTTTGTTCCCGACTCACTTAACCGAGTAGGGCAGTATAAACGGACATTTTCCCTTTCTAAATCATGGAAAAACCGACAGACCATCCTACGTATCGGGGCGGTGAAATCTGCTTTTTACCTGTATATCAATGGGGGATTTGTGGGCTATGGTCAAGACAGCAAATTATCCTCAGACTTTGATATTAGTCCATTTGTTCGAACAGGGAAAAACACGATTGCTTTGGCGGTTTATCAATATTGCGATGGAAGTTATTTGGAGGATCAGGACTTCTGGCGACTCTCAGGCATTCAGCGTTCCGTCGAACTTTTCAGTAAAGGCAAAGGAGCGATGGAGGACATACAGCTGACCGCATCTTTGGGTGAAAATTATGAAGAAGGCATCTTTGGCTTGAAGGTCAAAGCGGATCAAAATCACCTAAAAAAAATTGAATACCGACTGTTGGATCTGAAGGGAAAAGTGAAGACAGCGGGATTTTTGGAAGCTCCTTTTGTGATGGATTCTTTAAATA
Source organism: Persicobacter diffluens (assembly GCF_036244895.1). Taxonomy (NCBI): domain Bacteria; kingdom Pseudomonadati; phylum Bacteroidota; class Cytophagia; order Cytophagales; family Persicobacteraceae; genus Persicobacter; species Persicobacter diffluens. The sequence continues at coordinate 348,946 of NZ_BQKE01000005.1, forward strand.
TTGGCAGGGTTCATTCGTGGTCGGCAGAGCGTCCGTACCTTTACAACTTGGAATTGACGGGAATAGATCAGGCTGGGAAGACCGTTGAATTTGTACCGATGAGGGTAGGTTTTAAAACCGTTGAAATTTCGGGTGGTCAGATGCTGGTCAATGGTCAGCCGATATTGATCAAGGGGGTAAATCGTCATGAGCATGATCCAAAAACAGGCCATGTGGTCAGTCGGCAGGAGATGGAAAGGGAGATTCAGCAAATGAAACGAGCCAATATCAATGCGGTACGAACGTCCCATTACCCCAATGATTCCTATTGGTACAAACTCTGCGATCAGTATGGATTGTATGTTTATGATGAGGCGAATATGGAGGCGCATGACTATGGCTGGAGCGTGAATGAGTTGGCGACAATGCCCAATTACAAAAAGGCGATCATGGAGCGGACACAGCGAATGGTGGAGCGGGATAAAAATCATCCTTCCATCATCGCTTGGTCGATGGGGAATGAAAGTGGGAGCAGTCAGGCCTTTATTGATGCTTACCAATGGACAAAAAAAGCCGACCCTTCACGCCTTTGTGTGTATGATCGGGCGGAGATTGATCCTGCCTTCGCCCATACCCGCCATTCCGATGTTTTGGGTTGGATGTACGCAAGTGTAGAAAAGTTGAATTATATACTTTGGACGAATCCCAACCGACCATTTATCTGGTGTGAATACGCCCACTCGATGGGCAATAGCACAGGTAACTTGAATGATCTTTGGAAAGAAGTACGTAAGAATCCACGGCATCAAGGAGGATTTATCTGGGACTGGCGGGATCAGGGATTGGAAAAAATCGATGCAAAGGGAGAGCGATATTTTGCTTATGGAGGCGATTTTGAGCCTGATGGGGTGTATAATGACAGCAGTTTTTGCTTGAATGGATTGGTTTTTCCCGATGGCAGACCACAGCCCGCTTTGGCAGAAGTCAAGAAGGTGTATTAGGATATTCACCTGCAAGTGCATGATTTGAACAAGGGCGAATTTGAGATTTTTAATGAGTATTTCTTCAAAAACCTATCAGATGTAGAGATGGTCATTACGGCTTTTGATCAAGGGAAAAAAGTAGGCGTTTATCGTAATACCTCTTTGAGAATTTCACCTCAGCAACGGAAGATTTGGCAATGGGATCAGTGGGAAAAAGTCAAACGGAAAGGCGTTCAATGGCTGAATTTCGATGTTGTGAGCGCAGGAAATGTGATTGCACAGGAGCAAGTGGTGGTTCAATTTCCGATGGCTTTTCAAGCTACTCAAATGAAAGTTGACCATCTTTCGGAACAGGAATTGAGTAAAGATCGATTGAAATTGAGCCTGAATGAAAAGGGGCAAATTGCTTCCATAACATTCGATGGAAAAGCGCTTTTGGCTCAGCCTCTGACCTTTAATTTTTGGCGAAGAACGATTGATAATGATTATGGCTATCAGCTCGATCAGCATTCAAAAATATGGAAAGACCTTCAGAATAATTTAGTATTGACACAGCAAATACAGCTTGAAAACGGCTGGCGATTGTCATGGCATGCCGACGGTGTTTGTCAGATCGATCAAAGCATCATTTTGGTGGGGGATCAGCAAATCAAGATCAGCACGCAATTCTTGCCTTTGCAAAAAGACTTACCCTTGATGCCCCGTTTTGGACTCAAAACAGCAATCAACAAGGATTTTTCAAAAGTAAAATATATCGGTCGGGGGCCTTATGAAAACTACATTGACCGCAACTCAGGAGCATTTTTGGGTCATTATGAACAATCTGTAGCTGAATTTTACGTGCCCTATGTTCGTCCGCAGGAATACGGGCACAGAACAGTGTAATCACCAATGAAGCAGGGGACTACCTCCGATTCATGGGCCAACCCACTTTTGAATTCAATCTTCAGTCCAAAGCCCTTTCTCCCCAAAAAGCAAATCAGCGGAATTTGCATACCACCGATATGCTTCCACTCGACGAGCCGATACTCGAAATCGATGCCCTACACATGGGCGTTGGGGGCGATACTTCCTGGGGTGCTAAACCACATGCACAATATTTGATTTATCCGAAGGCGATCAGTTGGGAGTTGGTGGTTGAAATAGGAAATGATCAATCATTGTCAAAGCTATAAAATTCATTTCACAATCACGAGAATCTTCTCTTGCCTTTCTATCGCGAGAGTCCCTCTCGTGATAGCTTTTTTACCATCCTGCAAAGGCATAATTCATTATGTCTCACGGCTCGCTTTTATTATTATTTTCCACGGGTTCTCACCCGAGGCTATTGAAAATGTACCTTCGGCGCATCCATCCCAATAGGCAAGCTATCACTACAAAACCCTTGGATTCCGAGCGAAAAAGGTTAATTTAGAATCCCAATCAACCGAATACAACGTGCGAGATGCCTTAGGAAATATCGTAGCGATCTATGATCAAAACCTCAACCAAAAGGAGATACCGCTCTATGGTAGTGGCCGATTGGGTGTTCATTTTTACCGCTAATGTGGATCTTTGATATTGTGGAGATTGAAATAAAGGGAGTTGCAAATTAAATTTTATGGGTGCTATATTTGGTTATTTTTGTGTAACGTCATTTATTGCTTACTGCCTTAGTATAGTTGTGTATAGAGTATATTTTAGTTTGTACATAGAGAGTGAAAAGGATTTTATTTGTGATAAGAATAGTTATGTTTGGGTTTCGTCCCAAAAACTTATTCATAGGAATATTGATATTGGATGTGACAATGTAGAGTTAAATAAAAGAATGAAGATTGCCTTGAGTTGGATAAGGATAAATAAGTACTTAGTAATCTCTAGTATAGGGGGCTTTATCAGATTGCTAATAAATTCTTTTCTGTTAATACTATTTCAATGATATAGTATATTTTTTTAACCGTGATTATGAATGAAGTTTAATTTTTCGCAATAACCATGACCGACAGCAATCCATTGGCAAGCTATCACTACACCCCCTTGGATTCCGTGCGAAAAAGGTTTATTTAGAATCTCAATCAACCGAATACTACGTGCGAGATGCATTAGGAAATATCGTAGCGATCTATGATCAAGACCTCAATCAAAAGGAGGTTCCATCGATTTTTTTATTAACCACAGCTAAAGCAATGGCCTAACAGCGTTAAAACTGCTAAAGCAGGTTGGTGCGGATTTCATGGTTAAAACGCCCCAGACATAAAACCTTTTTGTCTACTGCGGGCATTCATTTGAATATCAAGGCCAACCCATTTTAATGGGTTTCACCTTGTTAGGCCAAGGTTTCAAACTTGGTTAAATAATGGATGGATCGTAGATCGGAGTCTACGATCAGAAAAGGGAATGTGCCGAAGGTAATTTTCAATAGCCTCGGGTCCAACCCGTGAGAAATAATAATACAAGCGAGCCGTGAGACATAATAAATTATGCCTTTACAGCGTGGATGGGATATAGATCAGAGTCTACGAACAGCGGAGAGAACCATTTTTCAGGTCGGTAGAAATTTTCTACCTAATTTTTTTATTTCCACTGAGTTAAAAGTTTGGTATTCAACCTTTATAGAGATAAGACCTCCATGTAAATTTTTTCCAAATGCTGCATACTACAGATCAGGGATTGATCTTCATTCCTGTATTTGATATGCTCAATTGGGGACTTTATTATTTTTTTCTCACCCAAATTATTTACTATGGAAAGATGTTTCCCCCATGGTTTTTGGTTTTTATTTAAAATTCAAAAGGGAGTGTAAACTGAACGCTGTCTCTTAAAAATTCTCCTCTCTGCAGATAAGCCCTGCTAAGCTAAAGAAATAATATCAGATTATTTCTTTTGAAAGCCAAGTGTTCAGTACTTTTTAAGAGATGTGCTGGCTCCATGCAAGGGTAGGCGACGAAGGAGCCTATTTATATACCCTTGCGTGGATGCGCTCATCTCTTATTTTTGTATCTGACACTTTGTTTTCTGTGGGATCAGATATCCATTGGCATTCTGTCTCCGAAGTGGATTCTAAGCTGCTGAGCGGTTATTCCCCAGTTTTGAACAGCAGAGGTCCATTTTTTGGAGATGTTCATATAAGCCAGATAGATGAGTTTTAGCAACGCATTATCGTTGGTAAAAGCACCCTTGGTTTTGGTGATTTTACGAACCTGACGATGAAAACCCTCTACCGCATTGGTGGTGTAAATCATCTTACGGATGTGCGTATCATACTGAAAGTAATGGGTTAATTCCTCCCAATTACGTTCCCAGGACTCGATCACCACCGGATATTTACCGCCCCACTTATTTTTCAGGTTGCCTAGCTCTGTTTCAGCCACTTCCTTAGTTGTTGCCTTATAGACCAGTTTAAGATCTTTCATGAATTCCTTTTGATCTTTGGAGGCCACATATTTAGTCGAATTACGAATCTGGTGAATGACACATTTCTGAATTTCAGTTTTTGGAAAGATGCTCTGGATGGCTTCTGAAAAACCTTTCAGGTTATCGGTACAGGCAATCAAAATATCTTCAACCCCTCTATTTTTTAGATGAGTCAGAACATTTAGCCAAAACTTAGCGCCCTCGGATTCAGATACATACATGCCAATTAATTCTTTCTTACCTTCTTCATCCAGTGCAAGAACATTGTAAACGGCTCGACTAGTTACCCGACCATCTTCTCCTCTCACCTTAAAGTGAAATGCATCCATCCAGACAATGGGATACACCGATTTAAGATCTCTGTTTTGCCAGGCTTTAACTTCTGGTAAAATCTTGTCAACTATCGAAGAGAGCGTTTGTGCGCTTACTTTCGTGTCATACATGTCTTCAATGTACTCGGAAATATCCCTAAGACTCATCCCCTTAGCATAAAGAGCCGTGATTTTAGCGGATAGACTATCTGCTAAAACAGTCGAACGTTTAGGCACAATTTCAGGCTGAAAACTGTTCTCTCTATCTTGAGGAGTGATTAGTTCAACCTTTCCAGCTGAGGTTTTAACCGTTTTCTTTCGCTTACCATTTCTTTTATTTTTCTTGTCAGACTGCTTCTCCTTTCGCAAGTGCGCTTCCATCTCAGCCTCCAAAGCACTGTCTAGGAATTGTTTAAGTAAAGGGGCAAAAACGCCACCTTCTCCTGTCAAGGATTTGCCTGATTTAAGTTGCTTGATGGCTAAATCGCGCATCTCTTCGAAATTAGTTTCTGACTGCTGGTCTTTGTTCTGGTAAGTATCCATAATGTTTGCAAGTTATAAATTTAACAAATATGGACAGCGTTTATTTTACAGTCTCATCGGGCTTTTACGCTTGCCCTTTGTTTATAATAATACAAAGATTGAGTTATGGGTGAATATTGGTGAAGAAACGGTAAGTGCAAACGATGTTTTTAAATATGATAAATTTCTAAATATTTATAATGAGGTAGTTAGTAGTCCTCCAAAAGTGCTGAAAAGTGGAGCATGCCTATTGGTCTATCAGAAGGGATTGATGTAATTTTCTAAGGTTTTATGTTAGCTTTTATTTAAATTTTATTTAAATTTTATTATTTTAATAGAAAGACATGACCTATGGAAGAACAATTACTTTAGAAGCAAGTCCAAAAGGGAAATTATCTCGCTTTTGAATCGCTATACCAAACATTTTTTAATCGGCTCTATAGTTATGGAAAGAAAATCGCTCAGGATCACGATGTGGTTGAAGATGCTATCCATGATTTATTTTTAGATTTATGGAAATACAAAGAGAAGCTTTCGGACACCACCTCTGTACAGTTCTATCTCTTCAGATCCTTACGCCGAAAAATTGTTAAAAACGATCAGCTCGCTGACCGCAAAAAAATCTTTGACTATGACCTGAGCCTCGATCAGGCATTTGAATCCCTCAATGTTCAGGAAAAAATCATTGCCGATGAAAGCAGGGATGAACACATCCAATCGCTCAAATCCGAGATGAACGGTTTGTCCGCTCGCCAATACGAAGCCTTGATCCTTAAATTCTATAATAATTTCTCCTATGAAGAAATCGCTCAGGTAATGGAAGTCAATGAGCAGTCCGCCCGAAATTTGGTTACTCGCGGACTGGATAAATTGAAAACCGTGATGGTGAAGGTGGTTACTTTATTGATAATAAGTTTATACTTTTTAATGGGGTGATTTTTTGATGGGAGCGAATACAGGAGCCTACGAGCAAAGCATGTTGTGCATCCGGGAGGTTAAGGGTAGTGGTGCATCGATGATAAAAGCGATTTCCTTGAAAAATATTTATATTGCATGAAAATCGCACAAGCAGCATCATGAAACACATCCTTATCGGTTCATCGGACTTCAAAGAGCTTATCGAGCAACAGGCATATTATATCGATAAGACCGCTATGATTGAAGGATTAATGAGTGATAATCAGGCGAAGGTATCTCTTTTTCCACGTCCCCGCCGTTTTGGGAAGACACTTAACATGAGCATGCTTAGTTATTTTTTCAACATTGAACAAGCAGAGGAGAATAGCACGCTATTTGAAGGATTAGCCATTGAGCAGTCCGAGGCATGGAAGCATCAGGGAAAGTATCCAGTGATTTTTTTGAGTTTTAAGGATTTAAAACAGGCTTCTTTTGAGGGGACAATAAAGAAATTGAGTCGGATGCTTCAAAAGTACGTGTTGGATGAGTTTTCCTATTTGCTGACGTCTGATCATTTGGAGGATCACGAACGTGACTATCTGGATCAGCTTAAAAAAGGGCAGTTAGATCGTTATGACCTTGAGGAGTTTTTGGGGGAAGTAGGTAATTTTTTATATAAATACCATGGGGTGGGCCCGGTCATTCTTATTGATGAATACGATGCGCCTATCCATGCTTCTTATAAAAATGGATATTTGGAGGAAATGATCTCTTTCATGCGTAATTTCCTCTCGGCAGGCTTTAAGGACAATGAAAACCTGACCAAAGGGGTGATCACGGGTATTCTTCGTGTGGCGAAGGAAAATATCTTTTCGGGATTAAACAATATTGTTACCTATTCAATTTTGAATCATCAGTTTTCGGACTGTTTTGGCTTGACGCAGGAAGAAGTCGATCAGTTGTTGATGGATTCGGGTAGTTCAGCGCGTCGGGAAGAGGTGGCCCACTGGTACAATGGCTATTCCTTTGGCGGGAAAAGCCAAATGTACAACCCTTGGTCAATATTGAATTTTGTGGCTCATTTGCAGGATGGATTAATCCCTTACTGGGTGAATACTTCTTCCAACGACCTGATTAAAGAAATATTGCCCAAATCGGATAGGATCACCCAGGATCTGCTATTTGGACTTTTGGAAGGAAAAACGGTCGAGGCAGAGGTAGAAGACTCCATGGTATTTGAGGAATTGTATGATGGAAAGTCCGAAATGGTTTTAGGCTTGTTGCTCTTTAGTGGTTATCTGACCACCGCGTCATATTCGGAAACCAGAAAGAAGAAACTGCGCATCCCCAACCTGGAAATTAAGCAGATGTATCAGCGGATTTTGAAGCACTATCTCGATGCGACTTCGATTAAACAAAACCTGTTGATCGAATCCTTTTTACGTCAGGAACCCGCAACTTTTGCAGATCTGTTGGAGCGGTTCTTCCTGAATTCTTTTAGCTTTTTTGATTTTGACCATCGGGGAGAATCTCCCGAAAAGATTTATCACGCCTTTATGCTGGGCTTGATGGCACATTTGAGCGAAGAATATCATGTTAAATCCAATCGCGAAAGTGGCTTGGGTAGATCGGATATCATTATTTTTCCCAAAGATTACACCAATCCGAAAGCATGGATTTTAGAGTTTAAAAAGAAGAATCTGGATATTAAACAAAGCCTAGCCGAGTTGGCAGATATCGCTTTGAAGCAAATCAAAACCAAGCAATATTACACGGAACTGATCGAGTCAGGTCATACTGAGATATTAGCCATGGGCGTCGCTTTTGATGGGAAAGAAGTTGTTTGTGCCTGGGATAAAAAATGACGGATTGTTGGCTATCATGAGAAGGATGTTAAAGAAAGGGTGATCATTTTCGATAGGTGAAAGATCAACCTACTTCAATGGGGTTATCTCTGTTATCGCAAGGCTTTATTCTTGGTTACATTAAATAGTCTCATCCACCTCAAACCAATCCAAATTACGCTCCTGCTCATTGAAGTGCATACCGATCAAAATGATTTTTCGCCCATCATTTAAATAGGGGCTATAGTATTTTTTCTCGTGGATCTGATGGATGGCTTCTCCTTTTTTGTTGTTCTCAGGCTTCGGGGCATTTACCTTGAATTCAACCACATAAATATGGGTGGGTGTTTCCAAGATCATATCAATGCGTCCCTTGGAAGTGGATTCTTCAGTGCGGCATTTTAGCCCAAGTCCTGCCAAAAAGCTGAACATCACCGAAGCATAGTAGCCTTCATATTTTTGGATGTTGCTTTGCACATAGTTGTTGAATGGAATGGCTGAAAACATCGCCCGAACACTTGCCTCAAATTGACTTAGGTCATTTTTGTATAGGCTTCGGATGGCATCATTTCTTTTCAATAGGCGATTGGATTCTACCGTCGTCAGACTCATCAGAAAAAGCATGTTAAGGGTCATCTGAACCTCTCTGTTCGGGGTCGATAGTACATAGCTTTTCCCGCCGTATGGCTCTTGAATGACTTCAGTAATCGTCAGATAACCCGCTTGCCAAAGCAATGAAACCAAATTTAGATTCGATAATGAAAACTGCTTCAGCTCCTGAGATGAAAGCTCCAGATTATCAAGTTCATAAGTTTCATAAACTCCCTTCTCGAACATTTTAATTAAGAAATTAGGCTGTCCTGAGTCCCACCAATAATTGTCAAACGCACCATTTTCACTAAGGAACAACAATATGTCGAAAGGATTGTAAACTGACTCTCCGAGGAAATTATAGCCATTGTACCATGCTTTTACCTCTTCCATATCGAGATGATCGAAGAAGTCCCCAAAACATGAATCCAACTCATTTTGTGTAAAACCGCAGATTGCTCCGTATTGAGGGCTCAGCGTAATGTCTTTAAAATTATTAGCCCCACTGAACAGTCCAACTCCTGTGAATTTGGTAATGCCTGTCATGAAACAAAAACGGGTGTATTGATCCGATGCCTTGATAGCCGAATAGAACCCTCGCAAAACATCCAAAGATTCAGAAGCTAATTGGTCATCATTGGATAGCGTATCTTGCACGGGTTTGTCATATTCATCAATGAGGATGACCACCTTGGTATTGTACTTTTCATACAGCCTTTGAATCAGCTCTGATAGCTGTGGGCCATGGCCTAATTTTTTGAAAGTCTCAAAGGCCAGCTCATGCTTATGGCAGTTGTCAATCAGACTATTGGTTAAATGGTTTTCTAAGTCCTCAACCGATTTGTAATTCACCCCGCTCAAGTCGATCCGAACCACAGGATAACTTTGCGCCCAATCCCATTTGTCATAAATATATAAGCCTTCGAACAGTTCTTGCTTTCCTTCAAAAAGTGCATTCAAGGTTGAACAAAGCATGGATTTTCCGAAACGGCGCGGACGTGACAGGAAGTAATAACCTTTGGGCAAAGCAACCATATTATGGATATGTTGAGTTTTATCAACATAAACATAATTCGCTTCCTTGATGCGGAGGTCTTCAAACGTCTGTATTCCGATCGGTAATGCTTTTCTTTGGTTCATGGGATTATCCAAATTTTGAATTGGTGGTTAAAGATACTGATTTTTTAGGAAAGGGGGGTGAAATGTGGATAAGCTTATTTTGGTGGTTAAACTTGGTTGCACTTTTTATTTCCACCAAAGCGCGTTGAAAAGCACACCATCCGGCTGTAAATTCGAATTATTGGAAGCGATTTCGGATAATTCCTCCTCAATAGCGATGTTATTCTCTCAAAATAATCCGGTATCCTTTCTGCAAGACTTTAAATTTTTGCTGCGAATTATGGCTGTTAATCACGGTCTTGGTCATCGCTGAGCTTTTTGCTTCGCTGCTCAATTGCCTCTAGTTAGCCAGGGTGGATTTCTTTCTCTGCTGATATGAAAAGAGTTAGTCAATGAACAGTGTAATTTTTTCAGAAACCCAGGGGGCTTAGCCCGGATAGGCATGTTGGAATCCTTCTTTAATGTACAAGGATGAGAAATGAAGTATAGTTTTCTATATCTTATTTTTCAAACGAAACAGGTGAATGAGGAGAGCAAGCTTAACCAATTTTGGGCTAATGGAAAATTAGGAAACACAGTATTTACAAATCTAAATAAATAAAGTCACGGAAAGTAACGGGATGTATCTAGCCATGAATAATTCGGCTTAGATCAATTTTGATAGGTAAGTGTAGGGCAAAAGTAACTGGAGTAATCCAATGACTTTCTCAAGGAAGTTGTCTAGACAACTTTTTTGTTGTACATTAGTTTCATCATGGAACAAGCCAAACAATATACAAGTGAGTTAATTACAAAGGACCTGTCTCGGCAGATCACCGAGAAGCAGTTTGAAATCGGTGCGCACTTACCGACGGAAAAGGAGCTGTGTGAACAGTATCAATGCAGCAGGATGACGGTCAGAAGGGCGCTACAAACGCTGACGGATCAGGGCTTGATTGTTCGGCACAGAGGAAAAAGGAGCAAGGTGGTTCGTAATCGAAAAACGGTGGGCTTGCTTTCGCTTCAGGGCTTCAGTGAGTTGTCCAAGAAGTTGAATGTAGATCAATGGACGGACTTGCTTTCAGCGACTCAGTGGGTAGAGATTCCCGCAGATTTGAAAACGCTCTTTGAGGAGGCGAATGAGTTCGATTCGGTCATCGGTGTTTTCCGAAAGCGGGGAATGGATAAGGAAGCGGTCATGATTGAGCATACTTATATTGCTGGCATGGAAATGACCGAGGCAGATATTCCTGATTTTTCAACCACTTCTATTTTCCAGTTTTTGGATCATGCTTGTGGGGTGGAAATCATGAAGGTCAATCAGGCTTTTCAGGCGATTGCTTGTACTGCCGAGATCGCCGCGCACCTTGAGGTTTCGGTCGGTTTTCCCATCCTTCGGGTAGATCGGGTGTTGCACACCAATGACCCCAATGTGGTGCTTTTCTCTACGGTGTATTGTAAAACGGAACATTTTTTAATTTCTGTATAATGATAAAATCTAACCACTATTTGATTGTTGGCGGCAGTACGGGAATGGGATTTTCCGCCGCAGAAGCTCTGGTAAATGCGGGGGCAAAAGTGATGATTATCGGTAGAAATCAGGATACTGTTGAAGCTGCACAGCGTGCACTTGGCGAATCGTGTATGGGGCATGTCGGGGATGCTTGTCAAGCCGAAACGATTGAAGCAGCGATCGAAATAATGCACCATCATTGGGGCAGGATCGACGGGCTGTACCATGTGGCGGGAGGCAGTGGCAGACGCTTCGGTGATGGCCCCTTGCATGAGATGACGCATGAGGGCTGGAACAAGACTTTTGAGCTTAACCTCACCAGCATCATGCTTTCCAATCGGGCGATTATCCGATACTTTTTGAAGCACGGCATTGCAGGCAAAATCCTGAATATGGGTTCAGTACTCGGCTTTTCTCCGAGCCCTGCCTATTTCACCACCCATGCCTATGCGGCGACCAAGTCTGCCATCATCGGTTTCAGTAAAAGTATTGCGGCACATTATGCCAAGGATGGTATTCAGGTCAATGTGATTGCGCCTGCACTGGTGGAAACCCCCATGGCACAGCGTGCAAAGGAGGATGACCAAATTCAAGCTTTCATTAAAACGAAGCAGCCTTTGGACGGTGGAAGAATGGGGATTGACAAGGATTTGAATGATGCCGTAAAGATGTTTCTTTCGACGGACAATAATTTTATGACTGGGCAGGTACTCGCTGTTGATGGCGGATGGTGTTTGTCTGAAGGTCAATATGCATAGATTTTTTGAGGGGTAAGTTTCGAGGGGCAGGCAGATTACTTTTTAACTCTAAATGCGTGCTTATGGAATATTATCATGGAATAGATATTGGTGGAACCTATATCAAATCGGTGGTGCTTGACGGTAACCAACAGGTGGTGCATCAGTCCAAGTATCCTACCAAAGACGACTGGCAATCGGCAATTGAAAAGACTGTTGGGCAGGTTCAACAACGGTTCGGGACTCATGCGCTGGGCATTGCCGCTCCTGGGCTTGTCAATAAAGAAAATGATCAGATTGTCTGCCTGCCTGAGCGGCTCGCAGGAATTATGGGGCTGGATTGGCGTTCCTTTTTGGGCATGGATCAGGTGTTTGTTTTGAATGATGCGCATGCGGCAACGATGGCTGAATATGAGTGTCATTTTCGGGATAAATACGAACACCTTTTATTGCTCACTTTGGGTACGGGTGTTGGTGGGGGCGTGATCATCAACGGGCAGTTGTATCAGGGAGCACAACAGCGGGCGGGTCATTTGGGGCATACCCCCCTGCAGATGAATCTGGGAAAAACCATGACCCAAATGCCAGGTAGTCTGGAATGGCACCTCGGCAATTTTTCAGCTACCGAGCGTAGCGATGGTGTTTTTGCGGATAACCTCAAGATCCTGCAGGCCTATCGATCGGGTCAGCCTTTTGGGCAGTTGCTATGGCTCAAAATGATGGAGGCATTGGCCGTGGGCATAAGCGGCCTGATCAATGCTTTTGCTCCTGAGGCGGTTGTACTCGCAGGCGGTTTGACACTTGCCAAAGCAGACCTTTTTACTCCCCTCAATAACTTCATGACACAATATGAGTGGTGCCCCAATGGGCAATCTACTCCCATCGTACCCGCAGGATTTGATGATTTTGCGGGAGCCATTGGAGCCGCTCTTTTTGCCAATAAACAAATTTGTATTCCAAACTTACCTTAAAGATGAATTATACTGAAAAATACCTTGAGCAAATGGACCGCATCCGTCAGGTGGTGAGCCAACAGTCCGACACGATCAAGGAAGTAGCGGAACTCTTTGCTAAGAGCATCGCGACCGATCACATGGTGCATCTGTTTGGATCGGGTCACTCCCGCATGATGGTGGAAGAAATGTGGCCTCGCTATGGCTCCTTTCCTGGTTTCAACCCCATTGTTGAGCTCTCGCTTTCTTTTCATAACCTCGTCATCGGTGCCAATGGGCAACGACAGGCGATGTTTTTGGAGAATGTTCCTGGATTGGCAGATCGCATTTTGCGGAATTTTGACCTTTCGGATCAGGATGCTGCCCTGGTAGTTTCCTCAAGTGGTTGCAATGTGGCGCCAATTGAGATGGCGGAAGGTTTTAAAAAGAAAGGATTGAAGGTCGTGACTCTGGTTTCTATGGAACATCTTCAAGGTTCAGATTCCAAAGATTCGAGGGGTAAAAAGCTGACGGATTTTGCTGATCTGGTGCTGGACACGGGTGCACCACTCGGAGATGCGATGATCAGAATCGAGGGCATGGATACGCCCGTGGCGCCTGGAAGTACCCTCGGAGGCGTGGCTTTGATCAACTGCATCAAGGCGGAAACCGCGGCACTGTTGCATCAGATGGGGCATACGCCCAAGGTGTTGAGCAGTGGTAAGATTGTCGGGCAGCAACGTGCCACGGAACTTTTTGAATCGGCTTATGATCAGCATGCCCGATTGATTGCCAAGCAATACCAAAATATAGGAGCCGATGAAACCGTTGTATAATATCCATCGCTCATCTGCCAACCGAAAATTCACCGACATCCTCGTCATAGGTAGTGGGTCGGCGGGAGCCGTAGCGTCAATTGCGGCGGCGCAATCCGATTATAAGGTGATGCTTGTCGAGCGGCTGGGCTTTGCGGGGGGAACTTCGACCCAAATGCTGGATACCTTCTATGGTTTTTTTACACCTGGGGAAAGTCCTTGGAAGATTGTCGGAGGCATACCCGACTGGGTGGTTAATCGCCTGATTGAAAGTGGGGATATTTTCCTTCGACCCAACACCTATGGTGCAGGTACGGGAGTCAATTATAATCCTGAACGGCTGAAAAGGGTCTGGGATGAGCTGTTTTTGAGTCATGGGGTGGACGTGATTTATCACAGCACCCTGATTGGCGTTGAGCCTTATGGTGAGCAGCAAAAATGCCTGTTTTTTCATAAGGGAGTGGGTGTTTTTGAGGTGATCTGTAAACGTGTGATTGATGCTTCGGGCGATGCTGATTATTGCCACTGGAAGGGGCATGATTATGAGAAAGCGGGAGAGCAGGAAGTTGCCCAAAGCATGACAACCACTTTTCGAATGGCGAATGTGGACTTGCGGAAGTTTGAAGAAGCGGGTGGCAAGAAAATGCTGAAAGAAAAGATGCACTTGGCAGTGGAAAGCGGAAAACACCCTTTGCCACGAAAAGAAGGTTCTGCACATGAGATGAATGTCATGGGGTGTGTCTCAACCGTTGCAGTTAAGGTCGCAGGGCATGATGCGCTCGATCCGCAAAGTCTGACCCTTGCCGAAATCGAGGGGCGTCGTCAGGCATTTATTTTTGAGGCTTTTTTCCGTGATATGGTCCCTGGCTACGAGCATTCAAAAATCATCGGGCTGTCCACACAGATAGGCGTTCGGGAAACCCGTCGGGTGTATGGAAAATATCGCCTGAGCATGGATGATTTTGATCAAAGAAGGCAATTTGAGGATCAGATTCTGATCTGTGGTGCACCTGTCGAGGACCATCGATCAACCCCCGATGGAGGTTCTGAAACCTTCTGGAAATACATTCCCGATCAGGGGACTTACGGCATTCCCTATGGTTGTATTGTCCCTGAAAAAAGTCAAACCGATTGGGTGGTGGGGCGTTGTTTTTCGGCTACCCATCAGGCACATGCCTCTTGCCGATCCATGGGGCAGACCATGTCGATGGGGCAGGCAGCAGGACTCTCGGCCGTGCTGTCGCTTGAACAGGATTGTGGGGCGTGGGACATCAACCGAGGAACGCTTTGTGATCGCCTGTTGAAGCTTGGGGCAGTCCTTGAAAGCCCCTCTGAGATTGCACAAACCGACCGAAATGCATGGACAAAAAATAAAGTGAGCTATGAAAAATAAAGTAAGAACCATCCTTGGGGATATTCCTAAAGAAGAACTCGGGCTGACCTATTCACATGAGCATATTGTGATTGATGATGGGTACGTAACGGCGGCACATCCTGAGTTTTTGCTTAATGATAAGCAGCGCATTTCGCAGGAATTATCTGCTTTTAAAGCTATGGGAGGACAGACGGTGGTCGACACCATGCCTGCGAATGCAGGGCGCAACCCTGTTTTGTCGGCAGAGATCAGCAAAAAAACAGGAGTAAACATGATCATTCCGACAGGGATACACCTCGAGCAATATTACCCCAAAAATCACTGGCGATATCATATTAATCAAAAAGAATTAACGCAACTGTTTATTGATGATATTGAACTCGGAATTGACGCATTTGACTATGGCAGTCCGATCATCAAACGAACGAACCATAAAGCGGGGCTGATTAAATTGGCTACGGACAATGATGCATTTACAGATCATCAGCAGATGATTTTTCGCGCTGTAGTGGATGCGCACTTGCAGACAGGAGCACCGATTTTGACCCATACCAATTTTGGGAAACAGGCATTTGCACAGGGGAAACGCTTCGCCGAACTTGGTGCCAACCTGCGGCATGTGGTGCTTTCTCATGTGGACAGGAACCTTGATTTGGATGAGCACCGCCGTATTCTTGATCTGGGAGTGAGTTTGGAATATGACAGTTTCTTCAGGTGGAAAGGAGAGGACAATCACTCGGTAGATCAGTTGCTTGCACTCATTGAAAGTTATCCCGAGCAGATTGTTGTGGGGATGGACATGGCAAAAAATGCCTATTGGGAATCTTACGGCGGTACTCCTGGCTTATGCTATTTGTATCCAAAAATAAAGGAGGTGTTGTATGAAAATGGAAAAGAGAAGTATTTGAATAATATTTTTCACCAAACACCTATGGAATTATTTTCTTTCTTTTTATAATTTGTATATAAAAAATAAGGTCAACATCGGTAGGTGAGAACGATTTTATGGATCACTTTTTTTGATTGTCCGGTTCGTTGAGTGCTAAATGTAAGCGTAATTTTTGACCTAAAAAGTCATTGACATCCTGGGAATTTAACCATAATATGTATCGACAAATGATCCTCCTTTAGCTGCAAGGCGTGGCAAATAAAAGAAAAGGTTACCATTTCGAGTTTTTTCCCGCGAAGCAGATGAATGAGAAAAAAGTAAGCTTTCTCAAATTTGGGTTATTGAAAAATCGGAAAATTCAAATGAAAAACAAAGATAATGAGTTGTTTAGGTCGATTTGATGAATCTGGAGGTTAATAAATTGGTTTAGAACTTATTTTAAACGATACCATCCAAAGCAAATTAGAATAATGGGAAGCTGTTTTGGGAAATCCTCTATTGATAGCGAGTTTATTCTCTGAAAATTCTTCCATAACAATTCTATCATCCATGGATTCAAAACTTCCTTACAAATTTTGACTAATAAATATGGTTTTTATTAATTTTAATCTATAGCAGAGAATCGTAATAATCATTTGTATTAATGATTGATTTGGGTTAATGACAGGTAAATTGGGCTAGTGAAAATCCATTAAAATCACTTTTGCCATCTTTATTGGCCGATCTCTTTATGTAACAGCGTGTTTAAAAGGCAAAATTCGCAACGGAAATTTGATTTCTGCAGAAGCGATAAAGGATTATTATAAAAGCATAGCAATGCTATTGTTGAGAAATTATCCAAAATCGCTTCCAATAATTCGAATTTGCAGCCGGATGGTGCGCTTTTAAATACCCTCTAATTGACGGATAAAGGTCACGGCTAATTGAGGCCATTCTCGCAGGCCTTCAAATTTTTTTCCCAGTCCATATCCATGTCCCCCCATTGGAAAAAGATGTAATTCGGTTTTAACTCCTGCGGCTCTGCACGCATTGAAATAAAACATACTGTTTTCACAGGGAACTCCATCATCGTCAATTGAATGCACCAAAAAAGAAGGAGGCGTCAGTCGATCCACATGTCGTTCTGCACTAAAACGCCTACGTAAAGAAGGAGAGGAGATATGCTCTCCTAATAAGGCTTGACGGGAACCCTTGTGTACGAATTCACCCTCAAAGCTGATAACGGGATAGATTAATAAACTGAAATCGGGTCGGCAGGAAAATCGTTCAACGGGATCCTCATCATTAGCCTTCCCTAAATCATATTGTACACTCACACTTGAAGCCAAATGTCCTCCGGCAGAGAAGCCCATAACGCCAATTTTTTGTTGATCGATCCCCCATTGTATTGCATTTTTCCTGACCATTCTTATCGCCCGTTGAGCATCCATTAATGCGGACTCATGACGTACCTTACTTTCATGGCTGGTGGGTAAACGGTATTTCAAAACTATGGCTGCGATACCCTGCTCGTTGAACATTTTGGCTACTTCGGTTCCTTCAAGGTCATAAGCTAAAATCCAATAACCACCCCCGGGGCAGATGACCACTGCTTCCCCTGTTGCGATTTCTGGTGTTGGCAAAAATACTTCAATGGTAGGTCGGGTGACATGAGATATTTTTAGAATATTATCTGAAAAGTCTTGTTTTTCCTCTCTAATATCATGTAGACTGTTTGGGGGCACACCATCATATAATGGGATGATTTGATGACGATCATTATCCTTATTGGCCATGGCAAAAAAAGGGATTAATAAGAAAAAAAGTATTATTTTCATGATTTAAGATTAGTCCAAATTTTGACTCAAAAGATTTACTTTGCTATATATAAATTCACGAATATTATGCGTACTATCCGGTAAATTTTCCGGGTATTGATAAATATACCAATCCACAGTCCAAATAGATGACTCCTGAGGTTTAACCAACTGGTAAGCACCATGCTGTTCAAATTCGATGAAATCCAACTCCGGATTAACAAATAGCTCTACCTCTCCTTGCTCAGGTGCGATTTCTTCCAGGGGAGTGTTGCCAAAATGTTTAATAAGTAGTATTCCTTCATTTAAATACGCAGCCCAACCCTCGCGCGCATCTGCCAGTAATTTAGTTTTTTCAGTATATGGTATGCTTTTATTTGTTGTTTGGATCGGGATATCAAAACAGTATTCTTTTTCATTTATTAATTTAGCTGTGGCATCTCCATGGGTAAAAAATAAAGTCCCCGGAAGTTTTCCATAAGCCGACTGCTCAAAAGGTTTTCCTGCGGGGAATATTAATCTTCCCCCCTTAAATAACCTTGTGACTTCCCAATGTCCAAATTGCTTATGCTGTTGACCAATATTGGTAGCGGTATAAATAAACCGAATTTTATGATCATTGATGATTTGAATTTGCTTATGGAGTTTTAAATCACTTCCCTGAACTGGAACGCTGTGCATTGAAACCTTATCTTCTCCAATTGCGACCCTGTAGGGGTTTTTGTCGATACATGCTGGTGGAGGCCAATGCCAGTCACGTTGAGGACTTGGCCACCAAATAGATCCATAATACTCTTCGTGCTCCTTAGAGGAAAATAATAATGGCCGGTCTTTAAAAAATATTTGGTTTACCCGTCCGCCGAAATTGCCGTCAATTTCGATTCGAATTGTGCCTGATTCAATCACCCTTTTCTTTATGTTATTATTAAAAAATGGAATAATTCCCCACAAAACTAAGAAATATAACATCACCTTCTTTGTTGAATATAAATTTTACTTTTGGGGAAGATCTAAACTTTTCCATTATTCTAAAAAGGGAAGAATAAGTGCACACCTATTGAGGTGATATGTCCCCTTTTTCAGGTAGAAGTGCTGGTAAGAGATTTGGTGATTACATAATAGGGCAATAATTGCCCGAAAACTTCGGGAATCATGCTATTCTTCGCCTGCAGTGCCATTATTACAATTTATTTATCGCAGCTGGTTTATTTGTGCCATTATTTAAATTCTTTCTCCACGTTTGAGCTTGGATAAAATTCTTCTTTTGTTAGCACATGTTTAAAGGTGGATCATCCGTCTGTGAATTCGAATTCCAGAAAATTACTTGATTATTGCTTGATGCAATAATCAAATTTTCATTCTGAATTCTGACTGTTAAACCCGGAATATTCATGCTTGAATTCTCATTTAGCTGTAAGGCGGAAAAAATGAAGGAATAGTTTCCTATTTCGAGTTTTTTCAACGAAACAGATGAATGAGGAGAAAGCAAGCTTGTCTTAATTTGGGCGATTAAATGTCAAAGGAATATGTTTTAATACACTGAAAATAAATTATTTGCGATTAGTGAATAAATTTAGCGGTGAATCATTCGGGTTAACATGCGCTTAGTAAATACAGGATATTTTTTATGGATACTCATTACAAAATCAATCTCTCGATTGTACTTTTTATTTTTTGCAGCATGACCGCTTTTGCGCAGCCTGCAATGAATGACCAGCAAATCGAGCAGAAAGTAGACGCCTTGCTGAAGAAAATGACCCTCAAGGAAAAAATAGGGCAGCTCAATCAGTTAAAGGGAAATTATTCAACGGACATTTACGAACAGAATATTGATCTGAACGAAGCGATCAAAAGAGGTGAAGTGGGCGCATTGACTCCTTATACCAATTTGGATCAAATGAAGAAATGGCAGCAATTGGCTGTAGACAGTTCTCGCCTTGGAATCCCGATGCTTTACGGAGCAGATGTGATCCATGGTTACCGCACGATCTTCCCGGCACCGATTGGGCAGGCCTCTTCATGGGATATGGAAAAAATACAAAATGCTGAGCGCATTGCTGCCGTTGAGGCAACGGCGGCCGGCTTGATGTGGAACTTCACTCCGATGTTGGATATTGCCCGTGACCCTCGATGGGGTCGTGTGATGGAAGGTGGGGGAGAAGACCCCTATTTGGTATCGCAGATTGCCCGTGCTCGTGTGCGTGGTATTCAGGGCGATGACCTTTCAAAACCGAACACCATGATGGCTACAGCCAAGCACTTTGCAGCTTATGGCCGTGCCGAAGGTGGGCAGGAGTATAACTCTACAGAGGTTTCAGAGCGCACGCTAAGAGAAATCTACTTGCCTCCATTTAAGGCGGCTCAGGAAGAGGGCATCGCTTGTATGATGAATGGTTTCAATGCAATCAACGGTATTCCAGCGACAGCGAATGAGTTTTTGTTGAAGCAAGTGTTGAGAAAAGAATGGCAATTCAAAGGCTTCATGGTATCGGATGCTAACTCGATTTATGAGTTGATCCCTCATGGTTATGCGGCCGACAAAAAAGAAGCTGCTTACAAAGCCTTTACTGCTGGTTCGGACACCGACCTTTGGGCCAATGTATATATGGAATATTTGCCAGAATTGGTAGAAGAAGGATACATTGATGAAAAAGACGTTGATGCTTCAGTAAGAAAGATCTTGACCTATAAATATAAAATGGGATTGTTCGATCATCCTTATCAGTATTTCAACAAAAAAAGATTTAAAAAAGAAATATTTACCAAAGCACATCAACAGGCTTCTTTAGAATTGGCGGAAGAGTCAATGGTATTGTTGAAGAATGAAAATCATACGCTTCCAATCACTAAAAAAACAAAGAAAATCGCTTTGATGGGGCCATTGGTAAATTCAAGAGAGTTCAAGGATTTGATTGGTAACTGGACTGGATTTTCTAAACCAGAAGATGCCATTATGCTTGATCAGGGATTCAACGATGTGAAAGCCAAAGATCAGGAAATTATTTTTAGCCAAGCATGTGAAGCGTGGGGCAACTGTCCTGATGCTTTGATGGATGAGGCGGTAGAAATCGCTAAAAAATCAGATTTTATTGTTTTGGCATTGGGTGAGCAAGGCTACAACTCTGGGGAGTGTGGCTCTCGCGCTGACATCACTTTGCCAGGTAATCAAGAAGAATTGATCGAAAGAATCGCTGCATTGAACAAGCCTTTCGCGGTGTTGGTAATGGCGGGGCGTCCATTGGTATTGACTTCTGTTATTGACAAAATCCCTGCTGTGCTTTACTGTTGGCAACCAGGCACCATGGCAGGTGAGGCAATCGCTAATTTGGTTTTCGGTAAAAAATCACCAAGTGCGAAATTGCCAATGACTTTGCCATATGCTTTGGGTCAGGTGCCGATTTACTATAACAAGTTGAGCTCTGGTCGTCCAAAATTGGATCCCACCGACAAACGATGGGGTTTGAATTCTTGGTCGGATGTACCGAATGAGCCATTGTTCGCTTTTGGTCATGGATTGACTTACTCTGAATTTGAGTACGGTCCATTGAAAGTAAACAAAACCACTTTCGGACCAGACGATACTTTGGAGGTAAGCTGCACGGTGAAAAATACCGGTAACTATGATACCGACGAGATCACTCAGCTTTATATCAGAGACATTGCTGCTTCAGTAGCAAGACCGGTTAAAGAATTGAAAGGATTCCAGCGTTTCTCTTTGAAAAAAGGCGAGCAGAAGGAAGTTAAATTCACTTTGACGCTTGATGACCTTAAATACTGGAATGACAAAATGAACTTTGATGTTGAAGACGGAACCTTCAAGATCATGGTCGGCCCAGCTTCAGATAACGTGCAAGAGGTTACTGTTGAGCTAAAAGGCTATAAGTCATCCTTTAGCAAAAATGTACAATAATAGGTTGAGGGAAATGGTGGCTGTTTTTGAGAAATGAACAGTCATCTTTCTTTTTTTTATATAATACTTTTACCTATAAAATATAGGTAAGCACCAAACAAAAAAAGGAAAGGGGATTGACCTGACTACAGGTTGCACAGATATTTTTGATCAGATCTATCCTGTTGTTGGTCACAAATTAATATGGCAATAAATAATCATGGTAAACCTTTAAATTAAGGAAATCATGGCCTTTAACTCCTCTCCAATATTCTTGTTTAGCGCTTATGTAATCATTTTCATCCCTTTACAAATAGTTATGAGATTCGGATTTTTTGATGATGAGAATAAAGAGTATGTGATTACAAATCCCGAAACTCCTCGATCGTGGACCAATTATTTGGGTTCAACAGATTTTGGGTCGGTTATCACCAACCATGCGGGCGGTTACAGTTTTTTCAGGTCTGCGGCACAAGGCCGTTTTACACGATTGAGATTTAATTCCATTCCGATGGATCAGCCGGGTAGATATATTTACTTGCACGATCACGAAAACAAAGACTTTTGGTCAAACAGTTGGCAGCCAGTAGGCAAACCAGTGGATCAGTTCAAAAGTGTTTGTCGTCACGGCACGGGATATACCAAAATCTCTGCTGAATATTCAGGCATCAATAGTGAGGTTATTTATTTTGTTCCTGAAGGGAAGCATTATGAGTGTTGGATTGTAAAAGTGAAAAATGACAGCGATCGTTTCCGCAAGATGTCATTGTTCACCTATGTGGAGTATGCTGGTAACTGGAATGCGCAAGACGACCAGGTAAACTTGCAGTACACCCAATATACGGTCAAGATGACCGCCAAAGGCAATTTGATTGATCACGGAACGAACGTAAACCTACCTTCGCTTCCTGAAAATTTCGAAGAGAAAGATCAGGGAAGACATACCTTTATGGGGGTTGCTGGTGCTTTGGTGAAAGGTTTTGATACCGACCGTGAGGCATTTATTGGACCATACCGCACTTACGCTAACCCATTGGTGGTAGAGCGTGGCGAATGTGGAAATACTGAGGCAGCTGGTGATAATGGCTGTGGTGTATTCCAGGTTCCGGTAGCGTTGCAGCCTGGCGAAGAGAAAGAATTTGTGGTATTGATGGGTGTGGGATCAGCAGAAAAAGAAGGAGCTGAGGCCGTTGCCACTTTCGATACTGTTGAGAAAGCTAAAGTCGCTTTTGAAGAAGTGAAAAACAACTGGCACCGCAAAATTGAAAGCCTTTGGGTAAAAACACCTGACGCTTCTTTTGATAGCATGATCAATACCTGGAGCCCTTATAACTGTTTGATCACTTATTTCTGGTCGCGTGCCGCATCGTTGATTTATAATGGTGAGCGTGACGGCTTGGGCTACCGTGATTCTGTTCAGGATGTGATGGGTACCGCCGCTTTGATTCCATCAGAAGTTCGTGAGCGCTTGATTTTGATGCTTTCGGGTCAGGTAGCCAACGGTGGAGCGATTCCAGTAGTGAAGCCTTACGCACATTTCCCTGGTCAAATGTCGGCGCCAAAAGCAGAAGAATACCGTTCGGATGATGCGATGTGGTTGTTCAATGCCGTGCCATTGTATGTTCGTGAAACGGGTGATGTTGATTTCTATCAATTGGACATTCCTTTTGCAGACCAAGGATCAGCGACTGTTTTTGGGCACTTGAGAAGAGCGATTGAGTTCAACCTGGATCGTTTGGGTGCGCATGGCTTACCATGTGGTTTGTTGGCAGACTGGAATGACTGTTTGGAATTGGGGCAAAAAGGAGAGACCGTTTTCGTTGCTTTCCAATTGCGTTATGCTTTGAAAGTATATGGCGAAATCGCTCAAATGCTGAAGCAAGAAGCAGAACAAACATGGGCAGCGGAGCAATTGGCTGTTATTGATAAAAATATTGAAGATCACGCCTGGGACGGCGAGTGGTTCTTGCGTGCTTTCCGTGATGACGGTATGAAGTTCGGAACCAACGAAGCCGAAGAAGGAAAAATCTTCTTGAACCCACAGGCATGGTCGGTGATCAGTGAGTACGCTCAAGAAACACGCGCCGAGCAGGTATTGGTTGCTGTAAGAAAGCAGTTGGCAACGGACCACGGAATCATGGTTTGTACACCTCCTTTCGTTAAGACCGATTACCGCGTGGTTCGTGCGACTTTGATGAACCCTGGAATGAAAGAAAATGCAGGTATTTTCAATCATACCCAAGGTTGGGGAATCATGGCTGAAGCGATGGTAGGCAATGGCGATCAGGCTTATGAATATTTCAAAGCGACCAGTCCTGCTTCTTACAATGATCAGGCAGAGATCCGTCAGATTGAGCCTTATGTGGTTTGTCAATCAACACACTCCAAACACAGCCCTCGATTCGGTGCTTCACGTGTGCCGTGGCTTTCGGGTGCAGCTACTTGGTTGTACTTCTCAGCTACCCAACACATCTTGGGTGTTCGCCCTCAGTTGGAAGGACTGGAAGTGAATCCTTGTATTCCGTCAAGCTGGGATGGTTTCGAGTGTAGCCGTTTGTTCAGAGATAAAAAGATCAATATCAAGGTGCAAAATCCTAATAGAAATTGCAGTGGTGTAAGCCATATCGTCATTGGCGATCAACGCATCGAGGGAAGCCTGATTCCTAACGAATTGTTGGTTGATCAGATGGAAATATTGGTGGTGATGAAATAATTTTTATAAAATACTGGTTTAAGCGGATCGCTTTAATCAGTGTTTTATTTCAATACTTATTTACA
Organism: Persicobacter diffluens; assembly: GCF_036244895.1. Taxonomy (NCBI): domain Bacteria; kingdom Pseudomonadati; phylum Bacteroidota; class Cytophagia; order Cytophagales; family Persicobacteraceae; genus Persicobacter; species Persicobacter diffluens. The sequence continues at coordinate 373,288 of NZ_BQKE01000005.1, forward strand.
TCGGATTAAAATTCGAAGCTTTTGCAAAATGTACTTTCGGCTCATAAGTTCTGAAAGGCACGCTTGAAGATTTCCTGTTTTTTTGTGATTTAAGGACGATTTTTCCTCACCGTATCGGCCAAATTCTGCTGGCTCATTTGAAATTCCTTCCTACGCTTTTTAATAATTACCCTGGAATAACAAGAATAGGCTTGTTCTTGAAACTCCTTTAGGCTGTCCGCGCCTAATTTACCCCTTATAAATTTATTCAATTAGAGTAGCAAGAATGATGTAGTATAGTTTTACAATACCAAAGTCCTTGGATAAGAATAAATTATACCTCGATATTTTATAGGATTAAATAGGTGAAAGGAGACACGTTTTGATTGGTAGGTGGTATACTTTTCGTTGGTGGTGAACACTACCATGGCTGATTGTTGGAGTTGCTACATTAGGATTGTTGAATGATTATATATAATTTGAAAGTCATGCTTAGCTACGGTATAGGGTGACTATGCGTAATAATATATTGTTGTTAATTACTTGGGGCTGTCCGTGAGGCGATCATTTTAATTGGTTACCTATACCCGGATGATAGTCTCAAACCAAAAGACCGAGTATTACAAGGTATCTTAACCAATTCAAAAATTTCAACTTAAAAGGGAGATTCAATTGAACGAACAAATGAAAAAAAGTATTCTTCTATTAATCATATTAATTTTAGTAAAAATTACCGCCCAGGCGCAAACCGAAAAACAGTTTAAATTTGAAATTGATGGCACTATAAAAGCTGACTCAGGAAAGATAACTCTAATGTTCGAAAGTGACTACAATGAAAATAAACTGGGTAAACTCGTTACAACAGTAAAAAATAACAAATTCTCGTTTTCTGGATTCCTATCAGAACCACAGGGAGTAACTATTTATTCTGATGGTGGATATAGATCAGCACCGTTTGTTATAGAAAATGGCGTGCAAACAGTTGCTATTAATAAAGATGAGCGTGATAAGGTACCTGATGTATCCAATAGTATAATGCAAAAGGAGTATCCACTTTATTTAGCCTTTTTTAAACAGCACAAGAGGAAGAGGGATACACACGACCAAAAATATAATAAAATATATAGGGACAATAATTACATTCTTCCTGAAGATATTAGATTTAAAATGGAAAAAGAGCTTGATATTCTACATAAAGAACATGATAAGTTACTGTTAAGCTATACTGAAAAAAATCCAAAGTCAGAAATCGCTTTTTGGAGGCTTGTTAGTTTAATGGGTTGGGGGTATGAACCCATATTTGATTCTATTTACGATGCCTTTTCTGATAACCTAAAGAATGGGGATGCAGGAAGAGTTCTTAAATCGAAATTATTGGAGGGGAAACAGCTTTCCGTAGGAAAACACTTTCCATTAATCCAATGTGTCAATAAAAATAATGAACCATTTGCTTTAGATTTATTTACAGACAATACATTCACATTAGTTGATTTTTGGTATAGTGGATGTGGCCCTTGTAGAGCTCAATTCGAGAAGCTAAAAGATTTACATAGTCAGTTTAACACAAAGGGATTTGAAATAGTTGCTATTTCAATAGATAAAGAAAGGGATAAGCAGAAGTGGGAAAATGTAATTGAAACTGAAAAGCTTATTTGGAAGCAGTATTGGGATATGAATGGTGAAGAGTCAAAGAGATTATCTGTCAGAGCTTTCCCAACAAATTTTTTGATTGATAAAGATGGTAAAATAATTGCTAAAAATATCCCGCTGGGAGAACTAAATTTGCTTTTAAATGAAAAATTATAAATGGTATTGGCGATAGTTGGGTATTGTACAATGGAATATTTTTTTCGCTGTATGGGCTGACCACATGCTATTAAGTGAAAGATTTTCAATGGTACTAAACCCTGAAATTTTAAATACCTGTATAGGGTTTATTCTTAACGACTTACATACCATCAGCAATGTGTTAGATGTTAAAAATAATATCTCTATGGGATAACAATACAAGTTTATTTGATGGCAAAAAAATGCCTCAGATTTCACATAAATCTGAGGCAACCAACATTTAAAATTCAAATTATACCTACAATCTAAACTTCATTTTCATTAGCCAAATACCTCACTAAGGCTTCCACATAATAATAATCAGCATAGGATAACGGCGTATCCACCTCCGAATTTCTTGGCAAATTCCCCACACTATGTTTCAGTAAGAAATGCCCATTTTCACCTACTTTAGCCAAATATTCAGGTCCACTCAAGGTGTTTAAAATCGTTTCCACCTGATCAAAATATTTCTTCCCTAAAACCTCATCCTTAGTTAGTTTGGATAAGTCAATCAACGCTGAAGCCATGATTGCTCCCGCTGAGGCATCACGGTAGGCATGCGGTATTTTGGGATCTTCAAAATCCCAATAAGGAACGCCATCGGCAGGGTAGTTCGGGTTGGATAGGATAAAGCCGGCAATGTGTTGAGCCTGCTCCAGATAAATTGGGTTTTTAGTGTAACGGTACATCATCGTATAGCCATACAACCCCCATGCTTGGCCACGTGCCCAACTACTTTCATCATTCAATCCTTGGGCAGTATTTTTGTGTAAAACTGATCCGTCTTCCGCATTATAGTCAATCACATGATAAGAGCTGTAATCATCGCGAAAATGATTTTTGATCGTGGTTTGTGCATGTTCGTTGGCGATTTTCAACAAGGATGACGACTGTCCTTCACGTCCGCCAACCCACGTAAGTAATTCCAGATTCATCATATTATCAATAATTACTGGGTATTTCCAACCACGACGACCATCCCAGTCCCAGGATTTTACGGCGCCCACATTGGGGTTGAAACGTCTGGCTAAAGTATAGGCACCGGTGGTTAATGGTTCCAGGAACTTTTCGTCCTTTGTGATTTTAAAGCCATTCCCATAACTGCAAAAAAGCATAAAACCAAGGTCATGATGTCCTGTTTGGTTTTTGACCAAGTCCAGTTCCAAGGTTTTTTCGGTGGCCAGATCCCTCCACTTTTCATTCTTGGTGGCTTCATACAAATACCACATCGTTCCCGGATAGAAACCACTGCACCACCAGAATTTATCACTGGTAATCATTTTGCCCTTTTCGAATGATCTGGGAAATTGTCCCGGGCTCAATTGTTTGGCCAATCCCTCGTATTGGAGGGCGCATAGAGCCATGGCCTGTTTCGCCTTTTGAGCGGAAAATGTTTTGTTTTGGGGTGTACGGCGCTCTTGGCTACAGTTGGTCAAAAGCAAAAAAATGGGAAAAAAAGTAATGAAGTATCGCATAGAGCCTAAATAAAAATATGATGAAGTCAATTTAAAGGGTACTTTGAAAACGTACTTTTTACGTTGAAAATTTGGAGTTCATAAAACGTGCTTGGTTAAGGGTTTTCTTTTGACCGTGTTTAAGAGCACACTATCCGGCTGCAAATTTGAATTATTGGAAGTGCTTTTGGATAATTTCTCAACAATAGCGATGCTATGCTCTCAAAAAAATTGAGTAACATTTCTGCAATAATCAAAATTCCGTAGCGAATTTTAGCTTTTATGCTCGCTAATATGAATTAATGAGATTAAGATCGTTAGGCCTTTGGTGGAAAAAGAGGATAAATGTCCATTTGATGTGCATTTTTATTAGGGTGAAATGTTGAAGGGTATTATTTTACTAAATAAGTACAGTTTTAAGCTATAGTTTTTATTTCAAGTACTGACCGTGTTTATTTATAGTAAATATGAGTGCTATGATAACACAAGATACAACAGTAAGCAGATGGCTTTTGGATGATGATTTTTTTCCTGTGGTGGAATATACCGGCCCACTTCCTTTTCCAATGGAATTGGATCGTTCTGATACCTCACAAACCGAGGATCCTTATTTCCTTTTGGGGAATTACCGGCTCTTGCTTTTGCCTCATGTCAGTGGAAAATATCAACTGATTACAGGGGAGCGATCGTGGGGAAGGCTCAATCTGGGAAAAGAAGATAACAGTGGGGCGAATCATCTTATTGTGGAATGGGATGGGCATAAAATTGACCTGACAGATATTAATCAGGATAAGGTTCAAATTGAACGGAATTGCCGATGTGGGGTAGGTTATGTGATTTGGGAATATGCGTTTAATGAAATGGTCATTACCAAAAAAATATCCGTCAGACCATCGCTTTCTGTAACAGGGGGGCAGTCCATCATGCAGGTAGATATCGAAATAAAGAACAATAATACGCATTGCCAACAACTGAAGGTTATCGATGCGATTGTTGCGGATTATGAAATGCATTATCAGCAAAAATGGCCAAAGAAAGTGGATTATGGAGTGCGGGAAGTGGAGCGTGGTGTTGATTTTTGTGCCATCGCCTTCGAAGCCAAGCCACGGGAGCCCTTTTTATGGAAAGACAAAGATACTATTGCAGCATATGAGGGATTTCCACCTGTGCTTTTCATGGGATCAAAGGATAAAACCTCTATTGAACATAATGCTAATGGAGGAGCAAATTATCTTCAAGCCAATTATGAAGTGAAGTTGAAAGGGGGGTATAAACAGTCCTTCAGTTATCAATTGGGCTTCAGTTTTGATACAGATTATCAAGCCCAATGGAACGCATTTTGTGAAGAAAAAACTTCCGTAGCAGATCAATGGAAACAGGTGCTGCCTGAATTTGGGCTGGATAATGACCGACGGTCGGAGCTGATCTGGCATGCTCATATATTGGAGGCCATGTCGCAATATTCTCGGTATTTCAAAGAAACCAAAACACCGCAGGGAAGTCAATATGATTTTTGGTGGGGCTTACATGCAAGCGTTCGGGATCACCTGCAACACCTGTTACCGATGTGTTATTATAACCCCACGGTGGCCAAATCAGCTTTGCGCTATGCGTTGAAAAAGGAAAATGCGCGAGGACAAGTGCCGATCATGGAGAAAGGCTTTGGCTATCAGACCGACGATGTCTATATACAGTCTGATAATCAGCTATTCTTACTGCATGCAATCAATGAATATTTGCGCATCACGGGTGATATCGATTTTTTATTCGAGCTGCTTCCTTATTACCCCCTGGAGAGCAAGGCGGAAGGAACGGTGCTTGACCATATTGAAAAACTGATTTTGTTTCTTCGGGATGAAATTGGCCTTGGTCCGCGTGGATTGGTGCGGTTGCTGAATTCGGACTGGAACGATGATATTCATTTTGTATTGGCAAAAGAGCCTTTTAACCGAATGTATGAAAAATCCGAATCGCATTTGAATACCACAATGGCGATTGTGATGTATCAACAATTGGCTCAAAATTTTTCGTCCTTAACGCCCACTGATGAATATACCTATCAGGTCGATATGCTGAAATCTATTGCCCAAACGCAGGCAACTGTTTTGTATGAAAATTTAATGAAAGACATTGGGAGTGCCTCCTTTTTCAAGCGTTTCTATTGGGTGGATGAGCCGATTGGAGAAGAGGAGGTTTATATGTGGCCACAGGCCTTTGGTTTGCAGATCCCTCATTTGGATAGTGAGCTGAAAGCAAAAATGATTGAGGTGGTCAATGAGCGCTTGGTTTATCCCGAAAAAGCGGGTGGGCGATTGATGGAAGGACCATTGCCTGGCGTAAAGGAACATTATTGCAAGGATGGTGCTGGTGAGAATGGCGGCTTTTGGTTTGCTCCTTACGCTCAATATGTCATTGGGGTGGCGCAGGTAAATTTATCATTGGCCTGGGATCTTTTTAACCGCATGAGCCTTCGGCATATCGGGCAGGTTTTTCCTGATTTTTGGTTAGGGCAATGGACGGCATCGGATTATATCGACGGCTCGCTTTCTGAAACGGAGGGCCATGCTTTCAATATGCCTTATAATGCCCATGCGCATGCCTATCCGCTTTATACTTATTACCGATTGAAGGAATTAGAAGGATAGGTACGGTAGGAATTTGAGGTGTTGATTTGTCCACAGGTTACGCAGATTTATACAGATTATTTTTGACGGGATCTATTCTAATAAATCAACATTGTAGGTAAAATAATAAACTATGGTAATCCTGGCCTTTAGCACCCTTCCAACAGTGTATTGCTTAATTGTAAATGGATCAAGAACTTAGAAAATATAAGCAATGAAAAATATAGAAATGAATTGGGAACTCGGGCATCATACTGGAAAAGAGCAGACACCTGAGCAATGGGTAAAAGCAAATGTTCCCGGCAATGCGCAGTTGGATTGGGCGAGGGCGAACGACTATCCCGACTTCCATTTCGGCGACAATTACAAACAATGGGTTTGGATGGAAGACTGTTATTGGACCTACCAAACGGTGCTTGACCTTCCGAACGATGTGGAAGGAAAGAAGGTGTTTTTCCAGGCGAAAGGCATTGATTATGAATGTGAAATTTACCTGAATGATCAATTGCTCACGCACCATACCGGGATGTTCAGTGAGGTGAAAGTGGTGCTTAATCCTTATATGACCGAAGCCAAAAATCAGTTAAAGGTGATTGTTTTTCCTGTTCCAAAATCACATCACAATTCCTATGACAGATCGCAGGCCGACCATACTGCTAAGCCTGCAGTGAGCTACGGCTGGGACTGGCACCCACGCTTGATCCCATCGGGGATCTGGGACGAGGCGCGCTGTATCGTCATAGGACCGCAGGCAGTAAAAAGTCTGTTGGTGGATTATGAGCTTGATCTGCAGCAGCGGATGGCGCAGGTGAATATGGAGGTGTCGTATTGGGGAGGTAATTTTTGGGATGGATCCTACCTGCTAGAAGTGTTGGACGAGGGCAAATGTGTAAAGGAAATTCGATTCAATGGAAATACCTCAAGTTTTGAATTGGCGGATCTTAAGTTATGGTGGTGTGTCGGGCAGGGCGATCCTTTTCAGTATGATTTTGTATTGACTGATCTGGAAACGAAACAGCAAATCAGTCGTAAGGTCGCCTTCCGAAAAGTGGCCTTGGTGATGAATGAGGGGGCTTATGAGCGGACCAATACTTTCCCCAAGTCCCGCAGTTGCCCTCCGGTTCAGATGGAATTGAATGGGCAAAAAATCTTTTTGAAAGGCACCAACTGGGTGAACCCTGAAATTTTCCCTGGCACCATCACCGATGCGCGCTACCATGAATTGATTGATCTGGCGTTGGAAGCGAACATGAATATCCTACGTGTTTGGGGCGGCGGGATTGTGAATAAGGATGCTTTCCATCAGTATTGCGATGACAAGGGAATGTTGGTTTGGCAGGAATTTCCTTTGGCCTGTAACAACCATCCCGATGATAAGCAATACCTGAAGGTGTTGAAATCGGAGGCGACAGCGATCGTGAAGCGATTGAAGCAATTTGCCTCAACGGTGCTGTGGTGCGGGGGAAATGAACTGTTCAACAGCTGGTCGGGCATGACCGATCAATCGCATGCCTTGCGTCTGTTAAATAGTGTGTGTTTTGAGCATGATTCCAACACCCCGTTTTTGCCTACCGCACCCGTGATGGGTATGGGGCACGGCCATTATGCTTTCTTTGATGAGGATACCCAACAGGATGTTTTTCAGTGGATGTTCTCGGCAGATTGCACGGCCTACTCTGAATTTGGAATGCCATCTCCCGCTTTCGAAAATACCATCAAAAAAATCATTCCCGCCGAGGAACAGTTCCCACCAAGCCCAACGGAAGCGTGGAAAGCGCATCATGCCTATGATGCCTGGACTGAAAAAACGTGGTTGAATGCCCACATTATCGAGCAATTTTTCGGGAAAAGTGAAGATTTATCCACTTTGGTAGCTCGGGGTCAGCAACTGCAAAGGATTGGTTATCAGTGTATATTTGAAGCGGCCCGCCAAAAACAGCCTTATTGTAGCATGGCGCTGAACTGGTGCTTCAATGAACCATGGCCAACGGCTGCCAATAACTCCATTATCGATTATGACAATCAGATCAAGCCTGCCTTTTATGGTATCAAAGATGCCTTGCGGCCCGTATTGGCAAGTGCTCAGTTCCAGCGTTTCTCCTATGATGCTGGCGAGTGGATGGAGATGGATTTGTGGATGCTCAATGATGGAGCACAGCAGTTCGACGGATTGAACATGACCATTGAAGTTTGTTTTGGAGAAGAATCTCAGGAACAATATTGGAATGGTATCGCCGTCAAGTCGTTTGAAAATACAGTCGGTCCTCGCTTGCGTGTGAAGATTCCACAGCATCATCAAGGTTTATTTAATATAAAATTAAAAGTGGAAAATCATTCTGCACTGGACAGCTATTACGAGTTGATGGTCAAGCCAATGGAAAAGTGGAAAGACGCTATTGCAGTGTTGAATATTTGATTTATAATTAGTCGTAATATTTCATATATGAAGGTCGGAGCACTTTACTCCGACCTTTTTTCTTATCCGATTAATTGTCTCCTAATTCAGAACATGAGTATCTATATAAAAACGGGTTGATTGTACTTTTATGATTTTACATTAAAAGTATGACAATGCGGAAAATTATATCTATTCTATGCCTGCTATTTTTTTATCATACAGGCTTTAGTCAATATCAACTTATTGCTGAACACCTTAAAAACCCCGACAAAAATATTGACTTCGTGAAAGGCGTGGCTGATTTTCATATTAAACTGGAGGACAAAAACCTCGGGGGTTACCATACCTTTGCCGGATTGGATGGTCATGCCAAAGCGGATCAAAGCGGAGGTTGGGAAGGATTTCAGTACAAGAGCCTTTGCGCCACAAGCCGAACGGCCTATGCTTTTGCCCGCGCATTTCAGATGACGGGTGATATTAAATATTTACAACATGCGAGAAAGGCACTTGATTTTTTGTATGATAAAGGTTGGGATCAACAAAATGACGGCTGGTTTTTTACCTATGATACCGATAATGATCAGTCCTTTGGCACACCCTGGGCTCAAAACGAACGATGGATTTTCCAACAAGAATATGCCATGGTGGGAATTGTAGCCATGGAAGAAGCTCTCGGCGGAACACCTTTTGAATCTAATGGAATTGCAATCGAACAGGAATTTATAGATAAATCGCTTCAAAACCTGGATGAAAATTGGTGGGATAGCCGGGATAATTATCTTGGTTTTTATGAAAAAGGCAGCATTCGAAATTCCGGCCAAAAGGGCAAAGGTTTTACCGGTACCATTGATGGCATTAATACACATGCGGCCTTGTTGGCCAATAGCTACCGGACTCCGGAAACCATTCAGAGATTTAAAGACCTCTCTGATATTGCAAGGGATCATCTGGCTGGTTCGATGGAGTTAACTGCTGTAAAAGCAGGTTTTCCGGAGATTTTTGATAGTAATTGGAATATTGACCAATCTAACGACCACTGCGGGGTGGGACATGTTCTGAAAACGGCCTGGTGCTTGGGCAGGGCGGCCGTTTTCTTTAGAAATGCAAGTTACCAAACCGCTGCAGAACAATTGCTTGATCAGGTGTTGGAGCGTAATAATCATGAGCATGAAGATTTATACGACTACCATTACGGTGCACCTTTTTCGGATATCAGCTGGAAGACAGGCAAAAGGAAAAATGCGACCAAGAATCATTGGGTGCTCGAGCAAGGGCTTACAGGAGGCCTGATGAATTATTACAGTACGGTTGATGATCAAAAAAGGGAAAAATACCTTCAATTAGCCGATGAATCCATGGCATTCTTTGAACAGCATTTATTAAGTGCTCATGGCGTGTCGTATATGAACGTATCACAAGATGGCAGTCAGCCTTTTGGGGATTTATTGGCCAACACTTTCAAAGCAGGCTTCCACGATGCGGAATTAGGCTATATGACCTATTTGTATGCCAACACTTATTTGCATGCACGGCCCTTTTCATTGTATTATCACTTTGATGGCCAAACCACCGAGCAGGTTCAGTTAGCGCCAGTCATTGTTAAGAAAGACGGATTATCCATTGCATCCATTACCCTCAACGGGGAGCCTTATACCGATTTTGACGCCCAAGCCATGACGGTGAATTTGGATGAAAGCACTTCGGGCATTTTTAAGGTTACTTATCAACCCAACAGTAATCCACTTGATCCACAAACACCACTATTGGCTGAAAAGACTCAGAACTTCGAAGTTTATCCGACCATTTTTAATGAGCAATTGACGATTGAGGGGAAAGGCATTCAACAAGCAGGCCTGTTCAGCATAAGCGGAAAAAAAGTGGGGCATTATCACCTTGATCCTTCCCTTGATCAACAAAAATTACAACTTAATACGCTGGCTACCGGGATGTATCTGCTTCGGTTAGACGGTATTAATCAGCAGACACAAATGATTAAACTTTTGAAACAGCGGTAAAGGTTGATAAATCATCTCTGCTACAGTGGAGAAATGTTTAACCTGCTACAATGAGCCCTTGGAAGGTAGTGGGATCAATGATTAGAATAAAATTACACTAATAATTGAAGGTTAATCCACCTTAAATCTTTCATCAGCCTCCAATTTGGAACTATCAAATGATTAACCAGCCCGCCTAAATGGCCGGCGTTAATTCGGAAATTATTTTTTTTACTATACTTATTTTTAAGATGAAAGTATTTAACTCTATGACCTTGAAAGCCATTGCTTTCTCACTGCCTATTGTTTTTTTGTCGGCTTGTTCAGAATCAACAACCGATGAACCTACCGAACCAGTTGATCCACCAGTGGAGGAGTGTAATGTAGCTACTCCTGATGATTTTGTGCTTATGAAAGGAGAAGAGAAAATCCTCATGAATGAGGGCAATGATTTGGGCGAATTTGTAAAACGAGTAGTTTTGGGGAATAGTGGGGACACAGAGTTTTCTTTTGCGACCTCAGATAATGCCTTTACTTATGGGGCAGTTTCAGGCAAAGGGGATCAACTGGCCGGAGATCTACAGGTGAAAGGGGAAGATTGCGGAGAGCTTTGGGATAAAATTGTGGTTCCCAACGCAGAGGCTAAGGTAGCTGCCATCAATGCTCATGCAGATAAGAAGACTTATTCGGTTGAGGTGGTAGATCAGGTTACCTGTATTGATTTCAATTGGGACCATACTGATGCCGAAGGTAATAAGAAAATACTTTGGATGGTTGGACAGGTGAATACCGTTCCTAATCAGGCGCCTGAAAATGCTTGGGGGCAAGGTGTACCGATGACACAGTCAGCAGATAATCCTGCCATCTGGGAGGCTGATATTTGGGGGTATAACCCCTGGTCTGAAACACCCAATGCCCATTTGGAAGATTACAATTTCAAAGTAGTATATAATGCACAAGGCGTATGGGGAGAGGACGACGGCACTTATAATGTGGACTGGGGAAATGGGCCTGAAGATGATACCGAATCTTTATCCGGTACCTGGTATGTGAAATCTTTTACGAAAGATAAAGATGGAAATGAAACGCTTGCAGAATGCACTAATGCTCCGGATAAAATTAATGACGAGGGGGTAAATGAAGGTCCTAACACGGGAGGGTGTAGAGTAAAAGTACCGGGAAGTGCGGATAAAGGTTTACACCTCACTTTCAATGTAGAGACGCAAGCATTTTTATTCGAGATCAACGAGTAATGCTTTAAAGCGTGGGATACACACGCTCAAAGCAGTAGGGAATTATTGCAACAACGATACAAGGTTATTTTTAGCATATGGCATACCGAGCATCAGGATACGCTAGGAATTGTGCTCTAATAACCAGTTGCTGTAGTCAAAATGAGTGGTGATTAACTAGTCAATCTAAAATTATATGTCTTTAAAAGGATCACTATATCTTTAGAGTTAAAAGTGGTCCTTTTGAATAAACCACTTATAGGATCAATCTATTGGGCATTCTGGTTTTAATGCTGTTGCTAAGAGCGTGTTTAATATTTGAAATTTGCAGCCTATTGCTGTGTATTCGAACATGCTCTAAATCTCAAAAAAGCTATCTTTTGGGTAGCTTTTTTGAACCATTAATACTATTCTTATTTATTAAAAATGGTTCTCTAAATGTATAATTTATTTACCATATAATTTTTTTATAATTAAACATTTATTATTGATATGATATGCAATAATACTATAGGCCGTAAGTTATTTTTTGTGTTGTTCTTCATAGGGGTGTTTATAGGTTTGGGAGATAGTGTTTTCGCTCAAAAGATGGTCAGCGGAACCGTGACCGAGAGGGACGGCGCCACTTTGCCAGGGGTAAATATCACGCTAAAATCTAAACCAACTGTCGGCACGGTAACGGATATCGACGGTAAATTTTCCATTTCTGCCAGCCCGGAGGAGGTGCTTGTTTTTTCTTTCATCGGCTATATGGCCGAGGAGGTAAAAGTTGGAAACCAGTCGGTCATCGATGTAACTATGGCCCCCAATGTCAAGGAACTTGAAACGGTAGTGGTTATTGGATATGGGGAACAAAAAGAAAGGGATATCACAGGCTCTATAGGTATGGTTAAGTCTGAGCAGCTTCAGAAAATCCCTACAGCCAATGCGGCCCAAGCCATGCAGGGACGTATGGCAGGGGTGCAAGTCAGTAATTCCACCACACCCGGAGGAGGAATTAAAGTGCGAATTCGGGGGGTGGGAACGGTGTCAGGAAAGTCTGATCCTTTATATGTGATTGATGGAGTGCTGACAGATTCCATGTTGAATATTGACCCGAATGATATTGAATCGTTGAATGTTTTGAAGGATGCGGCCTCTGCGGCTATCTATGGTAACCGTGGTGCTAATGGGGTGGTGATCATTACCACCAAAAGCGGCAAAAAGGGGAAAGCAAAATTTAATTTCTCCGCCGAATATGGCGTGCAAACGCCTATGAACCTCTATGATGCGATGGATATTGATGAATATAAGGCCTATGCGGATGAGCTGTTTGTTAAGAATGGGACGATTCGTCAAAATCGTTGGGTAAGAGACGAAAATATTACCACCAATACCCGTTGGGCAGAGGAGGTTTTTAAGCCAGCGCCAATTTCAAGGTATAATTTCTCCGCTCAGGGTGGGGGAGAGAGTGGCAATTACCGCGTTTCAATGGGATATACCGATCAGCAGGGAATGCAAATCAATACGGGATACCAGCGATATAACCTGAATGTCAAGTCGGATTTGAAAAGAGGTCGATTCAGAATGGGAGAAACGGTCATGTTTAACTTGTCGCAACGCCAGCAAACGCCAGAGCAGGGCGATCCTTCAGCGGTGTATCAGATTGCACCCCAAATCCCGGTATACGATGCTGCCAACATTTTAAGCCATGGATATGGCGTACCCACTGTGGAAACTACTGGCGCAGTTAATACTGCCAACCCGGTGTACACCATGACCATTAAAGAAAAGGATCAACAATCTGTGGGGACGAGTTTAAGCCTGTGGGCAGAGGTCGATATTTTTGAGGGACTGACGTTTAAATCAAATCTTAATGGGTCATTCTCCAGTAGTTTTCAACAAACCAGAAATCCAAAAATGGATCAGGGTACCGCCTTGTATGCTTCTGTAAATTCCAGATATGGCGAAAATTATTCGCGGTATTTGGGGCTCTTCTGGGACAATTACCTGACGTATAAAAAAACCTTCGCCGATCGTCACGATGTGGTGCTTACCGCAGGTGGTGTTGTGCAAAATGAACAAACATCCTTCACCTTCGCTACCGCAGATGGCAATCGGGATGGTCTCGAATCAATAGTGGGAGGCAGTAAACAAGTTTACGGCGCTGATAATTTTACGAAAAGAATGTTATCGGGCTTCGCACGTTTTATTTATACCTATGATGCCAAATATACCCTCAATGGGTCCATTCGTAGAGATGCCAGCTCCCAATTTAAAGCTGAGAATAGAACAGGTATTTTTAAATCTTTATCTGCCGGATGGACGATTTCCGAGGAGGCTTTTTTAAGGGATCATGCGGTAATTAATAATTTGAAATTACGCCTCGGTTATGGTGAAGTGGGTCGTGATTTAAGTTTGACCGACAGGTTTGTAGCGGCCATGTGGCCCAATATTAACTATCCCTGGGCAGGGGGAGCCGGCAACCCGAATACGACTGCTCATATTGTGGCAGGATTGCCTGCTGATGATTTACGTTGGGAGACCAGCGAGCAACTTAATTTTGGTATAGATGCCGGCTTATTTGATAACAAGCTAAGATTTACCGGAGAAATTTTTCAAAAAACTTCAAGGGATATGATTCTGAGCGTTCAGCAAATGGCCGATATTGGAACTGGTACAGATGTGGATGGGGATTATATAGGTAATGGGTTAAGGAATGTAGGTTCCATTCAAAATCAAGGGGTGGAGTTGGGACTTAATTATGATAATTTTGAAGGAGCGTTTACTTATTCCATAGGGGGTAATTTCACCTATGTGTCCAATAAGGCCTCAGAACTTGTTAAAGTGGATGGTAGAGATACGCCTATTATGTCCGGTGATGGATATCAAAGATTAGAGGTGGATCAAAGTATGTGGTATTTCTATGGCTATAAAACAGATGGGCTATATAGTACGGATCAACAGGATGAGGATATTGAGCCTACCGCCCAAGCCGGAGATGTGCGCTTTGTTGATGTCAGTGGAGATGGTGAAATAAATGATGACGATCGTGTGAATCTCGGGTCTTCCATACCCAAGTATTATTTTGGGCTGAATTTCAGTGCTCAATATAAAGGTTTTGACCTGAGTGTTTTATTGGAGGGTAAGGCGGGGTATAAAGTATTTAATGAAAATCTTTACAATTTTACATTAACCAATAAGAAAGAAAACAGATTGAAAGAATTGGTGGGGAATACCTGGACGGAGGAGAATCCCAATGCGGAATATCCTACGGTTAATGCCTCTTCTGCCTCCAATAGGTTTTCTGACCGACATATACAGAATGGTGCTTATTTGAATATACAAAACATTCAATTAGGATATGATTTTCAAAATCTAATTAATTTGGACACCATCACAAGATTGCGTGCTTATATCGCCATTTCTAATGCCTATATCTTCACTAATTATCAAGGTTATAATCCTGATGTGTGGGATTCGGGATCTTCTTCCGGTGCTTCCATTGAAAAGGGTTATAATGCCAGGCCTACGCCACGAGTATATACTGCCGGAGTACAGATGAATTTTTAATGAACCGCAATAATTTAAAGGATATGAAAAATCTAAAAATATATTTTTTATTGATATTGGCAGGGGCATTGATCAGTTCCTGTGACGACTTTTTGGATGTTAAAAATAATACTTTGCTCGATCGTGATACGTATTTCCAGACAGACCTGGATTTGATGCGCATGCTTTCAGCAAGTTATTCCAATATGGCGGATGTGCGCTTATATGCCAATCATTATTGGAGGCAACGAGCATTATTGACCAATGATGTATTTACCATTGAAACAGAAGATGATCTGGCTGGGAATTATAATTTTAATTTTCGTGAAGATAGTAAGGAGCTTCGGGGAATCTGGTCTTCCTTGTATAAAGGGATACGCCGGGCCAATACCGTCATCAAGGAGCGACCTGAGACCATACAAGATAGCCTCCTGATAAAACGGGCAAAGGCAGAGGCTAAATTGCTCAGAGCAAACTATTATTTCACTCTTATTATGCAATGGGATTTTGTTCCTTTCCGTGACGAGCATAATATGGATTTATTTACGGTGCCACAATTCACAAGAGAGGAAATACTTGATTTCGTTCAGTTGGAATTAAAGGAGATTATAGCGGAAAAATCATTACCCAATAGTTATAGTGGTAAGGTAAATGAGGAGCAGGGTAGGGTAACCATGTGGTTTGCCAAAGGCCTTTTGGCAAAATCATATTTATTCTTTGATGAACCCGAGAAAGCGCAGCCTCTGTTCAAAGATATTATTGAAAATGGTGGTTTTGTGTTGATGCAGAATGCGGAGGATATCATGAATGTAAATAATCGCTTTAGTCCTGAAAATTTGTTCGAAGTGCTTTACGACCACCAGGTGGGTGGGCCTTTATTTTGGTTTGATGATGGATTAAATGCCTCAGAAGGGACGCAGCGAAATGTGTATCTGGAAGCAATGGTCCAGGATGGTAACGATCCGGATAAAATTGGTGGATACCAAAATTTACGCCCCACCGATGATTTAATCAATACCTTTGAACCGGGCGATTTCAGACTTACGGCATTTATCCGGCAAAAAGGAGATACCCTCTATTATCGAAATCCACGAATTATCGGGGGGGAAGTTGGAGATTATGTAATTTCAACCAGTGATGATCCAGTGATTGCCAAAGGATTGACATCGAAGGCCAACAATCCTGCCGGGAATGACGAAAGTTTTCCAGTCATGCGCCTTGCAGATATTTATCTGATGTATGCGGAATCCCTGATTGGCAGCAATGAGGCCGAAGCCATGCGATACATTGACCTGGTGCGCGATCGTGCTTTTTACAGCCCTATTGATCAGGAAGTAAGACCTCACCTAAGC
The DNA here is from genome assembly GCF_036244895.1 of Persicobacter diffluens. Lineage (NCBI taxonomy): Bacteria > Pseudomonadati > Bacteroidota > Cytophagia > Cytophagales > Persicobacteraceae > Persicobacter > Persicobacter diffluens. The sequence continues at coordinate 389,682 of NZ_BQKE01000005.1, forward strand.
ACTCAGGAATTGGTCAATGGGGGTAAATCGCTGATGCAGGTGATTAAGGATGAAAGGCGGAAGGAACTGTGTTTTGAAGGACACCGCTATAATGATTTGCGGCGCTGGGGAGATTTAAATACCATTGTCTCTAAAATTGACGGGGAGTCCCGATATATTGAAGGCAGGGCTTTCTATCCTGTTCCGCAACAGGAAATTGATAAGAGTGGAGGGGTGTTGATTCAGTCCCCGAATTATAAATAAATGATCATTTTTTCAAAGGCCCCATTCATCTGTTTGGGGCTTTTGCATGCAGCGCGTGTTTAAAATTTGAAATTTCTAACGAAAATACGGAGTATTGTAAAGCGATATTGGGAGTGTAGCAACCTTATGGTTGAAAAATAATACCCAACCCAATTCAAAATTTCGGTGGCTGTGGAGGATAGATTTTTAAACATGCTCAAAATAATAGAGACGATGCAAACCATGATTAAGACCCTTTTTTTATGCTTTTTATTCTGTGGATCCCTGACAGGCTTTTCCGCCAAGCTGAATTTGAAAACCAGCATTCCGCTCACAGAACAGGATTGTAAACAGATTCAAGAATTGCTCAAAAATGATCCTGAAGCTCGCGTTTTTTTTGACACCATAATTGAAAAAGCCAATACTCACCTCAAGGAAGAACCTGTTCCCCTTGCAGTTATCAATTATGAAGGATTGGTCAGTAGCAATCCCGACCGTATTCAGTCGATTAAGCAACTCAAGCAGATGGAAAGTATTCAACAGCTGACCTATGCCTATGCGGGTACGGGCAAATCTAAATACGCCAAAAAAGCGCTTCAATTATCCTTGGCCTGGATGCAAACTTATGTACCGAATGGCAACCCCATCAATGAAAATAAACTGACGCCCATGCTGACGGCACTTCCGCTTCTGATGGATTTTGCGAGCCGAAGTGAACAGCAGCTGATCCAAAAATGGTTGGTCGAACTTTCTGATACCTGTATCAAGGCAGGATATGATGGGGAGCGAGGGAATTGGCGAAGTAAAAGAATTAAAATCATCGCCCTCAGCAGTCAGTTACTTGAAGATCAAAAATATGAGCAATTTGTAGCTAAAGGCGTAGAGGATTACATCAACCGTAATTTTTTTGGCGACAGCACCACCATCGACCTGCGCCATCGCGATGCATTGAGTTATCACTGCGGAGGACTCAAACCGATCCTTTCGACGCTTTTAGCAATGGGTGAAAACGGCAAGGGCTATTATCCATGGGAAAATCAGAACCAGGGTTCTATTCAAAAATCAGTGGAATTGCTCATTCCTTATATGAAGAAAGAGAAAGTCTACCCGCAGTGGAGAAATTCCGAGGTAGCTTTTGATCGGGAACGCTGGGAATCGGGTGATGACTTTTACCGTCCAGGGCGACCATGGGATCCCGAAGGTGGATTGGAAGTGATGAAACTGGCGCAATTTTTTGATTATCAACTTAACCAATATGTGAAGATGTATATCAAGGAGAAAAAGCAATATGAAAGCATCGAATCGCTTATCATCAAAGCCAGAAGTATGGCCAAGGGTCGATCTTAGGTGGAAGCTTAATCATTAGATGTGGATAATTAAATGTGGAGAACTGAATGCAATATTTTTGTATGTAAGTTTACCTAAAACAATAATTTATTTTTTGTTTTATAGGAATAATTAAACGCATTTTTGGTTATGAGAACTTTAATATCCTTATTTTTTTTGTTGGTGATATCTGCCCCGGTTTTATTGGGGCAACCTTATCATTATCCATCATGGCTTTCTCAGGCGGTATTTTATCAGATATACCCTCAGACGTTCAAAGATACCGACGGCGATGGTATTGGTGATCTGCAGGGGATCATCTCCAAACTCGATTATCTGGATTCCCTTGGTGTGAATGCCGTATGGATCAGCCCTTTTTATGAATCGCCTTTTTGTGATGCGGGTTATGATGTGGCGGATTATTACAAAGTAGCCGAACGGTATGGCACCAATGAAGATGCTGAAATGTTATTTATTGAAGCCCATAAACGGGGGATCAAAATCATTCTCGATTTTGTGGTCGGCCACACCAGTGAAGAAAGCCCGTGGTTCAAAGCGTCATCACAAAACGATCCTAAATATAAAAATTGGTTCATCTGGACCGAAGATAACTGGAACATCCCCAAGGAGTATGCGGGTAAATTCATCATCGGCTATGGACCGCGGGAAGGAGCGTTTATGACCAATTATTTTTATTGTCAGCCCAAGCTGAATTATGGCTTCCCCGAGGATCAAATCAAATATGACTGGCAGTTGCCGCTGGATCATCCTGACGTGATGGCTTTGAAAAATGAGATGAAAAACGTCTTGAAGTTTTGGCTGAAAGCTGGCGCAGACGGATTCCGTGTGGACATGGCGGGCAGTGCAGGTGCGGATTTTTGGAAAGATGTACGCTCCACTTTTGATCGGGAATATCCTGAAGCATTGTTGATATCCGAATGGGGAGAACCTGCAATGGCGGTGGAGTCTGGTTTTCATGCCGACTTTATGCACTGGTTCAAGGGCTACGATGATTTGTTTCATAAAAAGTGGTTTCATAAAGATGACCCTACCCAACACAGTTTTTTTGAGGCAGCAGGTAAAGGAAATATCACCGAGTTTTTACGTTCATTTGAAAGCCAATATGAACGAACAAAAGGCAAAGGATTTATCAGTATTCCCGTGGATAATCATGACATGGTCCGGGTATGAAATTATGGACGAGATGAGAAGGACCTGGAGATTATCTATGCCTTTCAATTTACCTTCCCCAACATTCCATTTGTCTATTATGGTGACGAGATTGGCATGTTTCAGCAAGCCCTTGATGATGAATTGGCTGTTGAAGGTTCCTTCGGCACCCGCTCCGGAAATCGTACCCCAATGCAATGGGACCAGGGTGAAAATTGGGGATTTTCCACCGCTTCTGCAGATCAATTGTATTTGCCGATGCCAACAGACAAAACGCAGCCATCAGTGGCAGCCCAACAAAAGCACAAGGAAAGCTTGTTTTACAGGGTAAAAGCGCTGATTGAATTAAGGAAATCGGAGCCCGCCCTTGGTATTGAAGCGGACTACGATATTCTTTACGCCAAAAAAGACCAGTACCCGTTGATTTTTACCCGTAAGTTGGATAAGGAAGAAATCCTAGTGGTACTGAATCCCTCTGCTGAAAAACAAAAGGTGAGTATCGGTATTGAAGCCTCAAGCCGTCCAAAAAGTCTGATGGGTGGAGGCGTAAAGCTAAAAGCCCAAAAGGGACAAACCGTTGTGGAGTGTGAGGGCAGGTGTTACCAGATTTTTAAGTTAAGGAATGTAGGGATTTAATTAGGGTCTGCTGAAATAGCTCGAATTATCTAAAAACGACTGAAGATCAGCTCATTAAATCACATTAAATCTCTTTTAGTGCAAGGGGAAATTTTGTAAATTGTCCTTTAAATAGCCCCAGGGCTCCTTTCCTACTTTTTTAGCTTGCACTATGATTAAGCATTCCCCTGATCAACTTGAGATTTCTGATTTTATGGACCCGTATTTGGGTGGCCTTAATCCCAATAATAGATGGATTATTATGGCCAAAGAAATTCCTTGGAGTCAATTAAAAAGGATCTATGAACGGAACATGTCCTTCGACAAAGGAGCTAGACCTAAACCAGCGCGTTTAGTGATTGGAGCCTTGATTATCAAACACAAATATAAGTTGTCTGATAGAGAAACAATTGAACAAATCAAAGAAAGTCCATATCTACAATACTTTGTTGGATTGCATAAATTTCAACATGATCAGGTATTCGATTCTTCATTATTTCCGACAATTAGAAAGCGTTTGACCATAAAAGACTTTAATGATTTAAGTCACTTACTCCAGAGTCATGACGTTAGTATTGATGAGCAAAGCGAACTTCGTGATGAAAAAAATGTAGAAAGTGATACAAAATATAAGAAGCCTGAAATTGAAAACTCGATTTCAGTTGATGCTACTGTAGCGGTGCAAGAAATTCCTTATCCGACCGACCTGGCTTTGATCAATAAGGCTCGCATTGAATCAGAAAAAATCATCGATATATTATGGGAATTTGTTAAAACAGATGCTAAGAAACCTAGAAGCTATCGACAAAAAGCCCAAAAAGAATTTCTAGCGTTGACAAGAAAAAAGAAGAAAGGCGCCGATTTTTGGAGGGCTGCAAATCGAAAACAACTACAGTATCTTCATCGAAATATAGGGCATATTCATCGTCTATTAGACCAAATTAAGGTAGGTATTCCTTTGAATAAGCGTTTTTTGAAGCTATTGTATGTTATTCAAGAAGTGTATCGCCAACAAATGGAAATGATTGAAGAGAAGAAAAATACGGTTGGTTTCCGTATTGTAAACTTATATCAACCACATATTCGCCCCATCATAAGAGGGAAGTCTGGAGCGAATGTTGAATTTGGAGCTAAAATATCAATATCTATTGACCAAGGCTATTCTTATATTGACCATCATGATTTTGAAGCATACTATGAAGGGGAAGAGGAGATTATCAAAAAGCATATTGAAGCACATAAACTACGGCACCCTCACACTAAGCTAAATGGAATTGTTGGAGACAAAATTTATGGAAATCGAAATGCTAGAGAAGTTTATGATCAAAATGATATAACTTTCGTCGGCTCACCTCTTGGAGCTCCTCCTAAAGATCCTGAAAAAATTAAAGAGCGGGAAGAGAATAAGGTTATCCATCAAAAATTGAGGAGTCATGTAGAAGGAAAATTTGGACAAACTAAAAGAGGGTATGGATTGAATAATATTAAGGCACGAAGATCAGACACCACAAATTCTTGGATTGGTGCCATCTTCTTTATTGCTAACCTTGAAAGATTCATGAAAGGAATCTTTTTTGACCTTTTTTTCATTATTTATGAATATGATTTATGGGCATTAGTAACATCAATAATCGAAGCTGGAATTGGTCAACCAAATTTCAAGAAAAATAAAGAGACCTTTTTAAGCAGACCCTAATTAAGGTTATTTTATGTAGAGACATTCGGGAGAACGTCTAACGGAATGCTGAATTTTGATAGAATGCATTTGAACGGCACAAATAATTGTGTCAGTCGTTCTGCCGAACGTCTCTACATACATACAAATTCACATTCAACGTAATGGCATCATACACTTCATAAGACAATAAAGAAAAGCCGATACGATGGGATCTACCCAATGTATCGGCTTTTTTATTTCAGTAGAATGCAATCTCAATTACCAATTAAGATAACCGTACTTTTCACCCAAAGCCAATGCTTCATTTGCTTTCAAGACACTGTCCGAGCAGGTCGGTTCGCTCAAAGATGAGGCGGCAGTACCAACACCAAGCTGCAGACATTTTTCAATTGAAAACCCTTCATGCAATCCATAAAGCACCCCAGCTGCAAAAGCATCGCCCGCACCCGAAGCTCCTTTGATCAGTTCTTTTGGATATTGAATTCTTCCCTGTACAAAACGTTCTCCCGACTTTGTCAAAGCAACCGCACCATCGGAGGCATGTAAAAACACGATCTCTTTCACCCCCGCATCAAGTAAAGCTTGCGATGCCGCAAACATCGATTCCAAATCCGTGGGATCGGCATTGACGCCCGTAATCTTGCTCGCTTCATATTCATTCACAAACAAGTAGTCCACAAAAGGAAGGGATGGTATGACCACCTGCTGAAAGCGGTCAGAATTTTCACTGACAATATCTACCGCCGTTTTAATTCCTTTTTGCTGAACAGCCTGGAGGATTTTGGAGGCGCCCGTTTTTCCGTCCACATCGATCTGATCCAATTTATCCAACAGCAACAAATACCCCAAATGGAAGATTTTGCAGTCGAGTAGATCCACGGGAAAATGATCCTGATCCAATACCGCATTCGCCCCACGGTAATGGAAGAAGGTCCGGCGACCAGTCGCTTTCGAAGTCATTACATCAGTGAAAGAGGTGCCTACCTCAGGAACGGTTTTCAAATATTGGCTGTCAATAGCATGTCGGGCACAGTCCTCTATGATAAACTGCCCGGCATCGTCATTGCCAATGGTGCCAATCCCTTGCAAAGGGAACTCAGCACCCAACTGATAAAGATCTTTCAGGATATTGTAAGGCGATCCACCATTGGCTGCGGTTTCATTTAAAATATTGGCCAGACCATCCTGCGGCGGGAAATCGTCAATAACTTTCGTTTTGTCAACGATCCAGTTCCCTGCAGCCGTGATTCCACTTTTTTCCATATCAATGATCGCTTAGCAGTGAAACCAACGGTTGCTCATCTTCCTCGATCTCCGAATATCGACCGATGTCAGCATTAATGAAAAAGTTGTCGTTCACATCATCATTTGCCGTCGATACCTCACCGATTATACATTCGGAAGTGGTAGGCCAGAATTTATGGTATAAACCAGGAGTCAACGTTACCCTTTCTCCCGCCTTCAATTCAACAATATCACCTGACTTGATTTTCTGATATTCACCCGTGATTTTGACATCAATCTCATCAGTGTTTTTACCTGGAACTCCTTTCCAGATCTCGATCGCCATGGCGCCAGTCCGAACAATAATGTCCTCTTTTTTTTGGGCATGGCAGTGCATGGGCGTTACCTGGTTTTGCTGCGCATACATCAGCTTTTCACAATATTCCTCTTCCTCCGCCAAATTCACCAACACCAATCCGCAATCCTGAAAATCTCCCAAACCAAAATCGGTAACATCCCATTGGGCATTATGCGGCAACACCCAACCATTGGATTCAAAAAATGTCGTAGCCCTTTTAATTGCCTGATTGATTGTCGAACGTTTCATAAAATTATGCTTTATTGGTTGACATAAAAATATCCATTTGCTCACCGACTACCTTCGTGATACCCGCTTTAATTTCATTCAGCATCAATGGATAGTCATTGTATTTTCTTCCTGTCTTTTGCAAAGTGGAAGCCGTCGTTTCAAGTGCCACTTGGGACATGCCTGTAAAGAAATTGATTTTGCTGATACCCATGCTAATCGCTCTTTGGAAATCTTCCTTACCGATGCCTGACCCACCATGAAGTACCAAAGGGATCTTGACCAACTCACGGATTTGTCCTAATCTCGCAAAGTCCAAGTCCGGTTCTCCTTTGTATTTTCCGTGTACATTTCCAATGCCCACCGCCAATGCGTCAATCCCGGTTTGTTCCACATATTGCGCCGCAAAATCAGGATTGGTAAACAAATCTGGATTGGCTTCACCAACAAGTCCTCCGCCTTCTTCTCCTCCAATTGCCCCGAGTTCTCCCTCTACGGATACACCAACGGCATGGCAAATTTCTACTACCTTACGGGTCTGTTTGATATTTTCTTCAAAGCTCAAATGGCTGCCATCAAACATCACGGAAGTAAATCCATTTCGTACAGCCCGCATAATGGCCTCAAAAGTTAAACCATGATCCAAGTTGAGCGCAAAAGGAATCTTTGATTTTTCACATATCGCCTTAATCGCTGGTACGATATGTTCGATCGTAACAAAGGGAAAATGAATTTCTGCAATATTCAAGATGACAGGCGATTGCTTTTCTTCCGCAGCATCTACAATCGCTTCTAAAAAATCTAAATTTACCACATTAAATGCGCCCACCCCATATTGCTTTTGATAAGCATCCTGGACTATTTCGCGCAAACTTACTAAAGCCATAGCTGATAATATTTAAAAAATGATGATGGAATAAATATAGAAAGGCTAACTTGTATACACAAGTTGGTTTTGTATTTTTCTCTAAAATTTTAAACTTTGGAGGAGCACCATTGCCCAAGAGTGGCAAGGATTTGAGCCTAACCCTATGAAAAAACCCATTTATAAAACCCTGTATCTCAAATTTAAACAACTAATTGAGGCGGGAAACTATTCCGCTGGCGATTTACTACCCTCTGAAAATCAGCTATGTCTGGATTTTAATACGACTAGAGCTACTGTTCGTAAGGCGATGACTGAGCTCGAACACGAGGGACTGATTAAGAAACAACATGGTAAGGGAAGTATTGTACAGGTGGTAAAAAAAGGGATCGGTATCCTTTCCTTGGAGGGAACAAGTTCAAATTTTGCACCGGAAGAAATGTACACCAAAATTATTCATGCGCCAGTTCAGCAGCAATGGCCATTAGATTTCTGGTATCCCTTAAGCGAACAGGAACAAAAGGCCGGATGTATCACATTCGAACGAATTAGGGAAATAAAAGGGAAGCCGCTGTTATTGGAAGTGACTTATCTTCCCAACCTTTATCTAGGGGGTTTTATGGAGATCAATCTGGAAAATAAATCTTTGTTTCAGATTTTGCTTCACCAATTCAATATTAAACCGATGAGTGGGGACCAAAAAATTCGGGCTATCACTGCGGATCAGGCACTTGCTGATAAGCTAAAAATCGAGAAAGATTTCCCTACTCTACATTTGGAGCGAAAAATTGAAACTAATAAAATCGGATTTAATATTTATTCTTCAATCCACTGTTTAACCGTTGATTATTTTCTGCAGGGGAGGTTTTAGCACCCTTGATATGATCCCTTTCAAAGCAATAAATGATTAAATGTCTTCCAGTGAAAGTGATTTATTCACCTTATAAACTTGACGGAGGTTTATATTTGTTTGTAAATAAAATGGCAATGCTTTAGAAGCATTACCTGTTGGTGGATAAAATAATCTAACTATTTTATTCGGCCTAGTTATGTGTTTGCAATTATATATAGTCGATTATCTTTTGGGGGAAAGTGATCGATTTAATTTGAGTAAGATTTTTGATATTTTCATGACTTACCATTAGACATTACTTATTAAGGTGATGTCTTTTTTTATGTGGTTTCATTCATTTTTATAATATAAGTATTTATTTACTTAATTATTATTATCAAGATTTATTACCTACGACTTTAGGACCTCAAATTCAACGCATTATGATTCATCTTGCTCATTTTTTAAGTTGAAATTCGCCTGAGCTTGCTTCCTGTTCATTCATCTGCTTGATTGAGAAAAAAGGAAATAGGAAAAATTTGCTCATTTTTTTATTACAGCTATGAGCAAGTTTAAAGCACACTATCCGGCTGCAAATTCGAATTATTGGCAGCGATTTTGGATAAATTCTCAATAATAGTGATGCTATTCTCTCATAATAATCGGTTACCGCTTCTGCAGTACTTCAAATTTTCGCTTTTTAAACCCGCTTTAAGCGAGGATTTAAGTATGAATAATCCGGCTTATTGGAGCGTTTTTCCTTTAATGTATTAGGTTGGTGGCCTTTGTGATGAGTGATCAATTTTTATTAAAAAAGCGAATCATTGTCTATTTATTTACTTTATTCTGTAAAAAGTCCACAGAATTCATCCATGCTTCTCGCATGTTTGTAAGGAACATTTTTTAATTAATTAGTATTGCGATGAGAAATTGTAGGTTTACAGTTTTTGCTATTCTATTTTTTTTAATAGGGACTTTTAGTAAGTCAATGGCGCAAAAAGTGAAGTACATCACGCCTGTTACCCAGAACATATTGATGGTACATCTAAGTGAGGGGGAGGTGCTCTATGAGCGAGAAACTAAGAATGATTTCGCCCTTAATAAAACGGCATTAAACATTGAGCTTGCCGACGATGCCACCTCCTATACCATTAACAGCGCTGATGATGGTAATTTTAACAATTTACAGCCTATTGAAGTGGGACGTAAATCCAAGGCCGATCATTTCACCTATAAAGGAATGCAATGGGCAGGTGGCGCCTTTGACCCACGAACAGAACCTTGGATCACAGAACACTGGGTTTATTTGAAGTTTGATCAGGCATTTGAAGAAGGAAAAACCTATACCCTGAACCTTTCGGCGCTCGGAACCATCGATGCTCCCGAGCAAACATTCACTTTCAACACCCATCAATTGCGTTCCGAATCGGTACACGTAAACACCCTTGGTTACCGACCTGACGAGCAAAAATTTGCTTATATCTATCATTGGGCAGGTACCCTGGGCGGAATCGATTTGACTTATTATGACGGGAAGAAATTTGAGGTAGTGAATACACATGACGGTTCTGTTGCCTATGAAGGAACCTTGAGTTTCAGAAAAAGCAAAGACAATCACGAAACAGCTCAGAAACAAGACACACCAAACCAAAACTTTTTAGGGGCGGATGTTTATGATGCTGACTTTTCAGGTCTGAGCGCCCCAGGTGAGTACGTCGTTTCGGTCGAAGGGATGGGTTGTTCATTCCCTTTCAAAATTGGGGACGACCCGATATTGGCCGCTTATCGTACAACAATGCGTGCGCTGTATCATCAGCGTTCAGGTATCCGAATTGAAGAAGCATACGACATCAACGGAGATGGTATCAAAACACCTTATGTTCGCCCAGTTACCCAAAACCCAATGGTTCAGGGAGAAGGAGGAATCAGTTTCAAAGATAAAATCCTTTATTCCAAAGTTCCTTTTGCAAAATGGACAAGTCAGGATGGTGGGGATGCCCGTGATGAAGTTATCGCCAAAGCCAAGGGCAATGTGCTGAATGTCGCTGGATGGTATCATGACGCAGGTGACTGGGATGGTTATTATTCCCATCAGCGCATACCGATGTTGTTGATGGCCACTTATGAATACTTGCCACAGATGTTTGGCGATGATGAAATGGATTTGCCCGAAAGCGGCAATGGTATTCCTGACATTGTGGATGAGGCTTCCTGGTTGATTAAATTCAACTATCGCTTAAGAAAAGAAACTATGGCCAAAGGCTACTCTGATGGTGGAGTAGGTGGTGCGCGTGTAGCTCCTGACCCTTTTACGCACCGAGAAGGTGCGGGTAACCCCGAAGATGAAGGAAAGCCTTCATGGCAAGATGAACGTTTTTATGCCGTTACGGAAGCGGATGCTTTCATGACCTATATGTATGCGGGTGAAGCAGCACAGCTGGCGATGATTCTGAAAAAATTGGGTCGCGATCCACAGAAATTCCCAATCGAAATGTTGGATAATGTGGACTTTGACCAAATGAGCCGTGATGAAGTGGATTTGATCAAAGAAGCAGAAGAAAGCTGGGACTGGGCACATGCAGCAAAAAATCAGCCTGAAGGAAAAAATAAGGAATTGTCAGATTTATATACCTACCGCACCTATGCAGCGGTCAACCTTTATCGATTGACTGGCAAAGCCAAATATCATGCTGAAGCCATCGAAGGATTGAACCGCATGAAAGGCGCAACGATTTTGGCCGAAGACCAACGCTGGGCGGTATATTCCTATTTGTTGGCTGACAATTATAATGTCGATGAGCAATTGAAAACCGCTTTGGAAGGAACGATGAGGTCAACCGCCAACAACCTTGGGGCGGTATCTGCGGAACGTCGTGCTTGTCGTTGGGGTGGATTATTCGATTTCCCAATGTTGGTTGGGCAAGGAACAACTCCATGGGTATTTGAAAATATCGTTGCCTATGGATATACAGGAGACAAATCCTATTTGGATGTTGTGGACAATACCACCAGTTATTTCCTCGGAACAAACCCAAATCACACCACTTGGATGACAGGCGTGGGACCACGGCCGATGACCAAGGCATTCAACCTGGATGGTCGCATAATTACCGATAACTGGGGCGTTTATCCTGGTTGGATTCCTTACGGACCATGGACTTATATGGATAAGGACAGAGCAGGAGTGGATGGACAAAAATGGACGATGCCCGACGGTATTGAGCGTCAGGGTGGACAAGGACCATGGTCTTCGCACTGGTTTAATTTCTCTTTGACACCAATCGTTGATCACTGGCCTGGACACGAGCGCAAGGTGAATAACGTGTTTACTCCATTAAGTTCGGAGAATACACTTCACCAAAATACAGTCTATGCCGCGATAGCTTATGGCGTAGCCAATGGTCGCCAGTTTAGCAATGCAACCGCCGCTCAGAAAGTAGGAAACATCACCCTAACGAATACCGATCACACTTTTGAATATTTCAATGAGACCGCTGTTATCGGCGTAGAAATTGACAATAAAAAAGCAACGATCGCAGCGCTGAAATGGGAAAGTTCAAACCCTGAAGTAATGGCAGTAGATCAATTTGGTCGCCTTGCAGCAGTCGGAAATGGTACCGCAACAATTACCTGTAAGACTTTGGATGGCTCGGTATCTACTACTTTTGACGTCGAAAACACCAATCTGAAGGAACGTCCTGTATCAAGTATCCGCATTGATTTTGATGAAGATCAATTGGAAGTTTTGGAAGGCGCCCGACGCAAGTTTTATGTGGAAATTTTACCTGAAGACGCAACAGATAAAACATGGCACTGGGAGTCGGAAGATGAAACCATTGTAGGCGTTGATGGCGAATTTATTGTTGCTTTGAAAGCAGGGACAACAACGGTGCATGCCGTTTCAAACAACAACGATGAAGCCACAGCCGCATTATCGGTAAAGGTTAATGCCGCTGCCTACACGGTAGTGGCGGATTTTGACGAATACATTCCCGTTTTTAATGAAGGGCCACAAAATGAAGCCGTAGAGATCTTCACCACCAATGCGGCAGTGGATATAGAAGCAGAAAACCCCCTGAAAGAGGGTTTGAATACATCAGACAAAGTCTTGAAGGTTACCAAAGCCGATGGTGAGTGGAAGTTATTTGGGTTTTCATCACCTAATTACGAGCCATTTTCAATGTGTGAACACAACGAACTGACCTTCCTGTATTATGGAGAGCATTTAACAGATGTACTTTATTCCATGGAAACCTTTTCAGGCAATAAAATTGAAGAAAGAATTACGGTCGAACCTGCTACCACATGGACAAGGGTAAGCCTGCCTGTCCCTGCTAATGGATTGATGAAGTCCTTTGTGATCTTCACCAATCCCGAAGATGCAGCTGGAGGTTATGACATGTATTTTGATGATTTTAAATTCAGACAGGATCCCAATGCAGTGTGTGAAGAGGAAAATGACACCCGCGTGGTACTTGATTTTGAAAACATCAAGCTCGACTGGGTAAGTGGGTATGGCTCTTTTGGATGGAATGATCCACAGGATACACTTGACAACGGTAAACCGAATTTCAACTATAACATCATTGACAACGATTCTTCTGAAGCTAACCCATCCAAAAAAGTATTTGAATTCAACCGTACAGGGAATAACGCTGGAGCAGGTTTCGGTATTCAGGTAAAAAATGCATATGATTTGGGAAGGGCAGCCAAAGTAACCATGAAGGTCAAAACGACTGAATATATGGAGCGTTGTCTGTTGAAAATTGTGGAATATGGCAAAGTAGACGGGGAGGAAGAGGAGAAGGAATTGCGCAGTTTGGAAGGAACAATCGATACACCGAATGTCAGACCAAACGAATGGATCACCATTGAATTTCCGATTGCCGATATGACTTTTGCTGGCGACGACAGCAAGTCTTTGACAAAGGTGAAGCAATTCATCATCATGCCCGATGTTGGCAACACTTCACGGATGGACATCTTGGTGGATGATATCGCTTTTGCGGGAGTAAAAGCGGAATCTATTTCCATCGAGGGAGAGAAAAACATCGAATTGACGCTCGGTGACAGCACGGCACTTTTCGCAAGGGTGCTGCCCGTAGTAGTGGAAGATCCAACCGCAGTATGGACAAGTTCAGACGAAGAAGTGGCAGTGATTGATGAAAATGGTATGCTTAAAGCCATCGGTTTGGGCACGGCACAAATCATTGCCACAGCCAATATGGACAAGCAATTGACAGATACATTGACGATAACGGTGGTGGAGCCTGAACCCGAAGTCCCAACGGATGTAGATGGAAAGTATTCAGTTTCAATTTATCCAAATCCAACCAATGGCAGCCTGACGATCAAAACGCAGAAAGCCTTCACAGGCCTCCGAGTAAATAGCATCAGTGGGCAATTGGTATTGAACCAAACAATGAATGGACATGTACAAAAGCAAATTGACCTATCGGCGATGCCATCGGGAATATATTTATTGACGATCATTCATTCCGATGGATCCTCTCAGGTTCATCGATTCGTGAAACAATAATTTAATACGTTAAGCATAAAAAGTTCGGAGACCCAACATTTTTGTTGGGTCTTTTTTTTGTGTTCGGGAAAGGATAAAAACTACAAATTGGTTGGCTGTTACAGGCCAAGATTACCTTGATTTATAGGTTTGCCACGACTATTTGTTTTCTATTTGTGAGTATCGACTGTAAAAGTTTCAGCAAAGAAAATCTTTGGAAATCTGTGTAATCGGTGGACAAAACAAATAACTCGCCACCTATTACAATTGTCCTCCTTTTAGGTAGGTTCATGCACAAAATACCATCGAAAATGTAAGACCTTGCCTCAAACATTTTTTAGCCATGAAGTTGAAGTATTTTTTATTCGTTTTAATATTTAGCCTAACGGTTCGATCAGTTCATGCTCAGCATTTATTCTTCACCCAAGACAGGATTGATAAAATCGAAAAACTCGTCGAACAGGATGAACTCTATCAGCAGTTTCATCAACATTTGATCCATACCGCAGATCAATTGTGTACCCTACCTGTACCCGAAAAAAAGATGGCGGGCCGACGGTTGCTCAATACCTGTAGCACCTTCGAAAAATACATTTTTCACCTCAGCTATGCCTATCAATTTACCCATCAGCAAAAATATGCTGATAAGATCGCCGAGTTGTTGGATGAGGCACTAAGTTATGATAGCTGGAACCCCAAACATTACCTCGATGTGGCAGAAATGGCATTGGGGGTGAGTATCGGGATCAATACCTTAAAAGAACATCCAAAGCACAAAACTTGGGTGGATCAGCTATATCGCTTGGCCATTGTTCCCTCGATGGAGGAGCGCCCCTATGTCAAGGGCACCAACAATTGGAATGCCGTATGTCATGCGGGCATTACCTCATCCGCTTTGGTATGTCAAAAACAATATCCAAAAGAAGCTTCTTTTTTGATTCATCGTGCCGAAAAGGAAATCAAAAATGGTCTTCAGAGCTATGACATCAGTGGCAACTTCCCCGAAGGGGCAAGCTACTGGATCTACGGCACCTCCTTTAATCTTATCCTTTACGATTTACTCAAGGTCAATAACTTAGATTATTCTACTTTTGAACAATACGCTGGATTTTGGAAAAGTGGGGATTACTATCGCTGGTCCATCGGAAGCAATAATGCCTATTACAATTATTTCGACTGCAAAGGACCCATACGACTGTCTCCCGCCATGGCGATGCTCTCTCAAATCAATGGCAGGCCCGACTTCCTGACCGCCGAAAGAGCCGTAATGAAAACATTCATGGAGAACTACGGTGAGCAACAGGTCAAATCATCCAAAGATCGACTTGCTCCTTTGTTTTTGCTGTGGTTGGTGGGCAACAGCTCCTCGGCAGAAGTGGGTAATGACCAAACTTATTTTGTGGGTGGGGGAGAAAACCCCGTGATCTTTTGGCATCATCAGCAAGATGGTAAAGCGGTCTTTTTGGGAGTCAAAGGAGGAAAGGGAAACCTCAGCCATGGGCACCTCGATGCGGGAAGTTTTATTTATGAGAAAGACGGCATCCGTTGGTTTGAAGACCTCGGACGGGAGAATTACACCCACATCGAAAGCTTTGGGAAATATGTTTGGACTTATGACAGCAAAGCTCCCCGATGGGAATTTTTCCGCCATCACAACCTTGGTCATAATACTGTTTCTATTGATCAAAAGGCCTTCAATCCCGATGGTTTTGTTGCCCTCGATGTCAATCAAATCAGCAACGAAATGGTTGAGGTAAGCGCTGATCTTTCCCCACTTTATACGCAGGAACAGGCAGTCAAAAGGAACTGGTTTTGTGATGGTGAAAAGCTGAAAATGACCGATCAGTTTTCATCATCTTTAGGCAAGGAATTGAATTGGAGATTCTTCACAAAAGTCAAAGTAGTCGTTGCGAAAAATGGTAAAAAAGCCACCCTTCAACGCGATGGAAAATCCCTGACCATAAAATTAAAAGGCGTAAAAGACGCTCGATTTAATACAGTAGTGATGAACCCCCACTTCACCGAAATGGATAGCCCGAACAAGGAAATCAGTATGTTGAGCATAGACTTGAATGCCAAAGAAGCGGGCGCACTAACTTTTATCATTGAATAATTTTTGGAGATTGATGAGAACTTTATTTTTAAATATTTTATTGACCCTTGCCTTGGCGGTATCAGCCTTTGCACAACAAGAAAAAGTCAATTTCAATGCCGATTGGCTATTCCATAAGGGCAGTCTGAAAGATGCTCCTTTGAAGCATGACTTCGACGACAGTAAATGGGAAAAAGTACACCTACCACATACATACAATGATCAGGACATCATTGATGATCCGATAGGATATTATCGAGGCGAAGCATGGTATCGCAAAAAGTTTGAGGTACCAACGGATTGGCGCCATAAAAAAGTAAGTCTAAACTTTGAAGGCGTAGCCATTAAATGTGAAATTTATGTTAATGATCATTATGTTGGCGAACATCTGGGCGGTTATACTTCCTTCTACAAAGACATCGAAGGGCTATTGAATTTTGGGGAAGAAAATCAATTGGCTATCAAAACGGATAATTCGGAAAACCTGCAATTCACCGCTCCGCCCGTTGGAGGGGACTTCAGCATGTTCGGTGGCATTCACCGAAATGTCTTCTTGGTCACCAAAAACAAGCTCTATTTTGATCATAACTTTTATGGCGCATCGGGGGTCTTTTTTCAGAACACAGGACTGAAAAACAACAAAGCGCAATTCAAGATCAGTACCCACTACCGTCAGGAATTACCCTTTGATCGTCAGGTGCTTTTCCGTCATCAGATATTAGACAAAAATCAGAAAGTCATTTGGAAAACCTCAGTTGACAAACTTACTCATTCAGGTGATATTTCCCATTGGGAAATCGACAGCAAGGCGAATAATATTCAGACATGGTCCGTTGAAAAACCCAATTTGTACACCCTTAAAAGTCAGATCATCGACGCTAAAGACAATAAGGTGATTGATGAGATTGAACAGAAAATCGGTTTTAGAACTGTAAGCATCAGTCAGCAAAAAGGCGTGCTTTTGAATGATGAGCCGATCAAACTGCAAGGGGTGGCAAGGCATCAGCAATACCATCATCAGGGAAGCGCCTTGACCGATGATCAACATCAAAAGGATATGCTCATTGCCAAGGATTTGGGCTCGAATTTCGTCCGTATTTCCCACTATCCGCATTCGCCCGAGATTTACAAAGCCTGTGATTCACTCGGCATGGTGAGTTGGAGCGAGATACCTTGTGTGAACTGGGTGCCATTCGGTCAGCCCTTCTTGGACAACAGCCGAACGATGATGCGCGAGATGATTTATCAAAACTATAACCATCCATCAGTCATTATTTGGGGTTATCATAACGAGATCTGGCAAGCACACGAAGAGGCGGTTTTGCATGCCAAAGCCATGGAACAAATTTCGAAACAAACGGATCCATCCCGTTTAACGGCCATGGCTTTTCAGGGTACTTTTTTGAAGAATTATAAAGGGAAATTGGGCGAAGAAATATTCAACGTTTCCGACATCAATGGTTTCAATGTCTATCAGGGTTGGTATCAGGATACTTACAAAACCATTGACGCCTATATGGACAGCCTGAAAAGCTACTCTCCGAACAAGTGCATCATGCTATCAGAATTTGGGGCGGGCGCCGATCCCCGCATTTGGAGCGCAAAACCGAGCATTCATGATTTCAGCAATCGCTATCAGGTGGATTTTCTGAAACCCTACCTTGCCACCCACCAAGAAAGCCCGTGGATGGTCGGATATAGCATCTGGATTTTGAATGATTTTGAACGCGACAGCCGTAAGGATGCCGTTCCGAATGTGAACAACAAAGGCTTAATCTCAACGGATCGTCAGCCCAAAGATGCCTATTATTTCGTGCAGGCAAACTGGTCGAAAAAGCCGATGGTTTATATCGAAGGTGCGCCGATGGACACCGTGGTGGCTGTTACCGAGGGGAATACTTTTACAGTAAAATTACATGTTTACGGTAATGGCGACAAAGTAAAATTACGCCACAATAAAGAATCCATTTCAGAGCTCGTACTGAAGCAAAGGGAAGTTGAATTTGACATTGATCTACAAAAAGGATGGAATAAAATTGAGGCAATTGATGTACAAAACAACTGCGGATACGAAAGAAAAATCTTCCTGAAAACGGTCAAAAGCAATACGCAGGGAATCGAAATACCAACGGAGGGACTGGCGATTAATATCGGACAAACTGACCGATATTTCAAAGGCAACGAACGATGGTTACCTGCATCGGCATTTGCTGATGATCATAACTTTGAAATATTAGGTGGAGAGATTTATCATCAAGCTTACAAAGGTAATCCCGCCCTTCGCGTACGTGAAGGAATCTTCGATAACATCTTCAACAGTGATGATGATCCGATGTATCAGACTTTCCGTTGGGGAGTGGAAGCACTAAATATGAAGCTCAAAACTGGCAAATATAAATTGACTTTCTATTGGGCATATCCATTCAAAGATCAGAAAAATCGACCACTTTCTCAGGCCGAAATTGCCTGGGGAGAGCAAGACGGAAAGGTCGCTACATCGGAAGATATTTTCAATCTCCGCATCAATGGAAGTCTTGAAATATCGAAGTTAAATATCAAAAAAGAAGCAGGTGTCTTGAAGGCTTTGGAGAAAGAGGTGATTTGTCAGACCGATAAAAATGGATACATCGGGATTCAGTTTGAAGCCGTCCACGGACAAGCATTTTTGAACGGAATCAAGATTACGCCTATGGGAAAATAGGCTTTAACCGAGAACTAACCCGAATTATTCACCGCTAGATTTAGTGACTCGCCTTAATTAACCTATTATCAACTCATTATTCTCGAGCCAGCTGATTTTTTATAGCCCAAATTTGGGCAAGCTTGCTTTCTCCTCATTCATCTGCTTCGTTGGAAAAAACTCGAAATAGGAAACTATTCCTTCTTTTTTCCCGCCTTGCAGCTAAAGGAGGATTAAAGCATGAATAATCCGGGCTAATATTTAGCCATCACCCTATGAGATTTTCCAATTGCCTTAGGAGAATACCCGAGGGTAATTAGGGTCTGCTGAAATAGCTCGAATTATCTAAAAACGACTGAAGATCAGCTCATTAAATCACATTAAATCTCTTTTAGTGCAAGGGGAAATTTTGTAAATTGTCCTTTAAATAGCCCCAGGGCTCCTTTCCTACTTTTTTAGCTTGCACTATGATTAAGCATTCCCCTGATCAACTTGAGATTTCTGATTTTATGGACCCGTATTTGGGTGGCCTTAATCCCAATAATAGATGGATTATTATGGCCAAAGAAATTCCTTGGAGTCAATTAAAAAGGATCTATGAACGGAACATGTCCTTCGACAAAGGAGCTAGACCTAAACCAGCGCGTTTAGTGATTGGAGCCTTGATTATCAAACACAAATATAAGTTGTCTGATAGAGAAACAATTGAACAAATCAAAGAAAGTCCATATCTACAATACTTTGTTGGATTGCATAAATTTCAACATGATCAGGTATTCGATTCTTCATTATTTCCGACAATTAGAAAGCGTTTGACCATAAAAGACTTTAATGATTTAAGTCACTTACTCCAGAGTCATGACGTTAGTATTGATGAGCAAAGCGAACTTCGTGATGAAAAAAATGTAGAAAGTGATACAAAATATAAGAAGCCTGAAATTGAAAACTCGATTTCAGTTGATGCTACTGTAGCGGTGCAAGAAATTCCTTATCCGACCGACCTGGCTTTGATCAATAAGGCTCGCATTGAATCAGAAAAAATCATCGATATATTATGGGAATTTGTTAAAACAGATGCTAAGAAACCTAGAAGCTATCGACAAAAAGCCCAAAAAGAATTTCTAGCGTTGACAAGAAAAAAGAAGAAAGGCGCCGATTTTTGGAGGGCTGCAAATCGAAAACAACTACAGTATCTTCATCGAAATATAGGGCATATTCATCGTCTATTAGACCAAATTAAGGTAGGTATTCCTTTGAATAAGCGTTTTTTGAAGCTATTGTATGTTATTCAAGAAGTGTATCGCCAACAAATGGAAATGATTGAAGAGAAGAAAAATACGGTTGGTTTCCGTATTGTAAACTTATATCAACCACATATTCGCCCCATCATAAGAGGGAAGTCTGGAGCGAATGTTGAATTTGGAGCTAAAATATCAATATCTATTGACCAAGGCTATTCTTATATTGACCATCATGATTTTGAAGCATACTATGAAGGGGAAGAGGAGATTATCAAAAAGCATATTGAAGCACATAAACTACGGCACCCTCACACTAAGCTAAATGGAATTGTTGGAGACAAAATTTATGGAAATCGAAATGCTAGAGAAGTTTATGATCAAAATGATATAACTTTCGTCGGCTCACCTCTTGGAGCTCCTCCTAAAGATCCTGAAAAAATTAAAGAGCGGGAAGAGAATAAGGTTATCCATCAAAAATTGAGGAGTCATGTAGAAGGAAAATTTGGACAAACTAAAAGAGGGTATGGATTGAATAATATTAAGGCACGAAGATCAGACACCACAAATTCTTGGATTGGTGCCATCTTCTTTATTGCTAACCTTGAAAGATTCATGAAAGGAATCTTTTTTGACCTTTTTTTCATTATTTATGAATATGATTTATGGGCATTAGTAACATCAATAATCGAAGCTGGAATTGGTCAACCAAATTTCAAGAAAAATAAAGAGACCTTTTTAAGCAGACCCTAATTAGCCATTTCAAATTTTCTTTCAGTAATCAAAATGTAAATCCTTAAACCTCAGTAATTTTCATTTGTTGCTCTATTTTTACTAATGAGTGAGTGATTATTCATGCAATTAGTAAGAGTTTATATCCACCCTTTTATAGTTGAAATATTCTTTGTTTGTCTATCAATAGTTTTGAGAATTAATTGTATATTTTATACGATGAAGAACACCTATTTTTTAATTTTTTTGATTTGCTTTTCCTGCAGCAATCTTCAGCTAAAGCAGGAGCAGGTGGACATAAATATTGACCTTTCAGAAGAGTTGGGAGCAAACCACCAATTCTGGAAAGCTTTGGGCTATGATTTTCTATTCAAAATCGTCAATGAGCCCGAAGGTCATTACTTCTTGGACAGGGCTCAACAAAAGCATTCTGTAAAATATTACCGAGCACATTATACCTTTTCCAATACCTCGATGGTCGATGAACGCGCAGGTGGAAAAGTGGGTGGGCAAGTCGTTCGTACCGACAAAAACGGCAAACGATATTACGACTTTTCCATTGTCAATCAAACCTTCCGCGAGTATGTCAAAAGAGGAATGAAGCCAATCGTCGAGTGTGATTTTTATCCTGATGGTTTTGCCTCCGAAGGGCAGCGCAAGATGAATGACGAAGAGTTTGAGGCGATGGTCGGTGCTCCCGCAGATTGGAATGCGTGGGAAGATTTACTGAACGCCTTCATGAAAAATTTGGTCGATGAGTTCGGCAAAGAGGAAATAAAATCTTGGTATTTTGAGGTGTGGAATGAGCCTGATGGTTGGAAAGGACAAGACCTGAAAGACTTTTTCAGAATGTATGATTTGTTCGCTTACACAGTCAAAAAATACGATAACGATTTTAAAGTGGGTGGCCCTGCCTGTTACCACTTATCATTCCTCGAGCAATTCATTGAGCATGTGGTTCATGGCAAAAACTATATCACCAAAAAGACGGGCTCTCCTGTCGATTTCCTTTCCTATCACATCTATGCATTGTCGGGTTATTGGCTCAAGCCTGCACCCGATATCTACCCACAGGTTTCCAAATTTTCAGCCGATATGCTTTGGTTGCAACGATTGAGGTATCAATACCCTTCGCTAAAAGGGGTGGAGGTTCATCTGAATGAGTGGGGCTTATCTTCGCATGGCGATAGTAAATTCGTTGATGAATATCCTCAGTTGGAATACAGAAATTCAGAGGTTTCGGCTTTGTTCATGGTGAAATTGGTCGATTGTCTATTTGCGATTGAAGATAATCACGGTTTAAAAACAAGCCTGTTGGGATATTGGGGAAGTTGGTTCAATGCCAAAACGGGACCGATCTTCCGTGGTTCACGAGACCTGATGACACGCGGAAATGTACCTAAACCCATTCTGTCGGCCTATGAATTACTTGCTCAATTAAAGCAAACACGTGTAAAGGTAAAGAACCTAAAAGCGGGTAACCTTTACGGCTGTATGGCTACAAAAGATAAAAGCGGGGTGGCATTGATGG
>NZ_BQKE01000006.1:0-284208 GCF_036244895.1 Persicobacter diffluens
AACCGCTGCATCGGTTACTGGTTTATCCTGCCCCATCACCACAACAGGAAGCATGATCATCACATAAAAAATTATTACCCTTTTCATGATGCCACAGTATTTTTAAATTTTACTGACTGGACCATTTCAAATACCTCCGCCTGAATCTTCAGCATGTTTTCTTTCAGAATCGCATCCTTATTGCCATTGAAGTTGTAAAAAATGGGCGTAGGCTGATATTGTGATTTTTCTCTGTTGATTGCATCTACATCCATTTCTATTCGACAATTGAAGGAAGAGTGATTCACCGAAAGCTGCTCCTGATCCTTTTTCTCATAAGCCAGCTTAGCCACTATTTCTCCGGTTTTCAGGTCCGCAATCTTGGAGGCCGGAATAGTATTTTCCATGAACTCATTTTGTGAATAAGTAGCCTTATGGCGGTCGATACTCACTCCATTCCTGACTTGCTCGTCTTGCCAAAAAGCTTCTCCAGCCACTCCAAAGTCTGTTTGTTTTGATGAGGCTGAAATAATATTGGCCGGAACACTCTGAATACTAGCAGCGGTCTGTTTCCCGAACATCTTTCCAACTGAGAAGATCCTGAAAGGCCAATAGGACCGCTACCATATTTTCCCGGGCGGTGGCAATCAAAGTGTCTAATTGGTAAATGAAAAAAGTAGCCAGCTCATCCACTACCAAGGAAACTGGAAGATTTCCTTTTTTCATTCAATGCCCTGGTCAATCGGTTTCATGATCACTGAATAGCAGGCGAGTTCACATTCATCAGTCCGGATGATTAGCCAAGACCAATATGGTGGATCATTCGGGTCTGAAATCTTTAGATTAATATCATCCCCGAAAAAACCACAAGGTTTCTTTTACTCGCCAGTCTGGAGAGGTTAATCTTAAGCGTACCACCTGACCGTCTAACTGCTGATAAGTCTTATTCCTATGCGCGTCATAAATGGGCTAATCAGACTATGAATTTCATATTCAGTGCTCAGGGCATTGAAAATTTGCTCATAACTCAAAGTAAAAAAGAGTAAGACGTGTGCCATAGTGGAGTACTTTCCTCCCTCATACCTGCTAAAAAAGTAGATCACAGCCCCTAACAGGTTAATCGCTGATTGATTAAAAAACTGCGATGCTCCTCTTGCTGAGACTCTGATTTTGCAAGGCGCTCACTATCGCATCAGCCGCCTCCTGAGCAGCTGGCAATGAATAGATATACTTTGGTGATAAAGGGTTTACCCTTCGGCTCTTCTCCACATCCTTGAAGTGATCACATGGAACTTATGATTTTTTAGTATCCCTCGTTTTTTATTAAGCAGATAATGATAATAAGTCACCTCTGCTAAACGGGAAATTTAAAATCATACACCAACATGGAAAATCCTTTGGCTAACAACGTTTTGATGTAATTCAGGATGATGGAAAAAGTTCTTTCCGGAACCGGGGTTTCCGATCAAAAAGACGGTTCGGAAAACATCAGTAATATTCATCCAACCCATTCTTCTTTTCCCTTGTGGAAATAAGACATCCGGTAACTCACAGATCTATTATTGTCCAAAAGATTTTCATTTTGCGGGAAAGTTTCATTCTCTTCATTGAACTGATCCGTGGCCAGCTTATTCTTAATTCGCTTGGAAAGGTTATCCAGTGAGGTATGCACAACAAGGCACCAATGATACTTTGAACCAAATACACTAGCCAATCATAACGTATTGGATACATAAAAAGCACTAAAGCGCCAAAAAAGACGACCAGTCCCAAAAAGAAGGGAATTCGGATTTGGGTATTGGGATTGATCGTCAGATTCTTTCTCGCTTTGGTTCCTATACTCACTATTCCGATCACGAAGAAAGTCAGGAACTTCGAATAAATCGCATTCTCATAAATCCCGAACCTGCTAATACGCATCAGTAGGTTTCCCGACCATTCCGGAATATATTCCACAGGCAAGAAAAAGACCAGCCATTCCAAAAGAATGGTCACATAGATTACTCCCTGTAACATGGAGTAGAGCTTTTGAAGTTCTTTACTTTCTTCCATTTGAGTAATAATTATGATGATTACATTCCTCTTCCCAGGATTTGGGAAATATCAGTCTTGGCTGTACTCGAAGAACCTGAGCATTTTGATAATCGACCGTTCCAGATCCTTGTAGGCACTTTCTACCTTGGTGCTTTGTTGGTTCTTTTGAAATCTTTCAATGCTTGAATCAATGTATAATATCCCTGCTTCAAACCTACTAACAACCTCTTTTTCTAGAAGGTAGGGGTGCGCTGATCGCTTTGATACTCCTTTGGTATTGCTGGATTTTTTCCTTTGCCTCGACAGGATTTGAAAGTCAAATTTGCTCACATACCTTTTGAAAGAATCATCGACTACTGAAAAATTCACCTTACCAAAGGCAGTGTCTACATTTGAAAAATTCACTTCATAACCATCCTTAAGTTCCTGGTCCAATTTCTCACAATAGCTCGCTTTTCACCCGTGGAATACCCGCTCAAAATAGTTTTCATTTCTAAATCTTTGTGCAGCCTTTGAATCGCATGCAGATCTAATCTTTCTTGCAAGCGAATCATTTCCCTATTTATTGCTTCTGCCGAAATTGAATTTGATCACATTAACCCCCTTTTGATGAAGCTGATGGTCTTTAACGGCCTGAATAAAATCATAAGGTCTTTCCGCCTTAGAAGTAATCCCCCAGACTTCCATTGAATTACCCGCATTGAAGTAGTTCCGTCCTACATCAATAAGACCGAGGCTGAATTTTCAAGCACCTTTTGAGAAATACTTTCTCTTTCAATCCGTTCTATTTCAGTAAAATCCCCTATCTCCTTAATACTTTTGGGGTTAAATCTTTTTTCTTGAGTAGAAATCCTGAAATCGGAATTATCCAAAAATATTGCACATACCAAAAATTTGGACTATCCTTTGATCTTTCGAGTGTTTCACTCTCTTTTGACAAATTAAAACTACGCATATAATCCTCCAATTTTGTAATAAATTCGAATTTATCATGCACATATAAATCCCTGATTTCCAACCGCCCTTTACTTTCCTGTATCATCACATCAAATTTATCAAAAGAGGTATCAATCCCTTTCAAAATCACTTTATGCCCTGATTTAAGAGCCTCTTGCTGATCGTCTGTTAATTGAACTTTTCCGGTCTTTTGCTGATCTTCCACGGTATCTCTTATCCCTAAATCCTTAAAAAGTCCTTCTATAGCATGATTAATGCGATGGTCTATGATCATATTATCAGCATCGTTAATCACTGATAAGTATTGAAAATCAATTGGTCTGAAACTAGGATACCCTTTTCTGATCCCCTCCCGTCCATGAAATAATCTTCCGGACTTTGAATATACACTCTCCCAAACTCTGTAAGCCTGGACGCAAACTTATTCGGCTCCAAAGGATTAATCTCGCTGAGAATAGTACCTGTTATTTTGGAGATCGAAGAATGTTGTAACTTCACATCCAGTTTTCCCAGGCTGGAATCAACACCTTTGACCCAAACACCCGAACCTGATAATAAAGCTTTTTTCTGAACTTCTGATAAAGCGACATTACCCACCTTTGTAACCCCTTTACACGATCATTTGAACCCTTGAAATTAAATACCGGATCTATTCCGAGTTCATTACGAAGCTTTGGTACTACCGGAAATTCCGGATTGAAATAACTCCTGATGGTATCCTCAATCCTTGCAAATATGTTTTTTCGTTCTTCCATTTGATTAGTTTAAAAAGAGTTAAACATGGTTCCTTTCAGGTAGCTAATTCAATGGTACTTTCAGCCCACCAATCCCCCAACCCTCCAGGTATCATCATCCCAAAAGACCACCTCATTTTTTTGTCGAAGAAAGAGCACAATGCCCTGTTTGGTAGTATAGGAGAATTCAAAGCCTGCCGTAGCACCGGCAATAAATTGGTGAGTATTAGTCCCTAGGCTTGCCCCGGTTCTGAAGCTCAGCATCATATTCCGACTTCGGAATAACACAGGCTTATAGATTATTCCTCCTTTAAAGCTATTGACAATCTCTCTTCTCTCCCTACAGTGGGTTCTCCTTCTTCTGTAGTCGGAGGAATAGTGAAAGTGGTCATCCGGTCACGGTGGGCATAGTCAAAGTTCACCTCCCACATGCGGTAATACTTCTGCCCAAACTCCAGGACATTTCTCCGATCAACATTTCTGGTGATAAAGTCCTCCGGCCATTGAGAAATATTATATCCCTGCTGTGCAAAGCAGGGAAAAGACGCGAGCGTCAGCAATATGATGATCCAGCTTCTCATAGTGTGTCTGCATTAAGTACATCTGAATAGTCTACCCGTAGATTTACCGTCCTGCCGGAAATCTGATTCTCTGAAACCTCGATAGAGAACACCTTTTGATTCGGGAAAGTGAACTTCTCGAACACAAATACATTTCGATACTTCTTTTTGAAGCTCTTGGTATTAAAGAGGGCGAACTCCGGGTGCAGCTCAACCTGTTGAAAGTTAGTTGCCTTCTGTATCTTTTTATCTTCGATCTTAAATCGGATCTGATCAATATCGTATTTGATATTGGTCTTGTTGAATAAGGAGACGTCTACGAAGAAGTAGTTCCCGACCGTATAAATGTTATTTAAACGGGCTTCGAATTTATAATCCTGTGCTTTTACAATGTGGTACTTCGGCTTAGTATTCATCACCTTCATACCAATTTGTTCCAGTTCAGGACGAGCAATCTCAACATTAGGGACAATCAGGTCAATTCCTTCATTACGACCGATTAATAGGTTTTTGGTAGCCAATTTGGGTTGAGTAGGAAAAAGAAGGAACTGCGCCATATAGCTCTCACATATAACAGTGACCACTCCCAACTGATCGTTATTTTCTAAATCTTCAGGCAGTGGTTTCAGCTTCAATACATTTGCTGTTGCCATTTCTCCAGCCAAACGGTCGGTGGAAAAATCAACGGTCTGAATGTTTTCCGAAAAGACCAGGTGAGTGGTCACCTCCGGATTAATGTGCACCATGATCAGTTCACTTCCCTGAAGGTCCTTTTCAGGAATCTCCTGCGCCACGGCTATTGTCGACAGAAGATGGATTAATAATATTAGTAATCTTTTCATCTTATTGCTGTTTAGGATCGATGAGGTATACAATAGTGTTGTACTTCAGGCTGGCCTTATTCTTTTTGACCGCCTTTTGAAAGGCTCTGCTGGTAGTTGAGACCGCACTTTGCCCGATTTTATAGAAGAACTGACCGGAGCTTTCCGGGTCACCTGACATGGTCATTCCCTGTGTTGATTGACTTGCCAACTCTTTGGTAAAATCTCTGAATTGTGATTCCGGCACAAAAAGCCCTTCCATCCCATCATTGTCGTACAGGTTCAGTTTTACCGGGATGGGTTTGCCTTCATGCAGCAGGGAAGAGACCTCTATCTTCACTCGTTGAGAGGAAAAACCTTTGACGGTTCCAAAAAGGTATTGGCCTTTTCTGATCAGTGTTTCCCCAGCGTAAACATCCTCTAAAAGGCGAATTCTGACACGGCTATTGGAGGTCACTTTTAGTCCCTCATCCAGTATCGCGCTGATCATATTGTGCTCATTATTGCTGTTGAGCGTATTGAAATGGCCGCTTACCGTACTTTTACTTTTACTAATCGGTACTATGGCCGCTTCTTTAGCTTTCTCCTCTTCAGCCAAGTGCTTTTGAAACTCCTCCTGCTTTCGCTGATCCGGAGTTTTCATCATCGAATCAATTACCGCCAAACGCTTCTTAAACTCCTCAACCTCATCTTCCTGCCTTGGTGCGGGTGACGCCTTTGGTTGTGGTTTAGTTTTTTTAATGAGGGGCGGATTATTGTTTTCCGGTAGCAGGTATTCCTTTCCATTTTGCTGCACAAAAAGATCTATGCCACGCTTTGGTTGTTTGGATTGTAAGGCTTTTTCTACCTTTTCTTGCATGGTTGGTTGATCATCGAGGCTAAACATCAGGCTGTCTAACTCCTGTGAAGTTAGCTCTTGTTTCAGCTTTTCCTTCCCTTTCCGATTCACATCCAGCCCCCTGATTGCAGTGTGGTCCCTTTCTTTTGGAAGCGGGACTTAAGCGCCTCCATCTTGGTTTCAATCTGCTTTTTGTTGAGATGGGGCTCGGGAATTGTAAAGTCTATCCCCTCAATTACCCTTACTTCTTCTTCCGGCTCTTTCGCCCATGAGACGGTATCTTTCACCAGATAAAAAAAGAAGAATGTGAAAGGATAAAGCAGAGCAGGTATCACATATTTGGGATGTCTCCAGTTAATCTGTCTCATTTTGAATCTCCTTTTCAATTTGTTTCAGTAATAAGGAATCCTCGGTGGTCAGGCTATCTTTTTCCAGTAGTCTGGTTAACTGTGATTCCAGTTTATGCCAGCGGTCGATCTCAGCGAAATCCTGTTGAGTCTGCATCACTTTTTCCTCCAAAGGAGCGAAGTCCGCCCGCACCTTAGGTCGTGTTCGATAATAAATTTCATTCGCAATAAAACTCAATACAAACAGCCCTGCGATTATCAATAGCGTGGCCACTTTATGCTTTTCGGTGTTTCGCTGAAGCCTGTCAAGAAATTCATTAGGCTTCTTATCCTTAGAATATTCGTTTGTTTTCATTGCGCACGGTTTTGTTGAGTAAAGTTTGATACTTGGTGATCATCACCCCGTGCGGATTATTATCCGTCCGGGACCATCTTCAAGCAGACCAGTGGTTACGATTTGCCGGATAATCACACTTGTTTTCCGCTCTATCCGCTGCGTGCCGTAATAGATAAATTCATGGGAAGACGGATTAATCGTGATGGAGTCCGTTTCGATTGTACAGGTGGAAGAAGTGTTAATTACCTGGCCGTATAAGCCCTTTTCCTTAACATTAGTGTATTCAGCGTACACACTCTCGTCGCCCAGATACATTGCCTTTGCAATGTTTCTTTCAATCGTCTTATCATCCGGAGGAAGTGTCCAAAAAAGCAAATGGAACAGGTTTACGTGCGACTGGTACTCAACCACCCGGTTAGCTTCAACTCCTACCTGTTTGGCCAATATGGGAGTGGCTTCGTCCAGAACATAAATGTTCTTTCGTGTCTTGTCCAGCTGGATATTGGTAAACATCAGAATAAGGATCACAATCAAAATGCAGGAGACAAAGCTCCCACCACTTACCCATATGGCCAGTCTAATCTTATTTTCTATCTTTTGTAAAAACATAACTTTTAGTTTTCTGGTGAAGAAGTCAACTTATTCAATGCTGCTCCGGCTTTAACTGCTCCGGAAGAGCCCGCAGTTAATGCCAAATGCCCAGCTCTAATTACATTCCCTAATGCATTACCCAATCCGGAGGTACTGACAATCCAAGTGGAAACAGTCGGAACAGTAAACATCAATAAGGCACCGATGATAAACGACATTGCCGGCAGTGACATTGAAAAATTCATTTGATGCACATAAGAGATATAATGCTCTTCATTGTCTAAGATTTGTTGCAGAGCCGAGATATTAGATCGGTTCGCATAATCCATCATAAACATTGACATCAATGCAATGGTATAAGCCACAAAAGAGTACAAACTCACTGAAATGTATCGGGCTATCCACTGGATATAACTATCCGAAAAGCCCGGTAATATGGACATCGCAAAAGCATAAGGCCCTAACAAACCTAACATCACCAGGAACACCTGTTGAATGATCAGAATCAAATAAAAAGCAATCTGATAAAACGAATGCGCTAAATCAGTCCCTGCATCCCTGGCTGTTTGTTTAAGCAATGAGACAATTAAAATTCCCGCCCCTGAAATCATCTCACCAATACGGCTCAGGTCCACTCCCAATTTCTCAAAAAAGCCCTTCTCCTCCTTTTCTGAGCCCCCGTTTACTTCAAGAGTCCCGTCAGAAGTTTCATCGATAATTCCACACTCAAATCCCGGACTAATTTATGGTCAGCCTTAATGGTTTCAATTTTCCTTTCAAATTGAACTTCACCCAAACGACTCAAGCCATTCAAAGGGCCATCCAAAATGATCAAAAAACTTCCCCAGTTTATAATCACCAAACCAATCGCAAAAGGGCGAAGCAGCGGCATAATCTCCCAGTCACGGTCACCCACAATCATTCCATAGCTTTTAACGGCCATAAAAAGCATCGTGAACACTCCGGCCAGATAACGACCATAACGGGCATGTTCCATTAATTCGGTATAACCGAAAATATTCCTGATTTCCCTTATGAATTTCAGGAATTCCAAATCAAATAATTCTGAAAAGCTGAACATATTATTACTGTTTTGATATGACCTGTTTGGCAAAATCCATCGGGCTTAAGCCAGAGGCTTTAAAATCTCTAACCAACGATTTTACGGCATCCTCAAAGCTGCCATGCATCTTCATGTAGAGCTTGATGGCTTCTTTTTCTACCCGCTCGGTTGAGAAAGTAAAATATTCCTCCGCACTTACTTCCACCCCGTAAACCTCTCCTGAAGAGCCTCTTTTAATGTACACTTCCTTGAAAGGCCCCCGGTCTTTGGTGTTATCCAAATTATTGATGGTGAATATCTTATTCTGCTCGGTTTCATTTAGTCCAAGTACATTGGCTATTTCTTCATAGCTATCTTTGAACTTGGACTGATCAAGCAGGCAAAAGATATCTGAATTCCCAATCACACTCTTTTTCAGGGTTGGAGAAGATATAATATCTTCTAATTCCTGCGTCACCAATACCGCCTCTCCGTACATCTTCCGGCAGGTTTTGTACAGATATTGAATATAACCCACCATCATCGGGCTGGCTATAGCCTTCCAGGCTTCTTCAATGATCAGGGCTTTGGGACCCTTCTTCTTTCTCATTTTTTGGAGAGAGATATCCATAATGATTAAGGTAAGGATAGGAAAAAGCACCGGATGATCTTTGACATTATCGATCTCAAAAACAATGAACTGCTCATCAAAAAGAGAAGAATCCATCGTGTTGTTTAGGAGGAAATCATATTGCCCTCCTTTATAGAAGGTTTTGAGGATATATAGATATTCATGCAAATCAAAATCGACCTGATTCTCTTCTTTGATCTGCTTAATTCGATCGCGGGAAAACTCATAAAAAGTGTTGAAGCACAGCTGATCAATGGTCTTTTCTTCAAAGTATGCCGTAAAATAGTCCCTTAGGGTTTCGGTTAAAATGGAATCCTCCAATTTCTTTAATGTTCCATCCGCCCCTTTCCAGAGAATACCGACCAAACTCACTAAACTCTGAAGCTTTTCTTCTTCTTTTAGATCCTCAGGAGTGATCAAAAAAGGGTTAACCGTGATCGGATTGTCTTCAGAATAAGTAATATAACGGCCTTTATAATAATCGCACAGGCCACTGTAACTGTGCCCCACATCAATCAACATGATATCCATCCCGTATTTATAGAACTGCCGTAGAAGGGCGTTCATAAAAAAGGATTTTCCTGATCCTGATGGTCCCAAAACAAACTTATTCCGGTTCGTGGTACGGCCAGAGGAACGCGGGTATTCATTGGTATCACAAACTACAGGTACTCCCTGACGGTCGGCAAAATAAATTTTGAAGTCAGTTGGGTCGTCCTGTGGCAATCTTTCCTTTGCCATTAAGCAGACCGCAGCATTGGCCGTAGTCAGAAAGCGGTCGTAATGCTTCAGGCTTCCGGCATTGCCGGAGATGTTCGCTTTAAATAGCTCAAACTGGTTATAAGCCGTTTCCGAAGCCTTAACCCCGATGTCTTTTAATTTACTGTCAATATGATTCAAAACGCCCTCCAGTTTAGCCTTGTGCGTTTTCACCAGAATTGAAAAATGGCTGTTAACCAGCGTTAAATTAGAGTTTTCCAACTCCTTTTGAAGCGCCTCAATATCCTGAACAGCATAATCATTAGCAGGGTCAGGAATGCCAATATGCTTTCTCTTCTTTGCCTCTAGCTTGGCTTTCGTCTTACTCCTGTTGACTACCTCAATAATTTGATTGTAGATAATAAGTTCATAATCAGGTACGGAATACAACAAGGACATCAAGTCTACCGGAAAGTCCCTTTCGTTGATGTTTTGGATTCTACAGGCCGAAAGCTGCGCGGGAAGATCAACATTGTCCGTATCGATCAGGCTTCTAACAGCAACTCTTCTGTCTTTGGCCAAGCCTATCCATTTCTCGGTAGCATGAAAATTTTCGATGCTTAAAACGGCTCTGTCAAAAGAAAAAGAAACTTCTCGTAAAACGGTTTGTCTAATCGAATCAGAGAGATAAAGATCTGGTTTAAATCCCGACGCCTTCAACTCCGAATAAACCTTTTGGATCGTCGCTTTGAAATCCTCAAAATTCTTCGGATCGAAACTATACAGTGCACTACGATTTACCTGGTGAGTAATCGTGAGTATAGTCTTGATTTCTGTATACCAGCGGCCTTCGAAATGATTGTGATAGCATTCCGAAAGGAAATCACTCTGAGGCTCCGCCTTATATTGCTTACGAATGAGGATATCCTGCTTTTGGAGAATATCCCCTTCCTTCAGGTTACCAATGATTTTGAGCATGGCAGAATGAAACAGCTCATAGGATTCCGCTGAGGCACAATATTGTTCCACCGTATTGGTGATTTCAAACATCGCTGAAAAATCGCCCTCATCTTGGTAAAAGATCGAATAGCCTTCAAATTGATCCATCCCGATGATGGGCAATTCAAAAGCCTGTTTCTTTAGTTTTGTCATAAGATTTAAGTCTTAAGCTCCGCGGGAGCATGATATGATAGTTCTTATCCTCAGGCTTGGTATGCAGTCCTTTTCGCTGCTTATAAGCAGTATACCCTATCCCTCCGCCCGTCAAAACAATGACCGTAAAGATTCCCGCCATCATACTAAAAGCCCCAACGGCCATTCCAATTACAAAGCCGCCTATTAGTGAGCCTCCAAACCAATAAATGTAGCGTCCCTTAGCAAACTTGAAAACAAGGGGCCGTTGCAGCCCCCTGAAAACCGGATGTCGCTTAAACATCGATTTATATGGAGAAAAAAGCCTTAATCACAGTCCCCACCAAGACCAGGAATAAACAAGAGCCAACCCAACCGGTGACAGCCTTGTTTACATCCTGATCTCCATTGTTCCACTTGTTGTACACCCGGATTCCTCCGATGAATCCTACCACCCCACCAATGGCAAGAATCAGATTTCCAAGTGGTTCAATGTAGGTCAGCAACTCCGTGGTAGCAGCATCGATACCTACAGAGCCCTGAGCAAAAGCAGAGACATTTGCCAACATCGTCAGCATTAAAACGATAAAAGCGGTACCACATTTACGCACTTTGTTTCCAATAGCCCCGAAAATTTGGGCAAAAGATTTCATGACAGTTTTCATAAGAAAATTGTTTTGTTGTGAATAATATGAATGAAAATGTATTCCTCTGAGTGAGGTAGATTAATTTACTTGCCCTAATCCTCGCTAACTTGCCACTTCGAAGACATTCTTTTTATTAAGCTCCTTCATGAACTCATCAGACCGGGCATAATATTCCTCCAGTTCAATGCCTTCATCGTGGATTTTTTTAAAGATCACCTCTTGATCCTCTTCATGCTTTGCTTGGGTTTCCTTCGGTTTAAAGTCTTCCATCTTCACCTGTTCAGGCGGAGCGCTATCCTCAGCGACCAACGCCCCCATGTCAAAGGTTAATCCAGAGGCATCACTATCTAAACTTTGTCGGCGATTTTTCAAGTATTCCATGAATATCACCACCCCAAAATAAATCCCAAAAATTCCGTTCACCAATAAAAAGAAATTACTCCAACTCATAATCGTTATCGTTTAATTGTTAGTGAGTTATTTGTTTTGATTAATCCAAAGTTGAGAAGAATTTTTGAGAACAGGCTGGAACTTTATACCTATTTTTTTGGGACTTTATACCTATTTTTTTACGCAACTTTTTGGCAAAATACGCATAAAATCAGCCTAAAATTAACGTATAAGCACATATTGATATGTTTTTATTTCTATGCGTAAGTTTTTACTAATTTTTTATTGAAGACTAACTTGACTTTTTCATTTGAAAAATTGGGGTTTCCTTTTGCGTTAATTGGTAGGCTTAGGTATTGAAAACATGCAAATCGTGTATCCTCTACGTTTATTGAACTTATTGTGCTAAAATATAAGCTCCTAAATAAGTAGTGAAGAGGACTGAAGGGGGAGAAAAATCAATTTTGGAAAGGAACACAAAACTCATGATCAAAATAAATATTTAATCTTTGGTAAAATTGCACATTTACAATGTAAACCAACCTCCATACAAGCCATTCAAAGGGCTATAAAATCGCCCTAGAAGTACCTAAAGCACTGATTTACATCTAATAACGGTATGAGTAAATTGTCATAATAATTATATTATTCGTATATTAAAGTAAGGAAAGAAACCGGTTCCCCATTCTGATCAAATTGATTTTCAGTCTTTAAAAATCAGCAAATATGAAACCTTACGAAAAGATTACAGATCAAATCATTGATTTGTTGGAGCAGGGCGTATGTCCTTGGAAACACTTCCTAAACTCTCCTTACGTTTTGCAAGCCCCTCAGAATTTCACCTCCAAGAAGGCTTATCAGGGATTCAATAATATGTGGCTTGGATTCTTCCAGAGCTTCAAAGGGTATGAGTCTAACGAATGGGTGACTTTTAAACAGGCTAAAGCGTTTAACGGATCGATCAAAAAAGGATCTAAAGGGGTTCCGGTTATTTACTATGACTGTGTTTTTGTAGATGAAAAAGGTAACAAAACAGACCAGGAAGTTGCAGTTGGAAAAATCCCTTTTATTAAAGTTTACACCGTCTTTAACATGACGCAAACCGAAGGAATTCCATTTAGTAAAATTGAACTGGAAGCCAAAGAAAACAATCCTATTGAATCAGCGGAAGTCATTGTGAATAATATGCCAAATGCCCCTGAAATCAATTTTGGAGGCGCCAGAGCATTTTATAGACCTTCTACTGATGCTGTACATATTCCAAAAATAGAGCACTGTAAAGGACCTGAACAGTATTATGCAACTCTTTTTCACGAACTGGTACATAGCACAGGCCATGAGTCCAGGCTAAACAGAAAAGAGGTGACCGGAGCCGTAAACTTTGGTAGTCAGGTTTACAGCAAAGAGGAATTAACCGCGGAGCTTGGAGCTGCTTTCCTTTGCGATCAGGCG
Source organism: Persicobacter diffluens (assembly GCF_036244895.1). Taxonomy (NCBI): domain Bacteria; kingdom Pseudomonadati; phylum Bacteroidota; class Cytophagia; order Cytophagales; family Persicobacteraceae; genus Persicobacter; species Persicobacter diffluens. The sequence continues at coordinate 13,191 of NZ_BQKE01000006.1, forward strand.
GGTATTTCTGAACATGTCATTGAAAACCAAGCCGCTTATCTAAAAGGATGGCTAAAGGCGCTTAAAAACGATAAAAAGATGATTTTTGAAGCCTCAGCTAAAGCAGGTAAGGCAGCTCAATATATTATCGGGGGATAATCTTTTTTGACAGGGGGAGCCCGCTCCCCCTCCCTTTCTCCTTCCATATTTTCCTACTCAAAATTTTACTGATATGTGTTTCAATGCGAATCAACAAAACATACAATTCGCCTACATTGGTGATGGTTTCAAAGCGCTTACTGGTATTTACAGAAAGTATGTGGCTCTAAATGATAAAAACAAAGTACTTGCATTAAAGGGGAAATCACAGCCCTTTACTCCCCGTGGTGGTATTTCTGAAATCCGCGAGTTTTTAAAAACCGCCCAGCCCGACGACTATCACTTTATAAACTATCAATTTTCCTGTAAGTATAGTCTCTTCTCACTCCAATTATAGGACAGAAGGTCGGTGCTATGGCGGCGGCCATACAGCAAAATCAACCAGCGCAAGCGCTGGTACAATCTCTCCAACCCTCAAATCTTACACTAATGATCAATTCAATTTCACTTATACCCCAAATGCTCGAAGTACTGGATTTTCGAATCATCCTTACTCCTACCATCAGGCAAAAATGTCAATCACTCAACCGGTATGACCAGCTGATCAAATACTATAAAGACCCTTATACAGGAACCATCATCGGGCTATTTGATGAATTCAAATTGCCTTTTATCAGCCCTGTAGATCCAGAGAGCGATTGTGCTTCCCTCCCTTATGTCATTGAAGGAAATATTTTTATCGAATTGTAATTATGAAAAATCTTGAAGTATATTTTATAGATCTGTTTTGCGGAGCTGGTGGAACAAGTTCAGGCGCACACTTAGCAGGAGCTAAAGTTTTAGCTTGTGTAAATCATAATGCTAATGCCATTAAAAGTCACACTTTAAATCATCCTGAAGCTGTGCATTTCACTGAGGATATCCGTGATTTCCGAGTAGTGGAAAACTTTTGGAAATCTCTTTAAACGTTTATCATCTCTAATTCGCAAATCATAGACATAACCCTCTTCATTCTTTTTACAAATGAAGTATAAATCATGCCTTTCTTTTAGAATAGAGATCGCTTCTTTCTCTGATAAATCGTCAATACCTTTATTTGTATTGCAGGAAAACGATAGCATTATCAGTAGTGCACTAATTAGACTCCTTCTCGACATATACTTGATTCTCATATACTTTATTTTCAAAAAATAACGGTGTTAAGATATCCTGCTCAAAGTTTGATGTCATCTCTTTCGGTTTTTCAGCCATCACTCCATACATAAATTTGGAAATACTGCCCTCGACATCTTCCCATTCTAATTTTTTATTAGGAATCTTCTTCGCATGCAATACTTCCACAATTCTTCTGATATCCCCCAAATAAAGGCGTGCCTGTTCCTCATTCAACTCCCTTAACTTACACTCACTCCATTTAGCTTTGGTATAGTCCCCTACTTTCTCCGCATAAGCCACCACCGCATCTCTGATTTCCTTACCAAAATTCAGGATCATCTCCTGATAATGGGTTTGGTAGAGTTCTTTTTCCAAAGGACCTAAAGCGGTTTGGGGAGAAGGATTAAAGGCTACTTGCAGGAAGTTCAGGTCTGTATTTCCTTTGATTTTAAAGTTTTCCCATTGACTGGCGGCTCTTTCTCTTAATAGACCGGAATATTTAATCACTGCCGGATCATTGCCATGATTTCTCAGAATATCACTGGTGGTTGGTCGTTTGGTTGGCGTGGTCTTCTCTTCGGGATTATTAATTTGAGCATTTCTTTGTCGGTCTTTTTCGTCCTCCAAAGCTGCTTTTTCAGCATCTGAGATATAACCTTTAATGATGTCCTGTTCTTCCTTAGTCATTTCCGCCATTACTTCTTTATGGATACCATTGTAGACGGTGGAAATATAAGAGATCGTATTCGTTCCTAATACTTCAAAAACTTCCTCTTCTTTCATGAGAGAGGCATTTCCATAATCATTCCCGATTTTGATTTCTTGCCCTTTGGAAACTCTGAAGTACTGCAGGAACCATTCTTTAATATCATTGACGGGCTGTACAATATGCTGCCACTCCAGCCTTACATAAACGGAGGCTGACATATTCACCGCGGTTTTTGCTGGGACTTTATCTTTAAAGGCATCCCTGATTTTATCGGGGATACTGTTGAGTTTATCCTCTATTGTTCCGGTACCGGAAAAAATCCAGTCAATTTTTTGCCCTCTTTCCGCCAGGCTTCGGACAAAGTCATTGTTGGAAGGAATCGCCATGGTCATGGAAATATTAATATATTCCCCTTCATTATCCCGGTTACCATTGAAAATGATTTCCTGAGCGGTTAAATCCAGCGTAACGAGTCCATCAAACAAATCTACCGTCACGAAATATTCTCTTTCCCGTTCCGTTTCGTTGGCCTCTGTAGCTTCTTGTTCGTTGGCCAAAAGGTTTTTCCATCCCTTACGTTTGTCGGCCTGAGACTCCGGTGTTTCTATGCCCTGGTATTTTGTTTTCTGAACAGCTCCTCCGGCCATTCCGGCTTCAATGGAGGCTACATTATTCACCCCCGCCTCCCCGGAAAGGGAATAGTCGGTTAATTGTTTATGGGTATACCCTTTTTGTAATTCCTTCCAAAATTCATCACTCTGTTTCCCTGCCCAAAAGTTTTCTCCCAATTTTAGCACATCTAGGAATTCAGCGGAATTAGCATCCACTAACAGGTGAACGATGGATTTTGCGAAATAAGCCAGAAAGTGATTGGGTGAATGATATCCTCCATTCAAACTATTAAAATGTTTGGGATTCATACTTTTCCCACCAGCCACATTTACCCCTGCGCTGGCCACGCTTTGATTTCCCACACCGGCATGGAAGCCTAGCTGTGTCTTCATGGTTACCCCAAAGGCCCGGTCGTCTCCGGACTGCATACTTAATACTCCGCCCATGGATATGCCGATATAAAACATGGCGTAAACATTACCGGTAAGCTTCATGGAAACGGCCAATTTCATTTGATAAGTTCTGGTATTATCATCACGAATTTGGTCCATGGTCACCTCCCGGATATAGCCTACAATATCCAAAAAAGTTTCTGCCTGGAAAGGGGCTACCTGATAAGTTCCCTTTTCTGCCTTTACTAATTCATAAGCGTCCTCTCGTGGATTATACAATTGGTACAATTCCCCAATTAAAGGAACATAACTTTCCGGAAGGTGAATGTGATCTCCCGGTTGCAATTGCATTTGTCTGCCAAAGGAATCTTCAAAGGTGCCGTTGGCAGGGTTCACCATGGTCCACAAATTGGCTTTGAGTAGCATATCCGTAGTGGTACGGCAGCGATTGGCGATTCCGGAAAGCGTGTCTCCCCGGGTGGCGACGTAACTGAATTGTACCTGATCCGCCTCATTGGCTCTAAAACCCAATATTTCCCCTAAAGCATGAGGATTTGGAGCGTTAGTACCGGCCAGTAATGGAGGGCGTTTCTGCTTCTCATAGATTTGATCCAGACGCTGAGAAGGTGTTCCGATATATTCATGAGCGACCCATTTTTGAAGAAAATGACTGGGCAGCAATGGGGCGATATCCTGATAATCGAATAGTTTTTCAATATCCGTTTCAAAGAAGGAATTATTGATGGTATGATACAGGTTCAGAAAGTGCTCCGCAGCTAATGGGTTACGCTCCAGTTTTTCCAGCTGGCTGGTAATATTTTTCTTTAAACTTTTTATTCTAATCAATCCGCTAAAGGCATTACCACCTCCTCCCAATCCGGCAGTCATAGGGTTGTAGGAATAATCCCTAAATTGATAGTAACTATTAATCTCTGCGTTGATGGTTCTAACAATGCCTTCATAATCAAAGTCCGGAAGGTCGGATTGATTATTAGAAGTTTTATAACCCAATAAGTCTCTTTCTCCGGGCATATGCTTGATCAGGAAAGCGGATAACTCTTGTTGATATTGCTCAAAAAACACCCTTTTAAGCTTTTCCATGCTTGGAGGATGATCAAACACCTGGTTCAGCTGATCATTTACCCGATCACTGTCATTACCTTTAAAGAAGTAAACGATAGTGTCCAGGTGTTGAAGCGGCTGCACTTTTAGTACTTCCACAAAAGTTCTAAAATCCCCCAGCCTTCTTGCTCTTTTTCTTCTGCTAACTGTTGAATTCTTTTTTGGAAAGCATAGCTTTTCGGATTTTCTATATTGGCAGATTCAAACAAAACCTTAGCCATTTCACTATAATCCAAATCCCTCGGCACATCTCGCATGTAGGCATTGAGCACCAGTTCAGCTTCTTTTTGCTTTTTATAAACTTCCTCAGCTCCTCTTTCCTGCTGCGCCAATTTCACTACATCCTCAATAGCCACATAATCATCTGGTATAAAAACACCATCAAAAAGCGCTACTTCCCCGGTAAATAGGTTGGGCTTTTGAAAATACAAATTTCCATAGATACCAATCATTGGCTGGGCATCCAATAACTGGTTTTGGAGTACAGTTAAAAGCAGATCGGCATATCCTGAACTATCACGACTTCCAAAACCACGTTTTTGGATATTAACCTTGGTCTCTTCTCCAGCCATCGCAGTCGTTAAAAAGACAAAGCCTTTTTTTACATTGTCATCTGCAATTTCAGAAACAAGTTGAATTTGAGCAGGCTGGGGAGCCAGGTATACGCGTTGAATATCCGGCAAATATTGCTCTTGCGCTACAGCGATTTTATCCGGAACTGCTTCTAGTTGCGGAACAGCTGTGGCGAATGAAAAATCATTGGATTGTTCCTCGTAACTGGTCTCCTTTTTTTCTTCAAGTGAATAACTCATACATGTTATATTGTAGCTGAAAAAGTATTGAGGTCATATAAAAAATGCTGCACCCATTGCTCCGGCATATGCATAGGGGCTAATAACCAGTGCATTCCCCTGGCGGAAGCCCCTATTTTGATTATTCCTTTTGAGACAAGAAAGCTCCTTTGAATGATTTGTATAATTTCCACCTCCGGTAGAAGACTATAAGCTTTCATTAATTCTACAAAACTTAAAGCCGTAGGCAATTTATAATGTTGGAAGGGAGGAAGACCAGGGAGGAAGTAAAGATCAGTGCTTATTTCACTATAAAATCCGGCATGAAGATGAGGCGCCAGGCCTAATAGTAACAAAAATCTTTCCTCTAAGGAAGGTTTGTTCTCTTTTAGCCAAAGTACATATGCACTATCTTCTTCTAAAAATGGTCGCTCCAGCTTTTTAAAAGCGTTTGGATCAATCAGGTCGTGATTTTTCGAATAGAGTATCAGGTTTCTTAATTCATTTATATCTCTATTGATGTCTTTTATTTTCATGCCTTTTTTTCGTGAAACTATGTCATTTTTGAGGCTTCAAATATAATATTTTCGAGTTGACCTGCTATGGTTTGGACGTGATATATCGAAAATTATTGCATGTTACTGTTGTCAATTAAATGGTTTGACAGAAAAACCTTATATCAGAAAAGGACGCCCATTGCCTAAGAGATATACCCGAAAGTGGTGTTTGAGAGTTGAAAAAGCATGAGGAGAAAACAAGCATGCCCAAATCTGGACTATGAAAAGATCAGTAAATACAGGATTAATAAGTTGATGGTAAGTTATTTCGGGTGGATTGTTAAATATGGCGGTGAATAACTCGGGTTAATTATTGCCTTCAATATAACATTTAAGCCGGATTATTCACGCTTAAATTCCTGTCTAGCCGCAAGGCGGGAAAAATGAAGCAAACGTTCCCTATTTCATTTTTTTTCAAGGAATCAGAGGAAGGAGGAGAACGCATGCTTTCCGAAATTTGGGCTATTAATAAATCACTCCACACAACTTTATTGATCTGAAATTAAGTGGCTTAAGTGCATCTGCTGAATTATGCAGTGAATAATTCTGCTAAAAAGGCTACATCGATATCCGGGATTTTCGACTGCCTGATTTTAAGCCCATTCTTAGGCAGTGTCAATATCAGTCCGGGGGAAAATGATCCAATACCCATTCCAAAAATGATAATTTTAAAATATGAAGTATAAATTTTTGAATAAATATTAATAATTTCAATCAATACGTTAGAACGTCCTATTGTGTGCCTGTACTTCAAATCGAACTATTATGATGATCTATTTTCGTATTAAAAGGTTTTTGAGGCCCTTGGGTCTTACATTTTTATTGGTTTCCTTCACCTGTATTTATGCCCATGGTCAACAGCATCCAAAGGTGAAAAGTCTTTTGCAACTGTCGGATGGACAGTATTTTGCTGATCGGGACAGTGCCTATCTTGATCCCTACTATGGTCTAAAAAAATTGATCTATGGAAATAAGCGATTTGCCGAAAACAAAAGCATAAAACCCCGACAAACTGATGCAGATTTGAAGAATAATGAATTAGGCCAAAAACCCTTTGCCACGATTATCGGCTGTGCGGATAGTAGGGTGCCTAATGAAATTATTTTCGATCAGGGGGTGGGAGATTTATTCATTACCCGTACTGCGGGACAGGTGATGGCCGAGGCCTCTTATGGCACGATTGAATATGCGACCGAATTTTTAAATACCCGACTCATCGTGGTGTTGGGGCATGAGTCCTGTGGTGCTGTGCAGGCGGCGATGAAGTTACCTCCAAACCCTCCGGGGCATATTGTTACCTTGATTAACGCTATTAAGCCCGCCTCCATTTATGCCAAAACCAATGCCGATACGGATGCGAAAGCCCTGGATTTAGCGATTAGAAAAAATGTACTGGAGCAGGTGGCATTACTTAGAAACCTAGAACCGGTGCTGAGCCGTCAGTTTGCCAGTGGTGATGTGCTGATCGTGGGTGCCATATATAATTTGCATACTGGTAGTGTAGAATTTATTGAAGAAACGGTGACCAGTTTGCCTAAATTTTCTGAAAAAGAGATGGCCCAAAAATAGGCCCTGAGGGTTAAGTATGATCATGCTGGTACAAAGCCATATTGTATCAGCTTTTTTAAGAAAATTAGGGCCATGAGAAAATTAATTTGCACCATATTATTATTTTTCATTTCAATTGCTGCTTTGCCACAATCGGTTGATGAAAATCAGTTAGGGGCCTGGTATATGTATTTCGTCAATAAAAAATTTGAGAATAGTCGATTTGGAATACAGGGAGACTATCAGTTTCGTTTCTGGGATATCGCCTCTGATTTAGAGCAAATTCTGCTGAGAACCGGTGTGACCTATACCCCCAAAAATGCGAGCATCATGTTCACCCTGGGTTATGCTAACATCACCACCGGGACCTTTGGAGAAAGCAATGATACTTTTAATGAGAACCGGATGTATCAGGAAGCGCTCTTTGGGCAGAAGATCGGAAGCCGTTTTTTGTTAACCCACCGTTTTCGATATGAACAAAGGTGGGTGCAGGGGCAGGATTTCCGAACCCGCTACCGTTACAATATCTTTGTTAATATTCCCCTGAATAGTCAGGAGCTCAAGAAAAATACTATTTACATCGCTCTTTATAATGAGATTTTTATCAACGGTGAAAGGAATATCGGTAATGATCGTACGGTAGAATTTTTCGACCGGAATCGTACTTATACCGGGCTGGGATACAACCTATTGGATAATCTACGGCTGCAGGCGGGCTGGATGAAGCAAACCACCGTCAACTGGAGTAAAGGGCAATTGCAATTTAGTTTACACCATCAATTTTAATCCCTCACAAAGAAAGGAACAATCCTTATTCCTCTCGATCATCAGCCTATAAAAGGCGGCAATGGATCATGGAAGGATGGTTTTGATCGCGTACTTATTGATCAACAGATCGGAATGAGTATTCGCTAATGTCACAAAGGATTAGTAAGTATTATTTTCTTTTTTGGATGTTGTACCATTGGTTATTTGATAATAAATCGATGCTTTAATGCGCTTTATTTCATCTTTTTGGGTTTTCACATTGTTCAGCAGGGAAAGGGTGGTCATGAGTTCAATATTGTTGGGCGCGTTACCGGTGATGGAAATATAATTATTGCGAATGGTGGTCAGTCGTGTAGGCGTAGCGATATGAAGAAACTCCCCTATCGTTTGAATATTTCTACTGAACAGGGCTTTTAATATAGGGTTCAGTTCGGTTATTGCGCATCGAATCCCTATTTCGGACAATACTTTTGGGGTGTTCTCAAAAGTTAAAACATCCGATTCATCATAGCTTGCCGTTTCCTGATTGTGAATTAGTTCCTCATAGAGCAAATTAAAATGCTCATCAATAACAGATACTTCCCGGCTCAGGATCTGAAATCTTTGTTTGGCAGAAAAATGAGGCCGGGTTTCCGGTTTATAGGAAAGCACATGTTCCAGTTCGCTCCACAGATCCTGCGCCAATGTTCGAACCTGAATTTCAAATACCGGGCGCTGGTCTTCGGGAAGGGCGCTATTTTTTAGTCGCACCATATAATGAATGGACCGGTACCCGCTTTCTTTTTGTTTGCTTTCAATATGGGACAGGCCGAGTCTCATCAGCATGGCCGGTTCGAAGAATGCTTCCGGTGGAGTATTGGGGTCGATTTCGAAAAAACCGGAATTTCTCAGTTCTTTATCGATTAAGGATAGCTGGGAGGAGAAATAGACAATAATCCTGACCCCGATGGTGTCGTGCATATTTTTAAGGCTTTCCTCGGACAGCTTGTCCGGGAAGTATTGAGGCTTTCGGAAAATCTTTTCGATGACTTTTTCCGGATGTTTTATCCGGAAAAGGCTCTGCCGGATCGGGGAAGGAGTAGCAATGCCTTTACCGGTCATGTATTGGTTCCAGAATTCCGGCTTTTCCATCTTTTGCAGGCAGGCCCTGATCTCCTTCATTGTAGGCTCCAAGACCTTTTCTTCGTAGGCTTTGTACTTATCGAGGAAGATATTTAATTCATTAGATAGTTCCATATGCTATTCCTTTTACTTGGTGAAAGAACGCCATTTTCATCGGTAAAGTGCATCTATAAGTATTGTAAAATAGGTCTTTAAGCCGAATTATTCACCACTAGCTTTAGTGAAACGCTTTAACCGAATGATGATCAATCTGTTGCATTCGAGTCGACTGCTTTTTTTAATCGCCCCAATTGGGGCAAGCTGGCTTTCTCCTCATTCCTCTGCTTCGTTGCTAAAGCAGGAATGCAGCAAGAAAAAGGCAGGAATAATTCAGGCTAAATACCAAAACGGAGCATCGCCGGTACTTTCCCGCAGACGGGCAAAACACCTGTCTCGACATAAAAAAAAACATCATCAAAACAGTCTTATGATCTGATTTGATGGTGTTTGAAGATGGCGTCCTGTTCTATATATATAAGAGGGATTAATTGAAGCACTCCTGTTTGGAGGATGTTTACCAGCACACCATCCGGCTGCAAATTCGAGTGAGGGGAAGGGATGTTGGATAATGCCTTCACCATTGATGTTATTCCCTCAAACTATTCGGATATCGCTGCTGCAATAATCAAATTTTCGCTGTGAATTTTGGCTTTCAAACCCGCTCTTAATCGGTAAGTCACTAAGGTTTTTTAAAATACCTTATAATCTATTGTTATTCAGGATTGTATCCTCTTGTTTTTTACCATGGTAAAGGGATCACCGGTGCAATCTGGAATCTCACCTGATGATCTGCACCAAACTGTTCCGGACTGGCGGCATAATACCAGTATTGTACAGAGAATTTTATAGGAAGCTTTCCAAATACCAGGGTTTTCGCAACCCCGGTTCCTACGGGAATAGTCAGGCGGTTTCCAGCCGAAGCATTATGATTATAGGACCAGGTGGGTTGCGCCTGAATTTGCCAGGCTTTTTTCAGGTTTACCGTATAGAAATATTGACCGCCGGTGATGCTCAATCTACCCCCATTGGCCTGACTGACAAAGAGGTCGTGACTACTGACATAAGCCATTTCCTGCGAGTGCATATCGGATAGTCCCCAGGAATGGTTGGCCAACAGTCCCACAAAACCCCATTTGGTGGTTTTTCCCACGAACAATTCCGGACCCAGTGCCCATTGCTTAATGCCCAGCGCTTCATCGGTGGCCGTTGGAATGGAGCCGGCCATCCCCAGAATAGTCACCATTTTATTGGACCAGGTTTTACCCAGGGCAATATCAAAGGAAATGTCTCCCAATTCCACGCCCGCATTGTCAAAGCCCATTCCATTACTCACCGGCTGTTTGATGATGATGGGAATTAAAGGACGGAAAAACAGGTTCATTCCATCTCCCAGCTTATAGGGAAGACTGGGCTGGAAGTTAATTTTGAAAGCCGATTGTGCATTGGCATCAGGCAGGCTTCCGCGGTAGGTGATATAGTCTATAGGAAAAGATAAAAAACCTATAGTAGCATTAGGGTCTGCCAGTTTTTTAGCCACATTATCAGCGCTTACATTTCCTTCATCGGCATCATGACTTTGAGCAAATGAATGAAAACCGTTGAGTAAGATGCTACATAAGATGACTAATAATCTTAATTTTTTTGGGCCATTTACATTAAATATCAATGACATTTGTGCTTATTATTTTTGTTATTTTACATTTGATTTGGTCACAGTGGTCATCGGTAAAGTGTGGTTGCTGAATAGTTTAATTGTTAATAAAATCAGGGAAGGGGTTAATCGCTATTGTTATGCAACATCATCCAATTGGGCACATGAAGGTCCCAATGAATGGCACAGGCTCTTACGATAAAGGTGGTAGAGCCACAACAAAATGCTAAAAGTTCAGTGTGCTCGGGAAAATACTGGAGCAAGCCCAAATATGCCACAGCTCCAATGGTCAGGGGAACCGCATAGAGTTCCTTTTTCATCAATAGATTCGGGGCTCCGGCCAGTACATCCCGTATCAATCCGCCACCAATAGCGGTGAGGACGCCCATTAATACCGGCCCGAAGGGCATTGCAAAATCCAATAATCTCGCTTTGTCTGCTCCCTGAATCACGAATAATGAAATACCAATCCCGTCCAGATAAAGCATTAAGGAATAGATGTATTTTCTTTCCATCAATTGATTACCGTAGAAGGCGATCAGGCTGGCAAGGATGGAGACCCAAATGTAGTTCAGGTCTGTGGCCCAAAAGACCGGCACTCCCAAAAGCAAGTCACGGATAGTTCCTCCGCCCACCGCGGTGATCACCCCCATCACGCATGCCCCAAAGAGGTCTATCCCTTTGGGAATCACCGCTAGTACTGCCGTTACCGCAAAGGCCACTACCCCTGCCATGCCTAAATAATAATAAAAGATCGTCGCATCCATGATTTACCGGATTAATCGTTATAATGCTGAGGCAACGCACGCATTTATGACATAAATTCAAAAGCGGTGGCGGGTTGTAGCCGGTCGGTTACATCGCCCTGCATTTTTAAATTCTTCCCGGTAGCTAGTTTGCGCACCCCACTGCCAGGACTGAAATCAATCCTTTTCAGATCCAGTTCGATCATGCCCCCCATCAAAGGATTTTCAAAATAATATACTAAATCCTGATGGTCGAGTACGCTTCTCCATACCGTCATGGAAATGTTGGGATGATCCGGATCTTCCAGTCCCAGGGGAGTGCTGATTGCCCGGACTTGAGACCATACTGAAGCGAGTGCCAATGGTTTTGTTTTATATTGAGGGGAGGCGCTCAGGTTAAAACTTGCCCGGGCAAAACGGTCCGCAGCATTGATGGTTCCCGGGAGGAATTTCGTGCCCCCGACCGTCTTCCAATAGGCGTCAATGGCCAGCTGTTGGTCGAAGGTAGGAGAGTTCGTCATCACGGTGTAATCTTTGCTGTGCGAGATCACAATTTTGCCTTCAATGAATTCAAAGATGGCAGAGTCGCCCGATGGGTCGGAAACAGACAGGTGCATGGAGGCCTGACGTCCATTTGGTAACACCGGTGATACGACCGTGAAAGGGTCTTCTGCCTGGGCTTTGACTGCCTCCTGTACCGTAGCAAAGTTATCCAGTACATATTGCGCCCAGGCGCCTACAGAAATGGTCGGCTTCCCTCTTTCATCCTCATTTCCATAATCTGATTCGGCCAGGTAAAGCGTGTTGACCACCAGGCCTTTTTCATTGAAACCTTCGTTAGTACCGGCTTCATAACCCGAAACAATTAATGATCCGTAACGGCTTGTCCACTCGATAGGGTTTTTTCCCGCGCCTCCATTTTGCTGGTAGCCTCTGGGGAAAACATAAAAGGAAACGGGAATGGCTGGGTCATTCCAGTCCATTGTTCTTCCCACCATATAAGATTCGTAACCGGTTTTATACAAGATTCTGGTACACATAATTTTTTGTATTTGATTGTTTAAAAGAGCAGCGGAAAAGTGCTTTTCTCTTGTTGACATTACAAAGATGAGGAAATCCAAGGCCGATCAATTGCATAAAAAATCAGTTGATTTGCACGATCTGAAAAAAATGTCAGCGGCGTTAGGAGCATTCAAAAGTTCCCGGGAGCGCTGTTGATCCTTTGCTCGGATTGTTTGTTTCGGTTTTCCCTTTTATCCGCCCCTCCTCATTGGGGTATTTCGGATAAAGGGGATTGATGTCGGGGCGCTGTTTATTCGCCAGGAATATTATTCCTCAAAAAGGCCACTGGTGGCGATACGTCTGGCGTAGCGGGTAGAGGAACGGTCGTTACTGGTAGAGTAAATGACAATCACCAAATCTCTGGAGGGAGAAACATACAGACACTGATTCTGGAATCCGGCCTTGTACAGGTCTCCGTCTTCCCAAACGGCATCCCATTGGCGGGCATTACTCACCATCTGATCATCTCCCAGGTGATCCATGATATTCGGACCATAGCCCTTGCGGTAAAATTCATTGGAACGGGTTCCTTTTTGGATGCGCTCCAGGATTTTTGGCGTCACCACTCTTTCATTCGAGACCTTGTCCCAGCTGGGGGTATAGAGCATGCCGAAGCGGGCAAAGTCAGAAATCCTGCTGGAGATCATGCCATGGCCAATCGCATAGCCATCAGGGGTAGTGTGTACCAATAGCGGAGATTCCACATACATTTTAGACCAGATATGCTGATCCACGTATTCCGACCATCTGACGTCCATTACCGATTCGCCCAAGAGTACCAGTGCCTGTGTGGCCACGGAGGCGTAGTCAAATTGTGTTCCGGGCTCGTAATCCTTTTTAGCATCTTGTAAAACCCCCACCATCGTCTCCATTTTTCCATCGCTTTCCATGCCGAATTCCGCGGCCAACATACGATTGGCAATGGAGCCCGGGCCATAACTAACGCCCTCAATTTCTTCCTGAATATTGAGCCCCGTCGTCATATCCATCACGTCCACCACCCTGATGTTTTCCCAGGCGGTGCCTTTGAAAGCCGCTACATATTTTCCGATCGGATCATTTTCATTGATCTTGCCTTCATCGATCAATAATTCAATCACTAAGCCAGGAATGGTCTTGGCACAGGACATCCAGATGTGGTTATCGGTAGGGTTCATGCCGGGATAACTTTCATAAACCACCTCTCCCTTGTGCACCACCAAATAGCCTTGTGTACGGTTTTTGGGATGAGCCATGAATTCATCCAAACTAATGGTTCCGAATTCATCCGTTGGGGCTTCAATTTTTCCTATTTCAGGAATAATGGCCTTGGGGAAAGGTTGTGCCGGAAGCCTGTTGGGCAATACTGCCGTAGCCGGAAAGGCTTCTGCCGGTCTCAGGTTAACCCATGCCGAGGCATCGCCACCGGATAGCCATTCTCCCAGATTTGCCTCATTTTTAAATTGCTTAGATTCTTCCTGAGTAAAAGACTTTTTGTATTTCGATATGGGTTGAAGCTCCTGCGCCATAATGGGTTTAATTTGAATAGATAAAATGAATAGTAAGCCTGTTATTTTTAGTCTGTTCAACATGACTTTAATTTTTTGATACTGAATGATTATTGTGAGATAGGATGGCCGGAAACGGATTTCACAATAGCGCGGGCCATCGCTTCTTCCTGATTATCGCCATCACTGGTGCTGAACCAGGCTACGACCATATCATTTTGAGGAGAAATATAAACCCCCTGGCCACCAACGCCTGCTTTAAATAAATCTCCGTCTGACAGGACGGCATCCCACTGATATCGGTTTGAGATTTTTCCCGCATCATCATAGAAAGAGATGGTGTTTTTCTTACCGATCCAGCCCTTATCGTACATGTTCACATAAGTACGATCATAGATCTTTTCCATTATCGCATCGGAGATGATCTTTTCCCCGGCAATTTGTTCACAGCTTGGGGTGAAGACCATTCCCCAACGAGCTAAATCTCTGAGGGTAGCATTAATGCCCAGAAAACCGAGGGTGTTGCCGGAAGGACTCTCCAGATAATAAGTATCATGCTCCATCCCTGCTTTACTCCAAATTTTTTCACTGTAGAGCTCGTTCAGCGGCTTATCCGCAATACGTTCCACTATGCGATTCATCACAAAGGTATTGATGGAATTGTATTCAAATTTTTGATGTCCGGGAGTTTTTCTTTGCATATCTCTCAATACATCCACCCAGCTTTCGTTTCTTTCTCTTACATCAGGTACTAATCCTACCGCGGAAGTGGCGGCCCAACGGTACCAGATTTGGTCCGGATCGGTTCGGGAGTTTTGGATTTCTTCATCATGCTCCGTCCCATTCAGGCCGGTGGCCATGTCCATCGCCTCTACCACCTTTACCGTATCCCAGACAGCACCTTCGAGCTCTGGCAGGTAATGGGATACAGGAAGGTTAAGGTCTACTTTTCCCTCTTGCTCCAGCATCGCCATCATGGTTGAACCCGTCACCTTGGATACCGAATACCAAATGTGTTTGTCCTCGGGGCGCATGGTCTTGTAGCGCTCATAGATGATTTTACCCTCTTTAACGACCACCATGGCATCAATGGGCTTGGTGCTGAAATGCTCATTGACCGATATCATTCCGGCTTTCTTATTCCGGTACTGAATCTCCCCAATGGACTGATCGACCGCATAAGGCAATGGGCTTGGCTGTCCTTTTCGACTTACCTGAGCGGTAGGATAATATTTGGACATATTGATCCAGGCATATTCACTGTATTTATTCGGAAATTGAATCTGAACTTTGTTTTCTGCCTGGTTTAAAAATTCACTCACCTCCAGCACCTCCTGAAAGGACCGGTTAGACCGGAGGTCTTTCGGGTCAGCCAGAATAATGCCTTTTTCGGAATCCGATGATGGCGTAGCTTGTGGTGCGATTATATCAGATGAATTTTTCATCATATTTATATTTTTTAAAGCGTTATTTTAATATTTGATTTTACTTTCCAGCCACCCTTTTCGCCACCGCTCTCATGAAGCCGGGCATTTTATCAGATCTTTCGTTGGGAGAAGTAGCAAAGACAAAGGCGCAGAAATCCCTGTCGGCATCCACATAAATGCCCTGGTGCATATTGCCGTGCTTGAACATGGCACCATCCGCCCATACCTGATCCCATTGGGTAGCATTTCTTTCGCCTAAATCACCTGTCCATTCCAGGCTGTATTGCTCTTCTTCACTGCCCTGATAGGCTTTAGGGTCTCCCAATGTTCTGATGCGTTCCAGGATTTCAGGTGTAATCACCCGTTCGCTGGATACCACATGCCAGCTTGGCGTGTACATCATGGCATATTTCAAGGCATCTTCCAGGGTGGTATTGACCGTTCCTCCCCCAACAGCGACACCATCGCCGGTGTTTCCCACCATAAAAGGATGACCTACCCCGATTTTGGACCAGATTTTTGCATTGAATACATCTTTAAATGAATGTCCGGTGACTTCCTGAATGGCTAAAGTCAGTGCCTGAGTGACTGCCGTGGAGTATCTGAACCGATCCCCCGGTTTCTCCCCCTCAATAGGTTTTACCGTCCTCAAAATGCCTAACCAATTGCTTTTAGGGTCACGGGAGAATAAGGAGCCAAAGAATTGTTCAATCCAGCTATGGGGATCAGAGAAAGCAGCCGTAGTTTCCTCCAGATCCAGGCCGGTAGCCATATTCAGGGCATCTTTCATGGAAACTTCATCCCATGCTGTTCCTTTTAAATCTGTCGCATAAAAGGACACCGGTTTTTCAAGGTCAATCAATCCTTCACTCTCCAGGAGGATACAAAGGGTACCCACTGTCGTTTTGGAAGTAGACATCCAGATGTGGTAGTCATTGGGATTCATGCCCGGATAGGCTTCAAAAATAACTTTCCCCTGATGTGCCATCATTACGCCCTGCACCCGGTTGTAGTCATCCGCCAGATACTCTTCCAGCGTTGGGGTCTGTGATCCGTCTTGTAGTTGAAAGGAGGTATTCCCCAGCTCAGGATTAATCGCTCTTGGGATATGTCTTTCGGTATGGGTGGGCATCGCCATATCCACATTGACAAACTCATTAAGGTGCATATTGACGTAGACGCCATCATCTCCGGCAGATTGCCAGTTAGGAACGGAGAAGCGGTCTTTAATGGTTTTTATTTCTTTCCAGCTAAGCGGTGATTTCGCTTTTGATAATGGTGTCGTTTGTGTGCTGATACCGCTGGTAAAGATTTTGTTTTCCGGCTTTTTAGACATGATCGTTAATTTTTGTTTTCAGTTTTGGTGTGTTCCATAAAGGAAGGTTCGGGTCCGCCTGAAGCGCTACATCTTTGCCCTCCCTTATTGTACATTACAAATATCGGGGGTTCCTTCGGTAAACCTTTGCACAGAAAAACAAGGGATTTACACGATCTCACAAAATCGTCAAAAAAGGCCATGAATGAAGGTATGAGCCCCTTTGGGAGCTGAGGGTTTATTAAGTATGTTATGGAATGTATTGATACGCTTCTTTATAGGAATGTTGCTTATTTGATAATGATTATGCAGTGGAACATTCGATCATTTCGTTTGCTTCAACTAAATCAGGGGTAGTTATATTACATCCTGAAGAGTTTTCCTATATTCAGTAATTGCTTATGCCTTATACTTTGTAAATCTCTGAAAATAGTCATCTATGCCAGTAACTTTTCCAAAGGATCCCAATGATCCGATTATTGTGGAGTTCAATGAAATTAGCTCTGCAGATAATAATCAACAATTAGCAGAAGAAATAGGCGGCAGTTGGGATGGTCATCATTTACAAGTAAAAAATGAATATTTCGATCTGGATGTCCGCCACTTTTTTTTTCTGGAGCAATTGACCGTTGAAATTTGTGAGTTGCATTTACACAAGAACACCCATTTCATTCAAAATCTAGAAAAGAATCGCGACCATATTTGTATCAGGGTGGGCTTTTCCGGTTTGATCATCAATCTTTCGGAAGAAAAATCCTTTCAGAGCAATGGGATATTTGTTTATAATACCAATCAGGATTTTAATGTGGAGTTCCCTGCAGGCGCCACCATTCGTTGGGTAGGTCTGAAATTCCCCAAGGAGCTTATTTCCCGGATCTTTACGCATGAAAAACCACACAAGCTTAAAGCATTAGCAGAGGAGACTACCCCATGGGTACATTATTTTTCACTGGATGCCGAGATGGAGGAATACATTAAAGCTATTTTTGAGCAGGGAAGGTCAAGTAATGGCCGTGAGGCGACCCCGCTTTCCCGGTCCATCGATATTATCGGGGCGGTAAAGGAAAAACTGGAAATGGATGATCCTATGCAGGTGCATGAACGCATTCACCCCGAAGACCTTCAGAAGATTATCACCATCAAAGATCAGATGCTTTCCAATCTAGATCAAATCCCCAGGCTGGAGGATTACAGTTCGGAGCATGGGATGAGCATTACCAAGATGAACAATCTTTTTAAGCGTGTTTTTAAGTTGCCTTTTTTGAAATTTTATAATACCCAAAAAACCGAGGAGGTCAGAAGAAAAATACAACACACTAATCTTTCTCTGACGGAAATCGCGGATGAATTGGGTTTCAGTCATGTCGGGCATATGAGTAGGGTGTTTAAAAAACAATATGGTTTTCCACCTTCGGCGTTGAGGCGAATTTCGGCGGTTTAAATGATTGTTTTTTGAGTTTAATTGAATATGGTATTCACCAATGAAAAGGGATCCATGAACACAAAACGAGAAATGCTGTCAAGCCAATGATCCATGCTTCCATCCTCCTTTATAGCGTGTTTAAAAGCACGCCATCCGGCTGCAAATTCGAATGATTGGAAGCGATTTTGGGTAATTTCTCAACAATAGCGATACTATTCTCTCAAAATAATCGGGTATCGCTGCTGCATCGCTGCTGCCATCATTAAATTTTCGCTATGGATTTTGGCTTTTAAACATGCGCTTAGCCGCAAGGCGGGAAAGAGAAAAGCAACGCCCTGTATCGTTTTTTGCTTCAAGGAGGCAGAGAAGGTTAGCCTACCCCAATTTGAGCGAGTCGAAAATCCGTAAAATCAATCTTCATCAACGGAAATGAAGTCCTCTTAGCGAGGGTTACTGAACCTGGTCTTGAATAATTCGGATAAATCGTCCATATCCGCCTTCTGAGCTTCTTTGTCTTTGTTATGGGGTAATAGTCCTCCGTTCCTTTAATCGCCTCAAATACCCTTGTTGTCGGCTTATTTCATGCAGGGTGCAGGTGTTGACCCAGCCCGGATATCCATAACCCGTTTTTGGCGTGTTTTCAGCTTCATCGCTTGATTGCGGTATTTAACATAATGCATTTGGAGAAAAATATTTAACATTAGCTACAATCCAATAGAAATGATCCTCTAACATGATCACGTTTTCAAAAAATCTTTTTACGACAAAAATTGGGACTGACATAACTGTTGTTTTATTGTTTTAAATGTTTTCCTGTTTTCGGGGGTTCGGGGGCGTTGAATATCAGGGAGTTACAAGCCCATAAAGGGAGTAATTTGCCTATATTAAGGGAGAAATGTACTCCATTAAGGGAGTAATTTACGGTTTTAAAGGGAGTAATTTGCCTATATTAAGGGAGTAAATTACGCCAGCAATGGGAGTACATTTCTCCCTGTATTGCTCCTATCGATAATTACACCATGTTTATCTAAAGCACTGATAATCAAAAAATTGCACTATAAAGGGAGTAAATCACGGTTTTCTATGTTTTGATAAAGGGAGAAATGTACTATATTGAGGTTCATTTTTAGGGTATACATTTGATTCGTAAGTACGTAAATCACTCCCTTTATTGGAAAACGCTTATATTTTTATGGCTGAGGTTAATTTAGAGTATTCCATTGTGAAGTCCAACCGGCTGGTGGAGTCCAGAAACCATTTCTCTGTGGTACAGCAAAGGATATTGGCGGTTGCTTTTTCTTTATTACAGCCAGACCAGGAAAAGTTTGAGTGGATTGAAATTCCGGTAAAATCTCTTTTTACCGGTAAGATTGGGAAATCGCAATACAATTTGGTTAAGAAGGCAGTAAGTGAGATGACGGAGCTGACGGTTTACGTTACTGGTGATAATGGCTACTGGCGGAAGGTGTCGCTATTGGAAGCTTCGGGTTATGATGCTGACCGTACGGTAAAAGTTCGGTTTATTGAAAATGCCCGGGATTTGTTAATGGGTTTTTCCGGGGAGTATACAAAGTACCTTTTGGGAAATGTGTGGTCATTTGATTCTTCCTATAGTTTTAATGTTTATGAACTTTGCAAGCAATATCAAAAGGTTGGAAAGCGTACGGTTTCTATTATTTTTCTGCGGGAGCGATTAGGTTTAATTAAGCATAAGCCGGGCACAAGGGGCAATTCCATGATGCTTTCAGAGGAGGAATTGATGAAAATGGATACAAAATATCCAGCCTTTAAGGATTTTGAAAAATACGTATTACAGGCTGCTCAGCGTGATATTAATACGCAAAGTGATCTGCACATTGCATATGAAAAACATAAAAAAGGACGATCGATTGTATCTCTGACCTTTGAGATTAAAGCGAATCCAAAATACCAAAGACCGAAAATTGAATCATTACCAAAGGGTGCCGTTCGTGAATATGGTCATCAGGATGAGAAAGAAGTCTATGTGGATGAATATATCGCCAAGCAGAAATCGGTAAAGAATAAATCGGCTTACCGAAAAAAATTAATGAATGATCCTGAATTTGAGGATCAGTTCCAGAGCTTACAAAAGCAGAAAAAGCAAGCAGAGAAAGCAGCGCAACAAAAGGCGGGAGAACAGGAACTGGCCCTTCAAATAGAAGAGTGGAAAGCTGAATTTAATCAATTATATAAATCGGTTCGCCTCCCCTACTGCCAAATGGCCAATGAGAATAGTGAGCTTATTTCTGAATTCAGAAGCTGGTACCAGGAACACGGATCGGTTACCGATAAGCGGGGCATACTGGAGCGGATCGATGCGCATGAGATGAAATCCAGTGATTGGCTGAAATTCGGGACCTTCATGATTGAGCGAATAGGGACCGAGGAAGAGAAAAAGTATTTTCTGAAAGCCAATCCTCAGGCCTTTTTAGAAATGAAGCGGTCTCAGTGGGATGCGCAATATGGGGTGAAAATTACGCCTGCAAAACCTGTATTTAATGGTTTTGATGAGTAAAACAGGATTTTTGGGAGTATAAATAGCCTGAATTCTGCTTGAACTAATAGAAGGGAGAAAGGTTGGAGTACATTTCTCCCTTCTTTTTATTTTCTGCTTTAAGCCGAATTATTCACCGCCAAATGTAGTGGGTCGGCTGAAAGATTTCAATTCGCTTTAGGTAGCTTTGCAATTTTTATTAGCCCAAATTTGAGCTAGCTTGCTTCCTCCTCATTCCTCTGCTTCCTCTGCTTCCTTGGGGAAAAATGAAACAGGAAAAATTCCTTCATTTTTTCCGCCTTACAGCTAAACGAGGATTTAACCCGAATTATTCACCGCAAAATTCACTACTAAACGAAAGTAGTTATTTTCAGCTTGTTATGGTTTTTTTCTTTGATTTATAATAGCCCAAATTTGGGCAAGCTTGCTTTCTCCTCATTCATCTGTTTCGTTGGAAAAAACTCGAAATAGAAAACTATTCCTTCATTTTTTCCGCCTAACAGCTAAACGAGGATTTAAGCATGAATAATTCGGGTTAAGCATAAGTAATCCGGCTTAAACATGCGCTAAAGCTCAGCCTCCAATTGCTCAATCTGATTTTTGAGTTCCTGAATCAATTGTTGCTTTTGATGCTGATCCTTCATTTTCTTTATGCGATCAAAAAGGACTGCCGCACTTTTTTGATGTTTTTCTAAAGGACTTAATGCTACTTTTGGGGCAGGCGTTTCTTTTTGAAGACTCCCCTCTTTTGCTATTTGGATGACCTGACTTTTGTTGAATAGTGGTTTTTCATCATTCAAACCTAAGATCGCTTCATATTGGTCCGGCTGTTCTTTTTTGATCAGCTCCACTCCCGTGTAGAAATCCAGATTATTAAACAGACTCTTCTGTGATATCCCATACTTATTAGAAAATACCCCTACGAGTGAACCGTCATTATTGGACTGCCGCTCCTTGGCCAGCTTGTAGTCCCGCCCGATCAGATAATCCTTATGAAGCTTACTGATATTTCTCCTTCCTACCTGCTTGCTATTCATATAGCGGAAGGCATCTTCCAGACTATCAATTTCCTCAATTTTGATGATGGGGAGTAAATCGATCTTTAATTCCTCCGCAATTTTTTTTCGGTGATGCCCATCCACCAAAATATAAGTATCCTCATTTTCCCAAACCGAAAGCGGGTCTACCACTCCCCTGTTTTCAATATCTGCTCTTAAGGCGGCATAAGAATCCGGCGCCAGTGGTTCAATGTATCTTTCAATGAATCGATTCGTCGTCAGGGCAGTTGTTTTGAGCATTTTGTAATGTAATTGCTCGCTATTTTTAGCCTGCACATCCTGATGATTTTTTAAAATCTGCTCATTGGCTTTAAAAGTGGTGGATCGTTGTCGCTTAGCCATTTTGGATGCGGTTTAATAATTCAGTAGTGAGTTCCATAAAATCTGATTTGGCATTTTTAATCGGCTCCAATTGGGTTTTAGGGAAATCGGCAATTTCCCCCTCATTGAACTTATTCAAAAATACCGTGGGGTCGTAGCGGTAAGTAAATGCCTTTTGAATACCTACCGAATCCCGGATGATGGATTCAAAAACATAAATCCCTTCCCTTTCTGCTCCAAGGGCATAGTTCTCGATTTGTTCCATTTGGTTTTTACCCGGCTTGGTACGATTGAAAAACGCACCACCGATTTTTAAAAGTGGGTTGTCTTTTTTGCGTTCCTTCAAATAAGAAACCGACCTGGACAAACCATCAAAACTAAACAGGGAGGCTTCCACCGGAAGGAATACCCATTCCGCAGCACCCAAGGGTGCCTCTGAGAAAAGGCCATACATATCCGGACGCATGTCCATCAGAATGTAATCGTACTCAAAGCGGATTTTATTGACAATGTTTTTGAAGGACTCCAGCTTCTGCTTGGTGGTCAGCTTTTCACTGGTCTCCAGATTATTTAGCTTTCCGTAGGAAGGCAAAATATAGAGTTGCTCGGAAATATCATGGAGTTGAACGATGCAGTCTCTGATTAATTCTCCTTGCGTATCTTCCAGGGCATCCATTATTTCCATAGGGAAAGCCTGTTTATCGATATTCCAAAGGGAGGTCGAATTGCCCTGATAATCACAATCCATCACCAGTACTTTTTTACCCTGATCGGTCAATACACCGGCAATACTATTACAACAAGTCGTCTTACCCACTCCCCCTTTTTGGTTCCAAAAAGCCAGAATTTTAGCCGCATCCTGTACCAGTTCAATTAACTGTTCTTCGGTTAATCCAAACCAATCTTTCAGTACAGGGAAAAGTTTATTGAAATGGCCATTATTAAAGTCTGCCTTCCCTTCCAAAACGCGGTTAAGTTGTGTTCTGGAAACCCCCGTTTCTTCCGAAATGGCAGAGATGTTTAAAAGTTTTTTCTGCTTAATGATCCATTTGGCCAATCCTTGGTTAAGGGCATCTTGTTTGTTAAATTCCATAGTGTAAAAAGTACATGATTGACACAAAAATGGTTCATATTAGGAAGAAAACAAATTTAATAAGCCTTTTTTGAGTCAAAAATGATTCTTTTGATTGAAAAAGTGTAATTCAGGGCTTGATTTGGGGGTTGATGTAAAATTGTGTCATTTATCGAATGTCAGAGATTGTTTATATCCAATTGAATCAAATTTGATTCTTTGGTGTAAAACTTACATGATGTAAAATTATCCTATCTTTGTCAGGTGAACGGATCCTGATTTCGATTTTCTTTGCGATGCTTTTTACCAGGCATTGTTGGTGTCAATATTTTGGGATTAATAAAAAGCGGAAGACAGCTGAAATGGGAGAAGTTTAATTCCTTATAGTTTTTAATCGAAGGGTTTCCTGAATAGCAGGACCTGTTTTTATAATGATTTAATATGGATAATTTGGATGAGCTCAATCGGTATCTTAAAAAGTATGCCGATCAGCAGAACATAAAAGCCCGTTCTGATTTTGAAGGCTATTCTGCATTGGAAATGCAGATTTTATTACGTGGTTGTTTTCAGGAGCGTAGTTTAATAAAGTTAGGGCAATTAGACAGGGAGGAGTTGGAGACTATTCCCTTATTACAATTAGTGAAACAATTGCTGATCTCGGTGCAACAGCTGGGGGAGATGAAACTAACGCCAAAAGGTAATTTGCCGGTGAAGGTGGTCAAAGACCTGTATACGACTGAATTTTTTGAGAGTCAAGTTATAGAGCACGGCTTGGTAAAGCTATCCAAGGAGGAGGCTTTTTATCCGATTCATTTGTCCAGAATATTAGCAGAAGTAGCGGGCATTACTAAAAAGCGAAAAGGGAAATTGAGCCTGACGAAAAAAGGGGAGAAGTTATTGAAGGACGATCAGCAACTGCTGGAATGTATATTTAAAAGTTATTGCCTGGACTTTAACTGGGCATATGGTGATGGGCATGAAGTAGAGGAGACTGGGCAATTGGGATTTGCTTTTTCATGTTTTCTGTTGCAAAAATACGGTGATCAATACCGGCCGTCGGAATTTTATGGAGAGCGGTATTTTCAGGCATTCCCATCCTTATTAACCAGCAGGAAAGATGCTTGCTTATTCGTTTATGATTATAGGACTTTTGAGCGAATGGGGGAGTATTTTGGTTTGGTAACCTTAAAAGGGGAGTTTAAAGTCATAAGGAATAATTATGAGGTGAAGCCGACACCACTATTTCGAAAATTCATTAAAATCACTCCGCCGAGGGGATAAAAAAAAGTCCGGGAACCAACCGGACTTACAATACTAATACCAAACTATAACCTTATGAACCACTATGATTATACAAATTCAAATAGGGACGTTGCAAAAAGGAAGGATGCCTAACCAAGGTTGATTAAGCATCCATTCACCCAACATCAACCTATGCTAAGTATTTTGCAAAGGTTGTGCCAGACAACAGGGGATAATGATTGAATTTAAATAATGGCGTTATTTTTTTTCTTGGACCCTGATTTGCCATGAAATGCCATAATATCAATGGTTATTCACGATGCAGAATGCTGGTTTTAAAACGTCATTCGCTATAAAAATTTGAGTATTGCAACCGTGAACCTGGCAGCGCTATGGTTCAACCATTATCCAAAATCATTTCCAATAATTTGAATTTGCAGCCGGATGGTGCGCTTTTAAACACGCGCTAAAGGCACTTATTTTTTCACCAGTTCAAATTGTATGGTCTCATCAGCCTTTTTCATATAATTTAAAATGGCTTCTTTACTCTCTGGGCGATACAATCTGATAAGAATTGTCCAGTCTTCCACGACGTCAATATTGTTTTTTTCTTCCGGACAATTGAAATGAAAGGTGTAACTACCGTCTTCATTAGGTTCCGCTCTTCGGTTGTTAAGTGCAAAATTGTCAGTGGCGATCCAGCCTTCTTTATTATAGGTAGTGACTGAAAAGAATCCGCCTTTGTCAAATTGAATGGGAGGAACCGGTATCGTGATGGCCGCGCATTTTCCGGATTGAATCTCTTTAGTGGGTTGAATAGTATTCAGATATGCTGCATGCTCAACGGGTAAGCCAAAAATTCCCACCGCTGAGGCGATCAGGAATTGAAGTGAATCTACCTCATCCTTTGTTCCAAAATAGAATTCTGCTTGCGTAGCCTCTGCCATTCGGGCTTTCAGACGAGCTCGGGTTTCGTCCAAAGAGTGATTGTCAAAGCCCTTGGCCTGATAAGCCTTATTGGAATTCGCTAAAATCTGAACATTATCTTGGTGTTGGTGTGCCTCTGCGTATCCCAGTGAATCCATCGTCCTGACGCCTGTTCGCATATTGAGAAATAAGTGATTGCCCAGGGCGACATCTTTTGAAGTAAAGGTTTTGGATTCTCCCGGATATACGAGGCCGACCGTATATTGATTTTCGTCAATCACCTGAATGACGGAATAGACATCCCAATCAGGATTGATCAAAGTCGCCCCTTTAGAAATGTCGACTACCGCATGGGAGTACATGACGTCCTGATTTTCGCGCACCACAAATTGATGATCCTTATCAGACATTTGCCGGGAATGCCGGAAGGTGTTTACTGCATAATCTTTGGAATGATTGGTCATATATAGGTCAGTCTCTGCGATGGTGAAGTTGGTTTCGTCCACCATGATTTTACCTGTGGCATCAATCGCCTTCATGTAGGAGGGCTTGGACTTTACCTCTTTTTTGCCGTCGTTACAACTGAACAGTAGCAGGAGGCCTGCGATAAGAAGGGGGAATTTCATATACAATAAATTAGTTTTTCATGAATTGAATATTGATGCCGGAGAATAGTTGAAATTGAGGCTGACTTCCTGCGGTGAGCATAGAGTATTGAGGCTCTATAAAAAGATTGAATACGGTATGCTCCACTTTTATGACCTTACCAATACCTAATCCAATGGGTAAATGGTAAGCGTCATTTTCAATATCAAATACCCAAATTGGCGCACCACGGAGATAGGTTCCTTTGCCTAATTGCCAAATATAAAATGGTTGAAAAGCGGCTATTTGCGCTCGTTTATCATTTTCTTTGCCCCCAACAGAGGTTTGCCAGGTGATCAGACTGCCGAATTGAATCTGAGGAGACTGCGCAAAAAAAGTGACAAAAGCCAGACCTGTTTGCCACTGGCCAACACCAATTTCAGATTGTGTTGCTGTGGGTGCAGCAACCAAAGGACCTATACCCATTGTTGTTTTTGCATTAGAAATAAAATTGTAGGAGATGAAAGCGTTTACATCCCCCAGGCCACTAATGGTATTGACCAGACCAACAGTATCTGGTGAGCCTATTGAGCTTAAGGGGGCAGATACGCGAAGTAATAATTTCCCATCTGCAAGCGGCTTGGCAAAACGGATCCATGTGGTGTTCAAATAGGATGCTGCGGGTGCATCGGAGAGTTTGGAGACATAATAATTGTGAATATTAAGCGCAGTCATATCCGCCAAAGGGTTATTGGCCTGAGTGGCTGCCTTTGCTTTATCGTCCTCAATATTTGTTTTTTGTGCCTGAAGGTTAAAAGCACTGAAACAGATCATCACTAAAAAACAAAGGTTTTTCATAAAGGAGTTCGTTGAATTTTATTTTTTAGTGATCTCAGGTAAGGTAAAGTCCCCATTAAGGACTGATGCTCCTGGTTGATATATCCGGAATAAAATATTCCAACCTTCGGGTGCATCCAGTCGATTGGGTACTTTTCCACAAACCTCTTCCGATCCATAGTGTACCGTGAAAGTACCATCTTTATTGAGTTGGACATTGGAATTATTCAGCAGGCAATTTTCGGTTTTAATATACCCATCTTCCCCATAAACAGTAATCGACCAAAAACCTTTGTTTTCAGGTACTTTATAGGTGGCTGTGTAGCATTCCGTAGCCGTGGTTGTGGTGGGTTTGTAATTTAAATAGGTCGCGGCTTCTTCCGGCAATAAGCCCCAGGCCGCTGCTGCTGCGATATGTCTTGTTTTCTCATTGACTTCCCCTCTTTTTCCCATCATGCCTTCCCAGCTCGCATAATTGGCGCTTTCCCGGTTATAAATTGCTCTTAAAGAGTCTAATGATTTCAAATCCCATCGGAAATCAGGGAATGCCTGTCCGGATCTGGACTTCACCATAAATTGATCTTGCAGCTTATTGAGCATGTTGATTTCTTCCTGGTCATTTGCATCCAGGACTTGAAGCCGAATGATGAGGTAAAGGAAATCAGTATCTCCCTGGATGCTGTATTGTCCGGCTTCATAGATTAAATCTTGTACATAATGGTCATTGTCGATAATGAAAATGGAGGCATAACGGTCATCGGGCATTTCAGGAAATGTAATGTCTAATCCTTTTCGTGCATCAAACACCCCACCGGAGTAGAGCACGTCTCTATTCATTCGGATCACGGTTTGCTGATCCAATGGAGTGGGTTGCCGGAAGTGGAAAAACTGGTTGCTTTGTCCTGCATTTTTGATCATTTCTACAAAAGCACGATCTGTTTCTGCGCGAATAAAAGTGGCCGGGCTTACGCTTACGGGGGTATTGGAAGTAACGGCCTTTTCCTGATGCTTTTGTTTATTTTGATTGCAGCCCCATAGCGACAGGAGGGTTATTAGAAAAATTATTGGTCTCTTCTTATTCATATTGACGTATGACTAAAATGGAAATTTGGTGATCAGTTCCTTTGCTTAGATCGTGTTCAAAATCACTTCGTCCGCAGCAAATTCGAATTACCGGAAGCGATTTTGCAGCCGAATGCTTTTAACATACTCTAACAGTCGATTAACACGATAATGTTTGCAAGGTTAAATTTTGGCTAAAAATTGTAAGCCCTCTTGGGTATAGGGGTGGGGGAGTGCTATTCAACAAGGATATGAAAAGGGGCGGATTTCCATATGGCTAAAAAAAAGTACCCGCCGGAGCGGGTATCAAAAAGATGATCAATTATGACATTCTGTTGAATTTCTGTATGCAATAGGATAACAGGCAGGAATACAAATAGATATTGGAATCTATGAAAGAAACTTACATTTAAATCCGAAATGGTGATTTTTGCGACAACATCAGGCTTTATCTTTGGGGAAATAAAGATTTTCCTTACTATTCAATATAGTAGTTTCGAGGGAGCGATGGCTCCCTTTATTTTTTGGAGCATGTTCAAACCCACTTCATCCGAAGTAAATTCGAATTACCGGAAGCGATTTTGGGTAATTTCTCAACAATAGCACTGCCCCTTTCTCCAAATTATCGGGTATGACTTCCGTAATCCTTCAGGTTTTCGTTACGAACTTTGGTTTTTAAAATACGCGCTTAAGCCGAATGGTGTACCGGCAGGTTTAACCCGAATTATTCACCGCTCAATTCCCTAAACCAGCCACAGGCGCTTTCCTTCAGCTTGTTAATTGTGTTTTTCTTTGGTTTTAAATAGCCCAAATTTTGGTAAGCCTGCTCTCTCTTCCACTCTCTGCTTCCCTGAAAAAAACGAAACCGGAGGACCGGTTCCTTCCTTTTGCTGTCTGGCCGTTAGGAGGATTGAAGTATGCATGATATGGCTTGAAAAGTGGTGAGAACGACTCCTAAAAGCCTATATACGGAGGATTTACAGGATATCAGCGTCTATTTTTTTGATAGAAATATGCAAGTTGATGAGAGAGTGGTGCAAGTCTTTTGGCTCATAGTATCAGATCTTTGTAGGGTAAATTCATCAATGGTGAAGTCTAGGCGCGTGAAGTGTACGATAGTATGTTGAAGAATTTAAGATGAACGAGGTCTATTTAAAACATCTATTAAATTAAATCCTAAAATGAAAAGAATTTGGTTTGTCCAATTTATTTTGGTGTTAGCGAGCTGTCAGGAGCCGATTGATCCGGTGATTACTTCGGTTCAAAACACGAAACAGTTATTACAAAGCCATATATGGACATTGGAAGATTTTGACATACGCACCACCAATGAGGAGATTCCGGCGCCCATTTTATTCGGGGCAACGGAAAATCATGCGCTATGGCCCGGGCTATCTTCAGACGAAAGTCAGGATGACCCAATGTCGGTTATCTTCACTCCCGATCGGAAAGTGATTGCCTCGCAAGGGCCACATGATGCTTTGGGGGATAGTGTTTCTTCTTATTTCGTCATCAATGATCATTTGATACGATTAAGTAGCCAGGCGGTTAGCATCAATTATGAGTACCTTTATTCCGCTCAGGAAAAGGAATTCCAATTCTATACGGATGCGGATGGGGTCATGAAATTGGTACACGAGACCAATCAAAAGTTTATCAGTGCGGTCACGGAGCAGACGCCCCAAAAGGTGGGAGATATCATCGCCGCGCTGGTCTATAATAATGAGACGATTCAGCAGTTAATCAACAAGCTTGTGGTACAGGCTTTAGCCGGTGAATTATCATTTTTGAATGAGTTTGATCCTGAACAAGTAGCCCAGGAATTGGCAGGCAAGATCATACAATTATTGCAGCAAATCGATTGGGAGCAGGAACTGACGGACATTTTGAAGCCGGAGTTTGAAAAACTGAATCAGATTGATCCGGAAGAAGCCACTCAGGTAGTGGCGCAGGCCTTAGCGCAATATCTTCAGCAGGCATTATCAGAGGAAAACCTGTATGAGGGCATTCTTCCGCTAGTGCTGGAATTGAAGCAGCATCCGGAGGAGGGAGCCGCTACGATTGCTAAGCTGGTGAATGAAATTTTCCTTGACTTTTTTGATCAGGAGCATATCAGTCCGATCATTTCGGAGGCCTGGCTGAAATTCAGCGCCCTTGATCCACAGCAGGTGAATCAGCTGGCGGTGGAGCTGACACGTTTGTTGGAAGCGGCATTTATTAATGAAGCGGAATTGACGCAATTATGCTTACCCTTCATTCAAAAAATTGAGGATACCTCGCTTTTTGAAATGGGCGAGCTGGCTGCAGCCACTACAGACGCACTCAGGGGCTTGATTGATCAACTTAATCAACAATTTCCGGATTTAAACCTGGATCCTGATTACGAAACCATGGAAGGCATCATAAAGGCCGCTTTTATCACCGCCAAACCGATCATCGGGCTCTCCGGTGTGGAAACGGTAGCGCAGGAAGTCGCTCAATTAATTTTAACGCAGGTGCTGACCACTGATTTTCTTCAGCAAAGCATCATGGCAGCGCTGGAGTCCTTACAAAAGCTCGACCCTCAAAATGTAGGGGCTACCCTCGGGCAGTGGATTGCACAACTGGCCCTCGAGGTATCTCCGGCCTTATTATCGGAAGTACAACAAGTCGTTTCACCGATACTCGCCCAGCTCGATGCTGAAGGTATTGCTTCGGTCATCGCAGCATCTCTAAGTGAACTGGTCTCGGAGCACCTGAGTCCGGCACAGCTGGAGCCGCTGGTTTTCCCATTGCTGGAAGCGATTTCAAATGTGAATGCCGAAGCACTGGCCCGCTTATTTGCACAATCAATACTGGAGCTGGACGCAATTAAAGACCTGATCACCGAGGAGAAATTAGTGGCGATTTTGCTCCCTGTTTTGGAGTCGGTAGCGGCCATTAATCCGGAAGAGTTGGCGCAAAGCATTATTGATGCGGTGGTTGCTACGGGTATTTTTGATTCGGTGCTGACCGAGGAAAGAGCGAGTGCCCTCATTGCCATTCTGTGGTATAACAGCCTGTGGGAGCAGGTGACTGTGGCCAATAATTTTGAATCAGTAACCATTAAACTTGCTCACCCCTAATCATGAAAAAGTCATTATTATTCGTTCTGTTTCTCCAAATAGTCGCCTTTTCGGCTATTGGTCAGGTATCCAATTTGTCCATTGATGATGATTATCAGCACTATCGGGATAGCCTGAAAACCACGGAATATCCCTGGCATTTACCCATTATGGGGGCCAAAGTCAGAAAAATGGGCTTCGATATTCCTTATCCTAATGGGTTTATGTTTAGCTACGGCCATTCCAGTCAGGATATCTTTATCAATAATCTGGAAGTGGGCTTCCATCCCGATCAGATGGTGGGGGTAGATGAGTTGGCGCGTTTTCAATCCATTCAGTCCAATGTGAATGCTTTCGTATTGAAATATGACTTCTGGCTCTTTCCTTTTTTGAATTTCTTTGGCCTGGCCGGTCATATTAATTCCACGACCAATGTGCATTTGGCCCTGCCTTTTGATCTGAAATTTCAGACGAATAATCAGGGAAATACACTTGGCTGGGGAATGGTGGCTGCCGGAGGGATTGGGCCCTTGGTGGTTTCCGGTAATTTAGTAAATACCTGGACCTGGGTTCCGAGCCTGGACCGACCGTCCAACACCATGGTGGTAGATGGAAGGATCGGTTATATGATGCGCTTTCCGCATAAGCCGCAACGAAACCTGGTCTTCCTGGTCGGGGTGGAGTATATGCGATTGAACCCCCAAAGTGAAGGGGATGTGAATTTAGAAAAGCTGTTGGGCATTTCTCCGCAGATGAAGCAGGATGCCGGGCAGCAACTGGATCAGTGGTACGACGGGCTTAGTAATGTGGAGCAAGGATTAGTCGAAGGGGTGTATAACGGATTATCCGGCTGGCTGAACAGTAGCGATCCCATTACGATGGATTACCGGTTCAGGAAAGGCTTGCATCACCCGATGTCCATGACCGCAGGGGTGAATTTCCAATATAGTCACCGCTGGTCCTATAATCTGATGAGTACTTTCCTTGGGAGTAGAAAGCAGGTTGTTTTTAGTCTGAATTATCGATTCGGAATCAAGGGAAATAATGTGATGAGTGGATTCACGTTTTAGTGCGTGTCAGCGTGTGTTTAAAAGCCAAAATTCGCAGCAAAAATTTGATGATTGCAGAAGCGGTACCCGATTATTCTGAGAGGATAGCATCGCTATTGTTGTGAAATTATCCAAAATCACTTCCAACAATGTGAGTTTGCAGTCGGATGGTGTGCGGTTTTATTCATGCGCTAAGCATACCTGATTGGGCTTAAGCCGCTTTTGAAAGTAATTCAGTATATATTTTCTGATTTGCCAGAATCAGTCAACTGATTAAAATTTTTATGCAAATGCTTCCTTTTTTGATTCCTCATCTTTGTGATGTTGATGGGAAGTTCATCAAGTAAGTGTCTTATAAATTATAAACCATATCAATAATGAAATTAAAGTTATCACTCATTGCCCTGTCTGTTGTGGTAATACAAAGTTGTCAACAAGCTCAAAACCTGCAGCAGGAAGAGGTGAGCACGTCTACATCTCAGGAAGTGAGCAATGGTTATGAAACATTACCTAATGCTTCTACTCTTACACTTGCCGAACATAAGCAGTTGCTGGAAGAAGGTTATCCAATTGAACGCGTAAGAAGAGCGAAAGCCCTATTTTCCGCACGCCACTTTACAGTAGATGCAATGGATGATTTAGCTACAGCGGAGGATGATGCCCTGTACTATTTTAATTTTATGGATGAGTTTATGCCCAGTGCTAAAGTGCAGGCATCTCCAAACAAGTTTGACCTGGCTCGTGATTTAAATCCGGCATTGGCCGAGGTAAGCTATAAAGATTTGGAAGGTAAGGCGCGTCCTACTTTTCAGGAATATATCAATGATCCTAAGTCCAGATTACAGGCGGCCATAATCATCAAAAAAGGTAAGGTCGTATTTGAAACTTATCCGGGCATGCGTCCAGAGGACAAACACGTGTGGATGTCAGTATCTAAACCGTTAGCCGGAGTAGCTATATTAGATTTGATTGACAAAGGACAAGTAGATCCTAATGCACCCATCACTCAATATGTACCACGTCTGCAAGGCAGTGCCTGGGATGGTGTACCGGTAAAAGCCGTCCTGACCATGACGACCGGTTTGAATGCTGCCGATATCAGCGGAAATATGTTTAAGGCCGGTACTATGGAGCAGCGTTATTATCAGGCTTCTTTTGGTGACCTTTACAATGGCAAGAAAGAAGACTGGATACAAGTAATCCGGGAGTCCAAGAAAATTGCGGAGCCTTATACATTGTACCAATATGCGAGTATGAATACGCAGGTGTTGAGTATCGCTGTTGAGAATATTACCGGAAAGAAATTTGTAGATTATTTATATGAACGTTTCTTCGAATATGCGGGTACTGGCGAGTTTGTTGCCAACTTGTTCCCGGACGGTAGTATTCACGCTGCTACAGCGATGAACTCTACTTTGGAAGACTTGGCGCGATATGGTTTGCTATTTACCCCTACTTTTGAGCAAATCACCGGTAAAGAAGTGGTTTCCCCAAGATTGATCGAATATATGTTTGAAAATAAAGTTCCTATGGAGGTTTTCAAAAATAGTGCAGTCGGTAAGATGGGAGAAATGATCATGGGCGAGCAAGTGATTTGTGGTAGTGGTAGCCAGTTTGATTTCCTTTGGGAAGATGGCGCCTTTGCGAAGCTGGGGCACAATGGTCAGGGGATTTATGTAGACCCTGCGCGTGAAGTAGTTGGAGTGTATTTTAGCGCCTCTACAGAGCTTAATTATCCTGTAGCCTATATGCGTGC
Organism: Persicobacter diffluens; assembly: GCF_036244895.1. Taxonomy (NCBI): domain Bacteria; kingdom Pseudomonadati; phylum Bacteroidota; class Cytophagia; order Cytophagales; family Persicobacteraceae; genus Persicobacter; species Persicobacter diffluens. The sequence continues at coordinate 46,702 of NZ_BQKE01000006.1, forward strand.
GGCAGCTACTGCCCTGGATTAAAAACGGAATTCTTCATCCTAGTAATATTTTTCCCCCGAAAGGCGATTACGTCTTCGGGGGATTTTTTTGTTTAGAGCAAGAACCATCAATAACCCACCGCTTTTTTGGGTCAGTTAGATCAATAAATCATTCCTCAGTAAATTCGGAAGATTGGAGGCTGCGTTTTGATCTTTTTTCGAAAAAAAGAGGAAGCTGCTCTGGCAATAATCAAATTTTCGCTGCGAATAATTCGGCTTTTGGAGTTGAATGGCTCCTATTTCTTTACTCTTTCTTTACCCTTTGATAGAATCAGTTAACTACTTGCCATTTGTATGCAATTAAAAGAAAGTAGGATATACCATCTTTGTAATGTCGAAAGATAATAAGGTTTTTATCTGCTTCATAGCAAGATGAAAATTTTCAATTATCATTTCAAAAAGAAAGAAAATTAATATAAAAAATAATCATTATGTCTAGAATTCTTGAAGGAATCAAAGTAATTGAGGTAGCCTCTATGGCGGCTGCTCCATCAGCAACGGTAATGTTAGCGGACTTAGGTGCGGAAGTAATCAAGATAGAGCCACCACAAGGGGACCTTTGGCGATATGGAAACAAAGTGGCAGGTATGCCGGCAAGTGATATTCCTTACACTACTTTTATTCAAAACCGCAGCAAAAAATCGGTTGCTTTGGACCTAAAGAAGCCTGAAGCACAGGATATTTTGAATAAGTTGGTTGAAACAGCGGATGTTTTCCTTACGAACTCTCCACGTGCGGTACAAAAACACCTGGGACACACCTATGAGGACATCAAGGCGATTAATCCAAAAATCGTTTATGCCTGGATTAACGGATTCGGTGTTGCCGGACCGGATAAAGATGCTCCTGGTTTCGACATGACCGCCTGGTATGCCCGTACCGGTATGATGGAAGAATTGAGACCAAAGGATGCCAGCCCGGTGCCATTACCGGTAGGAGTAGGGGACTTGGGTACTGCCAGCACGCTTTTTGGCGCGGTAATGACAGGTCTGTTCCACCGCCAGCGTACCGGAGAGGGTGTTAAAGTATCTACCTCCCTGATGAACAACGGTATTTGGGCCAACTCCAGTATGATGCAGGCGGCCTTGGTAGGTGCACCAGCGATGCAAAAATTCCACCGTACAGAATGGCCTAACCCGGTATCGGGAGGGGTATTCAAAACCAAGGATGATCGTTACATTATCATTGTGGAACTGAACCCTAAAAATATCGGTAACTTACGCGACGCTTTTGGTGCTGATCACCTGAAAGGCGATGAGCGTTTTGCGACCCCACAAGCTCGTGGTGTGAATCACCAGGCACTATTTGATGAGATGCAAAAAATCGTGGGTACTTATGATTTGGCTACTGTCCGGGAAAGACTGAAAAGTTTTGGTGTAAACTTCAGTGTGGTACAAACAACGGAAGAATGTACGCGTGATGAGCACATGATTGCCAATGGTTGTTTCCCTGAAGTAGCAGGTACTGAGGGTATTCGTACCGTTGACAGCCCGATTCAGGTTGAAGGTATTGCTAAAGTACAGCCACAAAATCCTCCAAAAGTAGGCGGAAACACTGTGGAAGAATTAAGCGCTTTAGGTTTCAGTCAGGATACGATTGAAGGTTTGGCCGCTGCGGGCGCTATCGGTATCTCTAAATAAAAATTGGGAGTACTAAGAGTGTCTTAAAAAGCACACCATCCGGCTGCAAATCAGCATTTTTCGTCGGGTGGTTTTCAACATGTTTCCAGCATAAAGATAAAGTATAGTCCATCAATTTGAGCGCCGGGGTTTATTGGATATCCCCGGCGTTTTTTCTATGTCCAGAGGGGAGATCGCTGTTCTTATGCTGTCCGTCTTTTTGCCTGAAAAGATCCGTCTAATTAACTGTAAATCAATTGAAAAATGGTGGTTGTGGGCCTGCTGTCGGGGAGTAACTTCCTTGGCTACACCTTTTTTCTTCATTTGACAAAATGAGTTAACTCATTACCATTTATATGCAATAGTTAAGCATAAAAAACGGCCATATTTGTATTGTCAATAAGGGAAATAATCAACACAGAATATATTTAATCAGTAAAATTATGAGTGATAACGCAAAGTTTTTCGAAGATTACAACATTGGGGATTTCGAAATTGAGAAAACAGATTCTCGTACCATTACCGAAGCAGATATCGTCTTCCATTCCATGCACTCCGGTGACTGGATGCCACACCATAATGATGAAGAGTGGTGTAAGACCCAACCCTTCAAGCACCGTATAGCCCATGGTAACTTATCATTTTGTATCGGTACTGGTTTGATCGTAATGTCTTCTGATCGTAACCCGAACTGCATGTCTTATGGTTATGAAAAGCTTCGCTTTCCTCATCCGGTATATGCAGGAGATACATTAACAGCTTCCGTGAAAGTGCTGGACAAGAAAGATCATCCTAAACACAAGACTCACGGTTTAATGACCCATGCAGAGACGGTAACCAACCAAAGAGGAGAGGTGGTGTGTTATGCAGAGCATATCTTCTTTACCGTAAGAAGGACTCCTAAAGCATAATTTAGGTTTAAAAACGCTCTAAAAGAGAAAGGATTATCGGACGGTGACCGGAAACTCACTCTACTTTTTAGCAGTCCGATATTCACCCACAACCTCATCATTTTAAATTAATTTTCGGTGGAACAGATTCAATTACAGCGTAACGCATGGGCTCAATTTGGAGGAATGTCCGTCACCAGTATCCTCGACCGTTGGGTTGAAATACAGGCAGACAAAACCTTCCTGATCTGGCAACCTTTTGAGGGGCCGGGCCGGTCCTGGACTTATGGACAATTGGCGCAGGCGGCACAGCAGTTTGCCTTCGGTTTAAATCAACGTCAGGTGAAATCCGGCGACTTTGTGTTGATCCATATGGATAACTGTCCGGAATTTATCATCGCCTGGTTGGCCTGCGCTTACATTGGGGCCATTCCGGTAACCATCAATACCCGGTCGGTGGCGCAAAATGTGACTTATTTCGCTGAAGTGATGCAGCCGGTAATGGCGATTACTTCCGAGCTTTATGCCCCTATGATCCATCGGGCATGTTCGGCTTCTTTGCCGTTGGTCATCACCGGGAACGTCTCTGAAAAGCTACCGAAAGACAGGCTGATCACGCTTTTTGACGCGATTTACCAACAAGGAACACTACCGAAAATTCCGGATATTCCGGAGCGGGATTTCGCCGTTCAGTTTACCTCCGGCACCACTTCCCGCCCAAAACCGATCATGTGGACCAATGGTAATGCCTTGTGGAGCGGTAAATCCATGTCCACTAATATGCGCTTACGTCGTGAGGACAGAACATTGCTTTTCCTACCGCTTTTCCATGCCAATGCGCAAATTACTTTGCTGTCCAGTCTTTGGTCCGGAGGATCGGTGGTCTTGCAACCCAAATTTTCCACCTCTCGATTTTGGAATACCGTCGTTCAACACCAGGCGACCTGGGTGTCGGCCATTCCATTTGTGTATAAAGCATTAAAAGATCAGGCCGTACCGGCGCAGCATCCGCTTCGTTTTATGATGGGGCTGGAGCGATCTCCGGAAATAGAAAAAGCCTTTGGTATACAAACCATGGCACTTTGGGCCATGACCGAAACCCTTTCAGCCTGCATTGTTACAGATGCAGACCAGCCTGGCCCGGCGGGTACTATCGGACGTCCTTCGCCATTTTACCAGGTCGAAATACGACGGGAGGATGGATCTCTGGCCGGTCCCGGAGAAGAAGGCCGATTATATATTCGGGGAGAAAGAGGCCTGACGTTATTCAAAGAATATTATAAGCATCCGGAAATCACCGCTGCGGCATTTGATGCAAGTGGTGCCCTCGACACCGGGGATGTGGTTCGGATGGATGAGCAAGGGTGGTTGTTTTATGTCACCCGCGCTAAAGATATGTTGCGCGTAGGAGGGGAAAACGTTGCAGCACTGGAGATTGAGAATAGCATCAATAGTACGGGATTAGTACAGGAATACGCCGTAGTAGGGCAGGCACACAGCATGTTAGGCGAAGTGCCGGTAGCTTTCATTTCCCTAAACGAAAAAGGGAAAGCACTGGAGGAAGAGGCAGTGAAAGCCCGCATTACGCAAGCTTGCCAACAGCAACTGGCGGACTTCAAAGTACCCAAAGCTATTCACATTATCGAGCACTTTCCACACTCCACCCTGGACCGGATTGCAAAAAATAAATTGCGCGAGCAGCTGCCGGAGATGGTAGCTGAACAGCCTAAAAAAATAAGTAATAAATAAATAATTCCAATAGAAATAAACATTCGATTATCATGAAAGATTTCAAATACGTCCTTACCGAGCAAAAGGAAAATGTAGGTATTGTTACCTTTAATCGTCCTGAAGCACTTAATGCACTTAATGAACAATTGGCAGAGGAAGTGACAGATGCCCTGAAGGCATTTGATGCGGATGACAGCATTGGCTGTATGGTACTGGCAGGTGGAGATAAAGCATTTTGTGCCGGAGCAGACCTGAAGTGGATTGCCTCGCAGAATTTCGAAAGTGCTTTCAATACCAATCTGGCCGCTTATATGGATCAGGTAGCGAACCTTCGCAAGCCGGTGATTGCCGCTGTTCGCGGATTTGCCTTTGGTGGGGGAACTGAAATTTCTCTGATGTGCGATATGATCATCGCTGATACGACGGCTAAATTTGCCCTTCCTGAAGTAACCCTGGGGGTTATCCCCGGTGCTGGTGGACCTGCTCGCTTAACTCGTGCTGTAGGAAAAGCCAAGGCGATGTACTATATCCTGACTGGTGAAGCCATGGATGCTGTAGAAGCAGAGCGCATCGGACTTATTACGAAAGTGGTTGAAGATGGCCAACAGTTGGAAGCGGCTTTAAAACTAGCGCGCAGAATTGCCAACAACCCACGTCTATCCGTGATGGCAGGGAAAGAATCCGTGAACCAACAAGCGGAGGTGCCTTTGATCCCTGGATTGAAATTGGAGCGTCGCTTATTCCACGGATTGTTCAGCACCCCGGATCAAAAAGAAGCCATGACAGCTTTTGCTGAAAAACGCAAGCCAAGCTTTAAGCAATATTAATCCGAATGCTGTGCTTTTAAACACACTCTTAACCTTTTGTCGCCAGTTCTTTCTCAGAGCTGGTGACTTTTTATAGGTAGCCATTTAGCCCGGATTATTTATGCTCTTAGGGGCGTTCGAAAACCGTCATTTGTAGCAGGATGGCTGGTTATAAACAAGTTTTTAAACAGGCGCATTAAAAAGCACACTTCAACACCATAGACGAAATACCCGAAATCCAATCGCTAACGGTTGTAAAATACTGGATTATGTTTACATTTGAAACACATGAGAATTGTTGCTCAAAATCACATGATTTTTTAACTCGTAAACCTGCTATGTCGGATAAAGCCTCAGTAACCACCATCAAGTTCAACGATATAGACACCAAGGAAAATTTATCAGCACTCGCCCATCAATATCAAGGCGAATGGGATGGGAAAACTTTGCACATTGATCATGAGCAATTCAAGTTGGATATTCACTGTTTTTCCTATATGAGAATGGTCTCTATTGATCTCTGTGAGGCTTCTGTTTATCAGCCAGTAACATTTGTTCAGGCTCCTGAAAGTGAGGAGGATTTCATTTATATCCGCTTGGGCTTCTCTGGTACGATCGTAAATGCACCCTTGCCGGACGAGTTTCACAGTAATGGGATCTTTATTTATAATTCCAGCCAACATTTTGAAGTGGATTTCCCTGCAGGGGTAAATGACCGATGGATTGTTATTAAATTTCCGAAACGATTATACTATGAGTTTTTTGAGCGGGAAGAAACTAAACTTAAGCAGATTTTAGATGACACTGAACCATGGTTTCACTATCTACCCCTTAATGCTGAGATTGAAGAATATATCAAAATAATCTTTCAGAATGGAGTGAGTCCACATGGGCGTAAGATTGCGCCGTTTTCTAAAGCGCTGGATACGATCAGTGCCATTACGGAGCAATTGGAGGCTGAAGAGCCAGGTAATATTCAAAAGCGTATCCACCCAACAGATTTGCGGATTATTATTTCTATAAAGGATCAGATCTTAGGTAGTCTCGACAATCTTCCTAAACTGGATGACCTTAGCGAAGAGCATGGTATGAGCGTCTCGAAGATTCACCGACTGTTTAAGCACGTCTTCAAAATGCCTGTACTCAAATTCTATAATCAGCAGAAGGTAGAATTGCTCCGCCAGAAAATCCAACATACCGATGATAGCCTGACCAATATTGCGGCAGATTTAGGTTTTAGTCATGTCGCACATATGAGCCGGGTATTCAAAAAGCATTATGGCTACGCCCCATCAGCGCTGCGCAGGGCTTAGAGCGTGATTGGAATTCATATTTGATGATTGCCATCGAGGGTGCTGTTTTAAGCCGAATTATTCACCATCATATTTATTAACTGATCGCAAGTAATTTAATTTCAGCTCATTATAATTTATTTTCTTTGATTTATAATCGCCCAAATTTGGGCAAGCTTGCTTTCTCCTCATTCAGCGGCTGCTTTGAGAAAACACGAAATAATGAAAATCCACTTCTGTTTTCCCGTCTGGCAGTTCATTGAGGATGGAAGCATGCCTCATTCGGTCTAAATGTGTACCTTGAGTAAGGATATCGGCGGATTATTGAATCCAAGCCAATGGAGTTATCCCCTATTTTATGTGCCTTCACCTACTTGTTACCTTTATCCGGCAATGAACTTCCAAATGATGATTCAGGTAAAAATACAATTTGACAATTTTGTGCAAGTTATTGGAAATAATATGCAAAGCTGCTCAGGTAAAAATGTAGACATTTGTATCATCAGCAGAACGATAATCCACTGAAACATTAATGAAGGATAGGTGCCGTAATTGGAGCTATAAAAATTAGCGCATGCGATCATTACTATCCACCACCTACTGAATGACCATAGTAAAATAGAACAGGAAAGAAATTCGGACTGGCGAGCCCAAAAGGGCAGCCCGGATAAGCATTGATAACATTAATATTGAAAATGAAGAAATACTTTACATCTCTAGTCTTGACGCTGATAGCGTGTAGCTGGGCATCCTTTACGGTGTTGGCACAGGAAGCAGACTCTACCGCTGCCCCGATCAATGAAAACGAAAAAATTGCAAAGGAATTGGTTAACCCCAATACGACTTTGGGGCTAATGGCTTTTCCTATAGATTATGTCCATTACAAAGGAACGGCCCCTGGAGCCTCTTCCCAAAATGGCTTGGTGATCAACTTTCAACCCAGCCTACCGATTCCACTTTCTAAAAGTGTGAACTTATTCGTACGTCCTTTAATTCCCTTGCATATCAGCCAGCCCACTATGGGGGAGCAAGGTTTTAGTCAGCAGGGGGTTAACCTGGGGAATATCAGTGCCGATGTGGCTGTGGGAAAAACCTGGCCATCCAAGTTTATCTCTATTCTCGGGGTGTTTGGTAGCTTTCCTACTGCTACTGTAGAAGCACTGAAGGCACCTCATATTACCCTGGGACCTGAATTAATGCTTGCCCAACTTACCGACTGGGGAGGTATTGGTTTATTAGTGAATCATTCCTGGAGTGTGAATTCACCGGGTGGGGTAGACGCACCATTGTCTCCGGAATATATGTGGGCGACTAATAATGGTACTGAAGCATCCAGTGTGACGGCCGGTCAGTACTTCTATGTCGTGAATTTAAGAAATGCCTGGCAAATTACCGGGCAGCCAACCTGGGCCTTCAACCACAAAGCTTCTAAAGGTAATCGACTATCCTTACCGTTAGGAACAGGTGTGAGTAAAGTGACGAAATTCGGAAAATTACCTGTTAAGATATCCCTGCAGTATTGGTACTATGTCGCCTCTCCGGACATGTTTGGTGCCCAGCACCAGGTGCGTCTGCAAATTGCTCCGGTTATTCCATTGCCTTGGTAAAGACATCGTCTTATAACTTATTATAAAAAGAAATACTTTCTATAAAAATTCCTCTATCATGAACAAAAACATCGCTTTATTTTTCCTTTGTCTGCTTAGCGCTAGTCTGGGAACTGCGCAAGATCAGGATTTAAAAAACTTTACCTCCATGCAGATGAAAGGGGTAAAACAAATTGATATCGAAGTGGATTTGGATGGTGCCGCAGAAAGACTGTCAAAAGCCATTCAGTTCAAAACCATCTCGAATCAGGATCGTAATGATTTCGATACCGCTGCCTTCAATGCCTATCATGAATTTATTGTAGCAGCTTATCCCAATGTGCACAAAACCCTGAAAAGGGAGTTGATCGGAGATCCCCGACCGTATAGTTTGCTGTACACCTGGGAGGGATCCGATCCTGATCTGGAGCCGGCGCTTTTCTATGCACACCAGGATGTAGTGCCGGTGCCGGCAGATTCCCGTGACCAGTGGAAAGAAGATCCTTTCTCCGGGGCGATTAAAGATGGTTACATTTGGGGACGTGGCTCACTGGACGATAAAAACCAGATACATGCGATACTGGAAGCCGCGGAAATGAGAATTAAAGAAGGATGGCAGCCTAAAAGAACGCTTTACTTTGTATTTGGTCAGGATGAAGAAGTAGGTGGAGCCGAAGGCGCTAAAAAAGTAGCAGATGTATTAGAGGCGCGCGGAATAGAAAGATTTGCTTATGTGATGGATGAGTCCGCACCACTTACGCCGGGTATTTTTCCGGGGATTAAGGATAACACTGCATTGATAGGGATTGCACAAAAAGGATTCATCAGCCTGCAGCTAAGTATTGATGGCATTGGTGGACACTCCTCCATGCCGCCGGAAGAATCTAATATCGGCATCTTGGCCACCGCCATCACCAAGCTGGAAGATGCACAGTTTCCTTATCAAATTCACCCGGCAGTGCGTCACCAGTACCGCTATATGGGACCTGAGCTAGACGTGGAGAAACAGCCTTTATATGCTGCAGTGGCCTTTGGTAAGGATGAAGAAATTACGCCACTGGAAGAGGAATTTATCGAGGTCATGTCAACCAATGAAGTGACCAGGGCTATGTTGCACACCACCATTGCCACCACCATGTTTAATGCCGGTGTGAAGGATAACGTTTTACCTGCTACAGCCACTGCCGTAGTGAACTTCCGTCCAATGCCGGGCGACAGCCCGGAGGTGATCATTGAGCACGTGAAAAAAGCCATTGGGGATGATCGCATTGAGATCAAAGACATCTCGGCTTCTACTCCGGCCACCAATATTGCCAATCCGGACAGTGAAGGTTATAAAATGCTGGAAAAAACGATTCGTCAGATTTGGGGGAACGACTTGATTGTCTCGCCGTTCTTCGTGATTGGAGGTTCAGACTCCAAGCACTTCCAGGCCAGAGATTTCGCACCGGATGTATTCACCATCACCGCCATTCAGCTGGAGAATACAGAGGAGTTTAAAGGTTTCCATGGCGTGAACGAACGTATTTTGAAGAAAGAATATGCCAAATCCATAGGCTTCTTCTATCAAATTATGGGAAATCTTCAGGGAAATCTGTAAGCGGTTATTATAAACACCTTCCGGCCGGACCTCCGGAGGTATTGTTACAATCTATACACCTGTTTGGAAAGCCCGTGTACCTTCATCAGAAGGTGCCGGGCTTTTTTTGCATGCATGATTTATCACGATTAGGAAAGGGAAAGCTTGCGTAAGTCTGAAGGAGGAAAGCCATAATGCTTTTTAAATACCCTGCTCATATGTGCCATATGGGCAAAACCCATCTCTTCGGCAATCTGGGTGAGGCTGTCGGGGCTGTGAAGAATTTTTTGGTGTACTTTCTCAATTTTCCGTGTATTATAAAATTTCAACAGGGGCAGTTTGAAAACATTTTTGAAAAGGCGATTCAGCTTAGAGACACTGATTCCATGCTCAATGCTCAGGTCCTCCAGTCTGGGCGCGGTATTCATATTGGAAAGAATCTGATTTTTAATGATAATCACCCTCTTCAAATCTTCAGGATGGATCCGGTGATCAGCATGCCCATGGTCCTCCTGATCAAACTTCTCCTTGATTACTCCCATAATGTCCAGGGCTTTCGAGAACGGTACTACATGGCGTCCTTCAGAACGTGTGCCATGATCAAAGATCTGCTTCACATAGGCTTCGATCTCCGCATCCAGAGGGAAATAGTAAATCCATGGGTTGGGATCCTCAATGCGTTTTTTGAACTCAAACTGCTGGCGCTTGGTAAACGCACTTCCCATATGGACCGGAAACTTAATGACGATCCATCGGCTCTTGACCCCCGGGGGATATTCAATCTCAAAATGTTGATTGGAGCTATAAATAAACACCCCGTGATTCTCAAACTCATTTTCCTTTCCCAAATCCACGATCAGCCCGGAAAAGCCTACCCGTACGTAAACGTACTGCTGGTCTTTGGGAGGTGCCTGAATAAAGTTGACCTGGTGAAAAGTTTCCATCGTGCACAGATCAATATGGATATCGTTTAAGAATTGAAAATAATGCACCTGAATATTAAAATATGGGTGATCAATTGCCAGGATATTCCCATCCCAGGAACCGCCGAATTTTTGAGTGAGGGCCTCAAAATTTTTATAGGAGGCTATGGATTTAAATTCAATTTTTGGGGTGTCGGTCGAGTCCATGGTTAAGTTTTCGCTATTTATTGTATGCTTTAGGGGAGTATTTTAGGTGGATCGCTTCCACTGGCTTCTGTCTTTTAAAGAGGCGTTCATCCGAATAATGCACTATCATATTTAGTGATTATTATCAAGTAGATCAAATGTAGTGAGTGAAAGTTGGTTTTCAGGATTTTCAATCGCCCAGATGGTTTGGATCCCATCTGTTCTTCATTCAGTTGCTTGCCTGGAGAAATTCCAAATCGACCACTATTCCTTCATTTTTCTTTTCCCGCCTTGCGGCTAAATGAGGATTGAAGCTTGAATTATCCGGCTTAAGCAGGGATCATTCGGATTGTGATATCCATTTGAAATAGCGTTTGTTACAATGAGACCTGATGCCCGATATTCAAAGTAATAGCATTAAAATACCTATTTAAATGATCAATATATTCATTATAATAATTGCCTTAAGTCTTGCGGGCTATTTGACATTTTCAAAAACACTATCAAATTCCGAGAGCTGGAGGGCGATGGTCACTCCATTAGCATCCATCATAGGGAGTGGATTCCTGATCAGCGCACCATTGCTTGGCAATGCGGTAGGGGCGTACGCGGTATTTTTTATGGCAATACTTCTGTTGCTGGCTTATGCGGTGGGAGGAGCTATTCGCTTCAATATTCAATATTTTGAACCCATTGCACATCAGAAGCATGGCCTGGCCCAGGACATTGCCTTCACTTCCCGCATCGTCTTAATTGGCGCTTATTTTATTTCCATTACCTATTATCTTCAATTGCTCTCGGCTTTTGTGTTGAAGCTGCTCAATGTAAATCATGATATTCTGGCCAATATCATGACTACCTTCCTGCTTTTAACAATAGGAGCGGTAGGGATTTGGAAGGGACTTGAAAAGCTTGAATCACTTGAAAAATACACCGTTTCCCTTAACCTGGGAATGATCGGAGCCCTTATCTTTAGTTTGATTTATTATAATGTCACCTCCATTTTTGAAGGGAGTTGGCAGCTACCGGAAATTGCGACAGCCCTTAACTTCGAAGATATGCGGGTTTTGTTAGGTTTGTTGATTGTTGTGCAAGGTTTTGAAACCTCACGATATTTGGGAGGGGAACATCCTGCTGCTATGCGAATAGCGACGATGAGAAAGGCACAGCTCATCTCTTCCTTTATTTATTTGGTTTTTATTGGACTGACCACCGTCCTTTTTCATGCTGATATGGGAGCGGATGTAACCGCCATCATCAGCCTGACCAAACCCGTAGCCACCGTACTGCCTTTGCTGTTAGCTATTGCCGCAATAGGAAGCCAGTTCAGTGCTTCTGTTGCGGATAACTCCGGAGCAGGCGGATTATTGCAGGATATAACCAACAAACGCCTCCCCATTAAGTATGCTTACCTTATTATTTTGGCCATTACCGTATCGCTGACCTGGGAAACCAATATTAACCAGATTATCGCCTACGCCTCAAGAGCCTTTGCACTTTACTATGCGCTACAATGCCTGGTCGCTTTTACCGTTGTGAGTGCGAGGAAAGAACTTGTTTCCCGTCGGTGGAAAAGGAATTTGTATTTGTTGCTTACTGTTGTCTGTTTGCTTGTTTTCTTATTAGGTGTTCCCGCTGGTTAATTTCAGGCCTCCAAGCTGCTGTTCTTGCAGTCGGATGGTGTGCTTTTAAACATGCTCTTAGCCCGAATGATACACCGCTATATTCAGGGAGTTGAGATAAAAGCCTTAGGATCTGTGTGCGTTATCCCGAATGATACACCGCTAGATTTAGTGAATTGCTTTAATTGACTCATTATTAATGCATTGCACTTATTTCTACTGATTTTTGTATAGCCCAAATTTGGGCAAGCTTGCTTGCTCCTGCTTCCCTGGAAAAAGCCGAAATAGAAAATTCCTTCATTTTCCCGCCTTGCAAGTTAAACGAGGGTTTAAGAGTAGGCGTCATTCGGGTTAAAAAATGGGCAACTAAAAATCAGAGATCCACCAAAAACCGGCACAAAAAAAAGTCCGGGAACCAACCGGACTTCAATACTAATACCAAACTATAACCTTATGAACCACTATGATTATTCAAATTCAAAGAGGGACGTTGTAAAAAGGAAGGATGCCTAACCAAGGTTGATTAAGCATCCATTCACCCAACATCAACCTATGTTTAGTATTTTGCAAAGGCTGTGCCAAAGTCTTTTTATCAAAGGCAGAATTCATCTAATAATACAAAAAATATGATTCGGAGAAAGGAGGGAAAGTAAATGTGCGCGAATAACGTACAACTGCCGTGGTATCTTTTTTTAAGCGCTGTTTTTCATCATTCCCCCAAGCGAAATACGGGATGCATCATTCGGGTTTGGCTCCATCACTCCAAGCATTTCAGGCAAAGTCCTTCCCCCAACCTATTCCAATATTTGTGAGTTTGTGGCCAAAAAATACACCTCATTTTTGCTCCAGAAATAAAGCGTTCCTGCTCCTGAACCCCGGGATTCCGATCGATGTTATCCTTAGAGTGAGATAAAAAGCATATCATCCGGCCGCAAATTCGAATTATTGGAAGCGATTTTGGATAATTTCTCAACAATAGCGATACTATGCGCTCAAAATAATCGGGTATCGCCTCTGCAATAAACAAATTTTCGCTGCGAATATTGGCTTTTAAATCCGCTCTAAAAAAATCAGCTATTATATGCATCCGCTCAGGACACACATCGAACGCATCACGCCACTTACCGATCAGGAGTTTAGTTATATACTCGGGCATTTTGAAGAAAAAAAACTCAGAAAGCATCAATATCTGGTGCAAGCCGGTACTTATGACCGGTTTGATAACTGGGTGCTTGGGGGTTGTCTAAAGGCATTTTACACGGATCAGGAGGGTAAGGATCATATCTTGCAGTTTGCCGCTGAAGACTGGTGGATTGCGGATTATCAGGCTTATTTTAATCAGACGCCTGCCACCATTAATATTGACTGTATGGAAGATTGTCAACTGCTTCAGCTTTCGGTACACAAACGGGAGAAAATTTGCTCCGAGATGCATAAAATGGAGCATTTTTTTCGAAAAAAAGTAACCAGCGGTTACATTGCTTTGCAACAACGCATCCTGTCTTTATTGACCCATAACCCTCGTGGTCGTTATGAGGAATTTTTGCGCTTATACCCTAATTTGAGCAGTCGTATTCCTAAAAAATATATCGCGGCTTACCTGGGGGTTTCTAGAGAAACGCTCAGCCGCCTTTACAATGAAAATTAGCCCAAATGATTCATTGCCAGATTCAGGGCGGCCCGGTAAGCGCGTGTTTATAAGCTAAAATTGCTTCCAATAATTCGAATTTGCGGCGGGATGGTGCGCTTTTAAGTATGCTCTAAGGGTAAAAAAGTGTGACGTGCCGCACTTTTTTTTTGTGTTTTCCCTCCTTCTGCCTCAGGAACACTTTCCTCAATTTTGCATCATTGAAATCAGCGCATGTTTAAAATTCAAACATCGATTTCAATAATTCGGATTTGCAGCCGAATGGTGTGCTGTTAAATGCGCTCTAAGTATGAATAATCCGGCTTAACCCATTAACAGGAAATAAAACGACCATGATCACGATTATCGCCAAATGGCAAGTAAAAGCAGATGCGCTGCAAGAGGTATTGTCCATGCTCCCGGTGTTGCAGGCGAAAAGTACTGCTGAGCCGGGTAATCTCGCCTATCAGGCATTTCAGGATCTTCATGCGCCCACCATGCTCTGGCTTTATGAAAGCTATCAGAACAGGGAGGCGCTGGAAGCCCATAAAGTTGCTGCCCACTATCAGGAATTGGTACTGGCGAAAATCCTCCCCTTGTTGGAGCATCGGGAAGTGAAGCTGCTCAAACCACTATAGCCATCACGCAAAACAGGAGAAGTCCTGTAAATTCAATTATTCATAAGAAAGGTCATTTCGATCTTTCAATATTAATTCATTATTGACATGAAATCATTCATTAAAATTTTAATGTTGGGCGTACTTTTGTTTTCCCAATACAATAGCCATGCACAAAAAGCAAAAATTCTTTTCGTGGTAACGAGTCACCAGCAGCTCGGTAATACCGGTAAGGAAACCGGTTACTACCTGAGTGAGGTAGCGCACCCCTGGGAGGTGTTAACCAATGCCGGTTATGAAATTGATATCGTCAGCCCTAAAGCCGGTCAAGCCCCGGTAGATGGCTTCGACCTGGAAGATAAGGTGAACAAAGCGGTTTGGGAAGATCCTGCTTTCCAACAAAAAATTCAGCATACCCTAAAGCCTGAAGCAGTGAATGTGGCGGACTATGTGGCCATTCACTTTGCCGGAGGACATGGTACAATGTGGGATTTTCCTAAGGATAAAAAATTGGCCGATATTGCCGCGGAAATTTATGAGAATGGGGGAGTGGTGAGTGCGGTTTGCCACGGGCCGGCAGGCTTGATTAATATTCAGCTTAATGATGGGCGCTATCTGGTAGAGGGCAAAACCATTAGCACCTTCACCAATGAAGAGGAGGCGGAGATGCAATTAGAGGAAGTGGTGCCCTTTGCCCTGGAAACCGCTCTGATTGAAAAAGGAGCCCGCATTGATAAAGCGGAAAACTGGGCGGAAAAAGTTTCGGTTGATGGTCGATTGGTGACCGGCCAGAATCCGGCCTCCGCGCATTTATTAGGGGAAAAAGTAGTGCAGGTTTTGCAGCAAAACTAATTTAAAAAATGCTTTATGAGCGTGTTTAAAAGCATCCCCTCCAGCCGCAAATTCGAATTATGGGAAGCGATTTTGGATAATTTCTTAACAATAGCGATACTATGCGCTCTAAGTAATCGGGTATCGCTTCTGCAATAAACAAATTTTCGCTGCGAATTTTGACTTTTAAACACGCTATAAACCCGAATTATTCACAACTCAATCCATTCAATCAAGTCAGTGGGGCTTATATTCAGTTTGTTATAGTTGTTTTTCTTTGGTTTTTGTACAGCCCAAATTTGGGCAAGCGTGCTTGCTCTTCCTTCCTCTGTTTCCTTGGACAAAAACTCGAAATAGCGGACTATTCCTTCATTTTCCCGACTTGCAGTTAAACGAGGGTTTAAGAGTAGGCATCTTTCGGGTTAAAATCATTTCCAATAATCCGAAATTGCAGTAGGGCAGTGGTGTTTTAAACACGCTTGTAAGGAGATTGGTAAATGAAGGAGATTACCAACTTTTTCAAATTTTATAATTTTAGAAGCATTTATTTTATTAAGCGAATATTATGACCAAATAAGTGAGCGAGGCTTAACAATAGCTATCAATAATACTTACAAAGGTAATAACCAAAGCCTGTTGAATATGAAGTATTTATTAACTATTGTATTGATATTTTTATTTGTGCCCTACAGCCTGGGCCAAACAAATTTCACCACTCCAAACATTCTTTTAATGCCAATTCTAAAGGAGGATGTTACGGCTGTGTGGGATGAATCCAATTACCCGTATAAAACCGTATACGACTATCGTATATTAACATTTAAGGAAAAAGTATTTTTTATTACGGATAGGGAGTGGATATCTTCTTATGATACCAAAACTGGAGAGTTTAACAATTATCCAGCATTATCTGCGAAATACCTGTTTATTAAAGATGAGGTATTATTTGCCCTAGCTGGTAATCAAATTTATTATTTTACTTTAAATGATTGGGTGCTGATGAGTTACCCTTCTCGGGATATGGATTATGCCCAATTTAAAAAGGCTTTTGAAGAGAAAAAAATAGGGGTTTATGCCGATCAGGAAGCTTTATATTTGAAGTTGTTGATTGACGAACCGGAGAATTATAATAGCAAATATCCATGGATAGAGTGTATCAAAATCCAAAAAGGAAAAGTTGACTATCTGGAAGAAACTCCCTCGCATTTTTCCGCTGACACATTTTTTCCTTTGGATTTATTTGGTTTTAAAAAAGCTACATCAGGCCTAGAGAATCCTACAAAGACAGAAAAATTATCTGAATTTTTAGATTCCCCATATTATAACTATGTGGAAGAGTACAAAGGTGTATTTGATCCCGAGTCAACCGGATTATTCTGGGATTATGAATTGTATGAGGATCATAATGTGTTAAAGATTAATGATTTATATTATAAGATTAATACCAGAGATTTAGACCCTTTATTGGAAAGAATCACTCCAAAAGCCTTAGTTGATAAAAATGAAATTTACATCAATGTGGGAGGACCTGAAAAAGGGCTTTATCAATCTGATGAAAAGTTTTTGACTTTTAATGCAAGTAAGACTGTTTCCAGCTCCTCTGAGGATTTTATCAGTTTATTTTCGGCCAGAGACGGCTATTTCACTTATCGAATTCCGATAGAGAATGGAAATTATGTGGTGGAATTCTTTTGGTTATACCTGCAAAACCGTGTGCCGGCTATGATGGATATGACCATCAATGGTAAACGATTTTTATCAAACTATGAGCCCGATCCCGAAAAATATATTACCCAGGAAAGATCTAATGTAGAGGTGACAGATGGCTATATCGAGATTTCATTTACTGAAAGCCGAAAGGCAGGGCCTGAACAAATTCCTACATTGAATGCGATCCAAATACGAAAACCACCTAAGGTACGAAGTATTAACGCCGGGAGTACCAGCACATCTTATATTCAATCTGATGCTAACGGTATAGACCAATATTATGTTGGGGGCGTACTTATATTGAGCCTGGTTATGATCTATTGTCCACTTCAAAATTGAAGAGCGAACGATTTGGAATCTTTTCTTATGAGATTCCTGTAGAAGAGAAAGGGTTATACAAGGTGAATCTTCATTTTTTTGAAAATTATTTGGGGAAAGCAGTCCCTTATCCTCAAAGCATGCCAAGAGCTTTTAGTGTAGATATTAATAATCTAACCATGTTAGAGGAGTTTTATTTTTATCTATATAAAAAAGGCACACCAAGTTTTTACGTACCGGCGGATTCTCTGATTAAGATTGATTTTTACCCAGGACGGAGAAGTCGGAACCTGCCTATGGTGAATGCCATTGATTGGGCAAAAGTGGAAAGCGTACCCAATTTATATGTTAGTTGCGGAGAGCCTGTTTGGCCTTACAGAGGCCGGGTTTACAATAAATATGGGATTTACCGGGCTTTTGATGCGGATAGTTATTTCGTTGGGGGACAGGTGTATAGAGGAGGGGGTTCTGATTTTTTATATGACTGGGAAAGATATGGTAAGGATTTTAAGTATGTGCTTCCCACTGAAAAGGGAGAAAAATATACCCTGACATTGTATTTTGAAGAGATTTACCATGAGCAAGTGGGTATGCGGCGTTTTAATGTTTCAGTGGATGGCTTTGATATATTGGAAAATTTGGATATTATTTCAGAGTCTGGCGGAAAATATATTCCGCTACAAAAGTCTTTTTCGATTGAAGCAAAAAGTGAACTTACAGAAATTCGATTTTATTTAGGGGAATACGGAATTGATAACGCCAAAGTATCCGCTATTTCATTAGAAAAAGCGGGGCAGGAGAATCTAAGAATGACGAATGGAGAGCAGGCAGGAGTAAAAGAAACTACCCTTTGGCCCAACCCCAATAATGGAATCTTTACTATTTTATCTCAGGAGCCTCTGCTCGATATTGTGGCATTTAACTTGTTGGGAATTAGGGAAAAACTCACCTTTGAAAAAAGGGGAAACTTATACGAAGTTAAATTCTCCAATGGTATCCCGAAGGGTACATATGTATTAAAGCTGCAAAAGGAAGGAAGAGTAGAATCACTTAAAGTAGTGGTTATCAATTAAATAAAAGCGCCGGTTCAAAAAGTGGAAAACAAGGCTCAATACTGATATTAAGCCTTGTTTTCATGCCTTTATTTCGCAATACTCACCCGGCTCACCCCAGTCAACCGATGAATGGCCGTAACCGATTTCCCGGATTCCAAAAGCGCCATCATGCTATCCTACTGATGGTGCTTCCGGAAGTTTTTCGAGCCGGGTTTTCTGCCTTTGAATTTCCCCTCGACCTTCTCCAGTGCAATGCCCGCGAGGGTCTTCTCTTTGATCACTTCCCGTTCTAATTCCGCGAACTCAGCCAGAAAAACCTCAGCGAATCAAAGGAGACAAAAGCAGCAAAAACTGGTAATCCAAGATTTTCAGGAAGATCTGCGCACAGGGATCTCTTCAAAAGCGAAAGATTTAGATAAAGATGTTAATCAGTTTTTGGTTGAGTTGAATATCAATAAATTGTAGATTGGAGGAGATTAGGACAATTTGTCCTAACCTCTTTTTTCTACTGATTTTTTTAGCCTTAAAATAAGCTCCTGGATGAAAACAATATTGCAAATTTCTCCAACTCAACACTGTTTAAATAGGGAGTTAGAATCTATACTTTAAAACCTGGATTCTAATTTTAAGTGCAAGTTTATTTGGCATAAAAAAAAGGTATCCGGTACCTTTGAAATTTAAATCTAATTGCACTTAAATAAGAAATAACAATGGCCCAGATTACCCTGACACAAAGATATGAAATTGAAGCGTTAGTTAAAATAGGGTTCAATAAAACAGCTATTGCTGATAAAGTTGGATTTCATGTATCGACTATAGGGAGAGAAATAAAGCGTTGTCGTAAAGGGTATTACGACGCTGATACGGCGCATAGTAAGTACCTGGCCAATCGTAAAAATAATCGGGAACCGTATAAACGGACCCCTGAAATGGAACAAGTAATTCGTAAGTTTCTTATTGATAATGATTTCAGCCCAGAACAAATAGCTGGAAGATGCAAAGAGGAAGGGACTCCTATGATCTCAGTTGAAGGAATTTATCAATTCATTTATAGTGTCCCTGAATTGGCTAATCACCTTAGGATCAGTAAGGGGAAAAGGAAAAAACGGAAATCTAATTCAAAAAATGGATCAAAAATTCCAGATCGGAAACCTATTCATATTCGACCCACGGAGGCTGATAATAGATCGGAGTTTGGGCATATTGAACTTGATGTTGTGGTAGGGACCAAGGAGAAGTCAAATGTTTTGGTTACGGCTGTTTGTAGAAGGTCTAGATATACATTGATCGGAATAGCATTAAGCAAATCAGATAAAGATGTTTTGAAAGCTTTAGAAGATATGGCTTCAAGATCTTTAATACCTTGGAAGACGGTTACTTGTGATAATGGGAAAGAATTTGCATGCCATAAAGAATTAGAAGCCTCTGTTGGTTGTGTGGCCTACTTTGCAGACCCTTACGCCAGTTGGCAAAGGGGTACCAATGAAAACACAAATGGCCTAATAAGACAGTACTTTCCTAAAGGGAAATCAATGGACAATATCAAAATGAATTCAGTACTCCAAGTAGAAGAAACCCTCAATAATCGCCCAAGAAAGAAATTGAATTTTTGGACGCCTATCGAATATATTCATGGTGAAAGAAAAAATTTGATCACCATCAATAAAACTTGCATTTAAAATTGGAATTCAAGGTTTTCGATTTGCAGCCCTCCAAAAATCGGCACCTTTTTTCTTTTTTCTTGTCAAGGTTAGAAAATCTTTTTGGGCTTTTTGTCGATAGCTTCTAGGTTTCTTAGAATCTGTTTTAACAAATTTCCATAATATATCGATGATTTTTTCTGATTCAATACGAGCCTTATTGATCAAAGCCAGGTCGGTCGGATAAGGAATTTCTTGCACCGCTACAGTAGCGTCAACTGATATTGAGTTTTCAATTTCAGGCTTATTAGAATTTGTATTACTTTCTACATCTTTTTCATCACGAAGTTCGCTTTGCTCATCAATACTAACGTCATGACTCTGGAGTAAGTGACTTAAATCATTAAAGTCTTTTATGGTCAATCGCTTTCTAATTGTCGGAAATAATGAAGAATCAAATACCTGATCATGTTGGAATTTATGCAATTCAACAAAGTATTGTAGATATGGACTTTCTTTGATTTGTTCAATTGTTTCTCTATCAGACAACTTGTATTTGTGTTTGATAATCAAGGCTCCAATCACTAATCGCGCTGGTTTAGGTCTAGCTCCTTTGTCGGAGGACATGTTCCGTTCATAGATCCTTTTTAATTGACGCCAAGGAATTTCTTTGGCCAAAATAATCCATCTGTTATTGGGATTAAGGACTCCCAAATAAGGGTCCATAAAATCAGAAATCTCGAGTTGATCAGGGGAATGCTTAATCATGGTGCAAGCAAAAAAAGTAGGAAAGGAGCCCTGGGGCTATTTAAAGGACAATTTACTAAATTTCCCCTTGCACTAAAAGAGATTCAAAGTGTTTTATTAGGTTGATTTTCAGTCGTTTTTAGATAGCTCTCGATATTTCAGCAGACCCTATTTACTGTTAGATTTAGTATTTAACCTTAAATAACTTATTTACAGTTCAATAAGGTTATGTTTGTTAATGTATTAATCGCCCAAATTTGGGGCAATTAATAACACCTGTATTGAACTGATGGTGAAACCATTGGATGAATACATTTAGCGGTGAATTATTCGGATTAACGCGACAGTATCTCTTTACCCTTCCTTCAAAAAAGTATTTTCGAAAAACCCAAAAGCCCATAAAGGCAGGGTGTTTTGGCTTCCTCTGATGATGCCATCCTTTACCACAAAGGCTTCTTCAATACCTTTTATTTGCTGATTAGTCTTGTTTCGGCCGCCAATTTCAAAGGTCCATTTCTTATTCAGGATAAAATCTGATTTTTTGGAATCATTAGCCAGGAATCCGGCATTTTTAACCGCATTTAGAAAGAAAGTTTCCCGGACGTTTCCAATTTCAGGCGTTCCGCTTAGGGCATAGGCAAGGTTAGTATTTTCGAAATATATTTTTTCCGGCTTGGGTAAAAGGTTAAATCCTTTAGTATCTGAAATCAGTAAATTGAGTATTCTCGCTCGTTCCAGCAAATGAAAAGCCAGCGCTATTTCATCCCGGTGAATACCTGTTTTTTTAGAGAGCTCCGCAATATTGGGTTTATAAGGGACCATATCTGCAATTATCCCCAGGACTTTTTTGATTTTTTGTCCTTTCGCCAGCGTCATGGATTCTAGTTTTAATAAATCAATATCAATCACCTGTTCCAGTGCTTTTTTTAGCCGAAAATGGAAGTTCGGCTCCACGGTAAAGGGGTAATAGCCTTCAGATAAATACTCATGAAAACGTGGCAGCAGGTTCTCCTCACCAATCAGATTTAAGTGTTCTTCATATTGGTGGTTGAAAATGTCATCAAGGCTTAATGGGGGTAGTCGGAGCTGATATTTCAAATCCAGATACTCCTGAAAAGTCATACCATCCATTTGGTATTGTACCACCCGCCGGCTTAAATCATACTCTCCTTTGTAAATATTGAGAATGGAAGAGCTCGTGAAAACAACCCTGAGGTCAGGGTAGCTATCATATATGTTCTTTAATTCCTGAGACCAATTGGGATACTTATGCACCTCATCCAGATAAAGAAATCGCCCACCAAAAGCATAAAACTCATCCACCACATCCACTAAAGTCCTGTTGGAAAAAATCAAATCGTCCAATGAAGCAAATAATACCTGCTGAAGATCAGGGTGTTTTAGTTTGATCTGTTGTAGAATCCAGGTGGTTTTACCGACTCCTCTGGCGCCAATAATAGCCGTCATCCGGTTATTCCAATCAATATTAAACCTACGCTGGAAGTTTAAACTAGTATTTTTCAGAATATTCAGAAATGTCCGCTGTAGTTTTTCCATTAAAATGCCTTGTTTTCAAGGCAAAATAACCAAAATTAATCACTTATTCAGGGCATTTCACTTATATTTGCTTAAATCTCTAAAAAGAAGCTGATGCGTGCTTATGGTCAACACACTTTTGTGATCGATGGAAAAAATACAACGCAGAAGCAAATTCAAGGACTAGACCATGCGTTCGTGGTCAAGGATGATATTGAATATGGGGAAGGCCGAGTCATTCCGCTTTGGGCATTTGGAATGTTGTATTAATGAAGGTGTAAGTAAGCATGGAAATTCCCTTCATTTTGAAAAATTTTGAACGGGTAGGGTAGTAGTTCTCGGTAGGAAGCAAAAAAAATCAGAATACCAGTGAGTTAGGGTATTCTGATTTTGGATAGGGTTAGGGTATGGAATAGATGTTGTCAATTTAAAATTTAGGTGTCAATGTATTTCAGAACGGGACAATTTTTAGGAGACAGCGTTCAGTTTACACTCCCCTATGAAAGTCAGGGGTGGAAGTCCCCTGGTTTAATCGACTCTATGTCGTTTTTACTATAGTACTGTCCAGCCTAGAGCTGTGTTTACTGTTGACCTAATCACATTAAGTGCTGCATTAATAGCCGCTTCTACAGCTAAAATACCTAACCCCTCAATTGTCAACAGTACTATTCTGACACTGCTTTTTTGAATTTCAAGGTAATATTTTGCTTGCTCCTGAGTAATCTTGCCCTCAAGCTTTAACTGTCCGATTAGTTGAAGGTTTTCTGCTAGTGCTTTAAGTTCTTGTTCAGCAAATGGTTTTGCTTCATCCCAGTGATTTTCTAGAACCCCTTTGGCAGCATCTAGCATCTGTTCTAAAATTTTTTGTACGTTTATATCAGCCATTTTTTTTATTATTAATTATTGTTGTCTGTTTTATCCCCTCTTTTCAAAGCAATTTGCAGCTTTATAATTGCAGTAAATGCTGAGTTAAAAGGTTGTTTGAGTGGTTTGATTTGGTCGTAACTAGAAAATCCAATTTTATGTAATGACTCCAAATTATTAACCATTTTATTTAGCTCTTTAAAATGTTCTTGAACGATTCGATTTTTTTCAAATGCCCCCGCTCTTACTTCAAGAGTATTAAGGTCAACTTTGATGTCATCGAATTGCTGAACAAAGTGTTCATATTTAGCATCATCAGTTCCAATTGTTCTTTCAATCTTAACAAAGTAATTCGAAACTTTTTCCTGTAATTCTGTTACTGTTTTATCAGTTATCTCATCATAATCACTAATTAGTCGAATGGAGGTACAACTTTGCGTGAGCATCAGTAGCATCAGAACAAGTGCGGATAAATTTGCTTTTGTAATCATCTTGTTTTTAATCATAATTTTTTGTTTTTAAGTTATTAAATGACATAAAACGATTGAGTAAACTCAACTCCAATTGCTCTTGCTGCTCTTTCCGATGAAAAACTTGACCACTTATACATCATTCTGAGCGCGGGATTTAATACGAAAGTATTTGATATGTAGAGAATTTAAGAAATTCTGTTGCCGAGCATGTGAATCTCATATTAAGGATGAATTCGACTTATGAGTTTCGAGGGGGATTTGCATGGACAACAGATGCTATCTATTGAGATCTACAAATTTAACAGGCCCCATTTAAGTGTCAACATGTTAATACCAGATCAAGCCTTTCAGCTGAGAATGCCCATAAAAATTTTATGGAAGAATTACTATCAAATAAAACTCACGAACAGAGAAGGTAATGCATCTCTCAGGAAAGGAAGAAGAAACAAGCAAATAACATTTGCTATTTGAGTGAGCTATTAAAATGACCTGCCGGGAGGCTCCAACCGCACTGCGATCATAAAATAATTCAACTAGACAGATAAGTCTATATAGTTGAAAAGGTGTCAAAGTATTTCAGGACGTGACAAGACAGAATAACTTATTTTTTAGACAAAGCCAGCAGTGTATCGTCTACCCCCTCTTCTTTTTCCATCAATTCATTAAAGGACAACGTTTTTGATTTTTTCCACTCTTTTATTTCTATAAGGTATCTAGTTGAATATTTATCGAACAATTCAATGATCCATTCTCTTTGTTCAGGAAACCTCCAATTCTGTAATGGAATAATTTTAGGATTCTTTATCCATAAAAATCCGATAGTTTCAGGATTATCAAAATTTAAGTTATTCTGGCTAGTATCAATTTCTGAATATACCAAGGAAAAATTAGTATTTCCATATGGGGACTGTTCTATTTTATCCTTAAATTTAATAGAGTATCCAGTCTCCTCTAATGTTTCTCTTATGGCCGTGTCTTCAACTTTTTCTCCTTCTTCCATTATTCCCCAGGTGGAGATACTACTAATTTATCCTTTTTTTTATGAATTACAAGCAACATAGAAGGTCTTCCATTATGAATTGATAAAACGAGTGCTCCTGCTGACTTTTTGCCAGCGTATGGTTTTTTTAATTCAATGATAACCTTTTCGTCTTTATTTATGTCAAGAATAGCATATGCAACGCAAGCACTAGCTATTTCAACCATTAAAATAATAAATAGTTTATTCAAATATCTTTCACTAACTTGTATGAATTTAATATTTTCTAGTATTCCTAATAGAGTAATAAGACAAGTACATATAAATACAGTCACAAATGTCCATATAATAATATCTCCTGGAGTTATGTTTGATAAATGCATATTATGTAGTTAGTTGTATAACAGATACGATATATATTTAGGGGCGAGATCGCCCCCATGTCATCAAATAATCTTTGAACATTTCTTTAATGAGAAAATTACATTTGTAAATTGATGATGAGAAACATTCTCTTTATTAGCTTTAATTATTTGTCATAAAAGTACTCAAATGGGAGTAGAGGACCATATCCCGAAGAATTTTCGAAATATCCTGGGTGTGTTGCCATTCTCATTAAATGCTGACGCATATCCTCACAATTATTCAATGGCGTATTATTTATTGGGGTTTGTTTATGTTTAGAAAGAATAAGTGCAGCTAAACCTGCCACAAATGGTGTAGCCATAGAAGTTCCACTTAGCTCAGCAAAGCCTCCATTATTAAAAGTAGACCAAATATTGCTACCAGGAGCAGTGAAATCAAGTTCTCCTCCTCTTGAGGAAAACCCTGACACATTTCCATTTTCATCATGTGATGCTACGGTGATAACTCCACCGTATTTACCGGGATATCCCACGCTATTTTTTGAAAGTTTACCTGAATTTCCTGCTGCACATATCACAGTTTTTCCGTGGAATAGAGCATAGTGAATGGCTTGAAATAGTTCATTATCAGAGTAAGGACCTCCTAGTGACATTGAAATAATATCAGCTCCGTTGTCAGTGGCCCAATAAATTCCATCTGCAACCATTTGGTTTGATCCACCATTGTTTCCCAATACTTTACCTATTAGTAATTCACATTGAGGAGCAACTCCTACAAAACCAAAATTATTTAATCTGGCACCAATTATTCCTGCACAATGGGTTCCGTGGCCATTGTTGTCATTAATTCCCTCATTGGTGAAATCATGTGTTTCGATGATAGCTTCTTTTAAATCTGGATGGGACTCATCTATTCCAGTATCTAATACTGCAACTTTAGTGTTTTTGCCTTGTGTAATTTGCCAAACTGCAGGGATATTTAATATGGATCCTGCCCAGTTAATCCTTTCCTCTTTCGTACTTTTACTTAGACTTTTTAATACCTTATGTAACTTTAATTTAGGTTTTTGAAAAGTAAATTCCGTTTCTCGATTTTGTTTATTTATAGACTTCATTTTATACTTTTAATTATGTAGTACTATAGTTATTGATAAGTAAGTCTTGATTATTGTTGTTTTGTGTTTTTAAAATTGCCATTTACTATTAAATACTGGATAGTTAAGAAGGTGTTTAAATTGCATACTCCATTAATCTTATTAACTGCTCTTTCCGGCGAAAAACTGGGTCATTTAAATCCGATTTTACGCAACAAAATAAGTCCATTTTTTTATTTGTTAGTATTATTTTTAAATAGATATTATTAGTAATAATGTTTATTTAGTTAACGTATTATTTATAATAAAATATTTTTTAAATCTATTTCAAAATGAATCTCTAAATGAGTAATACAAATCAGGTTTTAGTCGTGTGATGTTTAGGGTTAAACATTAGTCTTTTATTTTTTTTAGTACAAAATCCTTTTCTTTCCAAAGGTTCACATTTGTTATTTGATAAAGAACGGTTGTATATTGTTGATAATGAGCTATTCTTGTTTGTGGGGTCAAGTGTAAGGTTTTCCGGTAAATTAATTTTATTTTCTTCTGGTATATAATATTTTAATTCAATCAATCGAAAAATATTATTTTTGCTATGTTAATTTTAGTTATTGGTACCTGTCAGGACGATTTTTCACTAACTACCTCCTCAACACAGTAACACTCCTTGTCCCCAAAGAACCACTAACACTCACCTTAATCATCTGATTCCTGCTGTTATCTATAGGAGAAATCTCCACCACCTCATCATCCTCATTCACCACTTTAAAATCCATTATTCTCCCATCCATACTCACCAAGGCGATTCCTTCAATTTCACCCGCAACTACTGATTTATTTATCCGGATGATATTATTCGCAATAGGGTTAGGGCTCACCAGGCTGTTTTCTTCCTCCGGCAATTGGAGCTCCTCAGTCAGCATTCGTTCATTTGAATCTCCGGGTTCCAGCAGGATACCGGATATTTTGGCATTATTGACGCCTTCCGCTCCGGTATAAAAGCGGATTTTGGTGGTCTGGTGCTGGGCAGTGAAGCTGAGATCTTTTGTGATTTCGATATAAGGACCACCAGCGTCTTTGATGATGTCCAGGTTGGATATTACCTGTCGACCATCAATGTCCACCTGAAAGATGCGCTGCCCTTCCCGCTTAAAATAGATTTCCGCAAAAATGAGCTTTAGATCATAGGATTCTCCCGGAATGGTCGGAAGGCAATAACTGAAATCCCGACCATATCTCTCCGTTTTTAGGGCATCGTTAGTGTTTTCGTCATTATACGGTAAGGAGGGAGGTCTTTCGGAGTATCCGGAGTAGTTGTAGGTATTTTCATCAATTTGGGTGATCCAATAATAGAATCCTTGTCCTCTATCATACCGGTATCTTTTTCCAAAAACAGAATAGCGCTCTCCTCCTTGAAAATAGCCATCTTCCGGTAGGAAATTCCTTCTATCTGAAGAATATCCAAACTCCGGCTGATAATAATAAGCATTTGCACTTAGATATGAAGATGCCCCAGCATCAATATAAACAGGAACCGGAACCGATTTCTCCCAACTAATGGCATTGACTTTGGCATGGTCTAAGCCATAATCGCCCAGAAAAAATCTGATTTTAAGGCTGTCTGTTGCTTCGACATAAAAATTACGTTCAGTCAATTCCATACGATCGCGTAAATCGAAATCATCCAGCACCCTAATGCCGTTGATGTCGACATTAAATCTTCGTTTTCTGGGCGTATAGCTGAAAAACCCATCCTGATAGGGCTCAATTACTTCTTGATTATTTTCTGCCCAATAGAAATCATTAAAATAGAGGCTTACCTTATAAATACCGGCTTCTTTTACCGGGATACAATAAGAAAAGTCCTTACCGTAGCGTTCCGTGTTTTCAATGAAATCCGTTCCATCTCTTGAATAACTTTTACCGGAGGTGTAGTAGCGATCGATCCCCTCACCCAGGTCCATAGCCGGATTAGTCACCGAAGATCCTGCATTTATTTTTTTATCTTTTGTGAAATCCTGTTTGACAGTAATGGCGGAGATCATCGCATTATCTATACCGTATTTACCTGTGTAGCATCTTATATTTAGCTTTTCATCTGTTACTTTGGCAGTGAATTTCTTATAAACTACTCCTTCAATTGGATTTGGGCTATAATCTTTTATAATATTTTCTCCCTGGAGGTCAACGCTAAAAATTCTTTTGCCAATTTTATCATGGTATACTTCCTTGAATACCAAACTAACTTCATACCTGCCATTAGGTATAGGAAGCTGGTATTGGAAGTCTTTTCCGTAACGGTGGGAATTATAAAGGACGTCCTCAGTTCTGCTCGTCTGATAAATACGACTCGAACCTGTAATTTGAAGCTCTGCATCCGGGAGATAGCCATTCACCTCTGTTTTTCCTCCGGCATTTATTTTCAGGTTTTGACTTGCTGTAACCTCCCTCGGACTGTATTCACACAACCAGAGATAGCCTCCTTCAATGATGTCAAAGTAATATTTACCATTGACCTTTACAGCCAGGAGACTGGTAGCCATCGCCTGAATGTCTTCCGGTAATTCCTCATAGTGGTTTTCAAAAGGAGTATCCAAAAACTCGCTGAGTGGTGATGAGTCGCTTCCCTTTATTTCACTTGCGCCATAGCGTGCATCAAATAGTCTCCTGTCTAACCATTGAACATCATTTAAGAGGTAATCTGATACAGGTGTTCCTGGTTCTCGTCCTTCCCCAACCATGAATTTTTCCCCATCAAAATAGGTAGCATATACCTGTTGGAATTGATTTTCACCATCTTCTCCGACAATGGGATTTAAATAATTCATCTTATCATGCCGGTAGTAAAAATAGTTTTCATCTGCACCAAAAACCTCCGGCCA
This sequence comes from Persicobacter diffluens, assembly GCF_036244895.1. Lineage (NCBI taxonomy): Bacteria > Pseudomonadati > Bacteroidota > Cytophagia > Cytophagales > Persicobacteraceae > Persicobacter > Persicobacter diffluens. The sequence goes on from NZ_BQKE01000006.1 coordinate 75,713, forward strand.
ATAGGGATTGAGGTGAAGGAATTCAAATTCGTCGTAATTTGCGCTTTCATACCAAACGTTCTCAATGGTACCGTTTTGATATAAATACCATGCTTCCATTGAATTCATGAGCAGGCTATTTTTATAACGCATTACAGTGAAGGGGTTGAAAGCTTCTGTTTTTTTGATGGCTTCATTTATGGGATCATAAAAGTAGACGTATAAGTCCCCATTGGTAAAAAACACCTTATCATCCCATACGAATAATTTGGATCTTATAGTACCAAATTCTTCCCCGCTATCATAATCCAGCTCCGGTACGCCTTCTCCTTCAATAATGCGATGTATCTTTCGAATTCCCTCCTGAGACCAGGCCTGAAAACCGAGGAGCATCAATAGCGTTGCGGCAATTAGTGTTTTGATTTGTATTGCTTGACCTTTCATTTTGACTGATCATTTTAATTTCATCCAGTTTACAAAGGGGAAAAGCATTTCATCTAGTGATGGTTTTATGAAATATAAAATTTCATCACTTTATTAGAAAGTAACAATTTATTGGATAAATGGTGCAATCTACTCAGGCTTTTGTCTTGTTGTAAGTAGGTGTTCGATAAGGTGTTATTTTTTGGAGAGGTCGTATTAAGACCATAATTCAATCTTGACTTTCAATATATCAAAACAGATAACCCACTCCTCGTAATTTTTTTGTATTCCATCTCACATTAACTATTTCTTACGTACTCCCAATTTTTCAAATGAATGGCTGGGGGCTCGACAGCTATGTTGGTGTCCTGAATTTAGAGTAGAATTAAATCTTTGGGAATAACCCAATTGGGGGATTTTTCTTTTTATTTATCAGAACCAAAACCGGGGTATGCCTGTTTTTCTGAAAATAGTAGACATGACAGAAAAGGAGATATTGCTAGCCAACCGAAAAAACCTTAGACTGATTGATCAAATTATTATTCGGGAAAAGGAAAATTTGACCAATATATCTTCAGAAATGCCCTGCGTGGTACACCTCAATAATATGCAGCATTTGGGGATTGAGCAGATGAATGAGTTTGGCACCTCTTTGTTAAGACTAAGTCATGATGAACTGATTAGCCTCGGGGAAAACTTTGTGAAAAATTATTTACACCCGGAGGATGTGAAGCTCTAAATTCCCAATTTGATCCGGTTTTATGGAAATGCTGACTTAGATGAGAGTTATACTTTCTGCCAAAGGGTCTATGATACTAAAAAGAGGGATTATTATTGGATGCTCACCACTACCAAAATTTGTAGGACTGAGGATTTATTAATTTCTACCTCCCTCCCTTTTAATCAGGTTAACCACCTTACGAAAAAGGTGAATTTGGCATTGAATGATAATGTCTTCATGCGAAAGAATTGGGAGAAATTTGCAAGCCTGTCCAAGCGCGAGCGAGAGGTATTCAATTTAATTGCCACAGGAAAGTCTAATACGGAAATCGGTGAATTGCTTTTTGTTAGTAGGGAAACGATAAAACGCCACCGAAAGAATATTTATTATAAGTTAGAGATTAACAGCATCGCCGGAGTTTTAAGGTACGCCAGGGCCTTTGTGCTGTAGCCATTTTTTAACAATAAAACCCCTTTATTTGGCCGCCTCTATGGTATTAGGTATAAGCGTAGCATAAAAAAGAAAGAAAATATTCTTCTGAAATTTTCGTTGTTGGTAGTAGCTACGCTCCCTAGTTTAAACTTTCAATATATCGCTCTCTTATATCATTTTGACTTGAAAATGATGAAAATCGCTATCAATCAGCATTTTATTGGGGTCCATTGGGAACAAAGTTTTCTGATAAAGATTCTGAGATTGTCATAGCCCCCAAAAAGATTCATTATGAGGAAGATTTTATATGTTATTGGGGTTGCTTTTTGCTTCGTATTTCTATCCAAATTTACCTATTCGGCACATTCTACCTTACCTGAAGGTTTAAAGTTATGGCTCAATTTGACTAAAGGTGAGCCCATCCTGATTTATGTTGACGATGAGGATTATGGGCCATATCATGCCAGCCCTTTCCTTTTCAAGGACAAGGTATGCTTTTTTATCAATGGTCCGGGCGATCAGGTAATTTTAGTTGCTTATGATCCGGAAACGGGTGAGCAAATCCCCTTAGTGACTGGTTTTTTAGGAGGTATTCATGTCACCATTGTCGATGATTATCTGTATTTTTGGGCCAATGGCCTAGGTAGTTTTGACGGGCAGAATGTAACAGAATTTAATTTTAAGAATTCTACCCTGGATTACATAGAGTCAGCGCTGGAAACGCAGATGTCAGGAATCATTAAAGATCCTCGATTCCTATTAGTGGATGATTCCTTGGTCACCGTTTCTGTAGCTCCCGTTGTCGTTTACACAGAAGATCCGGAGTCCGGCTATTTGAAGACAGAAAATAAGTATATCGGCCTGAAAGGGGAGCAAGCCGTAATTTTTGGATCGGAGGAGAAGGATGTTGCCACAGCCCCTGAGCTATTCGGTCAACATGATTATACGCCATTAGGTACCGAGCAGGTGCCACAGACCGAAATGGGGAGTATCAGAAATCCTCGCTTGGACCAAAACTTTATTCAATTGCTTCCGCCAGAAATTGCCCAATACAACAGTGGGGATAGGGTGGTAAAACTGGATAACCGCTACTATTTCACCACTTTAATTGGTCAGGATTTATGGTTAGTGGAATATGAATCAAAGGCGGAACAGGATGCCGATTTTTTCCTGAATACAGGGAAATATAGAAGTGAGGAAGAAGATGTTTATTTGAGGCAGTTTAATGGAAATCGATATGATGATTTGTCCTTGGGTAGAAATTTTTGGAATAGCCATCGGTTTGGCGCTTTTGAGTACGATATACCTTTAGAAAATGGTAGCTATTATTTGAACTTATTTTTTAAAGAAATTTATTTTAGAGAGGCAGGAAAAAGGGATTTCCACGTGTTTGCTGAGGATAGTTTATTACTCGAGCATTTCAATCCAGATCCCAAAGATGGGGAAATTACCAAAGGCTTTTTTCTGGAAATAACCGATGGCGCCCTTAATCTAAAGTTTCAGCGAGGCTTGGCGAACCATCCGATGTTAAGTGGGCTAAGTTTGAAGAAAATCAATCCATCGAACTTTATCGATGCTGGAAGTGCAGAGGATCAACATTTTTTCTCGGGAGTTGCCTATGAGAGTCGCGAAAATATTAAGGATGATATTCTGTCTTTCACGCAAAGATTTTCAGCCGATTTTTCTGTCCCTCAGCAGGCCTTCCTGACCGAGCGATATGGTCACGATTTTTATTATCACTTACCTGTAGAGGAAGCCGGTTACTATAAGGTATCCTTATTTGCCGCTGAAACCTTTTGGCTGAACCCACCTTATTTAGGGCCTTATAGCGTTGAAGAGGTCATAAAGAGGAGGTTTTCCATTAAAGTAGGAGAGCAAGAGGTTGCCAACAATAGGGTTTTAAATGCATTAGGTGATAAAATTGAAACGATCGTATATGCGGATGGCCCGATCAATCTCCGCTTTTTTGTGGATGAAGATGGGCTTGATAATGCCAAGATCAATGCCATAAGGTGGACTAAAACGGTACCTCCTCAAACATTATATATTGATTGTGGAAATTTTGGGGAGACATCTTATTTCGTGGAAGTGCTGGATTCAATCGATTATTATTCCAGGCTGACTGTTCCTGATAACTATTTTGATGGTGGTGAAATTTTTAACTCCACGGGGAGACCCGGTGATTTCAGGGTGACTGAGAGGTTCGGTCAAGATTTTAAATATACATTGCCTACCTCCGTTGGTAGTAAGTATAGGTTGCTGGTATTTTCCGGATCAAGTACTCATATCCCTGGAGATAACAGGCAATTTAATTTGAGCATTGATGATAGTTTAGTGCTTGTAAACTATCGCCAAACTAAGATTGAAAACTACGCTTTAGATGCCCCTAATAACCAGATATTGTCGTTTGAATTTACTGCGCGCTATCCTTTTACCACCCTTAGGTTTTTTACTTCCTCGGGCAGTTTGGACTACGCGCATATTAATGCCTTAGCGCTTGAGAGAGTGGATCTGGATGAATTGACCAATGAGGGCAGACAAATTCGTGAAAGCTTTCTTTTGTATCCTAATCCAGCCTATAGTACTTTCAGAATTGTGACTGACGCCCTTGTGAAGCAAATTCAAATTATTAATGATCAGGGGGTGTCCATTCCCTTTGAGCAAGGACAATTTACTCCAGGTATATTGAGTATAGATGTGGGGCAAAATGTGCCAACTGGATTGTATCAGGTCATTATTACTACCGAAAATTCCACTACCAATAAACAGGTGATGCTGAGAGTTTGGTAGCTTATTTCGGTTTAATTTGTGCCATTTTGTGTGGGAACTAGCAACGGCCAAACCACATTTTTGACCAATAAAGACTGAAATATTTAAGGGCTTTATAGCGTTAAAGCACTCCGTTTTCGAAATATTCGGAGTGCTTTTTTGTGATCTAAAGGAGGCAATAGCTTATTGTACATTGCCTGCTGGATTGTCTTCGATTAGTTTGATTTATTTCCCATGATTCCTTGAGTTAATATCTATTCGTAATGCTCCATTGCCGGGGCTTGGCGAACCGCGGTTTCGGAGGAGTCATATCTCCTCCAAAAGGCGATTTAGGTTTATCGTCCTAATAATATGTTTTTGCTGATCAGGTCCTTTTCTGTTTGTACAAACACCTGGTAGAGACCGAATGGAGCTGATGCAAAATCGCTTATTCTCCACTGAGTTGAAGTTTCCATCAAAAAATCGAAATCAATTTCATTTCCTGTGGAATTAATAATCCAGACTTGCTTTATAGGGGTTTCTGATTTAACAATTAAGTAATCCAAATAGGCGGGGTTGGGACTAATGGAGATCAACTCCTGGATGTTCCTGGCCACTTCTTTAAGGGGATTCAGGTCCACGCGTTCCAATAGCAGGGCATTGACATTGGCATTATTCAAGCCAGTGGCAGGCACATAAAATCGAATGGTGGTCAGGGGATATTTTGCCGTAAAGTCGAATGCTGGAAGCTCCGCATCACCGTATTCGAAATCATCTCTCATTGGGGGCATATAATGATCCAAAACTTTTTGTTGATCAATTTCTACATTAAATTTTCGGTTACCGACACTATTAAAATAGGTTTCTGAGGATAAAATCCTTAATCGATATTGGCTTCCAACACTTGTGGGTAATCGATAACTGAAGTCTTGCCCATATCGCTCTGTGCCCATGAATGAATTCAAATTCTCATTATCATAGATTCTGCCCCCTTGAAAATAGGCATCTGGCATGGCCAGCCTGGAGTATATACCAACAGAGTCTACATAAGGGGCATATGGAATTCCTCTCAAGTTACCACAATCAATATAGAGGTACTGAGGGGCTGTTACTTTTTCCCAACTGATGGCATTTACTTTGGCGTTGTCTATACCTCTTTCACCCATATAAAATTTTACATTTATAGGGCGGTCAGCATATATAGTGGCTGTAATACGTTCGGCTGATTTACTGAGTACTATGCCTTCCTGATCAGGATATCCTTGGATTTTGATGGAAAATCGCCGCTTAATATACTCTTCCTCTGACCATGGACCATGATAATCTGAGATATCCAACCAAAAGGTTTCTGCAGCCCATACAGATACCTCATAAAATCCTGCTTGCTTAATGGGTAAATGATAGGCAAATGATTTCCCATAGCGCTCTGTTAAAAAAACGTTTTGCGGAATTGAAGTCCCTTTATCCAATGAAGTATTTGAATAGATGTCTTCCCATAATTCAGACGGCACCTCATACGAACGCCCCCCCCGAATAGAAAGACGCCTCTTCAGGCTTTTCATTTCCAGCATTGATATATTGTGCTTGTTCAATTTTCGTTAAGCTTAAAGCACTTAGCATGGGGTGATTCTTCATGCCCGGGAGAAATTGTAAGTCTATAGCACCATCCTTTATTTCGATTTGAAAGGTTTTGGTAATTTCTCCTGCAGCTGGGTCCGGATTAAAATTTTCCAACAACAGACGATCCTCCGCCTTCACATGAAAATCCCTTTGATTCGTTTCTTTGAAATAAATCTCTTTAAAGAAAAGGTTCAGCTGATACAAACCATTCTCCAAGGGTATTCGATAGCTAAATTGACCAAATCGGTGACTGTTCCAAAAAAAATCTCCACGCGCTAAATCATTATAGCGGTTCCCTGTGCGTTGATTTAACCATTTTTCTTCTTCCGTGGACCGGATGGAATTTTGGCCGGCATTCAGGAAGAAGTTGGCATCTTCAGCCGGATTTGAAATATATTCTACCAGCTAAAGTTCATTGTTTAATAAGGTGGTAAAATAAAAGGCATTTGGCTGTAATATTCACTCCATTATTCAATAGATACCTTTCCATTTGCGCTGCTTTTGTTTCGGATTTTCGATACAAGGTGGCTCGTAATTAATTACAATGTTTCTTGCTCCAAGAATATAGGAAAACGCTCCGTTAATCTTTGTCAACAGGCCAATCATCCTCTTTTAGCCTAGTTTATTCGGCTTTTTCGACTCATTAGTGTCAGAATATTTTCCCGGACTACAAGCTGCAATTCAACGAAAATTAGTTTATCATATATCTTACAAACAAGCCATTTGGTCACTATTGTCCTTGCTTAAGATATCCATATTGGGTATTTCATTCTATTCTATTCTCAGATGGAAAGCGGGTGGGTTAATATACACATTTATAATAGGTTAAAGCCATAGGAGGAATGGTAAATAACGCAATTTTCATTACATTAGAATAAATATGAAACTCCCCAACATATGTATTTTTTTGATAAAATATCCTCATATTTTGTCGACAGCGCGAATAATACTGAATCTGTCCACGAAGTTCGAACGGTTCTAAAGTACATTCTATTTACCTTTGGCTTTCAAACGATATTAGGAATAGCATTTCTTTATTATGAAAATTATTGGACTGCCTTAGCGCTGATTGGCTCCAATGTATTGCTGTTACCCATGTTTTTTTGGTTAAAATCAGGTCGTTTTTTATTGCTAAAAACTGGAATGATTGGCATCCTTATGCTGATCAATACTGGCCTGATCCTCTCTTTTGGCATTACTACAGGTATTGATTACCTGTATTTTACGGCTGTAGTGGCCATTTTTCTCCTTTTTAAAAAAGAGGAAAAGGGCGCTAAATTTTCTCTCCTTACTTTAGTTTTTTGCTGTTTTGTGGTAGTGAATTTTATTGAGCTTCCTCAACAGTATCAGATTCATTTATCTGCCAAAGAAATTCAATGGCAAAGGACGGGATTCGGACTCTGTGCGTTGATGTTGAGTGCTTTAGGATTAAAAAGTCTTCAGGATAGTTTTCAATCATCTTTAAGCAAAGAGAAAACCTCTACACGGAAGGCAAAGAATTTTAGCCTGGAACTTTACGAAGCGAATAGAAATTTGGAAGGGTATATTGAGAAAATAAGGGAACAGGAGAGTCTGCGTTATCGATTTTTTAACACGCTATCCCATGAATTACGCACACCCTTGAATGGCATCATTGGACTGATTAATGTGTTGAAAGAACAGGAGTCCATCAAGCATAAGTCCATTATTGATTCTCTTTCTTATTCTTCCAACATCCTCCTTTTTTTAGTGAACGATGTATTGGATCTAGCGAAATTTAATGATAGTGCCATCCCTATTCAAGCGAGGCCGAATGACCTTTTTCTATTGGGGATGCAAGTCCAGAATATTTTTAAGGAGACAGCCACCAAAAAAGGAATTGAATTTCATTTAGAGATTGATGAGCGGCTACCTAAGAAGTTACTATTTGATCTTACTCGTTTAAATCAATGTTTAAATAACCTGGTAAACAATGCGATCAAGTTTACCCAAAAGGGCTATGTTAAGCTAAGCGCCTCTCTAATTTCGAGTGAAGATAAGGTGATGAATGTGCTTTTTACTGTAGAAGATACCGGTAAGGGCATTTCTCCGGAAGTTGGAGAAAAAATTTTTAAGCCTTTTGTGCAAGAAACATTTGATGTCTATAAAGATTATGGTGGAACTGGTTTGGGGTTGTCCATTTCTCAGAAAATCGTACAGTCCATGGGAGGACACCTACAATATACATCCAAAGTTGATGAGGGGACCAGGTTTTATTTCCAGTTACAACTAGAGGAAAGTCCGAACATTACTAAAGCTACTGCTACTAAAGTTGAGGAGTCTGGGTTATCATTGGCGGATTTGAAAATTTTGGCCGTGGATGACAATCCAATTAACTTGTTGGTTTTAAAGAAGCTACTTAAGAAATCTGGTAGTTCGGTATTAACGGCTAAAGATGGCAAGGAGGCGATTAAAAAAGTGGCAGTGCATCCTGATATTGATCTAATATTAATGGACTTGCAAATGCCAGTAATGGATGGTTATGTAGCCACAAAAGTGCTTAGACAGCAAGGACTTCAAATCCCTATTATTGCCCTGAGTGCCACCCTTCCCTCGAATTTGGAAAATATGAACGAAAAGGGGTTCAGCCATGCATTAGTAAAACCTTTTGATGTGGGAAAATTAAGAGCGATCATCTCACGTTTTCATGCGGGAAACATATAGCCATTTGTATAGAATGGTTTATTCTTTTTGGGAAAATGTACAATTATTAAAACCAAGCCACCTCCTTTTGTGGGAAACAGGGGGACTTACACCGCGACTAAGATTTTAAAGGATGAATCATTGTAAGGGGCTGAAGAAGTGCAGGTTAAGGGGGTGTAGGGGTAAATACTCAATTTGAATAAATATGACGAACTGTCGGCGAAATAATTTGTTGTTGATGAAGGATATTAGTAATTTATTCTAATAATACAAAAATTTGATCAAATGGTGATAGCTGTTCTGTATTTGTCGATTTTGTGTCTCATTATTTTTGGTTGGAATTATATCCAAGTCAAGTTTCAAGAGGAGCGCAAAGAAAGCCAATGGTCGATTGATCCTGAAACGTCCATAAAAAGATGCGAAACGAATTTCGTCAAGACAGAGACCATTCTTTTTGATAAGGAGAAAATTAGACATTTATTCCAGCAGTCACGGCCTATTCCTGCCCCAAATGGTTCTTATAGACTCCATATATCTGAGGGTGATGTGAATAAAATTTTATCTAAGTGCTGTATTATAAAGCCAAATAGATTCGACAAACAAGTTTTTAGCTTTGATCATGCGCTATCTACAGAGGTTCAGGAGAGTATAAATCGACATGAATGGATTTTTGCCGATGGTGAGCAATGGTACTCCTCAAAGGATTTAGTTAAGCAATCGAGTTCATTACCTCCTGAAATTAATTTAGTTATGGCGGGATTGGTAGAGGAACTGGAACGCCTAAACGATCAGGAACTTTCCCACAAAGTGTATAAGGAAGGAAGAATATAGATATTGCAAAATTAGAGTCAATAACTACTATTGCCGTGGAATGGGTTACTTTACGCAACACTTAAAATTAATATCAGGCATGGAAATATTCTAGGATATAGGTGGATAAGGTAGGCTAAACCATTGTTAAACCCGCTCCAATAGCATTCCCAATCCTATTTAACGTCCAGATAAGCTCAGTGAGCATGTTTTTTAAAGTTACTACTTCGTGCTGAAATATACTCATAGCTCAGTCTGCTCATTGTGATTATAATTTATTAGCGATATCTTATGCACGAAATTGTGTCTTGTGTATTTGTTAATTTAGGCTTTTGATTCCATGATTCTACACTAAGTTCAACTCTGTCTCTTATTTTGCTGCGCCATCGGTCTTTTACCCAAATCTTGTAAACCCGTTTCTTCGTTTTGTAGATAAATTGTTTACCCACCTCAACAAGTGTATCTTTTCTAAAAGCACCAAGGCTTGAATCAGAATAGAACTTATTAGTATTAAGGTTAAAAGGACCAATTTCAAGTTTAACATGAGACTTCTTTTTTTTCGGACCTTCAAATGATATAAAAATCTGATTGTCAATTTTATGGGAATAGAATTCTGTATTGTAAGAAAGTGGTATTTCTAAATCTTTAGTCCGGAAGTCAATAAACGAAACAAATTCTTGTTCCTGTTTTCTCTTAACACAATCCAAATCAAGACTTTTGTAAATCTTAGATAGATCATTAGGTAGGTGTTCACGTAAAGAGTCTTCGTGAACTCTTAGAATTAGATCGTTATACAGACTTTGAAAGTGTTTTGTTCGATCTAGTATTAAGTAGTAAAATTCTTCTCTAAAATTATTTCCTCCTGATTCATCTGGATTGAACTTTAGGTTTCCTAACCTTAGGGATTGATATGAATACACATGTCCTATATAGTTTTCGAGTTCTTTGATTAAGATGGAGTCTGCTTGGGCTAAATGAATTTTAGATTGAATAATATTGACAATATCTAAGTGATTCGGAAGAACTACTAATGAGTCTACAACAGACCCGAAAAACCTATTCCCTAATAGCTTGTAAGCTGCATTATTTTTTTCAAGGCGAATGAGTATTGGCCAATAAAATTCTTCAAGTTGAGCAGTTACGAAATCTAGCCTTTTTTCATCTTTATTTCTTGTGTCATCAGCCCTCACTAATCTGTCAATTTCAGCTAACCTATCTCTAAACCGTAACTCAGCAAATGCGATCTCATTCTGGAATTTGGTCTTGTTTTGCTTTATTTCATTTATGAAGTTCAGACTATCCATCATTCTTTTATGTTCCAACTCTTCCCTGAGCAACTTGATAGCAGTGGAGCTATCCAAATGGTTCTTCAGCTTTAATAATTCAATTTCATGAACCTTATTTATAGAATCTAACTTCCTTTCCTGTTCTGATTTAAATGATTCTACATTCAAATCGCTGCATTGATTCATGTAGATAGACGCCCCAGCCACAATAATTGCTATAAAGAGGTTATTGACTATTAACTCTTTCCAGTTAACACTTTTTTTATTTTCCTCTTCTTCAGGTTTTTCTCCCATTTGATTTAGGTTATCGACTGTGTAAACTCAACTACTATTGCTTACATCTCCCCTATTTGCACATCCTTATTTGTATGAGTTAATTATTTACTAATATAATTATCCTTGGCCTTATTCTAAGGTAATTTTAATTTTATTATTGGTTACATGAGTGTATTTTTCAGTGGTATTGGAGGATGTAACCACCAACGAAAATGCTGAATATTACTGTTTAAGTTAGATACAAGGGATTAATATAAGTAATAGCAGATAAAAAATAAGCAAATAATATTTTAAAGATAATATTCACTCCAACAGCTACTCAAAAATATTGATGAATACTAAATGGAGAACCTGTAGCATTTAACTGAGGGCCTATGTAGCGCTCAAGACTAACTTGTGATTAAATCAGGGTGGAGTTTCCGGAATTCCCCAAAATTTGGAGTGCCCCATTAAAAGGGATATTGATTTTGGATGCTTACCCAAATTGGCTACATGCTTTTATTTCTAAAGTTTAGGTGTCAACATATTTCTGAATTAGACAACTTGATAGAACTTACATTTCCATACCACCAATTAAAGTTACATTTACGTACGGTACTGGTTTGTCATCATAATTAGGTACGTTCACAATTCTCCATTTATTTTTAGTAACAAATTCAATTTGTGTTTTAAAAGACCCGTCTAGTTGTTTTATACATGAATTAATTCTAGAATCACCATCTGTACCAACTAAAAACACTTTATTATGGTCTCCTCTTGCCCCCCAAATATAAACATGACCTGTAAAGCCTTTTGGCACATTAAATTCAGACGATTTACCATTAATTAGTGCTTGTCCGAAAACTCTAAAATCGTTTATATAGGCCTAATATCATCGATTTTTAGTGATAATTGAAAATGAGTTTTTTCGAAAAAGTCAAAGAAAATGCTTTTATTTAATCGTAATACACGGATAACACTCATTTAAGGCTCAAAACTCATACTTTTTTTTAACTATGCGCAGCGGATTCACCCAACAACTCAAAATTAACACAATACCTATAAGTGAGGTTCAATTTCCTAGCAACACACGAGATCATATTGTTAATTTATTACGGGCTCTTCAAGCGATCTACATGAATAAGGAAATTAGTGTTCGCATAGAAAAACTTTTGCAAGAGGCCATTGGGACTAGTCAGACTTCAGGAAGGAAAGGGATGGGATTATGGGAAGTTTTTGTTTTGGCTCAATTACGATTGTGTCAGAATTTATCATACGATGATCTTCTAAATTTGGCAAATTATAACGTTTTGGTTCGAAGGATGCTGGGAAAACAAATTAATCTTGGTCTTGCTGGTGAATCAGTGGATGAATATACCTTTCAAAATATTTATGATAATGTTAGCTTGGTTGATGATGAAACACTAAAAAAAATTAATGCTGTTATTGTTGAATTTGGACATGGTATATTTAAAAAAAAAGACTCGGATCCATTATCCTTAAAAACAGATAGTTTTGTTGTTGAAACAAATACGACTTTTCCATCGGATTATGTATTACTTTTTGAAGCTGGTCGCAAATGCCTAAATATGATCGGTGAAATAGCAAAACAGCATAAAGTAAAAGGTTGGAGAGAAGTAAAAAGCGAATCAAGTAAATTAAAATCACTCTGTAGATCTTTTGGAAGAGCTACCTCAGCAGGTGGGAAAAATAAAGCTAAAAATGAAATTGAAGCTTGCCAGGCATATTTGAATAAAGCAAAATCACTATATAAAAAGGTTGCTGATTTTTGGGAAAAAGATATGCCGGCATTGCTTATTGACCAAAAGACACTGTTGGTTCTTATTAAAGTTGAGTGGTTTAAGTTGATGTTTGAAAAACATATAAACTTGTTGGAGCGAAGAATAATTGGCCAAGAGAAAATCCCAGCACCAGAAAAAGTATATTCCCTCTATCTTCCTTTCACAGAATGGATAAAAAAGGGAAAGAAACGTCCCCCAATTGAAATAGGGAAAAAGTTATTTGTCACAACAGATCAATTTGGGCTTATTGTTGATCATTGTCTTGGGGATAATTTATCAGACAGAGATTCGATTATGGATATTATTGATCGAGTACTAGAAAAATATCAATTAGTATCATCTTGGAGTACAGATAAAGGATTTTCTTCAAAAGAAAATAAAGCGTTAATTCAGGAAGTTTTCCCTGATTTGCAGTTGATAATGCCTAAACTAGGTAAACGAAATAAAACGGAAGAGGCTGAAGAAAAGAGTAAACCCTTTAAATTATTAAAAAATGCGCACTCTGCTATAGAATCTAACATCAATGAATTGGAGAATAGAGGGTTAGATAGGTGTCCAAACAGATCTCCTGAGCAATTTCGAAATTATGTAGCCCTGGGAATTACAGCATATAATTTGCATAAAATAGGAAAACGATTAAATGAAATAAAAATTAAAAAGGAAAAAACACGATATAAAAAAATTATGTCTGCCGCTTAAAGAAGCTGCCTTTTAGAATGGAATAAAGCCTCTAGATTTACTAAAGGCTAAATTCTGTATGTCTTAATTTTCAAATAATTGTCGTAAAATAACCTTCAATGTCTTCTTCTGTCAAAAATGATAGATTTTAGCAATCAAAGGATAAATATCCAATAATCAAGCCATGTCAATAGTGCACAACAATATTGTTTTTGTTATATTTTAAAATATTGTGTTTCATTTTCTTACAGCCACTAATTACGCTTAATTTATATGAGGAAATAATCCCGTTACTCCCAATTATTACTCCACTGTAGTTTTGTTCTTCTTGGATGAGTTTTTTAATCTCATCTTTTACTTCCATTTTAATTTCCTTTGATGTGGTGGAAAATTTATTTTCGATATATGTAAGCCAAGTGACACCACTTGTAATCAGTGCAGTAAGAATTGCCGCTATTATTGATTTCATAGAGTTCTTTTTCCTCTTTAATTGCTTAAAGAGGAATTTGTTCCAGATACTCTAATTCTTTGAAACACCTCACTGTATCTACCCCTAGACAAGAGGAATATTTTTTTAAAAGGTTACAATATTTCAAAGGAAAGAGCAATTCAATTACTTTCTCTTCCTCATATTTTAGGGATTTAGGTAATCACTACAACACAAAGAAGTTTAAGGCTTAAAATACACCTGCTCCAACAGCTTCAAATCAATCTTATAAATCCGTTTTACAAACCAGCTCCGAATCACCTTCAGATGGTGTTTCTTTTTCGAGTCCTTCATCTCAGGCTCAGCATCAATTAGCTCCAATGTCATAGGCCCTACTTCTGTTTCGATTTCTTTAGATACAAAGTTCCCAGTCTTGAAATTCAAAGGCCGCAATTGGCAAACCGCTTTAGGTTCTTCGGTTCTTTCTATAAAAATTCCTTTGTCGGAAATTTTTAGCACGTATGGAATTTTTCCATTCATAATTATGAAAATCAGTTTCATGGCAATAAATGTAATTTGTGGTAAAAATAAAACAGGGACAAAAATTTAGAGCGGACATTTTGTCCGCTCTGGAAAGGATTAGTTAACCAAGGATTTTTCGAAATAGGAATTGCAGTTTATTGTAATCCCGTATTGGAATTTCTTTGATTTTGCTAACCATAATGGATCTCATGAAGCAGGGTAACCAGTACGCTTTTTTTGAACACTCTTTTATTTTGGTATCAGGGGTTTCGAGGTATTCGGAAAAGTAAATTTCGGTCATGCGTTCATGTCCGATTTCCTCTAAGCTTGCTTCTGAAGGGGATAAGAAATACATTTTCTCCGTGTATTCGTGTTCGCCATCTGTGATTGTAAATTCAATATAAAAGGCTCTCATAACTCAATTTGTTTAGGGCTGTTGAAATCAGCCAGTAGTGAAAAGTAGAGCGGACAAAATGTCCGCCGTGATTAAAAGAAATTTTTATATTCCCGATTAAATTCCTGGTGTAGATAGAGGGAATCCAAGTGATTTGATTTTGGAGGGTAAATGATGTTTTTATTTTTCAATAGAGACTCGAAATCATCTAGTTGGTTTATTTTTTTTACCTGTTTGATAATGTTAATCATTCTGAGTCTAAATTTTGATAGTTCAAAAAAATCTTGCCTAAAATCCGGGATTAAGCCTAATGCTGATTTCCAATTGCAGGAGCAGCATAGATCAAAGCAGGTGCCATCATATTCCTCATACATCTCTGCAAGTTCCATTAATGACAATTTAGCAAAGTGATGCTTTTCATTGGTAAGCTCAGAGGTTACCTCATTGTAAAACTTAAAACTATTCATACCTCAATTTGATTAGGGCTGTAGAAATCAGCCTTTTTGATAAAAGGAAAACTGCTTCCCTTTGATACCTTAATATACAAAATTTGAAGAGTAATATAAAAATTGTAGTATAAAAAAGTGCTTTTTCTCCAATTTTTTATACTCAAAATGGAAATACAATTGAACCATTCTTCCCTTATAACGCCAAAAGCCGCTGTGTGCAGGCCGGCAAAGGGATAGAGGCATTGTTGAAGCTCCTTTTTTCTACCCAGTTGGTAGTAAAAAGAGCGACTGCCGAAAGCCCGCCAGGTGTTTATCACCTGGGCCTAAAAAAGAGGAAATCTACGACGGACATTTTGTCCGCTCTGATAGTTAATGCTCCAAAAGAAAGTGAACTATGGACTAAATTTTCCCGACTAAATGAATGAACCAGTCGAAACTTAAGGTTGATAATGGTATTAATGATTTAATTCCATTCAGGGTCCTTAATCATTACTCTTATGAAGATATAAACAAAGATCAACATAGCAGGGATAATCCATATTTTGGGATTAACAAGTGATATAGTTACAAGCAGTAAATATCGTTTTTTCATTCTTTTCCAGAACAGAACTAAAAATACGAGAATAGTTGCCGCAGAATAGACTATGTTGGAATAATAATTTGTATTTAAGTTTACTTCTGGAAGGTTACTAATTAGCTCAGGTTGAGTCATGGCATTTACATTTGATACTATCGCATTATATACTACATAACCTAATAGGATGAAGCTGGCAATCGCTATAAAGGGTTCGAAATATTTACTAAGCATTAATCGCTTAAATCGGCTTTCTTTTTTTTGAGCTTGTTGGGATTTGAATTTAGCAGGCATGGCATATTTTTTAGGTTTTGTATAATATAAGATTTTAGCTAAGGGATTGAATTAGAGTAGGGTTAAGATGTGTTTTTGAGTATGTTTTTAAACATTTTTTCAGCAATAGGACGACTTTCAGTCTCCCCCATTCCGATAAGCATGATGAGCTTTTCCAGTATCTCATTTTTGATACCTTTTGCAATCTGCTGGGCATTCATATAGTTCATTCCTTCAGATTTGCAGTAATCAGCCCAATTCATGAACAGACGATATCTGACAAATTCATTATCAAAAGCATGACTTATTCCGGAATTGAAGGGGGTTGGGGTAAATTGTATTTGAGTATTCATAGCAATATATTTTTATAGTGTTTGTAAGAATTACTGAAGCCAGAATTTTCATCCGTTGCAAGATTAAGAGAAGTCTGATTTGTATTTAGGATTTTTGACAGCTCTGCATCAAGGCTGGTATTATTCCATTCCGCTCGCTTGGCTGCCAGAACCTTACACACTTTAGTGCCATATGCTCGGAGGAAGTCAAACTCTCGATCTTGCTTCAGCTGAATTTCTTTGGTGGCGTCAATATCTGAGAGGTACTTCAAGCGTAATTTTTCAAGTTTTTTGAAGTAGAGATCGTCGGTCGGGCAATCGTTAAGTAGCGCAATTACAATTTCTTCTTCTATGAACACCTCGAAATTCAATGAACTTTGGTAACCCATCCGATAAGATTCCCTGTTGTGAATGAGCTCTGATTTTCGAAGTGGCCTACTGAGGATTGTCTCGCACCATGGCCAGCATATTTTTTTGTTGGATGCTGACATTGGGCGGGTAAAATGCGTGGTGCAATTGGGGATAAAGAATACTTGTTCAGGGTTACTCTCTGTAACATATTGCCTTTCTTTATATAGAAGAAGTCCTGTATTCTCGTCAATATTAGGTAGTCTTGCCCATTGCTTAAATTGCGAATAGGTATATTTTTTAGCTGTTCCCATAAAATAAATAATTTGAAAGAGTTGAATTAGCTTGTGCAAAATCCAGCTTGACAACCAGCCCCAGTACCAAAGAAAAAATCGGCCTGTAGGCCAATCTTAGATATAGCGCCTAAGGATATATCCTTTTTGAATCTAGCGCCCATCAGGCTTTCGTGAATTACTCCCCAAAACATGATTTCTGGATAGTGGTCGAAATTTTTGCGTAACTGTTGCGGGTCCTTCCAGAAACAGTTCAGACAATTGGAATCTGAAGGGAATTGAATCTCAGGATTTTGTTTCCAGTAATCTTGAATGTGAAAATGGGAGACCTTATCTCTGATCAGGGGGAACTCCCCTACCCGCCATTTTATTTCCTTCCATCGCTTGATGAATCTTTGGGATTTTTGCTGGTATTCCGTCCGCTCAGCGTATTTGAAGACTTCCGAGAATCGGTCTCTCCTCTCCTGTTCATCGTATCGGAAACCGATTCTCATTCGTACTGGTAATTCGGTGTATTTGAAGAGAAATTCAAAAATTGGCTGAATCTTTAAGATGGTAGTGCAAAACCGTGCGCTAATATTAGGGATCATCTTTTTAGTTTTAAGCATTTGCTCCCACCCTACTCCTCTAAGCCAAATGATTTCTCGCCCTAATTTGTGTTCCAGGTCGAACATGGTTTTGAGTACAACCGGATCTTCAGAGGTTGCGCAGAACTCCGGCATATGTGCGCAATATTTTTGAAGCTTATCATTTACCATTTGCTTCATTTTTTTGTCAATGCTTTTCCCTGAGTTATGGTAATCAATACAACAAAGGGCAAACACTTCATAATCGGCAGGATAATGCACTGCCAGATAGGAAGAAGTTTTTCCACCTGAAAGGCTGTTCATGGTTTTCATGACTTTGAGTGTTGGAGTGAATGCCCTACCTCCAAGGAAGTAGGGCAAATTAAATTAAGCAGCGACCTTTCGGTTGTGATATTCCTGAATTCCGGAAAGGATCGTTTGAATCAGCGCCTTTGCTTGATTGACCTCGACTGCATTTCCGATGAACTTTTTTTGATCGCCCTGGGTACCGACTAATTGATAATTCTTTGGAAATCCTTGTATTTGCTTCAATTCTGAGATCAGTAACATTCTCATTTTAATGTCTCTGATATTATGTGCGATCATGAATTCTTTAATCTTCACCATGACTGTAGAATCTTCTTTTTCAATGCTTATCGGCTGTTCATCTTGCTCTACCGATACCAGATAAGGGGGGGGACTTATGCATACTAGCAATGAGTGTAAAAGAAGGTCTGTTCAGAGATCGCCCTTTGTCATTGTACTGCGGGTTAAGTAAGAATTCTGTTTCTACAAGGTTCAACTTAGGAACAGTGGTAATACAGCTTGCTGGCCGATGGATGGATTTAGGACTACCATTACCATACTGTTCATCTAAAAAGAATTTGGACTCTACAGAAATGGCTGCATATCGATCCTTTGTAGTGATAGTTGGGCAGGGTTGATTGATTCCGTGGGCTCTGCCTTTTCCATAATATCCGGTCAGGTACTGACCATCACCTTTAGTAACAAATTTCTCTAAGCCCATTAGAATTCGGGATAGTGTTTTCTCGGCTAAAGGTTTTTTACGATTGAAAATCGAATTTCCTTTTTCCTCTAATTGCAAAATATCCCTGACGGAATTCCAGGGCTTTAAATCAGGAGTGTTAAAAAGGGGGGTATTGGTTTTTAAATTCGGATCTCGATGGGTTGGGATTGGCCAATTGATTGAAAAATCGCTTTTCACAAATTGCATGAAAAGCCTTTTTCGGACCTGATAAGCACCATAATCGGCCGAATTCAATACGCGGTAATCAGTTTTATACCCATAGTTTTCGATATGCTCTTTCCATCGTATAAAATCTCTTCCATTCTTACGTTTCTCGGGTTTACCATTTTCATCTAGTGGTCCCCATGCCATAAATTCACGGACATTTTCAATCATGAACATGTCAGGGTTAAGTGATTCAATGTACATGTACATATGTTCCGCTAAGGTCCTGGAATCTGCATCACGAGGCATTCCGCCCTTGGCATTAGAAAAGTTGGTACATTCAAGACTAGCCCAAAGAATGATAATACACCCCGGCTCTTCCCTCCTTTTTTGGTCAATTAATAATTTGATTTTTTCCACTACTCGGAAATCCCGAATATCCTCTGTGAAATGCACAGCATTAGGATGATTTAAAGTGTGACTTTTGATCGCATTAGCATCGTGATTTACACAAGCTAAAACTTTAGCGCCTGCTAAATGCGCCCCAGAGCTTGTTCCACCTGCTCCGCAAAATAGATCTATAAAATATATTTCAGGGTTTTTCATAATTACAATTCGATAAAAATATTTCCTTCAATGACATACGGGAGGGAAGCGCAATCAACTTCCGGATCTACAGGGCTGATAAAGGGCAATTTGAATTCATCAAACAGACCAATTATGGTTCCTGTATAAGGGTCTTTATAGTATTTGATAAGCTGGTTGAACCGATTGAGTGATTGACATTTTTGCCTGATGGTAGGGGTAAGGATGATTCGAAAATCCAGTACTTCCAGCATTTGTGGTATAAGTGAAATTGAATTGATCATAGGGATAAGATTTTAGGGTGGGGAATATGATACCAGCGCTTGCGCTGGTTGATTTTGAATAATGGCCGCTGCCGGAGCAGCGACCTATTGTGCTATAATTGGAGGGAAAATAGACTATACTTACAGGAAAATGGATAAGCTATAAAGTGATAATCTTCGGGCTGGGCGGTCTTTAAAAACTCGCGGATTTCAGAAATACCACCGCGCGGAGTAAAAGGCTGTGATTTTCCCTTTAATGCCAGTATCTCTTTTTTGTCATTCAGGGCCACATACTTTCTGTAGGTGCCCGTCAGGGATTTAAATCCATCACCGATATAGGCGAATTGAATGTTTTGCTGGTTTACACTGAAACACATATCAGATTTATTTAGCGTAGGAAAATATAGAGAAAGAAAAGGGAGGGGGGAGAGGACTCCCCCCTTTCTAAAAAAGATTATCCCCCGATAATATATTTTGCTGCTTTCGTCGCCTTTGCTGCGGCTTCGAAAATCATCTTTTTGTCGTTTTTAAGCGCTTTCAACCAGCCTTGTAAATAGGCGGCTTGGTTTTCAATTACCTGCTCTGAAATATCCGCCTCACCACATAAGTAAGCTGCTCCAAGCTCTGCGGTTAGTTCCTCCTTTGAGTAGACCTGACTTCCAAAATTTACCTCTTCTGTAATTTCCTGTCGGTTTAATCTCTTTTCATGGCCTGTGGCGTGGATAAGTTCATGAAAAAATGTTCCGTAATACTCTGCCTCTGAAGTGCAATTTTGAATCTTGGGCACGTTTACGCTGTCATTGGAAGGCCTGTAATATGCTCCATCTCCTCCGAAGGTGAATTTTGGTGGGTTGGGCATATTATTGATAATACGCTCTGCAGATTCAATCACATTGGTTTCCTTCTCGTCGGCTTCCACAGGTTTCCAGTCAATTCCTTCCGTCTGTTCCATATTGAAAACGGTAAAGGTCTTGATGAATGGGATTTTTTTGACCGCCAGCTCTTTATTTACTTTTATCCCGTTTGCATCCACGAACAGAAAGTCATAATAAATCACCGTAGTTCCTTTAGAACCTTTTTTAATAGTTCCGTTCAGTTCTTTGGCTTGTTTGAACGTCAGCCATTCGCATGATTTATAATCTTTATGCATGCGGGTAAAGCTCAGCCACATGTGATTAAAGCCATTGTATTCCCGCTTCGAGGAAAAATTATGGGGTGCTTGTGAACCGCCTGCAATGTAGTGTTTCCAAGGACATACGCCCTGTTCAAGAAGTTCAATGATTTGATCGGTGATCTTTTCAAATGCTTTTGCTTTCATAACTCTCTTTGTTTAGAGGCTGTAGAAATCAGCCTTGTTGATAAAAGGAAAACCGCTTCCTTTTGATACTTTAATATACTGAATTTTTTAAGTACTACAAAAAAAGTAGTATTAAAATAATCATTAAAACCAAATTTTTTCCACCCCCTAATTCTCACAAAACATAAGAGATACTCGCGTACTTCTTCCCCTTCAGTCAAAAAAGGTGAGGGTGAGCTGGATGGCAAAGGGATAGAGGCATTGTTGAAGCTCCTTTTTGTTACCCAGTAGGTAGAAAATAGAGCGACTGCAGAAAGCCCGCCAAGTGTTTATCAACTGGGCCACTAAAAACAGAAATCTACGATGGACATTTTGTCCGCCCTAAATTATATAAGTAACTCCTGTTATTTCCCCACAATGATCGTATTCGCTAAATAACCCAAACAAATTAATCCAATGGTATACTGAAAGAAAAAGAACGTAACCATCCATTTTCTTTTGTAGTTGAGCTGGCTCATCTCGAATTTTAGCCCAAAGAAAACATACGCCGTATAGATTAAGGAAATATACACGTTCGAAAAAAAATGGATAGCAATAGATTTTTGGCGATGCGCTCTTTTCAATAGTGCTTGATATTTCTGTAAAAAAGGAGGTGTATAGAAATTGAATAGCTTACCGCGGTAAATGTAGAAAACGTTCCATAGGACGAAGAGGAGGTATAATCCGGCGGTCCATAGAAATATCCTTGTTTTGGAATAACCATAATCCCACCACCATTTATCAATGAAGTTTAAAATGGTTCCTATTCCAATGGCTAGGAATGAAGCATTTGGATCTAGCCTAAATTTCCCAATATGTGTAAATGCTTTATATTCCTTATCTGCTTTTTCATAACCACTTCTATAACCATACTTTTCCTGCATTTTTAGCAGACTTTCATACACATTTTGTCTTTTGGGGATTGTGGTGGTTGAATCATAAAAAAAAACTTTGAATCGATCATAACTAAACCTAAATTTTTCTAGGTCAGAATTCGTTAAATCAATGAAGCATTGGTTTTTACTGGAATCAAGACTACAAAAGGTTAAATTAATTACTTTTTTAGACTTAATCGTAAGAAATAAAATAGTGTCTGGAAGTGTCGAAGAATTAAATCTAGTCTCATCGTAAAACTGACTTCTAGAAAAATCCGCTTTAACAGTAAATGTACACCAAGAAAAATTGACTAAACTATCGAAGGTACTTTCGGAAAAGTTGGCTATATCTTGAAATTTACTTCCAAAAAAAAATACTTTATTTTGATAATGACACCTATTAAAATTGATCGTCGAATCAAATTCGGCCCAAGAAAAATCGATCAAATTATTGAACTTGCTCTCGGAAAAATCTACCTCATTCTTAAATTTGCACCAAGAAAAATTGACCAAACTATCGAAATTGCTCTTATAGTAATTGACTCTTGAATGAAATTGTCTCCAAGAGTAATCGAGTTTCATTGGAAAGCTTCTCCAATAAAAATTCGGCAAACTATCAAATTGGTTGAGCTGATGATCAGTGTCAAAATGAAATTTGTTCTCAAAATAAGTAGGTTTCCTTGAAAATTCCCATGAAGGTAAATTTTTTAAACTATCAATTGGGTTCTTTGAGAAAGTGGGTTTTGTATATAGTATATTTAAAGAGAAGATCTTTACAGTATCGAACTGTCTGTTAAGGAAATTTTCCTTATAATTAGATTTTAATCTTAACGGAACAGACCAATTTTTTATTAGATCAGATTCTGAAACCCCTTTATTTAAAGGTATAAATGAGTATTTAGCAAAGCTATTTGAGGTATTGTATTCGGGATTTGAAATTTCATCAAGCGCGACTGAATTTAATTCAAAAGGAGGTTGATGGTTTAAATATTGATGAAACAGGAACAGCGGATAAAATGATGAAAGTATTACTGTTCTTTTCCAGGACCATTTAAATGGAGGGAAGCATACCCAGGAGAGTAATGGAAGAATAATTATGGGTAAGTACCATAAATAATGGGTGCTCCCACTTATTTCAAAGCGCTCCAATGTTGAAATACCATTAAGCTGGTTATGTAGGCAGAAGGTTAGGAAAATATAAATACAAAGGTAAAAGATATATCTTATCGCTTTCATTGGGAGCTTGTTGAGTATTGGTAGGTTAGATCTTTTAAAATAAGGCAAATAGATAAAAAAGTAAAGCCTTACTCTTTTGAAAAAGCAAGGCGTTATTATAAGTACGACGGACATTTTGTCCGCCCTAAAATTTCCTATGTTTCTCCTATTAATTCCCCACAATTATCGTATTCGCCAAATATCCCAAACAAACCAATCCAACCGCATACTGGAAAAAGAATAGGATAGTCATTCCTATCATTCTGTAATTCATTTTATTGACTTCGAATTTTACTCCGAAAAACACATAGGCGGTGTAGATAACGGTGACATACGTATTCAAGCCCCAATACCGTTTTGTTGATATTTGCGTACTCTTATCAATGATTCTTTCTTTGTGGTCTTCAATAAATGTTAAGGGGTAAAAGTCATATAATTTAGCTTGCCCAATGGAGAAGTTCAGGATCGTGAAAAACAGGAAAATCCCTCCGGTCCACAAGAAAATCCACTCTTTTGAATAGCCGTAATCCCACCAATATTTATCTAACATATTCCTAAAGGATCCCCAGTAAATGGCCCACCAAGGAGTTGCTTTGTCAAGCCTTAACTTTCCCACATATTTAAATTCCTTATACTCTTTATCCGCTTTTTCACAACCACTTCTATAACCATACTTTTCCTGCATTTTCATTAAGGTTTCATACACATTTTGTCTTTGGGCGATGTTGGTGGTTGAATCAGCAAAGAAAATATTGAAGCGGTCATAACTAAATTTGAATTTTTCTAAATTTGAGTTTGTTAAATCGATGAAGCATTGTGTTTTTTCTGAACCCACCATAGTAAGGCTTAAATCGATTATTTCTTTTGATCTAGTAGATCCGAATAGGAGAGTATCAGGTAGTGTTGAAAAGGTAAAGGTAGCTACTTCTTTAAAATAACTCCCTGAAAAATTGGCTTTCTCATGGAATTCGCTCCATGAAAAATCGACAAGACTATCGAATTGACTCCCTGAAAAATCGGTTTTCTTATGGAAATAGCTCCGTGAAAAACCGGCGTTATCATGGAAATCGCTCCATGAAAAATCAGCTTCCTCATAAAAATCTATCCGTGAAAAATCGACTTCCTCATGGAAATCGCTCCATGAAAAATTGGCAAGATTATCGAATTGGCTCCATGAAAAATTGGCTTTCTTATGAAATTTGCTTCCTCCAAAATTGGCTCTCCCATGGAAATAACTATTTGAAAAATCGGAAAGATTATCAAATTTGCTCCTAAAAAAAATGGTTTCCTTATAGAATATGGTTCCACCAAAATTGACTTTCTTATGGAATATGGTTCCTCCAAAATTGGCCTCCTTATGGAAGCCGATACCTCGAAAAACCGCAAGACTATCGAATTGACTCTCTGAAAAGTTGGCTTTCTCGTGGAAATCGCTCCATGAAAAATCGGCAAGACTATCGAATTGGCTCCCTGAAAAATTGGTTTTCTCATGGAAATCGCTCCACGAAAAGTCAACCAGACTATCAAAGTGGTATTGTTTAAAATAAATTGGTTTCTTAAATATTCGACGAGAGTAATCAATCGTTTGCCTTATGTGTTTTTTTTGGTCATTAGGAGTTTGAGCGCAGACATTATTACAGCATAAAAAAGCTAAAAAGAAAAAAATGAATTTCATAAGTAGTAAGGTTGAGTATGGTAATCTCAGATTAAATATGATATAAAAAAACCTCACTAATTTAGTAGTAAGGCCTTTTTTTTAAAATAATGAAATTAATCCTCCGTTTTATCCGGATCTAAATCAGTATAATCTATATCGTATTCCTTTCCAAAATGCTTTAAAATGGCAATCAGTTTGATGAATGTAGGGAATGATCTTCCTTGTTCCCACCGTTTTACCGTTTCCGGATTAAGATCAAATAGTTCGGCCAATTCATTTTGCGTCAGGTCATTGTCGTACCTTAACTTTTTTATTAGTTGATTGATCTTCATATTTCACATAAGAATTAGAGCGGACAAAATGTCCGCTGTAATGATTTATGATTTCTTGGCGGCTTTTAAGGCAACCAAATTCTCCCACAATCTTTGTTGTGTTTCTTCGAAGCTGGTTTTTAGATCTTCCTCGCTTTCGTCCAGTGTCTCTACCCGTGAAATAAGATTTCTAAAAATCGTGGAAAGGTCCTTTTTGATTTTTTTGGTGGGGTCAGTTGCTACCTCAGCTTTTTTAGCGGGCTTCTTGGTTTTGTTACCTGCCCTTGCTTTTGCCAGAACTTCTTTGGCTTCTTCTTTCGGCAATTCCTTAACGGATGTAGCTAATTTTTCAACATCAGATTTTCTGATCTTAGAATTTTTGGAAAGAATATCCTCTTTTATGCCTGGGTCAATTTCAGCTAAAGCCTGAATATGTTCAGCAAATTTACCATCTCTGCGAACGGTTTTTTCATTCACACCAGATTCCGCCGCTATTTTTTGAGCGACATTTTCAGAGCGGACATTTTGTCCGTCCACTTTTTTTAATCCTGCAATAGATCCTTTCTCCTCATTATATAGCATCCCTCGGAGGTAACTCACCTGGTCTTTGCTTAGATTCCTGCGGGCTAGTTGGTTTTTCCGCATCCAAAAGATCACCTCTTCTAAATCTGAAAATTCGCGATAAGTAAAAGGAATAGCAGTATCTTCTAATCCCAATTCAATCATGGATTTTCTTCGGTGGTGGCCGTCCACTAATATTTTTTTACCATCACGCTCCCAAAGCACAAAAGGATCTCTGACGCCTTCTTTCTTTATGGAGTCTTTTAATTCTTCTGTTTCTTCAGACAGCTGGAAGGGTAGGAGTGATTCCAGTTCCTCCAAAATGGTCAAATCCTTCACCGTTATGGTTTGCTGTGCTTTGGCCTTCTCAGCCAACGTGGTGGCTTTGGTGGTTCTTGCAGTTCGAGTTCTAGCCATTGATTTCAGCAATTAGATCGTTAACAACATTGATTTCGGTAGACCCCTGAACGCCATATTCCATAGCTTCAGCAAAGTCTACTCTTCGTTTAATAATGGTTTTGGCAATTTCAGGAAAGATCTCTTCACACTTCTGACTTACCTCCTTCGGGAATTTCTCACGGAAGTCAAAGTTGTTGCGGACTGGCAAAAACTTGATGCTTTTCTGGAAATCATTGATTCGGCTTTTCACGTTTAGCGCACCTTCAATAGCGTGTACGGTAGAATTAATCGGGCAAATACAAACGTCACTGGCATAAATAGCCACCTGCTGTAAGTTACCATCAGAAGGAGGACAATCGATTAGAATATAGTCGTAATTGTCTTTATGCGGTTCTATTGCTTTGTCCAGTACATCAATGTCTACTTCATTGATTGACATTTGTAACTGAATAATCTCCAGGGTAGGCGAAGAAGGAACAATATCGTAATCCTCTACGGTATAAGGGACAATTTCCTTATTCAGGATAGTGTCAGCCAGCGTATTCTCCACATCTTCCGGAAGAAAGGTAGTCGTAAGGTTACACTGAGAATCACAATCAATAATGAGGACCTTTTTCCCTTGTCCTTTCAGGATTTCCAAAAAAACGGTGGTTAGCGTACTTTTTCCGGTACCACCTTTATTATTCGCAAAAGCTATAACCATGAGGCTGTTGTTTTTTATGACACCTCAAGTTAGTTATTTTTTTAATAATACAAAAAAGGTAGTATTTAATTTGTGGTTTTTTTAGGACGGACAAATTGTCCGCTCTGTCATCAGGTGGTAATATAGAGGTTATAACGAAAGGGGGGAGAAAAGGTAATGACTTGATATTTAACTGATAGTGACAAAAAAACTATACAAAAGTGTCAAAATGACTATACGAAAGTGCCACTATATTTTCAAAAATTCTTCCCAACTTTGGAACATAGCAAAACAAATAACTCACTAATACTTAAACAATAAAGCTATGAGTTGGAGTGATTTCTTTTTATTAGTAACAGGAATTTTAGGTATTTATTATGGGGTGGTTGCTTTCTTTGAATACATCAACCTTCGTCGCCAAAATATCAATAGCACGGCCTTCAATATTACCTATGATATGGGAGCTTTGGTTCAGGAGGATGCGGCTCCACCGGAAGAGGTGAAGATGGAAGATTTTAAGCCCGGGCAGACCGCAGCAAAGGAGGAAGAGGTGACCTTCGGAAAGATCTATGATGAGGGGATGGATCTGGATCAATATTACGCCCGGGCGGAGGAGTTTATGGAGACCTTATCAGAGAACGTCTTTGCCACTAGCTAAAGCTAATTAAGCATATTCTTTATCGTAATTCGCCTCATTCAGAGGAATAACATTTCATTATTATTTACACCAAAACAATTTTCTTATGAAAACTGTCATGAAATCTTTTGCCCAAATTTTCGGGGGCATCTCAAAATCTGTTCGTAAAAACAGCATCGCCTTTCTGGCTTTAATGCTGGTAATGTTGTCCAATATCACAGTGTATGCACAAGGTTCTGCCGGGCTTGATGCAGCCACCACCGAGCTACTGAGCTATATGAAATCATTAGGGGATTTGATTTTAGCGATTGGTGCCGTTGTCGGAATGGTTGGAGGGGTAAGGGTGTACACCAAATGGAATGCGGGGGATCAGGATGTGAACAAGGCGGTCATGGGGTGGATGGGCTCTTGTTTGTTCCTGGTACTGGTAGGGACGGTGATTAAGTCCTTTTTCGGGATTTAAAGCGATGTTTAGGACGCATCCATTTTTCAGGGGGCTTCAACGGCCCCTTGTTTTCAAATTCATCAAAGGGCGCTATATCTACTGGGCAGCGGCTTCACTTTTAGGAGGCTCTATTATCGGAATGGGAGTTTGTGCGCTGAATATGTGGGCAGGCATACTGACGATCATTCTACTTGCTGGCGGAGGCTTTGGTTTCACAGCCTGGAGGCAAAAAAAAGGCTTGCATTCGAAGCCGGAAGAGAAGGGGTATCATATGACGCTCCCACAAAGCTTAAGACTTAAATCCTACACTAATGAGCAAAAAGAAACAGGCTTTTGAGCTACCGATCATTGGTATTGATGATTTCAAAGGGTATTCTGTGTTCTATCAGAACACGGGAGATTTCTCCGCCATGTTTGAAATCACTAATACCGTGGAGCAATATTGT
This sequence comes from Persicobacter diffluens, assembly GCF_036244895.1. Taxonomy (NCBI): domain Bacteria; kingdom Pseudomonadati; phylum Bacteroidota; class Cytophagia; order Cytophagales; family Persicobacteraceae; genus Persicobacter; species Persicobacter diffluens. The sequence continues at coordinate 103,910 of NZ_BQKE01000006.1, forward strand.
GCAGACCCTGATGCCTACGAACAGTTTCATGCTGCTATGCTTAAAATCATCGGTAACCTAAAGGAAGGCTATATCTTGCAAAAGCAGGATATTTTCATTCGTAAGAAATACCAGGCACCACCACAGGAAGACTTTTTGTCTGCCTGTTACCACGATCATTTTAAAGGGCGGATCTATACAGAGGTAAAAACTCTACTGACCATTACTCTGCAAGTGCATCGCGGGGGGATGTATGTCTTTGACCCGAGGGCGTTTCAGGATTTCGTTACGATCATTCATAAGATAGAATCTGAGTTAAAGGAGTCCAACTTTAATCCTACGCTTTATTTTTCTGATTCGATTAGACAAACCGTTTTACGCGAGGTTTCTTTTTCCTTTGATAAGGAGGTGATGTCGATTGAAAATTTCCATGCCACGGAGTCTTGGGTAGGCATAGGAGATGAGCGAAGAATCAAGGTCATCAGTCTGATTGATACGGATAATGTAGACCTTCCGGCTCAGCTTTCCTCCTGTAAAATCCAAAACATCGGCCATCGGGATTTCCCGGTAGACTTGATGTCATTTCTATATTCAGTGCCTGATTATGAACTCATCATTTACAATCAGATCATTGAGGTAGTGGACAAATTAAAGACGCTGGCAAAGCTGGAAGCCAAAAAAAGGAAGCATAAAAGTATGCCAGATCCGGCCAACGATTATGCTATCCGGGATATTGAGGCGCTACAGCAAGAAATGGAGCGGGATAATCTGACCTTGGTAAACAGTCATTTTTCTATCCTAGTGAAGACCCACCGGGATAAGTTGAAGGATGTAGCCAACCATATAGACAGCAGGTTGAAGGATTTGGGAATACATCCATCCGAGACAGCGTACAATCAATTTGAGTTGTTTAAAGCCAACATCTCCGGAAATGCCGGAAGCCTGAAGCACTATGACCGGTTTTTGACTACGGCTAATGCAGCTATTTGCCTGATGGCCAAGGAGAGGTTGCCACAAGACGATCCGTCAGATTTCAAGCTCTATTTCACCGACCGCCAGGGCGTGCCTATTGGCATAGACACGAACGAATACCCGCGTTCTATTGGACGCACCAATAATCGGAATAAGTTCGTTCTGGGGCCATCAGGTGGGGGGAAATCCTTCTGCTGGAATTCAGTAATACGACAATATTACCTCTATAAAAGTGATATCATGATTATCGATGTTGGTCATAGCTATAGTGGTTTATGTGACTATTATAATGGTCGTTATATTACTTATTCCGATGATAATCCAATCACGGTCAATCCTTTTTTGGTCACACCGGAGGATTTAAGAGAGGTGGAAAAACTTCATAGTTTGGTGAGCCTAATCGCTATTTTGTGGAAAGGGACGGGTGGAATCTTAACCAAGCTGGAAGAGTCCATATTGTCCGAAGTGCTTAGGGACTATTTTACGGCATACTTTGAGGAAAAGACCATTGATCAGTTGAGTTTCAATACGTTTTATGAATTTTCAGGAGAAAGGATTAAGCAAATCAAGAAGGCTCATCATATTGATTTTGATCTGTATGAATATCAATATATTCTCAAATCCTTTTATAAAGGTGGCCAATATGATTTCCTACTGAATAATACGATGGACTCATCCCTGTTTGATGAGCAATTCATTGTCTTTGAGATCGATAATGTCAAAGATCATCCCGTTCTATTTCCTATTTTGACGCTTATCATTATGGATATTTCTCTTCAAAAGATGAAGCGAAAGAAAGGACATAAGGCATTGATAATAGAAGAGGCGTGGAAGGCGATCGCAAGTCCAATGATGGTGGGGTATATACAATACTTATACAAAACTTGTAGGAAAATGTACGGGGAAGCGTGCCTGGTGACGCAGGAGTTAGATGATATTATATCTTCTGAAACCCTTAGAAAAACGGTGATTGGAAATTCAAGTGTGGTCATGTTATTAGACCAAACTGAATTGAGGCGGGATTATGAGTCAATCGCGAAGGTGTTGAATTTGGATGAGGTTGAGCAGCATAAGATTTTTAGCATTCATGCTTTAGACAACCAAGCTGGCAGAAGCAAATTTAAAGAAGTCTATATCAAAAGAGGAAAAACGGGGGAGACTTATGGGGTTGAAGTAAGCGATGAAGAGTATTTCATTTATTCAACCGAGAAGCCTGAAAAAGAGGCTTTAAAGCTCTATATGAAAACATATGGGGGTGTTGAGCCTGCCGTAAAAGCGTTGGTCAAAGACTACAGAGCATCCGGATTAATCCCTCAGGCTTTTGCAAAACAAGTAACGTCAAAACAATAAAAATATGTGGAGTTTCAATGAGATTATTGACCTGGGCTTCCTTGACTTTATCAAGGAAATCAGGGACATATTCGGCTATACTGAACTGGCGGATCATGCTCGCTACGGGCAGTATCTGGCTGGAGTATTTACGATGCTTTTCATGGCCGTAAAAAGCTATGGGATGATTGTGGGGGATCGGCAATGGGAGATCATGCCCTTGCTTCGTCCTTTTGCAATTGGTTTGGTGATCATGAACTGGGGGGCATTTCTCGCCCTGATTGATGTTCCCCTGCGAGGGGTGAGTAGGATTTCCGAAGATGGTTTCCGGAAAAAGGTAGAGCAGACGCAAACAGAATATCAATTAGTGATGCAGCTCACCAATGAATTGGGCATGAAAATGATTAATGGTGCCATGGAGGTGAATCAAAATAGCGAACAGCAGGAGCAGGGCGTTTTTGAGAAGCTGGGGGTGAGTTTGAGCAAAATGGCAAGTCTGATTGAAGGGGCAAGAATTATGGTGATGGGTTTGCTGAAGTTCATTCCAAAATTATGGATGTCGGGTTTGTGCCATTGGATTTACCAGTTCTGCTTCTATGGGGTGATGTTTATTCAGCAAATATTTCTGGTCATACTGGGCTTATTAGGTCCTTACGCATTTGCAATCAGTATTTTGCCGGGCTTTTCAGATAGTTATATCCAGTGGATATCCCGCTATATTTCCGTGAGTCTGTATTCGTTAATCGCCAATATCATTGCCACCGTGAGCATGTTCGGTATGAATTATACCAACCGGGCGGATATTGAAACGCTTCAGCAAATCCTTGGGGATGAAGAGCATTATATTTCCTGGTTGTTTCAATCGGACTTCACCTTTACCATGCCTGCCTTAACGATGTTACTTGGTGGGGTCATGATGTTTGCTATTCCACCAATCAGTAGCTGGATAGTGAGTACTTCTGGTTTGGGAAATGCCTTGGGGAATTCTATTAAAGCAGGTCAGGCCATGAAAATGGTCGCCATAAAAGCAGTCACCGGAGGGGTCGCCTAATGCTATTACAGAAGATAGAAAACAAGATTCGTCTGGCAGTCTGGGTGAGTGTCGGCAGTTTTGTCACCAGTATTTTGATCGTCATTCTGATACTGGTGTTTACCAATATCCAGCTGGATAAAACCCGAAAGAACATTTACGTTTTGGATGAGGCCACGCCTATTTTAGCCAAGCAGGTTGGAACCGAGGCCAATCGCATGGTAGAATACCAGTCTCATGTCAATATCTTTCACTTGTTATTCTGGACGCTGGCGCCGGATGATAAAATGATCAAACGGAATATAGGCCGATCCATGTACCTGGGAGATGAAAGCGTTCATGCCGAGTATAATAATATCTCTGAGAAGGGTTTTTATAACCAATTGATCAGTAGCACCACTACGGTGACCATTGAAATGGATTCGGTCAACATAGACCCGGCAACACTGGAATTTGTCTATTACGGCACCCAACGATTTGAGCGTGAAACAGGAGTAAGTAAGCGGAAGATCAAGACCACCGGGGTGCTTAAAGATGTGATCCGAACGGATAATAACCCACATGGGGTGCTTATAACGCAATATCTAACCTTGGAGAATAAATCTATCAGTGATGAAAGCAAACGACTATTCTAAGAAAGACCAACAGAAGGAACCGAGCCGGTTTTTTGAAAAGCTTCAGAAAAAGAGTGAGCAGCATAAAGCGGCAACGCTGGGCATGGTCGTCCTGCTTTTTGTGTTGAGTTTTATTGGTAATGAAATGTATTACCGTACTCGTCCCAAGCCTGATACTGATTTCACTCCTTTGGCGCGGAAGTTATCCGACACGCAGGAAAGCTTTACCGAGATCGATAAGTGGCATCAACTGGAAGCTCAGCTGACCGCACTCCTGGAAAAGGATAGCCTGACCACTGAAGATTCCCTTTTACTCAAACAAATCGAAAAGGAGATTTCATATGAGACAGATTAACTGGAGACATCCAAAATATGTAATTCCGCTGATCATTTATCCTTTCACTTTTTTACTTTTTTATATCGCAAAGGATGCTTTTGCAAAGGAGCCGGAAGAGGAGCAAAGAGTGACACAAGGGGTAGATTTTACGGTTCCCAAACCCTATTTGGAGAAAAGGAAAATCAAAAACAAGATGGATGCCCTTAGGTCCCGATTTGATAAAAGAGGAAAGCATACCGCTATCCGGGGCCTGGATATTGAGCGACAGGAAAAAGAGGTGTTGGACTATGGGTTTTCTGATCAGGATATGGACAGCATCATGCTGAACACGGAAAAAAAGCCGACCATGAAGGAAAAGGTGGAAATAGCCCTGAACAGAGACCGACCTAAAAGGGGGATTGACTTGTTTGTGGAGCAAAATGGGGAAGAATACCTGTTGCCGGAAAAGGACCATCCTCCGATAGTGAGGAAGCCTAAACCTCAGCCTATAAGTGAACCTGCTCCACAAAAGGAAACGGAGGTTGAGGAATTTAAGAAACGCTTGGCGGTGATTGACTCGATGATGAAAACTCCGGACCAGCGAAAACAGGAAGAACTGGAAAAGCAATTGGCGGAAGAAAGAAGGAGGCAGGAAGAAGAGGAAAAAGCCCGGGAAGCGGCCATTGTTCCCATTAGCAAAAGCAAAAGTACGGCAAACGGCCATTTTAATACCCTCAGTAGTAGGAATGAGCACAATATGATCAGCGCGATACTGGATGAAGGATTAAAGGTGACCTCCAATAGCCGGGTAAGAATACGACTTTTAGAGGATGTTTACGCAGGAGAAACACTGATCAGAAAAGGCCAATATCTGTTCGGCACCGTCAAGGGATTTTCTTCCCAGCGGGTGAAAATAGAAATCTCTTCCCTGCTGCATGAGGGAAAGCCAATTCCGGTTCGCCTGAATTTGTACGACAACGATGGGATGGAAGGGCTTTTTGTGCCGGAATCAGAATTCAGGGATTTCACTAAAGAGCTCGCAAGCCAGTCCTCCCAGGGGATGACGCTGTCCAGCAATCCGGAGAACTCCGGTCAGTTCTTCTATCAAATCGGACAAAGTGCAGTCTCAACGACTAGCAGGGCCTTTCAGAAGGCGGTCAAAAAGAATAAGGCCAGCCTGAAATACAACACTATTGTATACCTCATTGACCCAAAACAGCAATAAGATGAAACGATTATTGATATTATTAATCTCTCTTCTGTCGACCATGGCTATGGCGCAGGAGATTCCTGAAAGAGACTTTCAGGGAAGTGAACTGATCATGGTGCATATTAATCCGGAGGTGACCACTCACCTGGTCTTCTCGGAGACTATTCAAACGGTTGATTTTTCCACAGACCGACTGGTAGGGGAGATGGCGACAACAAATGTACTGAAGCTGAAACCACTACCTGAAGACTCTTTGGGGAATGAGCAGCTCGGAGTGCTGACGGTCATCTGTGAGAGCTATATGGCGCAATTCCTTCTTTTTCCTACTCAACCAAAACTGGCGACAAAAAATTTGTTAATTGGCCGGAAAGAGGGCATTGATTTGATTGTTCCCAATATTTCCATTGCCCGTCCGGAGCTGGAACAAATTGGTATGAAGGTGATGAATACCAAGCCGAAATACCATATTGTAAAAGCGCAGGAGTACAAATTCGAAGCCCGCTTAAATAACATTTATACGGTAGGGAACTACTTCTTCGTAGATGTTTCGCTTTTCAATAAAACGAACATCAAATACGATATTGATCAGATTCGCTTCAAAATTGAAGATAAAAAGATACAGAAGGCAACCAACTTTCAACAGGTTGAGCTACAGCCGGAATTTGCTCTTTTCAATACGAAGAGCTTCAAGAAGAAGTATCGAAATGTATTTGTATTCGAGAAGTTCACCTTCCCAAATCAGAAGGTGTTCTCGATCGAAGTTTCAGAGAATCAGATTTCCGGCAGAACGGTAAATCTACGGGTAGACTATTCAGATATACTTAATGCAGACACACTATGAGAAGCTGGATCATCATACTGCTGACGCTTGCGTCTTTCCCCTGCTTCGCGCAGCAGGGATATAATTATTTCTCCATATCCGGAGGACTTTACCATCCCGAAATGGTGATCGGAGAAATGTCCCTGGAGTTCGGGCAGAAGTATTACCGCATGTGGGAGGTGAACTTTGACTATGCCCACCGGGAACGGATGACCACTTTCACTATTCCTCCGACCACAGAGGAAGGGGAACCGACTTTTGGGGAGAGAAGAGAGATTGTCAATAGCTTTAAAGGAGGAATAATCTATAAGCCAGTATTATTCCGAAGCCGCAATACAATGCTGAGCTTCAGAACCGGAGCAAGCCTGGGCACCAATACCCATCAATTTATTGCCGGAGCCACGGCAGGTTTTGAATTTTCCTTCATGACCAAACAGGGTATTGTGCTCTTTCTTCGACAAAAAAATGAGGTGGTCTTTTGGGATGACGACACCTGGAGGGTTGGGGGATTGGTGGGGTTGAAAGTACCATTGAATTAAACTTTTAACTATTACTCAAATGGAAGAAAGTAAAGAACTTCAAAAGCTGTACTCCATGTTACAAGGAGTAATCTATGTGACCGTTCTTTTGGAATGGCTGGTCTTTTTTTTGCCTGTGGAATATATTCCGGAATGGTCCGCTGATTTATTGATGCGTATCAGCCGATTCGGAGTATATGAAAATGCAATTTATTCGAAGCTCCTGACTTTCTTCCTGATCGGAATAGTGAGTATAGGCACAAAAGCGAGAAAGAACCTCACGATCAATCCCAATACTCAGATCCGAATTCCTTTCTTTTTTGGACTGATCATTTTCTTTGGAGCCTTAGTGTTTTTTATATATCCAATACGTTACGATTGGTTAATGTATTTGGCTCAAAGTGTCATTGGTGCCTTGTTATTGCATACCTCATTGGATAACCTTTCAAAGCGAATTAAGAATAAGCTGGCCACAGACCAGTTCAATGAGGAGAACGAAACTTTCCCGCAAAATGAAAATCTTTTGGACAATAATAGATCTGTGAGCTACCGGATGTCTTATTTCCACAAGGGTAAACGACGGATGGGATGGATGAATATTACCGATGTATTTAGAACCGTCTTTTTGATCGGAAACCCCGGTTCCGGAAAGACTTTTTCTATCATCTTAAACTACATCAAAACGCTGTTGGCTAAAGGGTTTTCCATGCTGGTGTATGATTTCAAATTCCCCGGATTGGCAGAGGTGACTTATTATCATTACCTACTCAATAAAAAGCGAGGGATACTAAAAAATCATAAGTTCCATGTGATCAATTTCAAGGATGTGGAGAAGAGCCGAAGGGTAAATCCTTTATCTCCGAAGTATATCTATTCATTGCCAGCCGCTCAGGAGGCGGCTGACGCCATCGTGAGTGCCTTGCAAAAATCAGAATCTCAGCAAGAAGGGGCTTCGCAGTTTTTTAATCAGTCGGCAATTAACCTTTTAGGCGCTGTGATCTACTTTTTTAGCAGGTATGAGGGAGGAAAGTACTCCACCATGGCGCACGTCTTGCTCTTTTTCACCTTGAGCTATGAGCAAATTTTCAATGCCCTGAGTACTGAGTATGAAATTCATAGTCTGATCAGCCCCTTTATGGATGCGCATAGAAATAAAACTTACCAGCAGTTGGATGGACAAGTCGGGACATTGAAAATCAATCTTTCTCGTCTTGCGAGTAAAGAAACGCTTTGGGTTTTCTCCGGGGATGATATTAATCTAAAGATTTCTGACCCCAAAGATCCTTCTATACTGGTTCTGGCCAATCATCCGGATTTGATGAATGTGAACTCTGCTTGCTATTCAGTGATCATGAACCGATTGACCAGGGCCTTGAATGAAAAAGGAAATCTTCCGGTTTCCTTGGTAGTGGATGAACTGGCCACCTTTTTCATCTACCAATTGGACACTTTGATCGCCACCGCCCGGGAAAATATGGTAGCGGTCCTTTTGGCCTTTCAGGATCTTTCTCAGCTGGAGAAGATGTTCGGAAAGCAGACCGCAGCTAGTATTCAGAGTGTTCCGGCCAATATTATTTCAGCCGTTATCAAAAATAAACAGACTTTGGAGTGGCTGGAGAAGCTTTTTGGTAAGACGATGCAAGTCCGGAACGGAGTCAGTATCGATCGACACAAGGCTACTTATTCGCAAAATGAATTTATGGAAAACACCATTCCCGCCTCCAAGATAGCAGATTTGAAAACCGGAGAGATCGTAGCCAAGCTGGCCTATGAGAAAAAGGACCAGGAGCAGCTTTCGGTGAATCACTCTTCCTTCAATTGCCGCATAGAAATGGATGTGGATGCGGTTAACAGAGAAAAAGCACAATACCAGCCCACACCCATTTATTACAATTTTGGCGATAATAAGGAGGTAATCCTGAAGGAAAACATGCTGAAAATTCAGGCGGAGGTATTTGAAATGGTCCAGTCAGTAAAATTCAAAAATACAGTAGTATCATGAAAAGGGTAACAATTTTTTATGTGATGATCATGCTTCCTGTTGTGGTGATGGGGCAGGATAAGCCGGTTACGGATGTAGCAGTAACCGGAGTTTTAAAGCTTCATGACAATGATCAAAACAACCTGATGGACGATTCCAATGATTCCCAAAAAGGCTTGGCTGCCCTGGGCACAGCTATGCAGACGCAGGTTGATACGATGAGGACCATATTGGTGAGACTGTATAATGCCAAAACCAAGGCTCAGGAAGTGGTGAAAAACCTGCATGATGTGGCATATGCTTTTGAAATTATAGAGCAAATATCAGATTACCAGAAACAGGTTTACTCCTATGCTCAGGGGGATGCAGAGTTACTGTTGATGGCTGCTATTTTGGAAAAGCAAGTGGTTGAGCGGATTACAATGCTAAGTACTCAAATAACTTTGGCGCTCACCGGTGGCTCCAAAAACATGCTGGACAATAAGCAGCGGGATAATTTGATAAAGAATGCTGTAAAGGAATTAAAGTACATCAGGGGCATCATGTATGGGGTAAGGCGGGAGATCAAGAGTGCCAGTACTGCTAAAAAGTTTAAGGACCCAAAGCCACTTCAGCTAACGGATAATCGAAAGCAAATCGCACAGGAACTCATTAAAGAATTTAAGCAATGAAATACTTTATACTTTTTCTATTTATGCTGCCCGTCCAGGGATTTGCTCAAGTTTATGAATTTGTAATTGATACAGAGTATTTGATAAACTCGACAAAGTCAGATGGTTTGGTTTCGATGTATCAGCGCTTTGTAGAGAGCCGCCTGTCAGATGCGAAGGGATATACAGGCAAATCATCAGAGCGTTTGGCTGGAGTGACCGCCATGACTACTGTGGTCTATGAGACGCACCGGACAGTGAAGTCTGTGATGAAGGATTCCAAATCCGTAGCGGAAGTTAGTAAGGTCTTGTCGGATATATTCAAGTATCAGTCGGAGGTATATGAAGTGGCTAAAGGAAATGCACAAATGATGCTCATAGCTGCTGATTTGGAGCAAAAATCAGCTGGCCGAATCATAGATTTAATGGACTATGTGAATTCTTTCGCACTGAAAGAAGGAAAAGAAAACCTATTGGACGCAAAGGAAAGAGCGAGTTTTATCCGCTATGTGATTCAGGAGTTACGGGTAATCAGGGCCATTGCTTATGGCATGTCAAGGAGGATGAAAACTGCCCGTTATGGCACCCTCTGGGACTATATCGGAGTGGAATCAAAAATTAAGGATAATAGACCAAAAATAGCAAAGGAGGTGATATCGGAATGGAAAAAGTAGTTCTCATGATGATTATTTGTGTTACATCGCTACGATCCTGGGCTCAGTTACCAGTAGCCGATGCTGCAATATTAGGTCAAAAAACCGCTGCTTATGTTGAGCACACCAGTGTGTTAAAAGCAAAGAAAAAAGCCATGTCTGATATGGTGAAAAACAATACCATTAAGCTGGGAGAGTATGAGATTGTAAAATCGATTGAGTCAAATTTTGATAAGGCAAAAACAACGGTAAAAGCGGTTATCAGAAACTCAAAAGATGTGATCCGTATTACCCAGGCTATTGATGACATATACCAGATACAATCTCAAATTATGGATCTTGGGCAGGAGCAACCGGAATTATTTGTAGTGGCCTATGATTTAGAAAATGCCGTAGTACGTCAGCTGGTGGAATTGACTAAGTATTTGAGTGACTTTGCCCTAAAAGGAGGAGAAAAGAATATGCTGAACAATGCAGAACGGGCTAAAGTGATTATTCACGTCCTGACTGAGCTTCAAGAAATACGTGTAGCATTATTCATGGCAGAGCGATTAATGAAGAGGGCAAAGTATGCGCATAAGTTTAATAAAAGCCCCAATAAGCCTTTTCAGGATAAGAGGGCAGTGATCGCTCTGGATATTATTAATGAATATAAACAGTAGGAAGATGAAAGGAGTACTGACTTTATTTTTCACCCTGACAATTGTAGCTGGTTTTGCTCAAGCTCCTCAGTTTGACAGGTTGCAAAGATTCGCTCTGATTGATTTGCATTGGGACTTAACCAAGAAGCTTGAAGAGTTTACAGTTTCAACAGGAGCAACAGCTTTAATAGAGAAAGAGAATTCTCGTGATTATCAGGCATATGTTCAGAAGCTACAAGCAATCCAAAACTCCAGAAAGTTGACTGTTTCGGTAATTGAGGATATTACTGAGGTAAAGTATGCGTTTTCCATTGCCGAAGATATTTATGAGTATCAGTCAAAGGCGATAAAAGCGGCTTCAGGGAATAGTCAATTGATTCAGTTTGTGACGGAGGTGAATTTTAAGATGGGGAAGCGGATAAATGATTTATCCCTATATATCGCAGGGGTAATTGCATTGCAAGGGGACATGAATCTGATGGATGCTGAACAGCGGAATGAGGTGATGTCGCATATTATCAGGGAGCTAAGAGTACTTAGGGGAGTGAGTTATGGATTGTATAGATCTGCCGTAAGGGCAGATTTAAATTTCAAATTCAAGGCAGTAAAAGATAATCCTAAGCCTGTATCTGATCATCGAAAGCGAATAGCACAGGAAGTAATTCAAGAATGGTATAATAATTAAAATAGGATATTATGAGATTTTTTATGTTGATAATTTTCACCCTATTCTCTTTTTGGACCTCGGCTCAATCCATTACTCCGGTTCGGGATGCAAAAAAGATTCGGCAGCAACAAAGGTATTGGGAAGTCTATGATAGTTGGGGGGAATTAGATTGGGTTGATAAGAATTTGAATTTATTACCATGGGGGTACCGTCCTTATTTCAAAGAAGGAGATAAAAGGCTTCATCCTTATTTTTGGGCACAAGAAATAGCGGTGAAAGAACAATTAGATGCAGAGCGAACCAATTACACCTGGGCAGACGAGCATCTAAAATTAGTTGAGATCGATTTTGCAAACCGAGCCATCCATCCGGAATATGAACTGTATTTCAAACCTCGATATGAAGAGTTACTAGGAGAATATAAGGTTGCATTTATTGATTTGGTGGACAATGAGGCTGATGAAGCTAATTTAGTAATAATAGCGAATGAATGGGATCGAATATGGGAACAGCAAGAATTTGTTAAAGATGCCATGTTGGATCGGGCAGATTATTCCAGTGAAATGTTTACAATTCAGGAAGAACTACAACAGCACTTAATTTTAATGCGGAAAATGAGTCGCATATGTGCTTTAGTAAAAAGAGGCTATCACAAAAATCCCAAAAAGCCTATTGAGGATAGGAGGGCTGAAATAGCAAGGAAGATTATCCAGGAAGCAAAGCAAAAGTAAGGTACAGAAAAAAGACTCTCTATGTTTTTAGAGAGTCTTTTCTTATTAAAAAGTTATAGTTTTACTCCATGGGATTTCCCCGGGAGTTATTATGATTTCATCACTAACCACTACTTCGGATTTTATTTCACTACCGCAGGAATAACCTAATCGTAGATTTGTATTTGTTGGGTTCTCAAGCGATGAGTGTACAATAATATTGAAGCTTAAACTTCCAGGTGAATATGTGGGGGTAAATAATGTAATTCCTTTGAAATCTTGATCAGGTATGGTAAAGGGAGCCATTCTATTATCGTATTTCATTGCCTGGCCATTCTCAATTGATAAATAACTGAATTCTCCTGATAATACTTCTATTTCCATATTCTCGGCGAAATTTTGTGTTGGATTATTTTCAACTGTTAAAGCGAACACAACTTGATATTCATTTGAACCATCGTCAGGTTTCGGGTCTTCACCATTGTCCCCGCAGGAAAACATAATTACAGACATCGCAAATAAAAAAGTTAATTTTTTCATAATTATAGAGTTAAATTTTTAGTCAACTTGTAGAACTCGATTAGTTTTTCTGGATACTTCCACCAGCTTGCGAACAGTATCCGGAATATTGGAATCCTGAATACCTATCATGGAGAATTCAGGATGTGATTTGTCGGAGGTGATCAGAGTAAAATTCATTATACCCAATATCCTCGCGATTAGAGATTGCTTTTTGATATAGTCCTTCACACGATACATTTCCAGGTAATCTGTTTCATAACTCAAAACTCCCCTGGAGTAAATGATCTGAGTTCGTGTGATTTCGTATTTCACGGTTGCCAGGTAGATGATCTGCCAGGCAATCATGATGATCAATACTCCGGAGGCGATTAAGATCAGGTCTTCAATCAGATAAGCGGCGGCTAAAGAAATGAAAAGGAATACCAACAACGGAAATACCCTTATGATCATGTACCGTTTAGTAGGTCGAATAGTGAGATTTCTTTTTGGTTGATTCATTTTCATTGAGGTTTAGATCATCATTGAAAGAGCCGGATTTGGGCTTAATTACTTTGATGACATTTTTGAGACCGGAAGCTTTTCGGAAACTATTGAAAGATAACAAATTAGTAGGATTAAAAATAATCTCCTTATCGTTATATAGTAAAATTAATTCTTCCTCTACTAGATTTATATCTAAAGATTTGTTTGCTACCCAACATGCAAATTTAATGTCATTTAATTTCCCTTCTAGATGGTTTCCGAACAAACTAATGAAGGATGCATTAGGATAATAATTTTTCAGGGAATGGAAATGAAGTTCGTGTAATTCATCAGGAACAGATACAAATACAGATTGCTTAAAATCAAACTTAAATTTATATTGATCAAAGAAACTTAGTATCTCTATCACTGAATTCCCGATATATACTTTTTGCGCAAAGAAGCTACAATGATACGGATCTGCTATCCATAGCCCCCTGAATGCGTCAGATCCCTCAGCAATTTCATGATAATTGATGTTTTTGAGAATCATTCCTATGGTCGCCTCTGACTCAGGGGACCGGATAGGGAAGGCGATATTCCAATAGCTTCCTTGTACATCCTTAAGAATGAAGGGAAGAAACATTTCCAGCGTAGCTGTAGGAATACTTTTTACTCTGGAGAGAAAACCAAGATCCTGAATTTTAGCAGGTTCAAGATTTAAGCTCCCAAAATGGAATTTGGGAGCTTCGTTACTTTTTTGAGTCATAACAAATTATTTATAGCTGTTATCGGCTGAGGTAAGAGGCGTTGGAGCGACTTATTTCATTTTGATCGGCACCACTGGTCTGCTGGACCAATATTCCCTTAGGCGCAATCAGATCCAGTTTAATGGATTGGTGTTCTCCTTTCAAATTTTGGAACTCCACCCGTTGGCCTTTCTTCAACAACTCTTTTTCCTTTTCCTCAAGAACATAGCCCTGAATCCGCTCAGGTAATTTTAAAGAGCTTACATCAACGTATTTCACTTCATTGGTCTGTTTGTCAGCCTGCAAAAGGAAATGCTTAACAAACCCATTTTTATTAGCCTGATGTGAAATGATTTCACCCTTCTTCAGCTGCTTAAATTGCTGTTCAGATAGACTGTAATTGTTTTCAACACCCAATTTTACCGGATGGACTTTTATATCCATTTCACCACAAGGTTTTTCATATAGAGAAACCTTTCCATGTCCCGAGAAAGTGGTGCCTTCTTTTTCAATTGTCAGCCTCATCACCGGAGACGACTTTCCTTTTAAAAATGCTTCCCGCTCCATCTGGTTCAGGGAATCAATATCGGCTTTGGAAATGCCAATGGACTTCATTTGATCATAGGGAATCCGCTCCCTGGACATCAATCCCTTTTGCAGGTCCTCGTTAAAATCCTTTGTGTGAGGGGTATAAGTGGTCAAGCTATTTCCGATACCTGAGGACTTTCGAAAACTATTGAATAGGGTGGGGTCATTCTTATTAATCCGATAAGTTTGTTTGTTCAGATTGACCTGAATTTCAGGATCTTCTTTTTTTTGGCGGACAGCTATTTCCTTTCCTTCCAGCCAGGCTGCTGTTTTTATGTTAAACACTTCCCCGGCAAGATCATGATCGTAAGCTGTTGAGAATTTAGCTTGTTGGAAAGTACTCTTTAGCGCTTCAATCTGACTTTTTGAAGGAGTCCCGCAGGTGGCAACAAATACAGCTTCCTTTAAGTCCAGCTTGTTTTTATGAAGGTGATAGAAACTGATTGCATCGATAGGCGCCTCACTAATATAGACCTGTTTGGCTTCTTTACCAACCTTCTCCGGATCTGCAATCCAAAGCCCGTTTTTTCTGTCCGATCCATCCGCCTGGCGTTTAAAGTTTTTATTTCTGAATTCCAGTCCAATGATGGTTTCTTCTGCTGGAGCCCGAATTGGAAAAGCAACATTCCAGAATTTCCCCCTGCTTTCTTTCATTATTGAATCCTGAAACACTTTAAGCGTTTCGGGAGGTATCTTCCTTTCATTGCTCAGATACCGCATTTCCTTTATTTGAATAGGCCCCACTTTATAATCCTCCAAATTGAATTTTTTGTCCGGAGGTGCATTAATGGGGATTTGCTGTGCGACCTTCCCGCCAGCTAAGGAGTTCAGTACATCTACTACCTCTCCAAAACCCTGCCTTCCGCTATGTATGTTAAAAGCACCGACGCGATGTTTTACAAAATCCACCACGCTGCCTTTGTCCAGATCATCCCCACGGGTGAAATAACGCTGTCTGGCGGAATCATTTGGGTTGTAAACTATGATATTGCCAAGGGTTGGATGCGTTAGCTCAGGAGTCTTTTTTCCTTTCTCAGGATTGAGTTTGTATCCTAAGATGGTAGCGGCCTGAATGATGGAAACCTCATGTTTAATTTTTTCTAAATCTGTCATAACTTATTGATGTTCCAAGCAGTGAATAATTTAACCATTGCCAGTATCTGGTCACTCTGATGCATATTCCAATAAGGTTCCAGCTTACCAGGAGACATCCCCATGAGAACCGCCTCAAATTGTGTGAGCACTTCTTTTACAGATAGCTGCCGTCGCTTTTTTTTCTGTACCATTTGGCCAATGATCTTGGAATATTGCTTCAGTGCTTTAGCGATCTTCTTTGCTTTTGAATACTCGGAAATAGTATGCTCTCCGATGTAAGAAGTGGGTCGCAGCCGCAAAGAAGCAGCGACCCTTTCAATTTTAGCATTCATAAATTAGCGGCTAATTGAATTTGACTGTGATTGCTTCAGATTGTTGTCCTTGGCCAAAAGCACAGGCTCTACCTTAATTCCTTTAGGAGCGATCAGATCCAGTTTGATGGATTGTCGTTCCCCTGTTTCATTTTGAAATTCAACCCGCTGGCCTTGTTTGAGCATGTTCTTTTCCTCGTTCTTCAGAGCATAGCCCTGAATTTTATCCGGAATCTTTACGGTCCTCAACTCAGTAGCCCGGACTTCATTCGTTTGCTTATCAGCCTGTAGCAAGTAGGTCCTGCTTTTGCCTTTGTCCAGCGTATCGTGTATAACCGTTTCTCCGGACTGTAAGCGCTCATACTGCTTAGGGCTAAGGCTATAGTCATTCTTGATCTCCGCACGCACAGGATGCACTTTTATGCCAATTTCACCTCCGGATTTTTCATATAGAGAAATCTTTCCCTTTCCCACAAATGCTATTTCATTTTTGCGGATAGAAAGATCTAATAGGGGAGAGGTTTTACCTTGAAAAAGAGCTTCTCGCTCTTCCTTTTTCATACCATCGATGGCACCACGGGTAAGGCCAATCTGAGCCAGTTGTTCGTAAGGGAAATTATTATTTTTCATACTAGGATGTTTTTGCCATGCTATTCATGACGATGAATAAGTCTGTTTTATTTTTAATACTTAGTTTTTGATAAATTTTGCTAATGTGGTATTTAACCGTGACGACCTCTATGCAAAGTTTGTCACCAATTAGTTCATAGGAGAGGCCAGCAAGAATCATTTCAATTATCGCGGTTTCACGGTCATTTAAAATTCTTTCGGAAGAGGCTTTGAAAAAATCACTTCGAAGAATATCATGGTACTTTGCCCATAATTCTCTAACATTCTCACATTCTGCTTTTTCTAAAATTTTCGATCTTCTTCGATAGAAAGTTCTAAGAGAGATGTTGAGCATTGCGCTGATATTTTCATTGCTATACCCTTTGTAAATCAGTATCAAGCATTTTCTTTCCGGTATAGTCAAACTATCTAAAGGAAATGTAGGGGCTGCCTGGAGTCTAGGACACACCATAGTCATAGTTTTTTGGTTATTGAATGGAATGGTACAGGAAGTCAAAAGCATTTTTACTTTTTTGAACTTGCTCTTGGGTGGTTGAAAAAGAACTGACTCTTTGAAAACACACCAAATCCGGGATTCTGGGTAAGAGTTCGCCAAATTGAAGAAGTATCTTTCTTATTGGCCCTTCATTCTGCTCTTTAACTGTACTTTTTATTCTGTTTGGTAAAAAGAATATTTTTCCATCTGGGGCTAAAAACTGACACAATTGCGCAAAAACTAAAGTTGATTTGAATGATATTGGATCAAATAAAAAGGGGCATACTATTATATCCGCTTGTTTTAAAAGGGTTTTCAATTGCTGATTGTCAAGTCGACCAGGAAGGTCAATCAAAATGAGCTTTTGTTTGTACCGGTTGCTATTTAATCTTGGTAACTTTGATTCTTTCTCACAAGTAATTAATGGATTTGACCATCCTTGTTCTATTGATTTATTGTATATATCATTGACTGATTGCTGGTTGTCAAGATCAATAATATGTATCTCCTGGCCTTTTGAAGAAAAATAGTTTGCCAGGAGAATGGTAAGTGTGGATTTGCCTACTCCACCTTTTTGGTTTGCCATCAGAATAATCATGATCGATTAAGTTTAAGGGTTAATACTGTATTTGATTTTTATTTTTTCGTTTTCGACGGTCAGTCTCACCGGAAGCATTCAGGGCAGATGCAATCTCTGCCATTACATTTAGGCTTAATCCTTGTCCCTGCTCCAAAGCCTGATCCAGAATACTGCTCTGCTTTCGAGAATAGAGATCGTATACTTTTGCATCGGAAGCGATTTCAAATAAGAGGTCATTCTTTTCATCAGCCAGGTCCTTGCGGTCCACCACAATCCCAAATTGTCGATCAATGAAATAATGCTCTCCTTTATGTTGAATGATTTCAAAATCCAAAGCTTTCTGAAGCTCCCCAAGTGAGGTGGTTTGCATTCCACTCCGGATAAGGTTGATGAAATTGGTTTGCTCAACATCCATATCCTGAATAGAAATATGCTTCAAAGGCACTTGATATAATTCCGAGAGCATGACAGCTCCTTCCAAACTATAGGCATTGTAACTGGATGCCTCGGCCAGTTTGGTATTCGCCTTCAGCATTTCCAAATCCCAAGGTCTCATTTGTGCCACAGCCTCATGGGTTCCGGAAAGTAAAACGGTACCATCATGCTTTGACCAAAAGCCTTTTTCATTCAGTGCCTTTTGGAAGTATGCGAATTGTTTATCCTCGGACTTGTATTCGAATTGCTTAATGATCTCTTTAGCCAACGCTGCCTTTCGCTCCATACTTTCCATTTTGCGATAGGCTTCTAAAGGCATGACCTCACCACCTTTATATATCGATTTGCTGGCATGATCTATAATAGTGTAGCCATAGGCTTTCTTTTTTCCTTCCCCAACATGAAAGGAAAGCTCAACCCCAAATTTCTCCTGCAGATATTTCTGAAAAGCC
The DNA here is from genome assembly GCF_036244895.1 of Persicobacter diffluens. Classification (NCBI taxonomy): domain Bacteria; kingdom Pseudomonadati; phylum Bacteroidota; class Cytophagia; order Cytophagales; family Persicobacteraceae; genus Persicobacter; species Persicobacter diffluens. Next base: position 122,299 of record NZ_BQKE01000006.1, read on the forward strand.
TCATGCTCCATGGCCGGTTTATACTTATGAAAGATTGCCCGAAGTTGCTTGATCCGCTTCTGATCTTTTTGATAAGCTTTCATCCGTTCTTCCAGCATCGCCTTATCCTCGGTTCCCTGCACCTTTCCGTACTTTATGAACTCCATTTTCTCCCCTTTCAATCTCATGATGTATCCGGCTGCCTCCCCTAATGCTTTGTATTGCGCCACGGTGGAGAAGGAATATTTAGAGATATCCTCATGGATCGCTTTAAACTCCTGCTCCGGACTTATATTCTGAATCTTCTGCATCGCTTGCTGAGATTTCAAACGCTCAAAACTGTCATTCACCTTTTTACCCTCCATATCTACCCGGGTACTGACGATATGCACGTGATTGTTTGCGGTATCATAGTGCCCAAAAACCAAATAGGGCAGGCTTCCATAGCCCATTTCCTTCATATAATCCTCCGCCATTTTTGCTAATTGCTCATGAGATAACGAATCGCCTTTTACGCTGAGTACCGCATGAAATTGCTTATTCTTGATTCGGTCATTTTGAAATGCAACCTTCTGAAGGTATTTAACATAATCTTCTCTACGTGCTTCTTGACCTAGCATCTCCAACATACCAAAATTCTTAACTTTCAATAATTCTCCCTTTTCGCCTTCACGTTTCCGGTCATTATATTGGACCGCATTAAATTTCCCTCCCGCGCTACTCAATATTTTAGCCTGGGCAATCATGATATATTGGAAATTAACTTTCGGTAAGCATTCGTTAGTTCCCGAATTGATTGCGTATAAGTCTCAATTACTCCAATTAACAACTCCACCTGTTCATCTTTCACCCGCCCATGTCGATGACCTAATAAGATCACCTTTTTGCACTCCTCCATTGCAAATTGAGAAGAAGTCATAATACTGCCTATTTCCTGAATCATTTTCAGAATGGCTTTATTATCTTCCCCTTCGAATGAATATCCCTTTCGAATCGACTGAAGAATTAAAAACTTCAAATAGGCAGAGGTAGACTTTACCTGAGCATCATTCTGAGCTTTTTTTATAGCCTCATAATCTTGATCATTCATCCAGATATAAAGGCATTTTCCTTTTTTCTGATTAGTTGTCATTTCTTCTTTCAGTTAAGTTGCGTCAAATATTCCGACTTCGTCGGCAGGCTAGTTTTTAGGTAGGGAAATTTATTTCTCTGCGTAAAAACACATCCTGCAACAACAAAAATCCAATTTTTGGTATTGGCCCTCCGTGGCCTCATTAGAAGCATTGTCGCAAAGCGACGCCTAAAAAAGCGGGTGGGGGAGAGGACTCCAACCTTGAGGTCATGGGAGCTTGCCTCCCTGGTGACCTCAATTAACTCTTGCCGCAAAGCGGCTCCTAAACCTTAGTGATTTCGGAAGTCCAGGACAAACTGGCCAACGAAAGGAACAGGCCGGACTTCCCAAAAACCGTAGAGAAAATGGATTACATTTCTCTCCCTTTAGTCTCTAGAAATTTTTTCCGTCCTTTTTTTGAAAGCCAAATTCCAATTTCCTTCCATTTGGATTCAGTAGGCAACAAGCGTAATTCAGGAACAAATTCGGGAAATCTGATACTAATGATCAATAACGATAATCCCAACATGCTAAGGATGTTCTCCAAATAAATATACCCTATCCATCTCAGGAGAAAAAGAATAAGAATCGGCCCTCCTACCATTCCAATAGGAAAATAGATTTTCGGTAATTTTGAAAAAATCATCTTTCGGAAAATTCCAACCAACCAATTAACCGGACCGGAAAACACCACCAAAATCAACCCTATCCAAATAAATAAGCCAACGGGCAAATACAAATAAGGCGATACCATGCTATCCCAATACTCGGTTAAATGATCCGAAATCCATGAAAAGATTTCTAATTCAAGCCAAAGCTCATAAGTTATCTTTCCCCCCCAACAAGCCACAGCAACTGGAATAACATGAAAAAAAATGCCAAAAACTATTCGGTTGTATCCCTCGGATTCAACCCACTTATATATTAGCCCGAAAACCTGAACCAACAAAAACATAATAATCGGAATAGAAATACTAATCCAAATTACAAGAACCATTTCGAAGGCATCAAAAAGCTGTTCCATAGCATTAAATTTGAAGTGATAAAAATTCTACTGAAACACCAGACTAACGGTCTGTATTTCCTTTTTCTTCCCTTTAGTCCATGCGTTCTGATTGGTGCTCCCTTCCTTAACTTAGCAGATCTACCTTTTTAATCTCCTTAAAGCAGACAATAGCAATATACGCTCCTCAACAGCGTTACTTTTCATTCTTTCAGGAAGTAGCGAACAGACCAATTTACCAGAATCATACTCCAGTAAACCCCAACTGTTGGGTAATTCATCTTTCTTCACTAATCCTTTTGGAACACAATAATACCGGAACTCTCCCATGCCCTTTATTGGCTCCTGTCGAAATGGCTTTTTCCTATCCCTCAAAAAATCAGCCCTACTCGTTTTTACCTCAACCACAACAGAAGTCCAATAATTGAAGCCAATCACGTCAGGAATCTCACCAGTATTATTCATAGTAACCAATTCAGTAAATACTTCGGTACAACTGATCTGATTTGATGGCTTCCGTCTCTTTAACCAAGAGGCAGCCAGACCTACCAAACCTTTATGATTTATACATTGCGTAAAAAGCATAAGGGAAAACACTTAAAAACGATATTTCAAAAAACGGTATAGATACTTAATGATGAATTAAGGCGTCGGATGGAAATTTTTAACACACTGATGTAAATCATTTACCAATCCCAAAAGCAATTGTGTCTCTTCCGGTAAAGTATCTTCAATAGAAACAATTCTAGCCATCACAATTTTTTGAATATTAACTTTCAATTTTTCAAAGCTGATCGATTCAGTAGACTCATTCAAATTCTTCCGGAACTCCTCTTTTATATCCAGTTTTCTTAAATGCTCAGACTGTTGCAAGGTTTTCTCAGCATTCACTTTTGCCTGGGCATTTAACTTAGCTATTGAAAGATTCTGACTATCAATATCTTTAAGCTTGCCTATTTTCTGAATATCGGCTTTCGAAACTTTCGTTTCACCTGACAGTATTTCATTCTTTAACTTCGGATTCTTTTGCCCTATACGATCAAGTCCGTTTGAAAAAGCTTCATCACGTTTAATTGTAGCTGAAGTCACAGAAAAGTCCTTCGCTAATTTATCCGCTGTAGACGAATGGTTCAATTTGATCCCTTCGTCTTTTCCAGAATAATTAGAATTACCCTTTTGCCCCCCTTGTTTTTTCTTTTCACGGTTGTACAGCTTCCCTCTCAAATAGGATAATTCATTCGAATTCAAATTCCTACGACCCAATTGATTACGAATCATCCAATCCTTTACATCTTCATCTGAGGTAAAAGATTTATATTCCACAGGGATTGATTCTAATGGTAATTTCAAGTCTTGTATGATTTGAAATCTGTTATGACCATCGATTAATATATTTCTTTCCTTCCAGACTACTAGAGCGTCTCTTATACCTTCGGTTTCAATATTTTCCCTTAATTGATCCAATTGCTCCCGATGTAATGGGTTAATCCATGTCTTAAAATCATCAGAAATAATAAGATTTTTCAATTTCGCAACCGTTTCGGGATAATTCAAAAGCTTGCTTTTAACCATTTTAAAATAGAATTATATTTGTATAATAGCGGTTTACAAAACCGTCTACCGCTTTACAGTGGTAATAGTAACTTTAGGTTAAAAAGTTACACTAAACAGTGACTCATTTGAGTCATCAACCTATAAAAAAAATTGTTGTGGGGCAAATAAATGATAGAATAAAATTTATAGTCGAGCAGAAATCTCAGAATATTACAGAGTTTTCTTTAAAAACAAACATAGCTCCGACATCTATTAAGAATATTATTGGAAAAAGGCAATCTATTCCCACCGTTACACTAATCATTAAAATATGTAAAAAATTTCCTGATATATCAATAGAGTGGTTAATTATGGGTAAAGGAGAGCCCTTTAAACAATGATTTTTTTTACGACAAAAATTTGAACTTACATACTAACTGTTTTAATATTTTTAATTGTTTTAAGTTTTAATGTTTTCTCCTTCTTCAAATTATTGATAATAAGCTATATACGTTGAATTAGCAAAGTAAATTGCCGTTTAACTAAAGTAAATTGCCGTATTACTAAAGGAATATGCCGCACTGTTAAAGTAAATTGCCGATCAACTAAAGAATTATGCCGAAAACTAAAGAAAAATGCCATTATCTAAAGTAAATTGCCGTTATGGAATTGGTGACTCCAATTTAATTCAATAAAAATGCCGTGGATCTAAAGAAAAATGCCGTGATAATGAGGAAAAATGGTGCTTTAATTGTACTTTTAAGTAATGAATTAAATCTGTTTGACACTTTTACGTCATTTTACTTTGGAAAAGAATCAGCAATACCGGTTAATTGTCAAATCGAATAAGCTAGTTAATTCGAGACAGCACTTTACAGCTACACAGCAAAGGATTGTATTATCTGCACTGGCAAGAATCAAAGAGAATGAAGAAAATCTGACCTTTCAAATTCCCATGCACGAGGTAATTGGAGAGAAAGAGATAGGAGGAAGTCAAATCGACCTTGTAAAGACCGCTTTGAATGGCTTGATGCAGTCCTATGTAGAGATGGAAAAAGTGTTGGAGGATGGGAAGAAAAAATGGGTTAAAATATCATTTATTAGCAGGGCAGAGGGAATTGAAGGAGAAGGACAGTTTGAGTTGAAATTTGATTCAGAGATGAAGGAGTTTCTATTAAACCTAAAGAGTAATTTCACTAAATACTTTCTTCATAATGTTTCTAATTTTAGAAAAAGTTACTCCATTCGAATATATGAATTGTGTAAACAATATCATCCTAAAATTTTAGAAAGAAAATTTACTATTGCTGAGTTTAAATTTTTATTGGGCATTGAATCAAAGTATCCATATGTCTCAGCCTTAAAGAAGAATATATTGGATCCTTCTCTTGAGGAAATCAATAATCATTCGGATTTATTCATCTCCTATGAACTACTTCCTGAAAACCGGAGAAGTAAGAAGGAAATTGTTTTTAAAATAGCTTCAAATATTGCTTTAGAGGACAATTCAAACGATTTGGACAGTCCTAAGCAATTAGAGAGTGTTGATAATAAGGGGATTGACAAGGATGCTATTTTGTCAAAGGAGGAGTACATTGATAATTATATGGCGGATAAACCCGGTATCAGAGATCAAGGTGCATATAAGAGTAAATTAGCGAAAGATGAAAAATTTGATCTACAGTATAGGGAGCATATTAGATCTCAGGAGCAGAAAATTATTGATGAACAAGTAAAGGCAGAGCTTAAAGAAAAAGAGCGTTTATCCAAGGAAAGGGAAGTACGGGAAGCTGCAAAGTTAGATAATATCAGGGCTGAACATTTTAATTGGAGTAAATCCATTTTTTTGAAATATTTTGATCGTTATAGTTATCAGGATTATAAAGATGAAGTGTTACATTTTTTGAGAGCTAATTATACATCAGTGTTAGATTCAATCATGGGTGAACTTTTAGAAGGAAAATTATCTCAGGATACCAAAATGAGGATTGGAAAATTTCTGTTTTTTAAACTCGGAGAACCAGAGGAGATTGAAATGGTCAATGACATAGCAAAGTGGAAAAAATTGCAGGAGGTCAATAGCCAAAAATTGGAGGAGGAGCAGAAATTTAAAGAACAGGAAAAGAGGAGATTAGAGGAAGAGATTAGAAGAATGACTGAGCAACTTAAATCCATGTAGAAGGTATAAAATATTATGGTTGAAGCTAATTCGCTCACATTAACTTTTAAAGCATGCAAAATATCATCTATTTAACCCCAGTACTTTTAGGAGGTTTATCTTATTATCTTTTGGAAAGCCATTTAAAGAGGCCATACTTATGGCTAAAGGGTAGAGAAGATGGTTTAGCCCTCCTTTCGTCTGCACTATTGATAGGAGGAGGACTATTTTGTGCGGCTCAGTTAATTTGGCAAAATTCCTGATCTTCAGTCTTTAAAACTAAAGGCCCCGAAGGGCCCGTCAAATTGAATATAAGGAGTTTAAATATACGCCATTTTTTTGGTGAATTAAACGACTAATTTATTTTTTTTGATTGAGAAGGCTATTTTCTTCTTCTGAATTCCCAAGGAGCAATTGCCTCCTGTATCCATAATCCTCTTTTTTCTTTTCTAGCCTGCTTCTGAAGGTCTGCTAACAATTGATCGTTAGGGGCATAGCGGACATAGTGCCAGGCAAGACCTTCCCCGACTAGCCAGGCATTAACATAAACACCTTCAAAATGTACCTTTCCGATCAATCTTTCATATCTATCCCGACCTATTACAGTGATCGTAACCTCCTTCCCAGCAATTAAATTTGCTAACGTCTTCTTTGACTTTTGTCCGAATGCCTGTTTCTTTTCCGGAGCATCTATACCGTAAAATCGAATTCTATGCTGATTCTTGCCCAAATCTAGTATAGTAATAGTGTCACCATCCAGTATTTTGACGACCTTTCCAGATAGTTCGTATTCTTGGAAGTGAGAATAGAGGAAAAATAGGATGGGGATATATTTTAGTAAGCTCATTTTGAGATTTTTGGTTCCGGTAATGGAATCACTGATCGGGAGAACATGTTTTTTGTCTTTTAGATTTGGTATGTATTATTTGTATTGTTCTAAACTATGAGAGCCTTGATCATGTCGTGACTGGTTTTCACATTTTGAACTTACGAAATTAAACTTAGCATAGGTGATAAGATTCAGACTAAGAGGGGATATGATTTAAATCAGTCCAAATAGCAATAATAAATTACATTCAGTTTAATAACGGTAGGAGAATTTCATAAGACAAATTTAAAAAACAATATCAAGCATAAAACGCAACCTGAAAGTCCTTTCGAAGTTGAAATATACCTATTAATACTATATTTTTTGATCAACCAAAAAAACATAGATAAAATCCGAGCCATTATTTATGATAATAGAAACGATCTCTTATATTTAATGAAAATCCAATCTAAATTTAACACTCGAGCAAGGACACATTTAACCAATTTATTTTAGGAAAGCTGATAGGCTCTATTATTTGGAAGAATACGCTGTAAATAACTGAAAATAAAAGGGTTACCTTGTGAAAAAATAATATAATAGTGAAAAGCTTTGCATTTTCTATATTAATAGCGGTTTTAACCTTATTGGTTTTACTTTTTATCACTAACCCAAGTGTACTTGATGATATTTGGTTATGGCTAATTGGTTTTGCGGGGTTCATTATTGCTTTTTTTGAAAACATCTTCAGAAATATTACAAAGCCATTTTCAAAAAAGGATAAGGAGACACAATTAACCGAGCCACCTGAAGTGAGTAAGTCAGATTTAGAAAACAAGGTAGAGAACCTCATTCAGGTAATTGAAAAAAAAGAAAAATTAGAAGCCTCAAATTCTTCTTTTAATGGTACCACTATCAATGTCTTAAGATATTTTGACGATGGTGAAACCACTTTAGGTCTAATGTTCATCAAAAACGAATTTTTCGCCTATACTTTAGAGGATACCCATCAAGAGGTAAAGATTCCATCCGAAACCAGAATTCCCGCTGGCAATTACTCCGTTGAATTTCGCAAAGAAGACACTGAACTAACCCAAAAATACAGAACGAGATATAACTGGTTTAATTATCATTTAGAAATAAAGAATATCCCTGACTTCCAACGTGTTTACATCCATATTGGTAATAATAGACATGATACTGGTGGATGTATACTTATTGCTGACGGGGTAAATGCTTCTAGTATGGAAAAAACCATACAGTACTCAACTCGTGCTTTCGAACGCTTTTATAAGCGGATTGAGGCTTTAATAGAAGGAGGAGAGAAGATAAGAATCTGCATTTCAAATGAGGACTGGGTGAAATTTTTAAAGAATGATATAACGCGCTATGAAACCATTTAAATTTATTTCGGGGGATACAATAGAAGGCGGCAAAAATCTGTACGACAAGAGAAGTGATTACAGTAACTTCTTTTTCCGAAGTATCAGAAGAGCTACCAACATTTTATTTTTTACTGGTCTTTTGGGCGCTATACTTATTTACCTTCACCACCAGGAAGTATACAAAGTTATTGCAATAATTTTCTTATTGGTTTGGCTTGTAGTTTTCTTAAAATATTTCCTCTGGGCTATTTATCACTACAATATCAATTATGGTCTCACTGCTCAGGACTGGCGAGAAATAAAAGAAGCAAGGCTTCGAAAGAACCAAGGGTTTCCTGTTAAAGAGGAAGATACTCAAGGACCAAGCCATAATCCCTACCGAAGTCAAACCTTTGGACTTCCTCCGGGCACAGTGCGAGGGATGATTGCTTTTACCCTACTGTTCGGGGCAATTACTATTTTAATAGCCAGTATGGGTATGACAAAAACTCATTTGGAAAATAGTCTTATTCGAGATCAATTTGAGTTTTTCAAAACAGCCTTCTTGATGATGATAGCATTCTACTTTGGGGATAAATCCTTACGCTATTTACAAAAAAGGTGGACTACCCCAAATCAATCAAACTCTAGTACTGAAACTGAAGAGCAAAATAGGGGAGAACAAACCATAAACACAGCAAATCAATTGGCTATTGAAGACATCGATTATCAACAAGACGAACTTCAATTTGCACAGGAAGAAGACGGAATTAAGGTAGAGGAGAAACAAAAAGTCGGTTTAGTTAAAGCAGCGCTAAATCAAAATTTCTCATTAAAGCATGTAGAAAGAATAAATGATATCCCTACGGGGTTGAGGACTCAATACCCCCAGGTGGACAATATCATGAACGAAAAAATAATCAGTGAAGAACATTTGAAAAAAGCCATAGCCGACCTTAAAAAAGATCATGGTGTTATTTTAATGTTACCTGTGTTAAAGGCAATAATTGAGGTTGAATCTGGAGGAAGAGGTCATCTTAACGATGGCCGTACCAAAATTCTGTTTGAAGGACATAAATTCTGGAAGTGGCTCAAAAGATCGGGTAAAGAACCTGAATTATATTTAACTCAAGAAACAAAAAACATTCTTTACAATAAGTGGACTAAGCAATACTATAAAGGAGGCGCTGGTGAGTACAGTCGATTGGCTAAAGCTAAAGAGATTGATAAAAAAGCAGCCATTTATTCCACATCCTGGGGGTTATTTCAAATTCTCGGAGAAAACTTGGAACAGAATATAAAATCTAGACTGAGTACAGCAGAAAATCAATCCGAGGACTTCTACACGGATTTAGATGATTTTGTTGCAAAGCAGGATAAATCCGAATACTATCACCTGCTGGACTTTTTGGCATTTATACTAAATAAAAAGGTCTCTGGGAAAAGATTAATCGACTATGTTTCAGGGTATAATCCACAGGAAATTAATTGGAGAAAGTTTGCGTATGGTTATAATGGGGCTGGTTATGAAGCGAATAACTATCACATCAAATTAGAGGGGGCATTTCAAAAGTACTCTAGCTCTTTTCAAAAAGAAAGAAACGCTGTCACTGTCAATATTCCCATTATTGATTGTGGACACGGAGGGTTTGAAGGCGATAAGTACACCACTGGAGAAGCTAAAAGATATAAATTTACTGGCTCAAACCAAGAAGGTCTGGAAATTTTTGAAGGTGAAATCAACAGAAAAATTGCACTAAAGCTAATCAGTAAATTAAAAGAGGCTAACCTGAGGTATTATGACCTAAACTCCAATGATCCAAAAGATTTACCATTAAAAGAAAGGGTAAAAATAGCAGACGAACTGTACGATAATAACAAATCCTATTATTTTCTTTCAATTCATTCAAACTCAGCATCCAAGAGCATCAAAGGGCAGGGAACCACGGCAAATGGATTTGAAATTTTCACGAGTCGTGGAACTACCACAAGTGATGCTTATGCTCAAATTGCGGCAGAAAAATATAGAGAGCACTTTCCTAGAAAAAAATTCCGAGGAGTTAAGGAATCAGATTTCTATGTTCTAAAATATACCGATTGCCCGGCAATCCTGGTTGAAAATTTATTTTTCGACAATTTTGAGGAAGCTAAGTTTCTGATTAGCGATGAAGGACAAGAAAAAATAGCGTCTTGCCTATTTGATATTATCAAGAAATTAGCCTAATCCCAATATGTTAGGTAAAAAATATAGCGTAAATATGGTGGATTTACCAAAAATATCCACTTCCCCAATAATTAAAATTTTAGGGCTAATCCTACTCATTCCCCTACTAATAGGTTGTAATAAAGATGAACGCCCATTAGTAGTAGGGAAAATTCAGGCAGCATCTAAACTAGCTACCACTGAGTTTACAGTTGACAAAATTGTACACGGCACAAAAGAGAAAAAATTATTTTGGTCAATTAAATTAAACGAAGCTAGGTTTCTGGCTTATTCCCAAGCCAAAATAAAAACAGGAGTTGATCTCAATAAAGTTAACCCAAATGACATAGAAATAATAGGAAAATCTATATCGATTATACTCCCTCCAGTCGAAGTAGTTAATTTTTCCTACCCTCCCCAGAGTTTCAAACTTGACAATGAAATAACAGATTCTAAAAAATTTATGAATAAAATATCTCTTGAAGAGCAAGAAATCCTATTTCGACGTGCGGAAATAGATATTAGAAATAATTTAGAATTCATGGGGATAGTCGAAACAACTCAAGAGCATACAAGGAAAATGCTAACCAGTCTCTTAAGGGCAATGAATTACCAGGAAATTTATATATCCTTCAAGAGTGATGAACTTATAATAGACAAAATTGACCTAACCGAATAAGAAGATGATATTTTCCCTAATTCTAAAATATTGGAAAGAGATATTAAACGCACTTATTATTATTGCGGTTGTTGTTGCGGTATTTCTTCTCAACCCGGGAAATATTTTTGGAGGGGGGATAAAACTCAAGCAGACAGCAAATAACGTTTCTGAAATAAAAGAAATAGGCGAATTAGTCACAGCAGAATATTATGGAGAAGTTATTTCCACTATAGATCAATCAAAGCTAAATTTTATTAACTCTGATGATCTTAATGTAGATCCAAATGAAGTCTTCAGAGAATTAAAGGAGGACTTGTATGGTATCTACCTTAATGAAAAAAACTCCGAACCTACTAAAAAAGGGCTTTTTCAGTGGTCTAAACGAAATAAAACCAAGAAAATACTTGAAAAAAGTATAGAAAATCAAATAATACCTGACATAGCATCTAATGACACTTTAGGATTAATACTTGAATATTATTGGTTTTATATCAATGATAAAGCTTTTAGTGAAAAAATAAAATTAGAAAAACAAAAGCAAATCAAGGTACTTTGGAACTTATTGAAAGAAATAATTGAAGCATCTGAAACCAAAAATAAAGATGAGTTTATTTCATTTTTGAGTGATGACTTACCGGCCCATCGGGATTTTCTTTTCTCTGATTACCATTACTTCAAACGAAAAATGAGCCTGCCCAAAAATCAAAGAAAACAAATACTATCGATGGTTGGTCGAGGATGGGTAAAAGCAGGGTTGGATTTTGGTGAGCTAAATAAGAGTAATTTTGTTCTCAGTGAAGAAACTGGGGTTGTACATATTTTTGGAGTTGAACCCAAAATACTTAATGCAGACATCAACCCTTGGTTTATTCCAGAAAAAAAAATTCCGGGCTTCGAAATTATTGAATCGAATAGACATGTTAATTTTAGAGATGCTATTGCGGTAAAAACTCATTGCATAGATAAGCTCAAAAGAAAATCGATTGAGGCGGGAATACTGGAACAAGCCGGTGAACAAGCTGAGGAAACGCTGAAAAATTTCATAAGCTTACTCACTGAGACAAAAATTAACAAAGTCTATTTACATACCAATGCACTTTCGCTTAGAATAAGGGAATATGCGGCAGATGAATTTATTAACTTCGAAGAAATAAAATCAATCAATACATTAATCGAAAAACAAATAGATTCCGTTTTTACCCTAAATGAAGCTAAGACCAACAGAATTAGAAATACTGAAATCAAGAACGCTCTGGAGAGTCAATTACAGGGAGCTGTTCAAAACTTAAAAACATTTCCCTTTGAAAAAAGTGAATTAGGCTTGTCTCTTTTCTCAGAGGCATACTACAGGATACTATCTGACTCACTATTGGACCATAAAGAATTAGCTGAAATCCATAAACTGCAAGTTTACACCAAAGATTCCTTGAAGCTTAAGGAAAATTTAGAAGCGCAGGACATATACCTACATGACCTTTGGTTTACTGACAACATTGATAACATATTAAACTTCAATGAGTTTGTTACTTCAATTTGGCTGAAGACTCATTCAACGTTTAAAATAGACACTGTTGTTTTAAACAATGATACTACATCTGTGATAAGTTCAATTGGTAGAAAAGAGCTTGTTTTCAAATCCAAATCCAAATCCAGTGATAAACCCATAACGGTACCTATTATTAGTGATTTACCAACCGACATTTTGCAAGAACTATTCTCTACAGAAAATAACAATTTGTGGAATGACCTACTCAGTAGCAATGATTTAAAGAAAAAAATTGGATACGATGTCATTCATAGTCAAATAGATGGTTCCCCTGAGGTTAAAAAGGATACTTTTCCTGAAAAAATAGTTTTCAGAATGAATGATTCCTTCCTGGAAGAAATAAATATCACTGAATCTGAAATAAATCCAATTGTAAAAAAAGATTTTTTATTCAAAAGCCTATCGGGTATGGACTCAACAAAATTAACCTATCACTATAATTTACCATTTGATTCTTTAAAACAAATGATCTATTCAGGGAATGGGGTATTTTGGAATAGGGTATTAAAAGATAAAGATTTAAAGAAGATCCTTGAGTACAAAGCGATTCAAGGACCAAAAACAGATACTCTTTTACTTTCAAAAAGTGAATTACCAGAAAATTTAGTTTTTATCGGACAGGATTCGATTATTAGTGAAATAGATAGTATTCAAGTGGAACTAGAAATCACGGATTCTAAAAATTGTAGCGTTAATTGCTACACAATATTATATAAGAATAAAGAAAAAGCCCATGGTACCGGTGTAAATGCCATAACTAATGAAATTTTTAATCGGTACTGGATCAAAGCTAATGAAGGTTTTTTTACAAAAGCGAATCGCTACTTTACGGAAAAAACAGAAGATTCTGAATTTCAAAACCTGGTTATGGATTGGAGTAATAAAATACTTCAAAAGTAGAAAGACACTACGTCCACTGGTCCAGTGTTTCACCGGAAAGAGCAGTAGCAATATCGCAAACTACGAAAGTCCGATTAATAGGGGGCTAGACCACTAATTCCTTAGGGTATATTGTCCTCTAAACTTATTTTTAATACTACAAAATCAGGAATTATTAATGCTCCGCCAATATTAGGAGGTAAATAAATAAAGACAGGCTCAAGTAAATAATTTATATCATTACTTATCGGCAATAGTATAGCAGATGGAGTGAAAATCCCTCTATCTTCTTTAATTTCTAGTGGACTTATTGGTAATCTTTCATGATTTCTGAATACATCTAATTGAATTGTTTTTTTAATTCTTCCTTTTCTAGTAGCATTATAAAAAATGAAAGTCAAAGTATCAGAGGTTCCAGGTAAAACAATTGTAGAAGGTTTATATTCATCAAAAGTTAAATCAAGTTTTGACATTATTTCTCCTTTATATCGATCGCTTTTCTCAGCATGAACATAACGAATGGCTGAATTGGTTTTATTTAGAAGAGCAATATTACCAACGGAATCAATTCTCTGATTTATAGATTCTTGTAACGACTTTAATTCAGTGTATACTGAGTAATAGTCAGTTACCCTTTTATTGATAGTGTCGCTCAATTGGTTATATGCTGTAATATTTTTTTCTGTTTTATTCTTTAATTCAATCACTTCATTTAATTGTGTTTTAAATAGGTCAACATATAAAGTATAATACATATTGACTCGGTCAATATTTTCCTTTTGATCCTTTAATTGGTACTTCAATTGATTGGATTCTGCCACATACTTGTTATATATGTCATCATAGTAATTTGCAATACTATCTCTTTCCTTTTTTATTGACTTTAATTCGGCTTCCAAATCTTTCTTTATAGTATTAATTTTAGAGATCTCACCCCATAAGTTATAGTTTAAATACCCGAAAGCTAATATAAGTGGGTAAATAAACCATTTAATAATTTGCCACTTTTTTTTAATCACCTCAAATATTTGGTTACTAATCAAGTGAGATGAATATTCGGAATTTATTAGTTTCTCAAGTTCTTCTCTTATTTTATTATCATGTTCCATAATCTCAATAACTGAGGGATTTTGCTTGTTTTAAAATTTCCCTTATAAAAACATAAATAAGGGTGCTCTTGTTCATAGCCGACTGGTTTACCCCCTATATCTTGGAGCATTTATATAAATACTCTAGGATATAGGGGGGTAAACCACCCTTGATGGATATGCCGGACTAAACTGACACTCCCACCGGGCTTTAAATTTTGAAAATTCTACTGGAGCAAGCTGACACCCCTAATTCCCTTTGAGAAATTGTACTTAACTAATGGGAAAACAGGTTATCTTATATTTTTTGAACCAACAACCAAAAGATATAAGGCATGGCAGGTAAACCAATTGCTATGAAGAAAATACGTCAGATATTGCAAATGCTAAAACGGGGGAATTCTCAAAAAGAGATCCACCGCAATACGAAAGTGAGCATAAACACTATAAAAGCCTATAAACGGAAGATATCCTCCTCACGAATGGGCATAGACCAGATGCTCAAGATGGACGATTTAAAGCTTTCTAAAGTATTTTCATCGGGTGTCCGGCCTAAAAAGATGATCAACGCTACAGGGAATTAAAAAGCCAGCTCTCCTATCTGGCGAAAGAATTGGAAAAAACCGGAGTTACCAAAGGACTTTTGTGGGAGGAATATATTGAAGCGAATCCTGAGGGCTATAAACGTTCTCAATTTTGCTTTCATCTTCAGCGGTATCTTCGGAAAAATAGCCCTTCTATGCATTTAGAGCATCTTCCGGGCGATAAATTATACATTGATTTTGCCGGTGATACGCTATCGTATATTGATCAGGAAACGGGTGAAATTATCAAGTGTCAGGTGTTTGTGGCGTGCCTGCCTTATTCGGACTATTGTTTTGCCATGGCCGTTTCCTCTCAAAGCACAGATGATTTTTTATTAGCCCTAAAGTGCTGTTTAGAGCATCTAGGAGGGGTTCCTTTGGCTTTGGTTCCGGATAATTTAAAAGCGGCCGTAATTCAGGCGAGTCGTTATGAGCCCACTATTAATGTGGTTTTGGAGGATTTTGCCAACCATTACGGCACCACCGTGGTGCCGGCACGTCCACGAAAGCCTAAAGACAAAGCATTGGTGGAAAACCAGGTTAAACTGATCTATCAGCGCGCCTATGCCAGGATGCGTAATCAGCAGTACTTCAGCATAGAAGAAGTGAATAATGCATTGATTCATTACACGACATTGCATAACCAAACCCGCATGCCGAAACACAATTATTGCCGAACGGAGCAATTTTGGGCTAAAGAGAAGCCTGTGCTCTCCCCGCTTCCGGACCTGCCTTATGAAATCAAATACTACCGTAAATATGCTGTTGCTCAAAATGGTCACATCCTTCTGGGCATCGATTACCGACATTACAGCGTTCCGTATGAGTATATTGGTCAGAAGGTTCAGGCCGTCTTTACCGATTCTCTGGTAGAGATTTTTTCCAAGGAAAAATTGATTGCGACCCATCGAAGAACTAAAAAATCCGGTTACACCACCAGCAAAGAGCACCTCTGTTCTCAGCATCAATATTATAATAGCCGTGGGGAGGAATATTACCTCAAACGAGCTGAAAAATGTCCGGAACTACAGCGGATGATGAACATACTTCTATCAAAAAAATACTATCCGGAACAATTATATCGCCGCTTTGACGGACTACTGAATTTAATGCGATCACACCCACTGGAGCACTTTACCGCAGCCGTAAAAGTAGCCATCGAGGCAGAATAATATACCTATCAATTTGTCCGAAATGTTTTGAACAATAAAACCTGGATCCCCACGACTCCTTTGCATAAAGCATCGCTACCGGTGAATGACAATACCAGGGGCAAGGTTATTTCTCACAAAAATAAACTTATGTATTCTACTATTGAAAAACAGCTCTCATTGCTTGCATTCAAAGGAATGGCCAAACAATGGGAATCACTCGTCGAAACAAAACAGCTTCATCAACTCTCACTGAATGATGGATTGAACTTATTGCTTCAGGCTGAGGCAGACCACCGTCAGAATAACCGGGAACTACGCCTATTAAAAGCCGCTCAATTTCGCTATAAAGCAAGTGTCCCCGAGCTGAAATTCAGTGCCGAACGAGGCTTGAACAAGGAACAAATTCTGGCGTTGAGCACAGGGGCTTATCTTGAAAAAGGACAATCTATCCTGATCACCGGTGCCACCGGATGTGGAAAGAGCTTCTTGGCCTCAGCATTTGGTCATCAGGCCTGTACCCAGGGAAAAGTCACCTACTATTTCAACTTCAAAAAACTCATGTTCAAACTCAAAACATGCCGCCTCGAAGGCACAATCGCCAGGCAGTTTACCAAGCTGGCGAAAGCAGATCTTTTGATCATAGATGACTTTGGCCTTCAGGTTCTTGACCATCAACAGCAACAGGATCTAATGGAAATTATTGCAGACCGTCATGCTCGTAAATCCACCATCCTTGTGAGTCAATTACCCGTAAGTTGTTGGTACGAAATCATCGCAGAACAGACCATTGCCGATGCAATTTTGGACCATTTGGTACACACTTCTCACAGAATCGAATTAAAAGGGGAAAGTAGGAGAAAATTAAGTTAACTTGTAAACCAAATTCTGCCATGAACCTGCGCTAAAGCAGGGGGTGTCAATATGGCCGGTAGGGGGTGTCAATATCACCGGAATATCCATTCCATTTTTTAAAATTTGTTAACGAACCTTGCTGAAAGTCGTATCCGCCCTATTTTTTCTTGGCCATTGTGTGTGCCCAGCATGGGCATCATTATTCTATTCTAATATTGAATATTATTCTAGAGGGTGCAAGTCCCTTATTCTCGGGAGAAACGTCTCGAAGCATTAGCAAGTCGCAAGATGGTTTACCGTGAGGTATGCACTGAAATTGCCATAAGCGGGAGCTTATAAGGCACCGCGCATAGCGCCGAGACCGCAAAACTCGGTACTGACATTCCTGAGAACGTTAGTTTGAAAGGACCGCACGTTGTGCTGGAACCACAAATGAGGCTTACGGCGCCGGATAAGCAAGCACATCTTTGTTAAGTCCAAAACACGAGAGTGAGTGCAATGTAAGTAGATGTGGCAGGAATCGAGGGAATTGCGAAGCAATCATGAATACCTATAAAAACTAATACAAATGAATAAAGAATATGCTCTTACCTGAGGAGATCTCTATTGTCACTAGATGACTGATGGAGAAGTCAGCAGAAGCCATAGTACCCGAAAGGGGGAAGGGCTGAATGTTAATCGTCTCTAATGAACAAGGGAGGTTAGTTGCATAATGGGGGGGTGGTGGGCTGTAGTCCTATACTTGGAACGACCATTACCGTGAAGCGATTGCAAATCCGTGGATATGAATCTATGCTTAATCTATACAGAAGATGTAATGAAAAGTAACAAACCGCGGTATATGCTCCCGAGCTTGAAACAAGCGAAGGGCGAAGCCCCCGTATGTACGGTGGTGTGAGCTTATGGCTCACACCCGTCTACTCGATTATGCTCAGGCATTATTGATTTTGGTTCATATTTTTTTGTTTCGTCAATCCACGCTCGCGTGTTCACCATTTGCTGAATAATTGAGGTAAATTGTCTTTTAGACTCAACTACACCTTTTTTTACTGACCATCCTCTATTCTTAAAACCATCATAGCTAATTTGTTCTGGCAAACTATTTAATGCTTTCAATATTTTAATTCCCTGAATAAGGTTTGGGTGCCTTTTCCCAGTAATCGACTTATTTGTAAAATCTAATTCTGAAACCCTATTAAGGTTGAAGGACTGTTTGTTATAGCGTTGTCTATTAAAATCCAGTGCCACAGCCAAGTAGTATGTGGATATTAAGCAATCAAGGCTTACATGTCTTATTCCTTTATACGCCTCTCTTTTCCAATTTCCATAAAGATTTGGTGTTTGATTAGGTATTATTAATTTTCCTTTATCTCTTAAAGAAGATAATTTGTTTATTACTTCATTGCGTTTGTCATAAAATACTTGCCCTAAAATTTCAGGATTCATTTCGCATAGACCTTCGAGTTCAGACATAACATCAATTGTTTCATTTGCGAACTCTAAAATTGGGGTTCGATATTCTTTCCAAGTCATAGTACTTTGAATACGTCTGGCTTTTCTTTGAAGTACGTAACCAAGTATGAAAACTCCTATTGTCAAAACAATTGAAGTTAATTCTTTGTATTTTTCTAAAAAGCATAGAAAAGCATCCATTGTTTAGCTTGTTTTTTGCTTGAGCATAACGTTTAGTATAAGAATAGTAGCCGACTGCGTGGCACTTAACTGTCAAGATACAAGACAGTTGAAGCTGGCTACAACTCTTGAAGTTACTACTATCTCGGCTATTATTTTTATACATTGTGTGTGCCCAGCATGGGCATCATTATTCTATTCGAATATAGAATATTATTCTAGAGGGTGCAAGTCCCTTATGCGCGGGAGTAACGTCTCGAAGCATTAGCAAGTCGCAAGGTGACTTACCGTGAGGTATGCACTGAAATTGCCATAAGCGGGAGCTTATAAGGCACCGCGCATAGCGCCGAGACTGCAAAACTCGGTACTGACGAACAGGAACCACATATGAGGCTAACGGCGCCGGATGAGCAAGCACATCTTTGTGAAGTCCAAAACACGAGAGTGAGTGCAATGTAAGTAGATGTGGCAGGAATCGAGGGAAAGAATATGCTCTTACCTGGAGATCTTCATAATCAGGTGTTGATTTGTGGAGAAGTCAGCAGAGGTCATAGTAGCCGATGGGACCTGAGCCGACACCTTTATGGATAAAGTCGGAGTTCTCACGGGTCGGTGAAGGACCGAACGTATGGTGAAGTGAAAATTCGATAGGGAGGCTCAGCTAGCCCTATCTTAAAAGTAGCCGAAAGGAATAATTGGTGCAAAGAGCAATTATTCTATGCCCTACGAACCGCCGTATACGAGACCCGTACGTACGGTGGTGTGAGAGGCGCAGTGTAAGCTTATGGCTCACACCCGTCTACTCGATTAGAGGCTGTTTTGGTTCAACTTCTTATGTATCATTGATATTGTTGTCATAATATCTAATGCTTCATCTTCGGTTATTTTCCATTTAACTTTAGGAGCATGTGCTGTTGAATTTCTAAACATTCCAAAAACCCCTTTTATGAGATTTGAAAATCCCTTTTGCTCACTCTGTTCAGTCTCTGTTTGTAGAGAATTGATTTTAATTAATGGATTTGACACTGATAAAGCTTTATCAATAAGTGCCCCTCCATCAAGAGTTAGGTTTGTCCTTTTTCTAATTTCTTCAGCAATACTCTTGACCGCCTCAAAGACAGAATGAAAATAGTTTTCTGTTATCAATTCAGAGTTACAATATTCATATATTTTGGGGTGAATGTTTCTATTGCCAAGCTTAGATTTAAATCTATTCACACGCTGTTCAGCTTCTGATATAGTTTTGGTAGCTGTTACAGGATTAAACACTCCACTCTCGTTTAATTGTAATCCGATAAATGAGAGCCTCTTGTTTAATTCAGCTCGTATTGTTTCAAATTTATCATTTTGCCCTACGAAGCGCGAAGGTTTCAATGAAATATTTATGAATTTTAATATACAATTTGATTTCTGATTTAGCGTCTGATATTCAGCAAAACTATTGTAAAGCCTTTTCCATTTTGTATTTGTGGGGTCAATATCTGTAAGTCCTGCCTCGGGTATAAATTTCGATAATTCAGTACCTGTTAAGCCTTGTCCTGTATCTGCCAAAATCTTTGCTAACCCTTCCAAAGTTCCGCTGTCTATTGAATTGAAAATCTTTTTTGCCATCTTAATCTTAAGTTTGTTAGCTATCCGCTTTAATAGCCTCTAACGATTGTGTAAACTCAATTCCTATTGCGTATATCTCCCTTATTCGCACAACCATATTTGTATAAGTTAATTGTTTGGTAATATAATCATATTCACCGTTGATCTAAGGGACTTTTAACATTTTTAACATTTTTATTGGTCACATGGGTGTATATTTCAGTGGTCTTGGAGGAGTTATGGCCTAATAGCTCTTGTATAAAACGAAGATCAGTGCCATGTTCCAGCAGGTGAGTGGCAAAACTGTGCCTGAGGGTATGCGGAGTGGCTAGAGGGTTTATTTTAGCACTTTTTTTAGCCTTTCTGAAAATAGATTGTATGGAGGTGGCCGAATAAGGTTGTCCGTCCACCCCTTCAATGTAAACACTTCGCTATCCCCGTCAACCCCTCTAGATCCCAGCCAAGCTCCATCGCCTAATAATTATTCGGAAAAATTTTGTGGTAAAAGGGAAGAAATTTTTTTCTCTGGAGTGGATCGGATATTTTCAAGGGTATGCTTCAGCCACTGGTAGGGGTTCACCTCATTCAGCTTACAGGTAGGAAAAAAGGAATAGAATGTTGCCGCCCAGTAGCCACCGCTTTCGGAACCAACAAACATATAATTCTTACGCCCAATGGCAAGCGGGCGGATTAAGTTCTCGATAAGATTATTATCAATAAGGAAGCTGCCACCCTCCGTGTAAATCAGGAGGCGATCATACATTTTCAGAAAATACCGGAAAGCTTTTCCGATCTTGGATTTGGGTAATGTATCCACGACATTTTTTTCGGCCCAACTTTTCATCTCTTCCAAAATTGGGATGGCTCTGACTTGCCGAACACCCTTAATTTGGGAAAAATTAAGGTTTTTAGACCTAACCTCTTCTTCAATTTCATACAGCAATTGAAATTTACTCAAAGCATATTCCGCCATTTCCTTGTCATTGCCAAGGGCATCAAAAAACTTGCGTCTGGCATGGGCCATTCATGCTAAAAGGGTGATCCCGCGATCTTTTAAATGATTATATCCGGCATAACCGTCAGCCTGAGCAAAATCCCCTTCATAATCGAGGAAAAAGTCATCCGCATATTCAGCAGCACGTTCTTTTTGATATTGCAGACAGGCTACTTTTTCCAAAGGGGCATGGTAATACCACATATAATTGTCAACGGTGCCGCCTTTGCGAGCTAATTTTATGGTCGTTTCGTCGGCCTGAATATAGCTTGCTTGCTGAACCTGATCGACTAACTTCTCATACAGGCATTGTAATAATTCATGTACCTTTTTGAACCAGTTATTAATGGTGGAACTATTGAAGATAATACCATCCCGCCTGAACATTTGCACCATTCGATAGATCGGTAAATGATCAACAAATTTGCTCACAATCAGATACGCCAAAAGGGAGGCTGAGGTATTACTCTTGGGAATCGGCAGGAAATCCGGATAGTCGGCAGTAACATACCGAAAGCGATCATCATCTTCAGGAACCATAAAAACCGGTCGCTTAATGACCAATACGCTCACAGAGGGAGGTGTCACTTCCAGTACTTCTGTAGTTTCGTACCGAATAAATTTAGCGCCTTCAGGTATGTTTTCTAACTCAACAATGACCTCTTTTCTATTGGAATTTCCTTCTGATGAAGTTATGTTTTCATCAATCACAGATTCTCCTGCGAAATCAATCGCAAGTTGCTGGTTATCTACCTCGGTCCCCGGCGCATAGCGTTCTGTTTTTCGATTGGCATACCACTTTTTATAGAAGTCCAAATCGGACGTCATTTTATCCCAATGCAACTTAGGAACGCATATGTAAGAGGCTTCCTGCATATAATAATATATACAATTTTAGCCTAAAAACTGCGTTTATGAACACTGGAGAAGGAAAATCTTTTGTATTTTTTACATTGCATCAACCCAATTCCCTGAAGCATCATCATGATGGTGGCGTGGTCTATCTTCACCTTCTTTTCTTCATTTACCCTTGGAGGCAACTCGATTCTTCCGGATTCCAGCCGTTTATAATAAATAGCAAAACCATCTCCCTCAAAGCGTAGTAACTTGATTCTGTCCCTTGACTTATTGATGAAAATATAAATGTTACCATCTAGAGGGTTTTCTTTCAGATGATTCCTCACAAGTCCGCTCAGACCGTCAAAACCTTTGCGCATATCCGTTGGCTCGTGAAAAAGATAGAGCCTATCATTGGGGCCAATTGCTAACATACTTTTACTAAGCGCTCAAGGTACGACAAAGGAATGTTTGCGGGGAAAAACATTTTAGTGCCATTGGGGAAGTGAAGCTCTATTTCCCCTGGGACCTCCTGTTCTTCTGCCTCTTCAATTTCTAATTCAATGAAAGGGTCCTCATTTTCCTCATACTCCTGCTTCTTTCGTTTCCATTTGTAAAAGCAAGCCAGACTAATCCCTTCCGCCTTGCAGAAATCGGCCGTTTTCAGATTACTCGATTCTTTCTTATCTACCAACGCAAACATTTTTCGTTCCTGAAAGCTCATTTTTTAAAATATTGATGATTTAACGGAAGGTCATCATTGAAATGCAAAAAGGAAAGATGGAGATGGCGGGATGTTTACTCTGTTCTTTTAACTAGGTTGTCGCAATTTTTCGGTATCCTTTTAACCATTTCATTAATAACCCCCTTTTGAGAATCACTCTCTTAGAAGGCGTTAATGTGGTTCGAGGTCAAGTTTGAGAAATGCGATTTGGTAATTTGCGATGAAGTAGGTGATATCTCCTTTGATAAGGCCGGAGCTGAGCTGTTGTTCAATCATTTATCCCTCTGGGCTGGAAGGAAACCAACAATAATCACCGCCAATATGGATATTGAGAGATGGAATGAAATATTCCCTGCTCTTGCCCTTGCCCCTACCCCTAATTGATCGGTTAGCTCACAAAGCTCATTTGATTAATATGGATGGGGAGTCTTATCGATTAAGGTATGCAATTAGTCTTACACAACAGGATTAATTTATTGAAAACATAGTCTATTTATTTTACTTTTAGCGGTACCCACATGGTTTGAGATTACAGAAATGATGGGGATTTTTTCATATTAGTCAGGTTCTTTTCAAGGAATAACAGAGTAACTGGTTAACATATAGGTAACTATATCCTCGCTAAGAATTGTATTATTTCGATAATTTTTGACCCAAAAAAAGAAAAGCCCTCTCCAAAAATGGTTGAGGGCTTTTGCTATCAAAATGGAATTATTTGAATAATCTTTTCCGTGATTTAATCATCAATCGGATTACCACCCAAATTCACCCCTTTTAAATTGGGATTCTCTCGAATAAATTTGGACATAAATGCCGGGAACGCTTTGATTTTGTTGCCCCGAAGATTGAGGTGCTTCAACTTTTTACAATTGACAATATCTCTTGGGATTTCCTCAATGAGGCCATCAGACAAGACGCAAAATTCAAGGTTTTCCATATTACCAATTCCTTTAATGGATTTGATTCGGTGATTTGTAATCCATAAATCATCACAAGTACTATAGAAGATACCTTCTGGGGCTATTTCCCAATGGACGTTTTTTGCGGAGATCGTTCCTACGTTCATTCCTTTTGGAAAATGCTTAAAATTAAGACAGCTGTCCAAATAGATAGTAGCAAATGAACGATGCTTGGCAAATTCGTCCGGAAGGCCTTTTAACTTTACGCAGTTAATGGCATCTATATCAGCACCATGATCCTTATATTTTACATATAGGTTAGCAGGTAGCTCTTCTAAATTTTTGCAGTTATTGATTCTTAAAAAATTTAGTTCTGGCAATCCTTTGAAATCTTTAGGAAAGTGCGATGCTGTACTATTTTTTAAATACAGACGCGTGAGCGATTGTAGCTTGTCAAGGTTTTCAAAACTTTCTAAAGTAGTATTTAAAAATTCAAGATTTTTGAACCGACCAATATCATCAGGAAGGCGCTTCAGAGGTGGTAGTGCTAAGTTCTCTAACTGAAGACATTGATACAATACCGATGGAAACTCTTTCATTGGAGGGCAACCTCCTAGGTATAATGTTACTAGATGAGGAAGGTCAACGATATTCTTTGGAATCGAAGTAACTTCTGATCGATCTATTGCCAATACACGTAACTCCTTGAACGTAGAGATATAATGAGGAATCTCTTTGATAGGATTATCTCGTAAGATGAGGTACTTTAAACTGTCTATCTCTGATACCCACTCAGGAATTTCTTCAATCGCATTACCACTTAAATCAAGATCTACGAGCTGCTTGAATGCTAATATTTCTTTTGGAAATCTCTTTAAACGTTTATCATCTCTAATTCGCAAATCATAGACATAACCCTCTTCATTCTTTTTACAAATGAAGTATAAATCATGCCTTTCTTTTAGAATAGAGATCGCTTCTTTCTCTGATAAATCGTCAATACCTTTATTTGTATTGCAGGAAAACGATAGCATTATCAGTAGTGCACTAATTAGACTCCTTCTCGACATATACTTGATTCTCATATACTTTATTTTCAAAAAATAACGGTGTTAAGATATCCTGCTCAAAGTTTGATGTCATCTCTTTCGGTTTTTCAGCCATCACTCCATACATAAATTTGGAAATACTGCCCTCGACATCTTCCCATTCTAATTTTTTATTAGGAATCTTCTTCGCATGCAATACTTCCACAATTCTTCTGATATCCCCCAAATAAAGGCGTGCCTGTTCCTCATTCAACTCCCTTAACTTACACTCACTCCATTTAGCTTTGGTATAGTCCCCTACTTTCTCCGCATAAGCCACCACCGCATCTCTGATTTCCTTACCAAAATTCAGGATCATCTCCTGATAATGGGTTTGGTAGAGTTCTTTTTCCAAAGGACCTAAAGCGGTTTGGGGAGAAGGATTAAAGGCTACTTGCAGGAAGTTCAGGTCTGTATTTCCTTTGATTTTAAAGTTTTCCCATTGACTGGCGGCTCTTTCTCTTAATAGACCGGAATATTTAATCACTGCCGGATCATTGCCATGATTTCTCAGAATATCACTGGTGGTTGGTCGTTTGGTTGGCGTGGTCTTCTCTTCGGGATTATTAATTTGAGCATTTCTTTGTCGGTCTTTTTCGTCCTCCAAAGCTGCTTTTTCAGCATCTGAGATATAACCTTTAATGATGTCCTGTTCTTCCTTAGTCATTTCCGCCATTACTTCTTTATGGATACCATTGTAGACGGTGGAAATATAAGAGATCGTATTCGTTCCTAATACTTCAAAAACTTCCTCTTCTTTCATGAGAGAGGCATTTCCATAATCATTCCCGATTTTGATTTCTTGCCCTTTGGAAACTCTGAAGTACTGCAGGAACCATTCTTTAATATCATTGACGGGCTGTACAATATGCTGCCACTCCAGCCTTACATAAACGGAGGCTGACATATTCACCGCGGTTTTTGCTGGGACTTTATCTTTAAAGGCATCCCTGATTTTATCGGGGATACTGTTGAGTTTATCCTCTATTGTTCCGGTACCGGAAAAAATCCAGTCAATTTTTTGCCCTCTTTCCGCCAGGCTTCGGACAAAGTCATTGTTGGAAGGAATCGCCATGGTCATGGAAATATTAATATATTCCCCTTCATTATCCCGGTTACCATTGAAAATGATTTCCTGAGCGGTTAAATCCAGCGTAACGAGTCCATCAAACAAATCTACCGTCACGAAATATTCTCTTTCCCGTTCCGTTTCGTTGGCCTCTGTAGCTTCTTGTTCGTTGGCCAAAAGGTTTTTCCATCCCTTACGTTTGTCGGCCTGAGACTCCGGTGTTTCTATGCCCTGGTATTTTGTTTTCTGAACAGCTCCTCCGGCCATTCCGGCTTCAATGGAGGCTACATTATTCACCCCGCCTCCCCGGAAAGGGAATAGTCGGTTAATTGTTTATGGGTATACCCTTTTTGTAATTCCTTCCAAAATTCATCACTCTGTTTCCCTGCCCAAAAGTTTTCTCCCAATTTTAGCACATCTAGGAATTCAGCGGAATTAGCATCCACTAACAGGTGAACGATGGATTTTGCGAAATAAGCCAGAAAGTGATTGGGTGAATGATATCCTCCATTCAAACTATTAAAATGTTTGGGATTCATACTTTTCCCACCAGCCACATTTACCCCTGCGCTGGCCACGCTTTGATTTCCCACACCGGCATGGAAGCCTAGCTGTGTCTTCATGGTTACCCCAAAGGCCCGGTCGTCTCCGGACTGCATACTTAATACTCCGCCCATGGATATGCCGATATAAAACATGGCGTAAACATTACCGGTAAGCTTCATGGAAACGGCCAATTTCATTTGATAAGTTCTGGTATTATCATCACGAATTTGGTCCATGGTCACCTCCCGGATATAGCCTACAATATCCAAAAAAGTTTCTGCCTGGAAAGGGGCTACCTGATAAGTTCCCTTTTCTGCCTTTACTAATTCATAAGCGTCCTCTCGTGGATTATACAATTGGTACAATTCCCCAATTAAAGGAACATAACTTTCCGGAAGGTGAATGTGATCTCCCGGTTGCAATTGCATTTGTCTGCCAAAGGAATCTTCAAAGGTGCCGTTGGCAGGGTTCACCATGGTCCACAAATTGGCTTTGAGTAGCATATCCGTAGTGGTACGGCAGCGATTGGCGATTCCGGAAAGCGTGTCTCCCGGGTGGCGACGTAACTGAATTGTACCTGATCCGCCTCATTGGCTCTAAAACCCAATATTTCCCCTAAAGCATGAGGATTTGGAGCGTTAGTACCGGCCAGTAATGGAGGGCGTTTCTGCTTCTCATAGATTTGATCCAGACGCTGAGAAGGTGTTCCGATATATTCATGAGCGACCCATTTTTGAAGAAAATGACTGGGCAGCAATGGGGCGATATCCTGATAATCGAATAGTTTTTCAATATCCGTTTCAAAGAAGGAATTATTGATGGTATGATACAGGTTCAGAAAGTGCTCCGCAGCTAATGGGTTACGCTCCAGTTTTTCCAGCTGGCTGGTAATATTTTTCTTTAAACTTTTTATTCTAATCAATCCGCTAAAGGCATTACCACCTCCTCCCAATCCGGCAGTCATAGGGTTGTAGGAATAATCCCTAAATTGATAGTAACTATTAATCTCTGCGTTGATGGTTCTAACAATGCCTTCATAATCAAAGTCCGGAAGGTCGGATTGATTATTAGAAGTTTTATAACCCAATAAGTCTCTTTCTCCGGGCATATGCTTGATCAGGAAAGCGGATAACTCTTGTTGATATTGCTCAAAAAACACCCTTTTAAGCTTTTCCATGCTTGGAGGATGATCAAACACCTGGTTCAGCTGATCATTTACCCGATCACTGTCATTACCTTTAAAGAAGTAAACGATAGTGTCCAGGTGTTGAAGCGGCTGCACTTTTAGTACTTCCACAAAAGTTCTAAAATCCCCCCAGCCTTCTTGCTCTTTTTCTTCTGCTAACTGTTGAATTCTTTTTTGGAAAGCATAGCTTTTCGGATTTTCTATATTGGCAGATTCAAACAAAACCTTAGCCATTTCACTATAATCCAAATCCCTCGGCACATCTCGCATGTAGGCATTGAGCACCAGTTCAGCTTCTTTTTGCTTTTTATAAACTTCCTCAGCTCCTCTTTCCTGCTGCGCCAATTTCACTACATCCTCAATAGCCACATAATCATCTGGTATAAAAACACCATCAAAAAGCGCTACTTCCCCGGTAAATAGGTTGGGCTTTTGAAAATACAAATTTCCATAGATACCAATCATTGGCTGGGCATCCAATAACTGGTTTTGGAGTACAGTTAAAAGCAGATCGGCATATCCTGAACTATCACGACTTCCAAAACCACGTTTTTGGATATTAACCTTGGTCTCTTCTCCAGCCATCGCAGTCGTTAAAAAGACAAAGCCTTTTTTTACATTGTCATCTGCAATTTCAGAAACAAGTTGAATTTGAGCAGGCTGGGGAGCCAGGTATACGCGTTGAATATCCGGCAAATATTGCTCTTGCGCTACAGCGATTTTATCCGGAACTGCTTCTAGTTGCGGAACAGCTGTGGCGAATGAAAAATCATTGGATTGTTCCTCGTAACTGGTCTCCTTTTTTTCTTCAAGTGAATAACTCATACATGTTATATTGTAGCTGAAAAAGTATTGAGGTCATATAAAAAATGCTGCACCCATTGCTCCGGCATATGCATAGGGGCTAATAACCAGTGCATTCCCCTGGCGGAAGCCCCTATTTTGATTATTCCTTTTGAGACAAGAAAGCTCCTTTGAATGATTTGTATAATTTCCACCTCCGGTAGAAGACTATAAGCTTTCATTAATTCTACAAAACTTAAAGCCGTAGGCAATTTATAATGTTGGAAGGGAGGAAGACCAGGGAGGAAGTAAAGATCAGTGCTTATTTCACTATAAAATCCGGCATGAAGATGAGGCGCCAGGCCTAATAGTAACAAAAATCTTTCCTCTAAGGAAGGTTTGTTCTCTTTTAGCCAAAGTACATATGCACTATCTTCTTCTAAAAATGGTCGCTCCAGCTTTTTAAAAGCGTTTGGATCAATCAGGTCGTGATTTTTCGAATAAAGGATCAGGTTTCTTAATTCATTTATATCTCTATTGATGTCTTTTATTTTCATGCCTTTATTTCGTGAAACTATATCATTTTTGAGGCTTCAAATATAATGTTTTCGAGTTGACCTACTATGGTTTGGACGTGATATATCGAAAATTATTGCATGTTACTGTTGTCAATTAAATGGTTTGGTACAAAATCTCAGATAAAAAGAAATGTCTTAATACCCCAATTTTAGTAAAGTGCCAATTTCCGAGATTGCTAGCATATGATAATAAATGAAATTTAAGATGTTATTTCATTAAGCGATGATAAAAAATTACCATCAAGACTGTCATGCAGATGAGTGAGTTTGATGGTATTTTTCATAGGTTGAATTTTTAATCTAGCTTTTTTGTTGTCTCTTTGGTGGTTTTAAAGAAGGTGTATTCCCTGGTGTTTCTTTATTGTCCCTTTGTCTTTTGTCCGGTTTTCCCGTAGACTTAGCTATCCGTTTTGGCCCTGGTTTAAGTCCCATAAATTTATCGTTTTGTTATTTTATAAAATCGGAATTAATAATAAAAACAACAACTCGAAAAACGCAACATTGAGTAATTAATAAAATCCTTCTGTAAAACCTGAAGATGTTTTTGATATTTTAGTAATTCTCGTTATAAAAACACAGTCTAATGGTGGGTTTATTACTAAATTTTGGAATGTCAATCCGAAAAAGTGTAACCACCATGCATGGCGAACAAAAAAAAGCAAAGTGACATAAATGTCACTTTGCTCTGTCGATATTTTAAAGATGTTGATTGATCTTTTCGATTTGCTCAAGATAAAACTCCCGCAAAGATCTCATCGTATTCTGATCAGCCTTTTTGATCAGCTGATCTACCTCTTTGGTGGATTTCTGCATGTATTTCTTCCAATGATCAATAGGAGAGGAATTTACTTTTTTCGGTCTTGGCTGAGTACTTAGCCTCATTTTTATATCTGCTACCGTTTGTCCCCCTATTGCCCATTGGATTATTTTATCAAGTTGAGCTCCATCATACTGGCCAATGAATTCAATTTCCGGGGTTTTTATTGGTGCTTCACCAAACAAAATCAAGTCTTTCAGTTCAGCATTCAATTTTTCGATCCCCTCAGCAAAATTTCCATTCCGCTTGATGGTCCTGGCATTAACATTGAATTTTTCAGCCAAATATTCTGCCGTATTTTTTTGCTGAGAAGCATCACCACCACGGCCACTCTTCAAGCGATTGTATTTCCGTCCACGGATGAAATAAACTTCCTGCTTGCTCAGGTTACGACGCCCCATCTGAAGTTCATCCATCCAGTCTTTGACCTCCTCAATATTATCGAAATGCATTTCCTGCACATCAAAATAAAGGTAATCTTTAGGATCTCGTCCCTCGGTACAAATCTGAAAACGGTGATGTCCGTCAATCAAAACGTACTCTTGATGTTCATTCACCCAAACGGTTAATCGGTCCCGACACCCCTGATTTTTTTCAATATCCTGCTTCAGGATTTGATATTCTTCAGGACGCAGTGGTCGAATATATTTTTTCAATTCATCTAGGATAGTGATCTTCTCCACCAGCTGAATCACTGATTGATTGATCAAATCATTTCCTAGATTGAATTCTACTTTTTCAGCTTTGGAGGTCTGTCTTTTGGCGGTAAAACTTTTCTTAGCCATTGATCAATTCATTCGTAAGTGCAACATAATCCTGGGCTCCATTGGAATTTTTGTCATAAGTAATCACATCCATTCCTTCATAACAAGCTTCGGCAACAGCCACATTCTGTCTGATTTTTTGTTCGAAGATCTTGATCATAGGATACTCTTCCTCCAATGTACTCATAAGTCCTTCATGCAGTTTGGTGTTTTTAACCAAGGTGAAGAAAAATCCTTCCACCTTCAGGTGTGGGTTTACCGAAGATACTTTCTTTATCAATCTAACGATATTGGAAAGCCCGTCGATAGAATGAGGTTCAGGTTGTACTGGAATCAAAACAGAATGACTCGCCATCAGACAATTCACCGTCAGAATATTCAATGACGGAGGACAGTCGATCAAAATAAAATCAAAATGAGGCCTCAAGTGGTTAAAAACTTTAGAAAGGCGCTGATTCCCTTCAACATCATCACTTTGAAGTTCTGGCAAAATACTTTCCAAATTTAAGTTTGACGGTGCCAAATACAGTAAGTCATCTATCTTGTAAAGCAGTTCACCGATTTTATAGTCATGCCCATCGCGCATTGCATCAGCGATTTGTCCCTCAAGTTCATACAGTCCAAAATGTCGACTCGCTGATCCCTGGGGATCCATATCTACCAAAAGCACTTTATAACCTAAGTTCCGCAGTGCACTGCTGATATTTACTGTTGAAGCTGTTTTAGCGACCCCTCCTTTGTTATTCGCAATGGCCATAATTTTTGCTCCTCCCTCGTCTTGATAACCGTAACGCTTCAAAACGGTGATTAATTTTTGCAAATTTCCATCACTGAGTTTTTGATAACCACCAATTGCTTTTTGTAGGGACCCTTTTGGGATACCGGCTTGCAGTTCAATTCCGGAAATCGAAAGGGCTTCGTTGTTTTTTAAAAACTTAAAAATAGATCCTGATAGTTCATTCATATCGCTGATGCTTTGTGCTTAAAGCAAATGTAGAATATTTTTATTCTAAATTGAAAATATTACCTTTTTTTTATTCTAAAAAGGTGTGCTTGTAATAGAATTAAACTTTGTTGTTGTTATATTCTACAAATAATGATTTATGCAAATCATGCTGTCCGATTATTGGGGGGGATTCATGGCCCAGTTTTTTTTCGAAATCAGACCGACTTCTTAGTTATTATTGACGAAAAGTGAACAGGAATAACCAAAGAGCAACAACAGATGGACAAAATCAAAATGAGTTCAAAACTCCAAGTGAAAGAACCCCTCAATACTCTCCCCAAGAAAGAAATTGAATTATTGGATGACTATTGAATAAACTCATGGTATTTGAAAAAATTTGATCACCCTTAATAGAACTAACGCTTAAAAATGAAATTCAATAAAGCGAACAGTAATAATCACAAAAACCAACTTGAACATCGCTCAGGATAGTTTTGGTGAGATATGCGGTAATGCGGAACATAGGACACAGTGAGAAATATTCCCTGATACCTCTTAATAGCAGCCCTGATTGACCGGTTGACTCACAAAACTCATTTGGTCAATATGGATGGGGAGTCTTATCGATTAAGAGAGACAATGAATCTTACACAACAGGCATAATTTATTGAAAACAACCATGGGCTTTTAGCCTATTTATTTTACTGTTAATGGTACCCTTTTCGGTTGGAATGGTGATACCCATTTGGTTGGAGATTACACCTCTTATTTTGGTCGATATGAAGCTAAGTTAAACTTCCAGTTTCTTTCTTTAAAGCCGATATCAAAGTTAAAAAAATATTCTAAATACTGTTGCACAAAAGACCTCATCACATACCAATCATTTTTAACCTCTCCGTTCTGTTTAGCATCATATAAAGCTTTATGAACTTGTGATTTTAAATATTCCTGTTGCTCTACATTAAGTCTTTTTTTAACCCTTTCCCATGAATCTCCATCAAATACCATCTTACCTTTTTTATTTCCAGCATCTTTTGATATCGAATCTTGAGAAATAATAAATTCAATAGAATCCAACTTACGCCCTACTCTAATTTCTTTATAATCGATGGTTAAATCTGTCTTTTCATTAATTTCCTTTTTTGACTGTTCCAAAACTTTTCGTTTAAAATCATTCGTCCTCAACAATGTAGTTTCTAAATACAATAGCTCACGTAACTCTTTAATTGAAATAATAAAATGCTTTTTATCACTCCACCTAGAAACCAACTGAAAAATTTTTTTTGTATGTTTTCCTTTTAAAGCCACAATAGAACTCAACTCAAACAGGGTAAAATTGCCTTTTAAATTATGTAGGAAAGATGAAACCGCCTCATTAAACTGAAAGGTGATTCGACCAGAATCGTAATCAATTTCACTAAATATTGGCTTATGGTTCCACTTTCCGTTTTCTCCTCGAACCTCCCAGAAAGTGGATGCTAATGCAGGCAAATTTTCAGACCTATTTCCTCTAATAGCTGTTTCAATTCGGGTATGATTAACAGACTTCCCTCCAAGGTTTTTTAATTCTTGAACAGAAGTTCTATACTTACCCGTCCAAGGATCATTTTCACCTACCTTCGATAACATCACATAAAAGATGTCTATTTGAAGAGGAATAAAATCAACACGACCATTTGTAAGGTCATTAGATTGAGCTACTTTGATTTGGTTTTGTTCGGTCATATCACAAGTAAAATAATTGTTGCGACTTTTCAAAATTTAGGTCGCATACAAATAGTCGCAGAACCATACAAACAGTCGCATTTCCACATACGTTTGGTCGTATAATACTCCGTTTCTACATACAAATAGTCGCACTTAAGCATACATTTGGTCGCAATCGCGAGGCCTATTTATTTGTATTTCAGTAAGTTACAACCCCCTCAATATTACAATAATAGATACAATAAATACAATCAAGAAAGAGAAAAGCAAGAATATTGTACTTTTTCTGGTAAAAAAATAAATATACCTCGCGATTGCGACTAAATGTATGCTTAAGGATACAAAAAATAACCATTGACATACATTTAGTCGCATTTGAATAATCTCAAGCTCTTCGCTATCACTATTTCTAGAAAGTAACTAGCTTTAAATTAGTCAATTAATAATTCTCCATCTGGAGATATTTGAAGTTTGATGTCAACTTCAATACCAGCAGATTTTAATGAAATTACTTTCGTGCTTTTGTCAATTTCAATTTCTTTTTCTTTAAATGAAATACTTAAATCTAAATCAAGGATATCAGCAAGCTTTCTAAGGTTACTTATTGAAGGTTCGCTATGCCCTGTTTTCCAATTACTGATTGTTGTGGCTGATACCCCTAATAATTCAGCCAAGTGTGCATTGGACAATTGCTTACTCTGAATAGCTTTCTTGATAATTGTATTTAATTCCATTACCGAAAGTATCAAAATCAATTTGATTAATAAAAAACCGCTAAATAATTTTGGATATATCAAATTTAAATTGATATTACATCAAATTCAATTTGACAAATAAATAAAAAGGAGGTTAATGTCAGTTTACCCTTTCTTTCCCTTTAGAAAATGAGTAGATGCAATCCATCTATTTAACTCTTACTAGGGCCATGTTTTTTATTACTTTTGTTATATTTACGTTGTGTATAAAAAATTATTCATTAAATTGTCGAAAATAACACTGATCAAAAGACGAAAAATCAGTCGAGAATAAATAAAAAAAGCCGCTAGCTTGGAACTAAACGGCTCAAAATTTAATAATAACTTATTTAAAAATGGAGAAAAAAACCCATTTAACCAATCTAGACGGTACTTTTTTAAAAAGCGAGCCGCAAATTTCCGAAGAATTAAAGGAATGGATTCAGCCACTTTCGGAAGAGCAATTTCAGCAGCTCAAGGAAAACATTGAGCGAGAAGGGGTAAGAGATCCTTTAACGATGTGGAAAGAAAAAGGCCTATTGGTCGATGGACATCACCGATTTAAGATTATTCAGGAATTAGGTTTATCCTGGGAAACTGTTCCGGTAATATATCAGTCTTTTGATTCTATTGAGGATGTCAAAGATTGGATGATCCTCAATCAATTGGGACGCAGAAATTTAAATTCGAATGAGCTTTCCTATTTGCGTGGTAAGCTATACAATCGTGAGAAAGGAAAACGAGGGGGACAAGAAGGAAATTCCAATTATTCTGGAAGAGACGAATGTGCCAATTTGACACATTCGTCTACAGCTGAAAAAATTGCTAATGATTTTTCTGTAGGAGAAAGAACGATTCATAGAGATAGTGATTATGCTAAAGGTGTCGATATTATTGGTAATGAGGACCCAAACTTGAAAGCTGATATACTTTCCGGAAAAAAGAAAGTATCGAAAGCTATAGTCCAAAAACTTGGAAAAAAAGGGAAAGTAGATGGACGTACCAGTCTGAATGAATTAATTGAAATTTCAAGGGGTGAAGCTGAGGAAACCATGAAAGCCAGGAAGGAGGAAGAGAAAAAAGACGCCAAAGAGGAATTCATCAAGAACATGACTGAGATTCATGATTACAAAGAATTCTATGTCATAAGGGAGCAAATCCTAACTTTATTTAAAGATCACCTGGATGACATTGAAAGCGCTGTGCCCGATGAAACAAAATATTTATTAGGGATAACGAATCGGCTTCACGTTTTGGTCGAGCATCATTGGGACAATGTGGTGTCTAAAGAAAAATAGAGTATCCTGTACGTTTTATGGAATTTAGGTATTTTCCCTTATGCTTTTTACGCAATGTATAAATCATAAAGG
The DNA here is from genome assembly GCF_036244895.1 of Persicobacter diffluens. Lineage (NCBI taxonomy): Bacteria > Pseudomonadati > Bacteroidota > Cytophagia > Cytophagales > Persicobacteraceae > Persicobacter > Persicobacter diffluens. Next base: position 157,486 of record NZ_BQKE01000006.1, read on the forward strand.
TTTGGTAGGTCTTGCTGCCTCTTGGTTAAAGAGGCGCAAGCCTTCAAATCAGATCAGTTGTACCGAAGTATTTACTGAATTGGTTACCATTAATAATACTGGTGAGATTCCTGACGTGATTGGCTTCAATTATTGGACTTCCGTTGTGGTTGAGGTAAAAACGAGTAGGGCTGACTTTTTGAGGGATAGGAAAAAGCCCTTTCGACAGGAGCCAATAAAGGGCATGGGAGAGTTCCGGTATTATTGTGTTCCAAAAGGATTAGTGAAGAAAGATGAATTACCCAACAGTTGGGGTTTACTGGAGTATGATTCTGGTAAATTGGTCTGTTCGCTACTTCCTGAAAGAATGAAAAGTAACGCTGTTGAGGAGCGGATATTCTTATTGTCTGCTTTAAGGAGATTAAAAAAGTAGTTCTGCCAATTTGAGGCAGGAGACACAAATCAGAACGCATGGACTGAAGGGAGGAAAAAGGGAGTATACCGGTTAGTGCTAGTATTCCAATTATTTTCATTCATTTAAAAATTAGTTTCATGGAACAGTTTATTGAAGCTTTCAATATTATCTGCCTTGTTTGGGCAGGGATTGCCCTTCCAGTTTTTATTTTTCTTTGTGTTCAAATGGCAGGCGTCTTCTATAAAAAGTTTGAGGTTCTATTACTGAAAAAAAGCTGTAATTCGATCCTGTATTTCTGCCTCTTTTGGTGGATTCCTTTGTTGGTAGCTTTCGGGGTAATGATTAATCTGTATCCAGCATTTGCCAAGAATGATTTTCTATGGCTAACGGATCATTTGGCCGACTATGCAGATAGCATGGTTTCTCCTTATTTGTATCTTCCTATTGGCTTTTTTGTCTGGGTGGGATTGGTGATATTTCTCATTACTGGGCCGTTAAATTGGTTTTTTTCCATTATACAAGACCGCTTTAAAATTGATCGAGATTTACTCCAAATTATTTTTATGCTGGCTTTTTTAAGCGTAATCTATTTGGTTGTGCTATTGATTCCCCAAAGCCCTATTACTGTAATAATTCTTTCTATAGCCCTTTTTAATTCTCTCATATTAAGCCTGAGATTTCCGCAATTGGTTCCAGCTATGAGAATGAGTCCGACGGATGCGGGTTGGGAGAATGCAGGCAATAAATTCCGCGATATACTGGAGGAGATAAAAAAAGCAGTAAGGACTAAAGGGGGAGAAATGTAACCCATTTTCTCTACGGTTTTTGGGAAGTCCGGACTGTTCCTTTCTTGGGGCAGATCCTCCCGGACTTCCGAAATCACTAAGGTTTAGGAGCCGCTTTGCGGCCAGAGTTAATTGAGGTCACCAGGGAGGCAAGCTCCCATGACCTCAAGGTTGGAGTCCTCTCCCCCACCCGCTTTTTTAGGCGTCGCTTTGCGACAATGCTTCTAATGAGGCCACGGAGGGCCAATACCAAAAATTGGATTTTTGTTGTTGCAGGATGTGCTTTTGAGTCCCTCAAAAGCTATCCCTGCCGACGAGTCGGAATATTTGGCGCAACTTAACTGAAAATAGAAATGAGCAAGCAAGAATTAAATACCCGGCTTTTTGAAAGAGAGAAGTCCGGAATTTTCAGGACTGAGCAAAGTTTGGAAATGGCGAAAGATGATGTTCATCGGAAAGAATACATCCAATACCTTCAACGTATTTCTGCCCGGAAAGACTACATAAAGAATTGGCCATTTTATACGGTCATTAGTCTGAAGGGAAAAGAGCGTCGAGAATTAGGGAAAGTAGTAGCAGCGTATTTGACCACACTTAACCGAAAATAAAGATGAAAAGAAAAGCAGCAAAAAAGCCGCCAATGGTTGCCTTGAAATTCAGAGTTTCTCAGGCAGAGCACGAGCAAATCAAACTGATGCAAAGCCAGCATAATCCGGAGAATCTTTCGGCCATGCTTCGACAATTTGTGATGGATGCTGTGAAGGAAGAAAGAGTTTATCAAAGAGATTCGAAGCAGGATGTTATGCAGTCCATTCATTTGCTAGGAACGGTAATGAGTAACTGTCATTTTTCTTTAGAGGAATGTAAAGGAGGTATTTTATTGGGCTATCAGCATGGCCGGATAAAGGAAGAACAGGTTGAGTTACTATTAAAGGTGATAGAGACTTACACTTCTACGCTTTGTGAACTCACATTGGCCTATCGGAATTTAGTTTCGTCACTGATATGAGTGCCCAGGCGAAAATACTCAGTAGTGCCGGAGGGAAATTTAATGCGGTACAATATAACGACCGGAAACGTGACGGCGAAAAGGCGGAATTGCTTAAAGTAAAGAATTTTGGGCAGTTGGAAATGATGGGTGATAATGCTCGCAGAGAAGACTATGTTAAATACCTTCAGGCAGTTTCTTTCCGAAATGAAAACGTAAAGAATAAGCAATTTCATGCCGTTCTCAGTGTGAAGGGCGATGCATTGTCCCATGAGCAATTAGCGGAAATGGCGGAGGACTATATGAAAGAAATGGGCTATGGTAATGTTCCATACTTGGTATTTGGTCATTATGATACTGCAAACAATCACGTTCATATCGTCAGTACTCGCGTGGATATGGATGGTCAAAAGATTGATGATAGCTTCGAGCGTTTGAAATCTCAGCAGGCGATGCAGAAGATTCAGAATATTAGTCCTGAGCTGGAGTTTAAAGCGGTTCATCAGGATATCTCAAAATATTCTTTCTCTACCATGGCGCAATATAAAGCCCTGGGGGAAGCATCCGGATATATCATGAGGCTGAAAGGGGAGAAGATGGAGTTCATTAAGTACGGCAAGGTGCAGGGGACCGAAGATAAGGCAGTGCTGGAAGAGCGGATGAAAGCTTATAAAAAGGATCAGAAACGTATCAAGCAGCTTCGGGCGATCTTTCATAAATATAAGCCGGCCATGGAGCACGAGGCTTTTCAAAAGTTTCTGCAGGAGAAATTTGGTGTTGAGCTTTCCTTTCATGTTGGGGAAGGAAAAAAGAAAGCGTATGGCTACACGATTATAGATCATGCCAGTAAATCAATATATAAAGGTGGTGAAGTCATGCCTTTAGAATCCTATCGCAAAATGGAAAGTATGGAGCGAAAGAAAGAGTTGGCCAAAGAGATCATTAAGCAGTTTGAATATAAATCCGAGGATAAGCACTTCACTTCCTTTCAAAAGGCGCTGAATGAAAAAGGGTTTTGGGCGAAACATGATGGAACTGTCTTAATCTCCGGAACCAATGAGGCTTTAGCACAAATGCGACCCTGGGATTTGGAAATGTTGAAAGCCAATACCAGACTGGCCGAAGCCACCAGTTACAATGCCTATAGTTTCGAAGGGGCGGTAATGCTCTCGGAATTATACCAGGTTCAATTGAAGCATATTTCTATTCGGGATATGGATGTTGAACAAAAGAATTTTATCAACCTAATCCGAAGTGGAATGCAAACCACCTCATTAGGGGAGCTTCAGAAATCACTTGGATTTGAAGTCATTCAACATAAAGGAGAGCATTATTTCATCGACCGCCAGTTCGGGATTGTGGTGGACCGCAAAGACTTGGCCGATGAAAAAAACGATCTAAAATTCGAAATAGCCTCTGAAGCAAAAGTATACAATCTCTACTCGCAAAGGCAGCAGACAGAGGTGTTAGATCAGGCGATGGAAAATGGACAGGGGCTGAGTCTGAATTTATTAGCGCAATTGGCATCAGCATTCAGTGCTTCGCCTGAGCGTGACCGGAAGCGAAAAAATAAAAATCAAATACAGTATTAACCCATAAACTTAGTCGATCATGATCATACTAATGGCAAATCAAAAAGGTGGTGTAGGAAAAACCACACTTTCTATCCTATTGGCTAATTTTTTAGCTGAGAAAGGAAAATCCACATGTGTTATTGATTTGGATGTTCAGAAATCAGTAGTAGACAATTATAATAATGCACTGGGCAAAGGTTGGAGCAATGCATTAATCCAGGTGTATGACGGGAAAAGTGCTCCGGACCTTAAGCAGCTCAAACAGGAGGGGAAGGTGGTGATTATTGATTTACCCGGTCGACTGGATAATAAAATAATGCAAAGTCTGATCAAGAAGGCGGATGCAGTTATATGTCCTTTCATATTTGACCCGATCACTTTTAAATCAACACTGGTCTTTGCGCAATTGTGTACTGTCCTTATACCAGGGGATTATCGTAGTAAGTTGTTCTTTCTTCCCAATAAAGTAAAGTCCAGCGTCAAACTGGAAAATGAAAAGGAGATCCACAAGATTTTAAAAAGGTTTGGGAAAATCACCCCACGGATTCCTGATCTGGTTTGCTTTCAAAGAATCCCTTCTTTTTCAATCAATCAGGAGCAGGCGAAGCGCTCTCAAAATGCTTTTGATTACTTGATGTACAATTTATAAATCCCTACTACTATGAGTTTCATGCAAAATCTCCCCATCGCCCAATTTACTGATTGGGAAAAGAAGTATTTAATGCTTTATGCAAAAGGTCATAAGGTTAAGACTCTATGTATTATGTTAAATACATCGTCTAGTGACCTTCATCGTAAGCGTAATTCAATACTTGAGAAGACTAATTACCCCACAGTCATAGAACTCATAGCCTCTATTAAACGAGGTGAAAACATTAGAGATAAAAACATACATCAAATATTAAGCGAAAGGGAATGTGAAGTATTCGAATTACTTCGGGCGGGTAAATCCCACAAAGAAATAGCAGAAACACTATTTATATCGAAAAAAACCGCTGATGCACATATTAGCAACATTTATGTAAAGCTCAATATCCGCAATAAAATCGATTTGTTTAACCGCTATTAATTCAATAGCATAAATAATTATCTATATATGAAAGACAATAAATTTCCTTACGAGCAACTAGCTCAAATTGGCGTCAATAGAGATACTATTGACGGCATGAAGAAAGAAGAACGGGAAGCGCTTTTCCAAGGTAAACCTTCATCGATAATGAATCTAACTATCAGTAAAAATGATATTGATTTTATTGGCAAGGGTAAGATTTCTTTATATGAAAAGCCAGGAGGGGAAATAGGCGTGAAGGTCCACCCTGTGCGTGCAGAGATTAAGAACGAATACAACCTTAGCCCCAAACAGTTTGAGCGCCTAAAAGAAGGAGAAACAGTACTTCATGACACCGTGCGTGATGGTAAAAGTAGTACTTACCTCCTGCAAGCGGACAAGCAAACCAATGAGGTTCGCTTTACAGAAGTGCTGAGCGTAAAAATTCCGGATAAAATTCAGGGTTATGTCTTGCAAAGCGCAGAAAAGAATATGCTCAAGCAAGGCCAGAAGGTTGAGTTCCAGAATGAAAAAGGAGAGCGACAATCTATTAAACTGGATTTGATCGCACCTAAAGGTATTAAAGTAGATCCTGTGGTGTTGTCGAAGGACAACAGCTTAAAGCAGGATCAATCATTTGCTGTTAGTCGATAGTTTATGAATGCTAAAATTGAAAAGGCCGCAGCTTCTTTGCGGTTGCGGCCTGTTTCTTACATCGGAGAGAATACTATTTCCGAGTATTCAAAAGCAAAGAAAATTGCCAAAACACTGAAGCAATACTCCAATACCATTGATCAGATGGTCTATCTCAAAAAACACCGATTTCTATCGATGAAGGAAGTCCTTACGCAATTTGAAGCCATTCTCTTAGGGATGTCACCCGGAAAGCTGGAGCCTTATTGGAATATGCATCAAAGTGATAACGAGTTGGCAATGGTCAAATTATTCACTGAAAGAAATATCAATAAGCTATGATGGACTTAGAAAAAATTAAACATGAGGTTTCCGTCATCCAGGCCGCTACCATCTTAGGGTACAAATTCAATCCTGAGAAGGGAAAAAAGACTCCTGAGCTAACTCATCCAACACTTGGGAATATTGTAGTCTACAACCCAAACGATGCTTATAAGCAACGCTATTTTACCAGGGGGGATGATCTGGACAAAGGCAGTGTTATTGATTTCGTGAAAAATCGAGTCGGTGCTTTTAACACATATAGCAGTCGGCAAGGTTTTGGACAGGTTGTAGATATCTTAAACTCCTTAGCTGGCGGGAATATAGAACAGCAAATCCCCATCAATGCGCCTCCGGATAAGGAATTTAGCTTGAAGGATTATAACATTGGTCCTATCCAAATGAAAGAGATGGGCTATCTGAGCAATGAAAGGAAGATACCTCCCGAAACGCTTAAAGTGTTTCAGGATTCAATAATGAAAGAGAGCAGGGGGAAATTCTGGAATGTTGCTTTTCCGATTCGGGCCCCGGCTGAAGAGACCATCATTGGACTGGAGTTCAGAAATAAAAACTTCAAACGCCAGGCGGATGGATCGGACAGAAAAAACGGGCTTTGGATTGCAGATCCGGAGAAGGTTGGTAAAGAAGCCAAACAGGTCTTTATAAGTGAGGCTCCTATTGATGCCATTAGCTTCTATCACCTTCATAAAAACAAGATTGACTTTAAGGAGGCTATATTCGCTGCAACCTGCGGAACTCCTTCAAAAAGTCAGATCGAGGCGCTAAAGAATACTTACCAACAAGCTAAATTTTCAACGGCCTACGATAATGACATTGCCGGGGAAGCATTTAACATCAAAACAGCAGCTTGGCTGGAAGGAAAGGAAGTAGCTGTCCGGCAAAAAAAAGAAGATCCTGAAATTCACATCAAACTGAACGAGCAAACTTTTCGGATTAATAAAGATAATCCTTCCCTATTCAATAGTTTTCGAAAAGCGGCAAGTGTAGGAAACTCCTTAACCGCTTATAAGCCTCATACAAAAGACTTTAATGAGGATTTACAAAAAGGCTTGATGCCCAGGGAGCTGATTCCATACGATCAAATGAAGTCTATAGGTATTTCCAAAGCCGATATAGAAGCCATGAGTAAAATGGAGCGTGAGGCTTTTTTAAAAGGGGAATCCTCTCCGATTATGAAGCTTAAAGTCGAAAAAGAAGGCACCACCTACTCAGGGCAAGCAAAGGTTTCTCTATATGAAAAAACAAATGGCGAAATGGCCATAAAGGTGCATCCAGTAAGGTTGGGAATTGAAAACAATTATAGCTTAAGTGACCAACAATTCTCAAAGTTAAAGGATGGTGAAATTGTAGCTCATCAGGTCAATAAAAACGGAACCTTAAAGGACTATCTTTTACAGGCTGATACAAAGACCAACGAGGTCAAATATGTTGATGTCAGCTCAATTAACTTACCTGATCGGATTCAGGGCTATGTCTTGCGGAATGAAGAAAAGAACAAACTAAAAACGGGGGAAAGTATTGAAATCCAGAATGAACGGGGGGAGCGGCAATCTATTAAGCTGGATTTGATCGCACCTAAAGGATTGAATGTACAATCGACCCGTGGCATTATTCAAAATGAAACCAGTCACTCCCAGACTGCTTATCTCAGTAGATAAGGCTAAAATATTATTGATATGACGCAAAAAAGTAATGAAGCTCCCAAATTCAATTTTGGGAGCCTTAACCTTGAACCTGCTACAATTCAGGACCTTGGATTTCTCTCTAGAGTTAAGGGAATTCCCGAAGATACGCTGGATGTATTTCTTCCTTTCATCCTTAAGGATTTAAGGGTAACCTATTGGAACATTGCTTTTCCAATTCGGGCACCCGAGAAAGAGGAATACACTGGAGTAATTCTCAACAACATCAATTATCATGAAATTGCCGAGGGGTCTGATGTATTCAGGAGCTTATGGATTGCAGACCCTTTTAATTGCAGATTTTTTGCACAAAAAATCTATATATCAAATTCTGTGATTGAAGTGTTGAGTTTCTTTGATCAATATAAATTTAAGTTTGATTTTAAGCAATCTGTATTTGTCTCGATCCCCGAAAAATTTCATGAGTTGCATTTTCAATCCCTAAAAAATTATTACCCAAATGCCGCATTTGTAAGTTTATTCGGGAAATGCTTAGAAGGCAAATTGAACGACCTTCGTTTGGCATGTTGGGTTGCAAACAAATCACTCGACATGAATACGGTAGAAGAGGAGTTAATTTTAAATTATAACGATAAGGAGATTATTTTTAATCCTGCTAATTTATTATCTTTCAATAGTTTCCGTAAAGCTTCCGGTCTCAAAAATGTCATCAAAGTGATTAAGCCTAAATCCGACTCATTCAATGATGATTTAAACCTACATGAAAATGAACCAACAAAAAAGAAATCTCACTATTCGACCTACTAAGCGCTATATGATCGTAAGGGTATTTCCGTTGTTGGTGTTCCTTTTCATTTCTTTAGCCGCAGCTTATCTAATTGAAGACCTGATCTTAATCGCCTCCGGAGTATTGATTTTGATGATTGCCTGGCAGGTCATTTACCTTGCTACAGTGAAATATGAAATCACACGTACTCAGATCATTTACTCCAGGGGAATTTTGAGTTATGAAACAGATTACCTGGAGATGTATCGCGTGAAGGACTATATCAAAAAGCAATCTCTAATCGCGAGGATATTGGGGATAATGAATTTCACCCTGATCACCTCCGACAAATCACACCCTGAATTTTCCATGATAGGTATTCAGGATTCAAATATTCCGGATACCGTCCGAAAGCTGGTGGAATTATCCAGAAAAACTAATCGAGTGTTACAAGTAGACTAAAAATTTAACTCTATAATTATGAAAAAATTAGCATTATTTTTCGCAATATCAGCCCTATTATTTTCTTGTGGGGGTAATGGTCAGGATCCTACACCTGAAGGAAATAATGATGAATATATAACTGCATTCTCTTTGATGGTTGACGGAGACCCTTCCAAGGAGTTTAATGAGAATATGGAAATAGAAGTAATATCAGGGGCATATAATTACGTATCCACTGAAAACACTATATCAACACCATATATTAACAGAGCAGCACCATTTACAATTCCTTTTCAAGATTTTAAGGAAATAATTCTTTCCTCTTCTAAACTTAAAGAATGGAAGTTTAAAATTAGAATACCAAAATCAACCGAGGTTCAAACAGAACAAAATCTTAGACTTAGTTATTTTTGCGGGAGTGAAATAACCTCAGATATAATAATTAATGAAGAAATAATTATTTCTCCAGATGAACTACCCTGGTCCAAGACAATAACTTTCTAAGAAAAAAAGCCTGTCTCGATTTGAGACAGGCTTTTTTATAGTGCGCCGTGCTTAGCGATTAACTAATCGGTGTAAGTCCGTAGTGGGGGTTAATAGTGCTAACCTCCTAGCAGAAGAAGAGGGTGTTTACCGTGAGGTATAATCTGAAGGAAGCCGTATGCAAATCTCTGGTCTGAGAGAGACTAACGTCATGAAGGCGATATTGTTTGGATAAGTTTTCTATACAAAACAAAGTCCGAAACTACTCGGAAAGCAATGTTGTAAATGGTGCAGGGAGAATTTCCTTTCACCAGCCATCTATACTATTGCCCATATTTTAGCTCATAAATCAATTGTTTAGCAATTTCAGCTCGATTATCTACAATCGGCTTATTCGGATTTTTATGATAGCCTTTTTTTACTAGTGCATATTTACGAGAAAGCTTCCTCATTATTACCAAATGTTCCTGGAGTTCCTCCTGTATCGTAAACATCTCACTGGAGTAATCTGCCCGGTCTAGCATGGCATCTTTAACAAATTCTTGCTGCTCCCAAATCCTATCCCACTCATTAGCTATAATTAAAAGGTTTGATTCCTCCATTTCATTTTCAACCAAATCTAAAAATGCAACCTTGTATTCTCCCAATAACTCTTCATATCGAGGTTTAAAATATAACTCATATTCCGGATGGATAGCCCTGTTTGCAAAATCAATCTCAATCAATTTCAAATGCTCATCTGCCCATATATAATTAGTCCTTTCCGCATCTTTTTGTTCCTTTACTGCTGCTTCCTGTGCCCAAAAATATGGATGTAGTCTTTTATCACCCTCATTGAAATATGGACGATAACCTTTAAAAATAAACCACTGTTTTTCGAACCAATTAATATCACCCCATCGATCATAAACCTCCCAATATCTTTGTTGTTGCCGTATCTTTTTCGCATCACGTACCGGAGTAATAGTTTGAGCCGAAGTGCTAAAGAATAAAATCGCAAAAATCATTGTCATAATAAATCTCATAAGATCAAATTTTAATTGTTGTACCAATCTTGAATTACTTCTTGTGCTATCCTCTTTCTATGATCCTCTATGGGTTTAGGGTTATCTCTACCTGCCTTTAACTTAAAGGCTAAGTCTGCTCTGATCGCTGAGCGATATAAACTATAGCTTACCCCCCTGAGGACCCGAAGTTCTCCAATGATATGAGACATTACCTCATTTCTTTGCTCAGCATCCATCAAATTCAAATCTCCTTGTAAAGCAATTACCCCTGCGATATAGGTGGATAAGGAGTTTATTCGCTTCCCCATCTTAAAATTAACTTCAGTCACAAACTGAATTAACTGACTATTTTTTGATGCTACTTTTATTGCTTTCGATTGATATTCATAAATATCATCGGCAATAGAAAAAGCATATTTTACTTCAGCTATATCTTCAATTACAGAAATAGTCAGTTTTCTGGACTTTTGAATAGCCTGAAGCTTTTGAACATACGACTGATAATCCTTTGAATTTGTCTTTTCTATTAAGGCTGTTGCCCCTGTAGAAGCTGTAAATTCTTCCAATTTCTTTGTCAAATCCCGATGTAGCTCCAATAAAGCGTCTCGCTGCCCTCGATCATACTGAGGCACCTGCGCGATTCCCTTCAGAGAAATCAAAAGAAAAATGATAGTGAGTGCTACTTTCATAATGCTACTGTTTATACTCGTTAATAATTTCCAAAGCAATCACCGCCCTTCTATCTTCAAAGGGCTTATTGGGGCTTTTATTGAACTTATGAGCGTTTTTTGCCCGCCTCATTAATCGTTCTGCTGCAAACAACTCCCCACGTATTTCCTGAAGCTCAGTTAAAACGTGAATAATCACCTTTGCCCGCTCTGCATTATTGAGCATATTCTTTTCTCCTCCCTTCAGTGCGAAGTCATTCAAATACTTGGTCAATTCCACTATCTGCCGGATCACTGCTTTTTCAATATCATAGGCCACTACAAATAATTCCGCTTGCCCTTGCCCGTGATTCATTATTTGAGACTGTACTTGATAGATATCATCAATAATCTGAGTAATACGCACTACATCTTTGGAGTTTCTGATTACAGCTTTTACCGTTGTCTTTGCCTTATCGAAATTGGACTCAATTGATTTGACAATCTCATATTCGGCCAGTTTGGCCGTATTGTTTGTGACCATATTTGACATGGTCTTTTTCTTTGTTTTCAAAAGATTAGTCTGACCAACATAAGCCGCAGTCTTTTGACTTAAAATAGCCACATCAGTTACTGGTGCTTGTGCCCATGACCATGAATGAATCGGTATTAAGAAGATTATTAGTAGTTTAATTATCTTTTCCATTCTGATATCACCTCCTTTGCTATTTGTGGTCTATAATCTTTTATACTTGGTCCTGCTCCGATATAATCCCATAGGGTACCGTATCGAGCGGTTTTCATTCTTCTGGCCACACCATAAGAGACTCCTCTGATCACCCGTAATTCCTGAATGACATACCTAATAAAACTAGCCCTTTCCTTTGCATCCAGTAGATTTTCCTTCCCTTCTTTCAATACAAAGGAATTTACATAGTCCAATAAATCTATGATCCTGCCCGCAGACTTCTGCTCCAGATCAGCAGCGATGAGCATCATTTGAGCATTTCCTTTCGCTATTTTATAAACCTCTGCCTGATACTTATAGATATCAGCCAAAATCTTACTCACTTCAGCTATAGACTTAGAATCCTTCATCACTGATTTCACCGTCCTATGAGTCTCATAGACCACGGTAGTCATCGCTGTAACCGCGGCTAATCGCTCTGATGATTTGCCAGTGTAATCCTTCGTTTCTCCTAAATGGTTATTGGTAAATCCCTGATAGGAAGAAAGTAAAGCATCTGACTTGGTTGAATTTATCATGTATTCTACATCCATGACAAATTCATATACTTGGGCAAAACCATGGATAGGCAGCAGAAATAGAACGAGTAGAAAGTTTTTCATTGTTTTAATTCGTTAATGATTTCCTGAGCGATTTGCTTGCGATTATCTGTCAATTGAAGAGGTTTGGGGTTCTTAAACTTCCTGGCGAAACTTGCACTTTTAACCTTACGGCGTATCCCATACATCATACCTCTGATGTACTTCAATTCCTTGACTACATTCTTTATCAAATTATCCCTTTGCTTATTGTCCAGCATATTTTTAGAGCCTCCTGCGAGTGCTAAAGCGATCTGAGAATTTAACATCGTTATCCGCTCAATCACTTTCTTTTCCAGTACGAGCATCAGTAAAAACAGCTCTGCATCTCCACGAGCATAATCATAGGCTTGTTTTTGGTACTCCGATATTTGAACTGCTATTTCAAAAGCATAAGCCACATCATACAGGTTTTTCACCACTTCCTGAGTTTTGGTTTTGGCATTATAGAGCCTTACCAGAATAGTTTTCATCGTATCAACCTGAGTCTGCATGGCAGTGCCCAAGGCAGCCAATCCTTTTTGAGAATCATTGGAATCATCCATCAAGTTGTTTTGATCATCATCATGAAGCTTTAAAACTGCAGTAACCGCTGCATCGGTTACTGGTTTATCCTGCCCCATCACCACAACAGGAAGCATGATCATCACATAAAAAATTATTACCCTTTTCATGATGCCACAGTATTTTTAAATTTTACTGACTGGACCATTTCAAATACCTCCGCCTGAATCTTCAGCATGTTTTCTTTCAGAATCGCATCCTTATTGCCATTGAAGTTGTAAAAAATGGGCGTAGGCTGATATTGTGATTTTTCTCTGTTGATTGCATCTACATCCATTTCTATTCGACAATTGAAGGAAGAGTGATTCACCGAAAGCTGCTCCTGATCCTTTTTCTCATAAGCCAGCTTAGCCACTATTTCTCCGGTTTTCAGGTCCGCAATCTTGGAGGCCGGAATAGTATTTTCCATGAACTCATTTTGTGAATAAGTAGCCTTATGGCGGTCGATACTCACTCCATTCCTGACTTGCATCGTCTTGCCAAAAAGCTTCTCCAGCCACTCCAAAGTCTGTTTGTTTTTGATGACGGCTGAAATAATATTGGCCGGAACACTCTGAATACTAGCAGCGGTCTGTTTCCCGAACATCTTCTCCAACTGAGAAAGATCCTGAAAGGCCAATAGGACCGCTACCATATTTTCCCGGGCGGTGGCAATCAAAGTGTCTAATTGGTAAATGAAAAAAGTAGCCAGCTCATCCACTACCAAGGAAACTGGAAGATTTCCTTTTTCATTCAATGCCCTGGTCAATCGGTTCATGATCACTGAATAGCAGGCCGAGTTCACATTCATCAAGTCCGGATGATTAGCCAAGACCAATATGGATGGATCATTCGGGTCTGAAATCTTTAGATTAATATCATCCCCCGAAAAAACCCACAAGGTTTCTTTACTCGCCAGTCTGGAGAGGTTAATCTTAAGCGTACCCACCTGACCGTCTAACTGCTGATAAGTCTTATTCCTATGCGCGTCCATAAATGGGCTAATCAGACTATGAATTTCATATTCAGTGCTCAGGGCATTGAAAATTTGCTCATAACTCAAAGTAAAAAAGAGTAAGACGTGTGCCATAGTGGAGTACTTTCCTCCCTCATACCTGCTAAAAAAGTAGATCACAGCCCCTAACAGGTTAATCGCTGATTGATTAAAAAACTGCGATGCTCCCTCTTGCTGAGACTCTGATTTTTGCAAGGCGCTCACTATCGCATCAGCCGCCTCCTGAGCAGCTGGCAATGAATAGATATACTTTGGTGATAAAGGGTTTACCCTTCGGCTCTTCTCCACATCCTTGAAGTTGATCACATGGAACTTATGATTTTTTAGTATCCCTCGTTTTTTATTAAGCAGATAATGATAATAAGTCACCTCTGCTAAACCGGGAAATTTAAAATCATACACCAACATGGAAAATCCTTTGGCTAACAACGTTTTGATGTAATTCAGGATGATGGAAAAAGTCTTTCCGGAACCGGGGTTTCCGATCAAAAAGACGGTTCGGAAAACATCAGTAATATTCATCCAACCCATTCTTCTTTTCCCCTTGTGGAAATAAGACATCCGGTAACTCACAGATCTATTATTGTCCAAAAGATTTTCATTTTGCGGGAAAGTTTCATTCTCTTCATTGAACTGATCCGTGGCCAGCTTATTCTTAATTCGCTTGGAAAGGTTATCCAGTGAGGTATGCAACAACAAGGCACCAATGATACTTTGAACCAAATACACTAGCCAATCATAACGTATTGGATACATAAAAAGCACTAAAGCGCCAAAAAAGACGACCAGTCCCAAAAAGAAGGGAATTCGGATTTGGGTATTGGGATTGATCGTCAGATTCTTTCTCGCTTTGGTTCCTATACTCACTATTCCGATCACGAAGAAAGTCAGGAACTTCGAATAAATCGCATTCTCATAAATCCCGAACCTGCTAATACGCATCAGTAGGTTTCCCGACCATTCCGGAATATATTCCACAGGCAAGAAAAAGACCAGCCATTCCAAAAGAATGGTCACATAGATTACTCCCTGTAACATGGAGTAGAGCTTTTGAAGTTCTTTACTTTCTTCCATTTGAGTAATAATTATGATGATTACATTCCTCTTCCCAGGATTTGGGAAATATCAGTCTTGGCTGTACTCGAAGAAACCTGAGCATTTTGAATAATCGACCGTTCCAGATCCTTGTAGGCACTTTCTACCTTGGTGCTTTGTTGGTTCTTTTGAAATCTTTCAATGCTTGAATCAATGTATAATATCCCTGCTTCAAACCTACTAACAACCTCTTTTTCTAGAAGGTAGGGGGTGCGCTGATCGCTTTGATACTCCTTTTGGTATTGCTGGATTTTTTCCTTTGCCTCGACAGGATTTTGAAAGTCAAATTTGCTCACATACCTTTTGAAAGAATCATCGACTACTGAAAAATTCACCTTACCAAAGGCAGTGTCTACATTTGAAAAATTCACTTCATAACCATCCTTAAGTTCCTGGTCCAATTTCTCAACAATAGCTCGCTTTTCACCCGTGGAATACCCGCTCAAAATAGTTTTCATTTCTAAATCTTTGTGCAGCCTTTGAATCGCATGCAGATCTAATCTTTCTTGCAAGCGAATCATTTCCCTATTTATTGCTTCTGCCGAAATTGAAATTTGATCAACATTAACCCCCTTTTGATGAAGCTGATGGTCTTTAACGGCCTGAATAAAATCATAAGGTCTTTCCGCCTTAGAAGTAATCCCCCAGACTTCCATTGAATTACCCGCATTGAAGTAGTTCCGTCCTACATCAATAAGACCGAGGGCTGAATTTTCAAGCACCTTTTGAGAAATACTTTCTCTTTCAATCCGTTCTATTTCAGTAAAATCCCCTATCTCCTTAATACTTTTGGGGTTAAATCTTTTTTCTTGAGTAGAAATCCTGAAATCGGAATTATCCAAAAAATATTGCACATACCAAAAATTTGGACTATCCTTTGATCTTTCGAGTGTTTCACTCTCTTTTGACAAATTAAAACTACGCATATAATCCTCCAATTTTGTAATAAATTCGAATTTATCATGCACATATAAATCCCTGATTTCCAACCGCCCTTTACTTTCCTGTATCATCACATCAAATTTATCAAAAGAGGTATCAATCCCTTTCAAAATCACTTTATGCCCTGATTTAAGAGCCTCTTGCTGATCGTCTGTTAATTGAACTTTTCCGGTCTTTTGCTGATCTTCCACGGTATCTCTTATCCCTAAATCCTTAAAAAGTCCTTCTATAGCATGATTAATGCGATGGTCTATGATCATATTATCAGCATCGTTAATCACTGATAAGTATTGAAAATCAATTGGTCTGAAACTAGGATACCCTTTTCTGATCCCCTCCCCGTCCATGAAATAATCTTCCGGACTTTGAATATACACTCTCCCAAACTCTGTAAGCCTGGACGCAAACTTATTCGGCTCCAAAGGATTAATCTCGCTGAGAATAGTACCTGTTATTTTGGAGATCGAAGAATGTTGTAACTTCACATCCAGTTTTCCCAGGCTGGAATCAACACCTTTGACCCAAACACCCGAACCTGATAATAAAGCTTTTTTCTGAACTTCTGATAAAGCGACATTACCCACCTTTGTAACCCCCTTTACACGATCATTTGAACCCTTGAAATTAAATACCGGATCTATTCCGAGTTCATTACGAAGCTTTGGTACTACCGGAAATTCCGGATTGAAATAACTCCTGATGGTATCCTCAATCCTTGCAAATATGTTTTTTCGTTCTTCCATTTGATTAGTTTAAAAAGAGTTAAACATGGGTTCCTTTCAGGTAGCTAATTCAATGGTACTTTCAGCCCCACCAATCCCCCAACCCTCCAGGTATCATCATCCCAAAAGACCACCTCATTTTTTTGTCGAAGAAAGAGCACAATGCCCTGTTTGGTAGTATAGGAGAATTCAAAGCCTGCCGTAGCACCGGCAATAAATTGGTGAGTATTAGTCCCTAGGCTTGCCCCGGTTCTGAAGCTCAGCATCATATTCCGACTTCGGAATAACACAGGCTTATAGATTATTCCTCCTTTAAAGCTATTGACAATCTCTCTTCTCTCCCCTACAGTGGGTTCTCCTTCTTCTGTAGTCGGAGGAATAGTGAAAGTGGTCATCCGGTCACGGTGGGCATAGTCAAAGTTCACCTCCCACATGCGGTAATACTTCTGCCCAAACTCCAGGGACATTTCTCCGATCAACATTTCTGGGTGATAAAGTCCTCCGGCCATTGAGAAATAATTATATCCCTGCTGTGCAAAGCAGGGAAAAGACGCGAGCGTCAGCAATATGATGATCCAGCTTCTCATAGTGTGTCTGCATTAAGTACATCTGAATAGTCTACCCGTAGATTTACCGTCCTGCCGGAAATCTGATTCTCTGAAACCTCGATAGAGAACACCTTTTGATTCGGGAAAGTGAACTTCTCGAACACAAATACATTTCGATACTTCTTTTTGAAGCTCTTGGTATTAAAGAGGGCGAACTCCGGGTGCAGCTCAACCTGTTGAAAGTTAGTTGCCTTCTGTATCTTTTTATCTTCGATCTTAAATCGGATCTGATCAATATCGTATTTGATATTGGTCTTGTTGAATAAGGAGACGTCTACGAAGAAGTAGTTCCCGACCGTATAAATGTTATTTAAACGGGCTTCGAATTTATAATCCTGTGCTTTTACAATGTGGTACTTCGGCTTAGTATTCATCACCTTCATACCAATTTGTTCCAGTTCAGGACGAGCAATCTCAACATTAGGGACAATCAGGTCAATTCCTTCATTACGACCGATTAATAGGTTTTTGGTAGCCAATTTGGGTTGAGTAGGAAAAAGAAGGAACTGCGCCATATAGCTCTCACATATAACAGTGACCACTCCCAACTGATCGTTATTTTCTAAATCTTCAGGCAGTGGTTTCAGCTTCAATACATTTGCTGTTGCCATTTCTCCAGCCAAACGGTCGGTGGAAAAATCAACGGTCTGAATGTTTTCCGAAAAGACCAGGTGAGTGGTCACCTCCGGATTAATGTGCACCATGATCAGTTCACTTCCCTGAAGGTCCTTTTCAGGAATCTCCTGCGCCACGGCTATTGTCGACAGAAGATGGATTAATAATATTAGTAATCTTTTCATCTTATTGCTGTTTAGGATCGATGAGGTATACAATAGTGTTGTACTTCAGGCTGGCCTTATTCTTTTTGACCGCCTTTTGAAAGGCTCTGCTGGTAGTTGAGACCGCACTTTGCCCGATTTTATAGAAGAACTGACCGGAGCTTTCCGGGTCACCTGACATGGTCATTCCCTGTGTTGATTGACTTGCCAACTCTTTGGTAAAATCTCTGAATTGTGATTCCGGCACAAAAAGCCCTTCCATCCCATCATTGTCGTACAGGTTCAGTTTTACCGGGATGGGTTTGCCTTCATGCAGCAGGGAAGAGACCTCTATCTTCACTCGTTGAGAGGAAAAACCTTTGACGGTTCCAAAAAGGTATTGGCCTTTTCTGATCAGTGTTTCCCCAGCGTAAACATCCTCTAAAAGGCGAATTCTGACACGGCTATTGGAGGTCACTTTTAGTCCCTCATCCAGTATCGCGCTGATCATATTGTGCTCATTATTGCTGTTGAGCGTATTGAAATGGCCGCTTACCGTACTTTTACTTTTACTAATCGGTACTATGGCCGCTTCTTTAGCTTTCTCCTCTTCAGCCAAGTGCTTTTGAAACTCCTCCTGCTTTCGCTGATCCGGAGTTTTCATCATCGAATCAATTACCGCCAAACGCTTCTTAAACTCCTCAACCTCATCTTCCTGCCTTGGTGCGGGTGACGCCTTTGGTTGTGGTTTAGTTTTTTTAATGAGGGGCGGATTATTGTTTTCCGGTAGCAGGTATTCCTTTCCATTTTGCTGCACAAAAAGATCTATGCCACGCTTTGGTTGTTTGGATTGTAAGGCTTTTTCTACCTTTTCTTGCATGGTTGGTTGATCATCGAGGCTAAACATCAGGCTGTCTAACTCCTGTGAAGTTAGCTCTTGTTTCAGCTTTTCCTTCCCTTTCCGATTCACATCCAGCCCCCTGATTGCAGTGTGGTCCCCTTTCTTTTGGAAGCGGGACTTAAGCGCCTCCATCTTGGTTTCAATCTGCTTTTTGTTGAGATGGGGCTCGGGAATTGTAAAGTCTATCCCCTCAATTACCCTTACTTCTTCTTCCGGCTCTTTCGCCCATGAGACGGTATCTTTCACCAGATAAAAAAAGAAGAATGTGAAAGGATAAAGCAGAGCAGGTATCACATATTTGGGATGTCTCCAGTTAATCTGTCTCATTTTGAATCTCCTTTTCAATTTGTTTCAGTAATAAGGAATCCTCGGTGGTCAGGCTATCTTTTTCCAGTAGTCTGGTTAACTGTGATTCCAGTTTATGCCAGCGGTCGATCTCAGCGAAATCCTGTTGAGTCTGCATCACTTTTTCCTCCAAAGGAGCGAAGTCCGCCCGCACCTTAGGTCGTGTTCGATAATAAATTTCATTCGCAATAAAACTCAATACAAACAGCCCTGCGATTATCAATAGCGTGGCCACTTTATGCTTTTCGGTGTTTCGCTGAAGCCTGTCAAGAAATTCATTAGGCTTCTTATCCTTAGAATATTCGTTTGTTTTCATTGCGCACGGTTTTGTTGAGTAAAGTTTGATACTTGGTGATCATCACCCCGTGCGGATTATTATCCGTCCGGGGACCATCTTCAAGCAGACCAGTGGTTACGATTTGCCGGATAATCACACTTGTTTTCCGCTCTATCCGCTGCGTGCCGTAATAGATAAATTCATGGGAAGACGGATTAATCGTGATGGAGTCCGTTTCGATTGTACAGGTGGAAGAAGTGTTAATTACCTGGCCGTATAAGCCCTTTTCCTTAACATTAGTGTATTCAGCGTACACACTCTCGTCGCCCAGATACATTGCCTTTGCAATGTTTCTTTCAATCGTCTTATCATCCGGAGGAAGTGTCCAAAAAAGCAAATGGAACAGGTTTACGTGCGACTGGTACTCAACCACCCGGTTAGCTTCAACTCCTACCTGTTTGGCCAATATGGGAGTGGCTTCGTCCAGAACATAAATGTTCTTTCGTGTCTTGTCCAGCTGGATATTGGTAAACATCAGAATAAGGATCACAATCAAAATGCAGGAGACAAAGCTCCCACCACTTACCCATATGGCCAGTCTAATCTTATTTTCTATCTTTTGTAAAAACATAACTTTTAGTTTTCTGGTGAAGAAGTCAACTTATTCAATGCTGCTCCGGCTTTAACTGCTCCGGAAGAGCCCGCAGTTAATGCCAAATGCCCAGCTCTAATTACATTCCCTAATGCATTACCCAATCCGGAGGTACTGACAATCCAAGTGGAAACAGTCGGAACAGTAAACATCAATAAGGCACCGATGATAAACGACATTGCCGGCAGTGACATTGAAAAATTCATTTGATGCACATAAGAGATATAATGCTCTTCATTGTCTAAGATTTGTTGCAGAGCCGAGATATTAGATCGGTTCGCATAATCCATCATAAACATTGACATCAATGCAATGGTATAAGCCACAAAAGAGTACAAACTCACTGAAATGTATCGGGCTATCCACTGGATATAACTATCCGAAAAGCCCGGTAATATGGACATCGCAAAAGCATAAGGCCCTAACAAACCTAACATCACCAGGAACACCTGTTGAATGATCAGAATCAAATAAAAAGCAATCTGATAAAACGAATGCGCTAAATCAGTCCCTGCATCCCTGGCTGTTTGTTTAAGCAATGAGACAATTAAAATTCCCGCCCCTGAAATCATCTCACCAATACGGCTCAGGTCCACTCCCAATTTCTCAAAAAAGCCCTTCTCCTCCTTTTCTGAGCCCCCGTTTACTTCAAGAGTCCCCGTCAGAAGTTTCATCGATAATTCCACACTCAAATCCCGGACTAATTTATGGTCAGCCTTAATGGTTTCAATTTTCCTTTCAAATTGAACTTCACCCAAACGACTCAAGCCATTCAAAGGGCCATCCAAAATGATCAAAAAACTTCCCCAGTTTATAATCACCAAACCAATCGCAAAAGGGCGAAGCAGCGGCATAATCTCCCAGTCACGGTCACCCACAATCATTCCATAGCTTTTAACGGCCATAAAAAGCATCGTGAACACTCCGGCCAGATAACGACCATAACGGGCATGTTCCATTAATTCGGTATAACCGAAAATATTCCTGATTTCCCTTATGAATTTCAGGAATTCCAAATCAAATAATTCTGAAAAGCTGAACATATTATTACTGTTTTGATATGACCTGTTTGGCAAAATCCATCGGGCTTAAGCCAGAGGCTTTAAAATCTCTAACCAACGATTTTACGGCATCCTCAAAGCTGCCATGCATCTTCATGTAGAGCTTGATGGCTTCTTTTTCTACCCGCTCGGTTGAGAAAGTAAAATATTCCTCCGCACTTACTTCCACCCCGTAAACCTCTCCTGAAGAGCCTCTTTTAATGTACACTTCCTTGAAAGGCCCCCGGTCTTTGGTGTTATCCAAATTATTGATGGTGAATATCTTATTCTGCTCGGTTTCATTTAGTCCAAGTACATTGGCTATTTCTTCATAGCTATCTTTGAACTTGGACTGATCAAGCAGGCAAAAGATATCTGAATTCCCAATCACACTCTTTTTCAGGGTTGGAGAAGATATAATATCTTCTAATTCCTGCGTCACCAATACCGCCTCTCCGTACATCTTCCGGCAGGTTTTGTACAGATATTGAATATAACCCACCATCATCGGGCTGGCTATAGCCTTCCAGGCTTCTTCAATGATCAGGGCTTTGGGACCCTTCTTCTTTCTCATTTTTTGGAGAGAGATATCCATAATGATTAAGGTAAGGATAGGAAAAAGCACCGGATGATCTTTGACATTATCGATCTCAAAAACAATGAACTGCTCATCAAAAAGAGAAGAATCCATCGTGTTGTTTAGGAGGAAATCATATTGCCCTCCTTTATAGAAGGTTTTGAGGATATATAGATATTCATGCAAATCAAAATCGACCTGATTCTCTTCTTTGATCTGCTTAATTCGATCGCGGGAAAACTCATAAAAAGTGTTGAAGCACAGCTGATCAATGGTCTTTTCTTCAAAGTATGCCGTAAAATAGTCCCTTAGGGTTTCGGTTAAAATGGAATCCTCCAATTTCTTTAATGTTCCATCCGCCCCTTTCCAGAGAATACCGACCAAACTCACTAAACTCTGAAGCTTTTCTTCTTCTTTTAGATCCTCAGGAGTGATCAAAAAAGGGTTAACCGTGATCGGATTGTCTTCAGAATAAGTAATATAACGGCCTTTATAATAATCGCACAGGCCACTGTAACTGTGCCCCACATCAATCAACATGATATCCATCCCGTATTTATAGAACTGCCGTAGAAGGGCGTTCATAAAAAAGGATTTTCCTGATCCTGATGGTCCCAAAACAAACTTATTCCGGTTCGTGGTACGGCCAGAGGAACGCGGGTATTCATTGGTATCACAAACTACAGGTACTCCCTGACGGTCGGCAAAATAAATTTTGAAGTCAGTTGGGTCGTCCTGTGGCAATCTTTCCTTTGCCATTAAGCAGACCGCAGCATTGGCCGTAGTCAGAAAGCGGTCGTAATGCTTCAGGCTTCCGGCATTGCCGGAGATGTTCGCTTTAAATAGCTCAAACTGGTTATAAGCCGTTTCCGAAGCCTTAACCCCGATGTCTTTTAATTTACTGTCAATATGATTCAAAACGCCCTCCAGTTTAGCCTTGTGCGTTTTCACCAGAATTGAAAAATGGCTGTTAACCAGCGTTAAATTAGAGTTTTCCAACTCCTTTTGAAGCGCCTCAATATCCTGAACAGCATAATCATTAGCAGGGTCAGGAATGCCAATATGCTTTCTCTTCTTTGCCTCTAGCTTGGCTTTCGTCTTACTCCTGTTGACTACCTCAATAATTTGATTGTAGATAATAAGTTCATAATCAGGTACGGAATACAACAAGGACATCAAGTCTACCGGAAAGTCCCTTTCGTTGATGTTTTGGATTCTACAGGCCGAAAGCTGCGCGGGAAGATCAACATTGTCCGTATCGATCAGGCTTCTAACAGCAACTCTTCTGTCTTTGGCCAAGCCTATCCATTTCTCGGTAGCATGAAAATTTTCGATGCTTAAAACGGCTCTGTCAAAAGAAAAAGAAACTTCTCGTAAAACGGTTTGTCTAATCGAATCAGAGAGATAAAGATCTGGTTTAAATCCCGACGCCTTCAACTCCGAATAAACCTTTTGGATCGTCGCTTTGAAATCCTCAAAATTCTTCGGATCGAAACTATACAGTGCACTACGATTTACCTGGTGAGTAATCGTGAGTATAGTCTTGATTTCTGTATACCAGCGGCCTTCGAAATGATTGTGATAGCATTCCGAAAGGAAATCACTCTGAGGCTCCGCCTTATATTGCTTACGAATGAGGATATCCTGCTTTTGGAGAATATCCCCTTCCTTCAGGTTACCAATGATTTTGAGCATGGCAGAATGAAACAGCTCATAGGATTCCGCTGAGGCACAATATTGTTCCACCGTATTGGTGATTTCAAACATCGCTGAAAAATCGCCCTCATCTTGGTAAAAGATCGAATAGCCTTCAAATTGATCCATCCCGATGATGGGCAATTCAAAAGCCTGTTTCTTTAGTTTTGTCATAAGATTTAAGTCTTAAGCTCCGCGGGAGCATGATATGATAGTTCTTATCCTCAGGCTTGGTATGCAGTCCTTTTCGCTGCTTATAAGCAGTATACCCTATCCCTCCGCCCGTCAAAACAATGACCGTAAAGATTCCCGCCATCATACTAAAAGCCCCAACGGCCATTCCAATTACAAAGCCGCCTATTAGTGAGCCTCCAAACCAATAAATGTAGCGTCCCTTAGCAAACTTGAAAACAAGGGGCCGTTGCAGCCCCCTGAAAACCGGATGTCGCTTAAACATCGATTTATATGGAGAAAAAAGCCTTAATCACAGTCCCCACCAAGACCAGGAATAAACAAGAGCCAACCCAACCGGTGACAGCCTTGTTTACATCCTGATCTCCATTGTTCCACTTGTTGTACACCCGGATTCCTCCGATGAATCCTACCACCCCACCAATGGCAAGAATCAGATTTCCAAGTGGTTCAATGTAGGTCAGCAACTCCGTGGTAGCAGCATCGATACCTACAGAGCCCTGAGCAAAAGCAGAGACATTTGCCAACATCGTCAGCATTAAAACGATAAAAGCGGTACCACATTTACGCACTTTGTTTCCAATAGCCCCGAAAATTTGGGCAAAAGATTTCATGACAGTTTTCATAAGAAAATTGTTTTGTTGTGAATAATATGAATGAAAATGTATTCCTCTGAGTGAGGTAGATTAATTTACTTGCCCTAATCCTCGCTAACTTGCCACTTCGAAGACATTCTTTTTATTAAGCTCCTTCATGAACTCATCAGACCGGGCATAATATTCCTCCAGTTCAATGCCTTCATCGTGGATTTTTTTAAAGATCACCTCTTGATCCTCTTCATGCTTTGCTTGGGTTTCCTTCGGTTTAAAGTCTTCCATCTTCACCTGTTCAGGCGGAGCGCTATCCTCAGCGACCAACGCCCCCATGTCAAAGGTTAATCCAGAGGCATCACTATCTAAACTTTGTCGGCGATTTTTCAAGTATTCCATGAATATCACCACCCCAAAATAAATCCCAAAAATTCCGTTCACCAATAAAAAGAAATTACTCCAACTCATAATCGTTATCGTTTAATTGTTAGTGAGTTATTTGTTTTGATTAATCCAAAGTTGAGAAGAATTTTTGAGAACAGGCTGGAACTTTATACCTATTTTTTTGGGACTTTATACCTATTTTTTTACGCAACTTTTTGGCAAAATACGCATAAAATCAGCCTAAAATTAACGTATAAGCACATATTGATATGTTTTTATTTCTATGCGTAAGTTTTTACTAATTTTTTATTGAAGACTAACTTGACTTTTTCATTTGAAAAATTGGGGTTTCCTTTTGCGTTAATTGGTAGGCTTAGGTATTGAAAACATGCAAATCGTGTATCCTCTACGTTTATTGAACTTATTGTGCTAAAATATAAGCTCCTAAATAAGTAGTGAAGAGGACTGAAGGGGGAGAAAAATCAATTTTGGAAAGGAACACAAAACTCATGATCAAAATAAATATTTAATCTTTGGTAAAATTGCACATTTACAATGTAAACCAACCTCCATACAAGCCATTCAAAGGGCTATAAAATCGCCCTAGAAGTACCTAAAGCACTGATTTACATCTAATAACGGTATGAGTAAATTGTCATAATAATTATATTATTCGTATATTAAAGTAAGGAAAGAAACCGGTTCCCCATTCTGATCAAATTGATTTTCAGTCTTTAAAAATCAGCAAATATGAAACCTTACGAAAAGATTACAGATCAAATCATTGATTTGTTGGAGCAGGGCGTATGTCCTTGGAAACACTTCCTAAACTCTCCTTACGTTTTGCAAGCCCCTCAGAATTTCACCTCCAAGAAGGCTTATCAGGGATTCAATAATATGTGGCTTGGATTCTTCCAGAGCTTCAAAGGGTATGAGTCTAACGAATGGGTGACTTTTAAACAGGCTAAAGCGTTTAACGGATCGATCAAAAAAGGATCTAAAGGGGTTCCGGTTATTTACTATGACTGTGTTTTTGTAGATGAAAAAGGTAACAAAACAGACCAGGAAGTTGCAGTTGGAAAAATCCCTTTTATTAAAGTTTACACCGTCTTTAACATGACGCAAACCGAAGGAATTCCATTTAGTAAAATTGAACTGGAAGCCAAAGAAAACAATCCTATTGAATCAGCGGAAGTCATTGTGAATAATATGCCAAATGCCCCTGAAATCAATTTTGGAGGCGCCAGAGCATTTTATAGACCTTCTACTGATGCTGTACATATTCCAAAAATAGAGCACTGTAAAGGACCTGAACAGTATTATGCAACTCTTTTTCACGAACTGGTACATAGCACAGGCCATGAGTCCAGGCTAAACAGAAAAGAGGTGACCGGAGCCGTAAACTTTGGTAGTCAGGTTTACAGCAAAGAGGAATTAACCGCGGAGCTTGGAGCTGCTTTCCTTTGCGATCAGGCGGGTATTTCTGAACATGTCATTGAAAACCAAGCCGCTTATCTAAAAGGATGGCTAAAGGCGCTTAAAAACGATAAAAAGATGATTTTTGAAGCCTCAGCTAAAGCAGGTAAGGCAGCTCAATATATTATCGGGGATAATCTTTTTTGACAGGGGGAGCCCGCTCCCCCTCCCTTTCTCCTTCCATATTTTCCTACTCAAAATTTTACTGATATGTGTTTCAATGCGAATCAACAAAACATACAATTCGCCTACATTGGTGATGGTTTCAAAGCGCTTACTGGTATTTACAGAAAGTATGTGGCTCTAAATGATAAAAACAAAGTACTTGCATTAAAGGGGAAATCACAGCCCTTTACTCCCCGTGGTGGTATTTCTGAAATCCGCGAGTTTTTAAAAACCGCCCAGCCCGACGACTATCACTTTATAAACTATCAATTTTCCTGTAAGTATAGTCTCTTCTCACTCCAATTATAGGACAGAAGGTCGGTGCTATGGCGGCGGCCATACAGCAAAATCAACCAGCGCAAGCGCTGGTACAATCTCTCCAACCCTCAAATCTTACACTAATGATCAATTCAATTTCACTTATACCCCAAATGCTCGAAGTACTGGATTTTCGAATCATCCTTACTCCTACCATCAGGCAAAAATGTCAATCACTCAACCGGTATGACCAGCTGATCAAATACTATAAAGACCCTTATACAGGAACCATCATCGGGCTATTTGATGAATTCAAATTGCCTTTTATCAGCCCTGTAGATCCAGAGAGCGATTGTGCTTCCCTCCCTTATGTCATTGAAGGAAATATTTTTATCGAATTGTAATTATGAAAAATCTTGAAGTATATTTTATAGATCTGTTTTGCGGAGCTGGTGGAACAAGTTCAGGCGCACACTTAGCAGGAGCTAAAGTTTTAGCTTGTGTAAATCATAATGCTAATGCCATTAAAAGTCACACTTTAAATCATCCTGAAGCTGTGCATTTCACTGAGGATATCCGTGATTTCCGAGTAGTGGAAAAAATCAAATTATTAGTTGACCAAAAAAGGAGGGTAGAGCCGGAATGTATTATCATCCTTTGGGCCAGTTTGGAATGTACCAATTTTTCTAATGCCAAAGGCGGAATGCCTCGCGACGCTGATTCAAGAACCTTAGCTGAACATATGTACATGTACATAGAATCGCTTAATCCTGACATGTTTATGATTGAAAATGTCCGTGAGTTTATGGCTTGGGGACCACTAGACGAAAATGGTAAACCCGAGAAGCGAAAAAATGGAAGGGATTTTATCCGATGGAAAGAACAAATCGAAAACTACGGTTATAAATCTGATTACCGAATATTAAATTCGGCCGATTATGGTGCTTTTCAGGTTCGAAAAAGGCTTTTCATGCAATTTGTGAAAAGCGATTTTTCTATCAATTGGCCAACCCCAACCCATAGAGATCCAAATTTAAAAACCAGCGCACCCCTTTTTAATACTCCTGATTTGAAGCCATGGAATTCGGTAAGGGAGGTTTTGCGATTAGAGAAAAAAGGAAATTCCATTTTCAATCGAAAAAAACCGTTAGCCGAGAAAACACTGTCTCGAATCCTGATGGGACTGGAAAAATTTGTCGCTAATGGAGATGGTCAATACCTGACAGGATATTATGGACAAGGAAGAGCCCACAGCATCAATCAACCTTGTCCGACTATCACTACCAAGGATCGATATGCAGCCATTTCTGTAGAGTCCAATTTCTTTTTGGATGAACAGTATGGCAATAGTACTCCAAAATCCATCCATCGGCCAGCAAGCTGTATTACCACAGTTCCCAAGCTGAATCTTGTGGAAACAGAATTCTTACTGAACCCGCAGTACAATGACAAAGGACGCTCTTTGGACAGGCCTGCTTTTACACTCATTGCCAGCATGCACAAGTCTCCTCCTTATTTGGTATCCATAGAACAGGCCAAACAAGCGATAAGCATTGAAAAAGACGATTCTCCTGTGATGATGAAGATTAAAGAATTCATGATCACATATAATATCCGAGACATCAAAATGAGAATGTTGCTGATCTCAGAATTGAAGCAAATACAAGGATTTCCAAAAAACTATCAATTAGTCGGCACTCAGGGAGATCAAAAAAAGTTCATCGGAAATGCAGTTGAGGTCAATCAGGCTAAGGCGCTGATTAAAACGGTTCTTTCCGGAATTCAGGAATATCACAACCGAAGAATAGCTGCTTAATCAATTAGCCCTACTTCCAAGAAAGTAGGGCATTCACTCAAATGCTCAACCCTTTTTTTTCAAACAATGGGGTGGTCCAAATAAAAAAGTTCCTGAACGATCATTGGATGGAAAATCCTGTACAGAAATACCTGTCATTTTTAAACAACTAAATTATGAATACTCAAATGCAATTTACCCCGGCTCCGATCGACTCCGGAATAAGTCATGTTTTTGATAATGAATTTGTCAGATACCGCCTATTCATGAATTGGGCTGATTACTGCAAATCTCAGGGAATGAACTATGTCAATGCCCAGCAGATCGCAGATGAAATAAAAATGAAAATCGTTGACAACCTTATTTCCCTAATTGACCTAGGGGAAACCGGACGGCCGATAGCTGAAAAAATGTTCAATAATATCCTCTACAACTCAAGATAAATCCCCGAAAAATCCGGACTGTAACTAAACGAACAAATTATCATAATTCTTAAACTGAAAAGTCATGCCCGCACTGAATCCTTCACCAAACCAACAAAAGAAAAACTCAAATCCAATAGTTAGATCTCTATTGAGTAAATATTTTGAACCTACAATAGCTATTGCCTCAGCCGCTCTTTTTATTTATGTAATCTACAAATTCCTTAATGCTATGTCCCTGCAATACTCTCAGATTGAACTGGAGGCCAACAAGGAGATTATTGAAAACCTGCCAAAAATTGAGCCTATGGGACACATCAGTGGTTTTGCAATTGTTCTGCTATTGGCAATCCCTATCCTGGCATTTCTTTTCTGGAATCGATATGGTAGGGGACATATGCGGGTAGTATTCCTATTATTCCTTCTACCATATGGTATTGGATTAATTCTGATTGTCGCCTACATTATATACATAGAGAAGAAATATCGCAGAAGTGAACGAATTTTAGATAATTGGGCTTACGGAAAGGGAAAAAAGGGAGTCTAAAAAACTCCCCCTTCGCTTAAATTTTGACGAATTCACCGGGTTTACGGTGAATTAGAACTAATATATCCAAAGTTTCAAAATCAGATTTTATGAATACAAAAAACAGCAGCGCCCCCTTTATTATTAAATTATTACAATTAAAATTGTAAATTTTATCATTTATCGATACATTGTCGACATAATCACCTTGGATATGTCTCTATAAAAACCGATTAGCCGGAGGGCCTTATGAAAAATTAATTAAACCTACAATTAATTTTCTATGATTTTTTTTAACAATGAAAACCCACATAAAGTAAGACGGAAAATTTTAGAGATTGCATCTAACCATAATGTCGAAAGTCTATTCAAGCGATGCCATAAAAAATGCATCAAAAAGGCCACTACTGTTCATTTTTCGAGAAAATGGGATGGGTATGATTTCGTAGGAATTTCAAAAAAAATGAGTGGCGGAGCCACCGCCATATTATTTGTTAAGATTCCTACGACCTATGGGAAAAATTATTACATGTCTACTGAAGTAACATCACAACAGACTTCCTTCACCTGTGGGCATGTTATTGATAGGGTTACAACTAGATCAGAAAGACAAATAACGAAAATGATTGATATTGCTAAATTCCTCAATGATTGTGAAAATTCTACAGATATTACAATCGATGGAAATTCTTTCGAAGCAAATTTTATACGATTGACCAAGTATGGTGTTTTACTTGGTGACCGAGTTAATGGAAATCAAGGAATTTGTTCTAGTCGAGATATAATTCCCATTTTCAAAACATTTATTTCTGAAAAGATGCTCTTGCCTTTTCAGAAAGAAAAGATTGCTAAGTGGTTCAACCAACTACCTAAGGATGAAATTCTATGGGCAGAGGAAAACATTTTCATAAACTGGGAAAATAAACTGTACTAATCGTCATTGTCTCCAAAGGGATAAAGATTAATGTACTAACCGGAATGTATTGGGCCTTCGTATTACGATAAATCATATTCATCCTATTTTCTTCAATTAAAGGAAGATAATACTAACTTTACTCCAAATTCTATCTAAAAATCAATTTTCGGGAGCCCCTTCAGTAAATGTTGGGGTATTTTTTGATCTTATCCAGGTCTTTTTCAAGTGGGATATATCTAATTGCTTAACATGAAGGGGATTATTTTCCTGGCTTGAAAAAGCTAGAACAAGGCTAAATTATTTTTAGGGTATTGAAGTAGTTTTTTTATTGAGCTGAAAATGAAAAATAGGTATTTTCTATTACAATATGGATAAAAATAAAGCCCGGCTATTCAGACCGGGCTCTCAAAATTTTACTAAAATTGAAGATGGAAATATTCAATCGCTAATTGAACATTTCGCCCGCTTGCCTGCAAGCGAGCGCATTGTTCCCAAAGGCTATTTCAAATTTCCTTCCTGGTCCAAACTATAGATGGCCATTTTTCTATTGGCATTTTCGTTTTTGTTATCAAAGTTTACTGTTGCTAAAAATCCGGGGCCTGAGGAGCGTAAAAATAGTTTATTAGCTTCGTCCTGCCATTCGGATCCATAGGTCTGCTCCCAGATGAGGTTCATATTGGCATCTCGTTTTTGAAGTAGGCAATCGGTTTGGCGGGCATCAATTACCCGATTGCCAAGGATGAAATAGTTTCCCTGTGCATCCTGACAAACATCTGCGGCAAATTCAATCCCATTATTGGCAAGGTCTTTAGTGTTGATTAATTCTGCTTTTAGGCTAATTTCTCTGAACACCATTCTCCTATTGCTTCCTATTCCAACGGTGGCTAAAAATTTCACACTATTTTCTGTAATCTCAGCACTTACCGCTTCAATATTCTCTCCGGGATTTCCGAAAATTTTAGTGTAGACCACCTGTCCCAGGCCATTTATTGCGGCAATTCTCAAATATTTTTCTCCCTTGTTTTCTACATTACCAAAAAAATAAAATTGATCATTAATCTCAGCAGCTTCGATTAATTGTTCAAAAGGCTCCAGTTGATGATTTTGTGTTTCCCAAACCACTTCGCCAGCCGCATTTTGTCTTTGAAAGATCATGCCTTCGTAGCGTACGGTTTGTGAATAATCGGTGAAGTTTCCGGCTATGATTAAGCCTCCATCTGTTGTATTGAGTAATTTTTGACCGGAGCATTCCTGACTACTCGCGAGCGGGAGGTTATAATCGATGATCTTTCCGGAGGAGAGATCCATTTTCCAAATTGCCAGTTGGCTGATGCCCATTTGTTCGACCATCCCGGTTGCTAAAATCTGATTTTCTTTGAGCAGCCAGTCTGTCATTTTTTGGTTATCTTCTTCTTTCCAGTTGTGGTGCCATTCTTCAATTCCGTATTTATTCAGTTTGGACCAAAACAAAGCCCTATTGGTGTCTACTAAATTGAGATTGCCGGCCACCAAAATCCCGTCATCACTTAGGGTTTTTATGGCAACGGCCTGGTCTTGTCCGTTGTACCCCAATAGGCGTAGGAAATAGTCATTTTCTGCTATATCCAGGTTTTCACTGCAGGAAAAAAGCAGCAATAGGAGGCTGAATATAAAGGTGTTTTTTAAAGTCATTATTAATATATCATTTGGAAAAATGATCCGAAGGCCATCAGCCTTCGAATCTCGAAATCCATTTTACAATTCTTTAATGGGTAATCACTAATCGTTTATGGGTGATTAATTTCCCTTCTTTCATTAACATTAAAACATAGAGGCCATCGGCGAGACCGTCTACTGCTATCATTTGGGAGGTTTGCGATGGGAACTGAAAATCTCCCTTTGCTACTTTTACCCCTGCGGTAGAATAAATCGCCCAGGCGTCTGCTTTTCCTTCTCCCTGCCATTCCAGGGTAAATTTCCCCTGGTTTGGATTGGGGTACAACTGGAGCTGTTTAGCAAGCTTTTCGGCATCCAGCGGACGCTGCGGAATGAGTTCCGCAGGAATATCAAATACTCTGGCCTGATAAATGATATCCGTATCCCATCCCTGAACAGTTTGGATCATTTTCACATCCTCCGCATAAGCCCAGGAGTGATCAGGCTGCCATGGTATTTGCCCCTGAAAATGAATATATCCTTCTTCATCAAATTCCTCCGTTTTCACATTTAGCCCTGCGGCATCAGGTAACATTTCTTTAACCACATTTCGGAATACCTGACCTGTTTGAGGAAGTTCCAACTTGCCAGCCACCATATGAGTATGCAAAATCAATCGATGGTCTTCTTTTTCAACCGGAAGGCCCGCAACGGTTTCAAAACCCACATTTATGAAAGTCTTTCCCGTTTTTGGATCCAGGTTGTCCAGGAAGTCGCTTTCGGAAATATCATCGATAAATGCTCGGGCTTTCTCCAGTTTTTCCTGACTGATGGCTTTTTGCAGATAAGCACTTTCCGTCCATTTCTCCCGCTCGTAGATATGGCCGTCCACCATCACCCTGTTGGGCTCCGGAATGCTATAATGCAATGCCCGGGCACCTGCCGGCATCCAGCCTTCATCGAATAGGTGCTCAGTAGCCTGGCTTTTATCCTGATATCCATATTGCAAAATCACCAACTCATTTGGAGAAACTGATACCGCATCAAAAAGTGCATTTGCCTCTTTGGGGTCCGCATTTTCATGGGTGAAGTGTTCCGCCACCACCAGGCGGTTGCGGGCACTTATTGTGAATTCTTCCAACTTCACTCCTGAATAATCGGCCGTGGCGTCAACGGTGTTATTAGAGGCAAACCAAAGGCGAAAACGTACTTGTCCATCCCCCGGATTTTCTGCCCCTGTATTTGCGGTCATGGCATCCCTTTGAACCTCATCCAAAGGAATACGGGCAAATAGTTCCCCAGTCTTACCGGACCAGCCCTGAATTTTCCGGTCTACATTATCCTGAGGCAGACTTAGTACGGTTTCATTGGTAAACCAATCCAAACCTTCTCCAATATTGCCAACCGTATTCCAGGTTTTCCCTTCATTACAGGTATATCGCAAACTTATCCCATCCACTCCCGGAGTGGAATTTATATTGAGTTTCATCGATAGCATCGGAAGTTCCAATTGGGATAAATCAATAGTGGGACTTTCAATCCAGGAATTTTCTGCCGCATAATAGGTATTCTCCTTTGGGGCTTCTTTATCTCCATGATTTCCTGTATTTGTTTGCCAGCTGCCATCGGTCAAGCTCCAGGAGCTTAATGCATATTCGGTATCCCATTGGCCAGAGTGTAGCCAGCCGGCGTTCCCTTCGGAAAAATTAGTTTCATAGGCATTGTCTATTACCGGTGTTTTCAGGGGAAATATTGGAATACGATATTCAACGGTATCTTTACAACCCACTACTTCTGAGGTTAATATAAGTTTTACATTATACGTGCCATCATTCACATAATTGAAGTATTCAAATGGGTCTGAGGAATAATAAGTAACTTTTTCACCATTACCAAAGTCCCATTCCCATTTTTCAATTTTTCGATTGGTCAGGGAAGTTTCAATACTGGAGTGATCCTCAAAAGTAGTAGGGAAACCTAATGTGTAGGCTTTTGAATCAAAAGCAGCTTTAGGGTTTGCACCCAATTCTACCTTCATAGAAGTAGTATTCTCACAACCAAATTCAGAATAGGCCGTTAGCTCGACCTCGTATTCATTGGGATTGGTGTAAAAATGCTTGGGGTTTTCATAGGTACCGGAAGAATTGGTTTCCGAACCAGTATCTCCAATTTCATCTTTAATACTTTTTTCTACTAGGCCATTATCTACAAAAAATCCATTTCCAAAATACCAGGCATAACGGGTAATTTGGCCACCATGCTCCGGATTTAGTAAATCTTCCGGCATGGCAGAAGTATTAATAAACTCAAATGGTTTTTCGTCATTTTCACAAACAAAGGGTAAGTCGGAGGATGTTGTGAATGCAGGTTCAGGTAATGCTTTAATTTCAATATAGGTAGCAGCTTCACTTACACAACCATTATTATCGCGGACGTCATAACGAATATTGAAATGCCCAACGGTACTTTTCGAGAATGATTTTTTTTCTCTTCCATCTGACAAAAGGGCATTAGCGTCTTCTACTAAGCCGTCCACTTCCTCTGCAAAATACTCAACATGAGGAAAATCACTCCAGTTTAAGTTATTGCCTTGAAAATCCTGCACTACAGTATTAAGAAGTACACTTCCGGATCCGTTACAAGCCGGGTCGTCAAAAGTACCAATAGTGGCCACCGGATTATTAAAAATTTCAAAATCGAAATAAAGGTTACTTTCACAGCTTCCGCCTGTATCGCCATTTCGGGAGGAGAAATATTTCAGGTGTAAAGTGTATTTCCCCGTGATCCTTGGATCAATCCCAAGACGACCTTCTTCAATAACAAATAAATCCTGATTAAAAGACTCTCCTGCCTCATCCAAAAGATAATAATCAAACAGCGAAAGGTCATCGTAGCGGTCTCCTGCTTCTTCATTGTCAAGGTTCTGATTCAAAATCATGACGGGGTCGATCATCCAGTAATCAGTATCCAAACAAAGCTTCTCCTGAGGATTCTCGATAACAAAATCCATCTTGTCTTTTCGGATCCTAAGGGTTGCCGTTCGATAAGTGAAATTGTAATCTTCATTACTCAATACTATATAAACCAGATATTCACCGTGCTCACGTAATTCCAAATCCTCCCCTTCCTGTTCTTTAAATTCACTATCAGAAGGTTTTTGCACATGGTATTTGATATCCAGAGGAGTCGGATAAGGATTTCCATTTTTATCGGAAATGGTGATGAATTGAGCCAAATTAACCTCTTCATCTTTTTCACAGGCGTAGTGATAGGTAACCATTTCAAGTTTTGGCTTCCTGAAAACGATATCCTGAACCACATTACTATATATTTCACAAGAAATTGCCTGCTCGTCGACATTCCCGTCTTTATCATTAATATCCACATACACCAGCTGCAAATCATAAACACCGGATTCCGCAAATGGATATGCTTCAATATCGGCATGGTCATAAGATAAACGGGCAATTTCAGCCCCCTCGTGTTCGCTGATAATGAGTTGAACATAAGCGGGATCAAAAACCTCCAGATCTGGAAAAACTAAACCATCTATCCGCTCTTTATAATTGACCGTAATGGCTTCGTCATTTTCAAAATAATAACTTTTGGCCTCCCAGTTCATCTGTTTCTCCTCTAATGCCTCAACATCTAGCTTAATGACCGGTCGGTCTGCATCAAAATCATTTCCACAGCCGCCGCTAAACCTTACTTCCAGTGCTTTACCATCAATGGTATTAGGAAGAACGGCAAAATAATCATCTACGGGTATTTTTTCCCAATCACCGGTTCCAACCCTCCAAAGGCTTTCATAAGAAGCATTTCCTGCATGCATTAAAAGATTGTCTTCACCAGGGCAAAATTGCAATGGAATAACATTGGTATTGTGTTCACTCTCATAGCTACGACCATCAAAAGAGATAATAGGGCGAGGTACCCCATTGGTAATTTTAATGGATTTAGTAAAGAGACTGGAACAACCCGATTGTTTATAACTCAAGGTAAGGTCAATATTCACCTCATCCTTATCAACAAATAAAGGTTCTAGCGAATTGAAATTTACACGGTATCTGCTTACTCCTGATTCATCATCATCATCATCAACTGGTGTTGCTAAAACATAATTTGTATTAGGGTCCTCTTTTACCTTGGTACTAATGGAATTTATGGTTAAAAAGCGATGGAAAATCCATTCCAAGCCCTGGGTAGAACTACAGTATGCACCTCCAATTTGAGAAAAATCTACCCAATCAATATCTCCAATATATAAGTTGGAAGGAATGGTATTTCCTTCATGTATTAAATTAAAAGAAAATTCGAATGCTTTGATATAGGATTGTAAATTCAAATTCACCAATACTCTTCTGTAGGTCGCATCACTGGTTGGTGGACTGGTACTGGTGGTCCACCACCAGGTTTGAGCACCGGTAGCAATCTCTGTACGGATATAACCTCTAAAGTCGAGCGCTATTCGCTCTGCCAAAGCCTCCCTAAAGTCATGATGTTTAAAATGTAGTTCCCCATTTGAATTCAAAGAAAAATGATTGGCAATAAGAGATTGATAAACAGATGTGGATAATCCGGCCAGTTTACTGGAATAAGAGGATAGAATTAAATTTTTGCCTCTTACTACGTCGCTATTTGAAATGGCGTTTAATCCATAATTTAACCATGGATTAAATACATATTTATTAAAATTGACAGAAGAACTTAAAGGAACGTTTACATCCGATTCTCTGATAAGGGTATAAGAATCTCCAAAGCACAAAAAGTCATTTGCAAAGCGGTCAGCAACTACCCGGAAGTTTAAATATTGAGTAGTAGAACATCCTCCGGTAAGGCTAATGGCACTTACTTCAACCGTAATATCAGTTCCCTCATCAATATTAACCTGACTCGGGTCAAAATAGTATATATTGTTTTCAACAAAAACCCCTCTTCCACTAGCATGCAGAATAGCATCTTCTAAATCATTTGGATTATAATCATTGAAATACTGGCCGGAAAATATTTCAATCTTTTGGCTCGTAGCCCCATTAAAAGAAAACACCTCAGACTTAGGCTTTAATACCGGACCTAAATCAATTCTTAAGGGGTAAGGGGCGTTGTCTAACTTACAATTTTTGAACTTTGGAATTAACACATAGCTTCCGGCTTCCAGACCAGGCACTAATGCGGTTCCCTCGTCCAGACTCAGCGTATGCAAAGGACTGTCCTCTTCGTAATCAGCCTCTTCCGGAAAAACATTTACGGTATATCCGGTCCCCTCTCCTTTGCTATCTACCCGCACATTAATCCCTTCAAAATTACAGGCAGGATTGGGATTATAGGATATATAACAGTAAGGCGCGGCATAGGCAAGCAAAGGACTCTGGCTTAGATTTTTTGCATCACTGTCAATTTCCAGGGCCTGAATCATATTGGATGCGGGCTGATCATTTCCAATATTATTACCTGTGAATTTGACCTTTAAACCGCTAATCTCCATAACTTGTCCGTCAACGGAAGGCGTAACAGTTAACTCGGTATTGTTAGCGGATAAAGTAAAATTAGCATCAACGGAAGCAGTTAAATCATCCGTTTCGTTATCGAAGGCATAATTGTCTGCTAGCTTAAATTGGATTTCTTCTTGTGCGGCAAAATTCCCCGTTAATTTTAAAGCTCCCAGGCTTGTGGCATCACAGCCCACTACCGTATAAAGGCCGGCAGCATCATCTATTGTAATCTGATATCGGTCATCGGTCAGTGTGATTGTGTATTCCTTGGTTCTGATGTCACGGGCATCGACAGTATGATCAGCACTTTCGATGTCCAAAAAAGAGACCGACAGATTAAACTTTTCCCCGGAAACAACAGTACCGTTAGGGTAGCCCTGTAATTTTTGTTGGCCGGGAAGCCATTCCAGCCAGGTTGGGAGATTTTGGAATTGGTAATACACCGTTTTTGAGGTACCCGCAGGGTGAGTGACATCAAATTCGTAAGTTAAAAATTCTTGACTTTCGCCCGAAATCAGGCCGTTGTCATTGAGGTTGGGTTGGAAATGAGTTTGTATTTGGGCCTGAACACCTTCATTCACAGCTTCGCTAATAGCATTCCGGTAAAGGGCAATATCCAAAGCTCTGGGGTTTGGAGAGGGATAGTCCGTTCCGGTGAATGCATAGCCAATACTTTTGAAAATGTCCTCATATACCCCTTTAGGCGCATATCCGGTAACGGTTAGTGCACCGGGAGTATCGTCATTGTAGGTTAAATCGTAAATTGTCGAGGCTTCAGTATAAGTTAATTCATCGCCGCTCTGACCTCCTGCAATGGAAAAGGTCATTTGGTGGATGAGGGTGGTGGCTCCAGAAGCGGGGTTACCAATGGATAGTGAAGGAATGAAATCCACTGACTCGTTTCCATATTCAAAATTGAATGTAGGTGGGGTTTCTGGCCAATCCGCTCCACTAGATTGCTGTACATTAAAATTACCTCCAGTTCTCATTCTAACAGTAAAGGTGAATGGATCAGGTTTCCATTTTTCATTTTCAGTATACCGTAGTTTGAACTGGAAGCGAACCTGATTATTATTCTCAAAATCAGGCTGCCCTTCAGCAGAAAATGCCAAGCGCCCATCTTCTACATCCTGATGAGTCCATTGATAAACCGCATTTCCAGCTTCGAAATCAGGATTGTTTTCATCATAGGGTAGAATAGGTAGCCAATCATCACCCTTCAGAAGGTAAAGTTCCCCTTCAAGGGAAACTTCATCATTTGAATAGGTAGGGAGGGTTTGAAGCGTATAAATATATTTTTCCGGATCGGAGACATTATCACCTCCGGTAGTTAAA
This sequence comes from Persicobacter diffluens, assembly GCF_036244895.1. NCBI lineage: Bacteria > Pseudomonadati > Bacteroidota > Cytophagia > Cytophagales > Persicobacteraceae > Persicobacter > Persicobacter diffluens. The sequence continues at coordinate 195,922 of NZ_BQKE01000006.1, forward strand.
TTAAAATTATCAGCAATTAGTATTGCTGTTGAAAAAAGATTGACATTCCGAGTTATTAAACTTAATTCTTGCCCGAATAAAAAATTGGGTAATTCTAAAAAGAATAAATAAAATATAAATATACGCCTCATTGAATGATTACTTTACTAGTCTAACAAATGCATCTCCAGGTTGTGAACCATAAACTGAGAGATTATCCGGTTTTACACTGATAATTCTCATTACACTTTGAGAATTATTAACCTCTGGAGTTAGCCAGATTTTGGTCACTTCTTTTAGATTAAAGATATCTATTTCAGGCCCACTTTCATCAATAGGGATTCCCGTTCCTAAAAAATTCAATCCCGAAGAATTAGTTCCCAAAAAGTCACCAGAGAAATTCCAAAATTGCACATCGCTACTTACAACATCATTTATAATATTGGAATAACTACCATACCATTCATCACTATCTTTTATCCCCCCTAAAGTTGTAAATAAAGTTCTGGCCTCTTCCACTGAAGGCACATGCCAACCAGATTGCTCCAAAGCGGTTTGTAATGAAATCATCTCCGTATCATATACATAGGAGTGTCCGTAAATTTCAGAGAAATTTTCAACTTCGCCTTCATCACCCATATACGGCCTATCCCCATTATTTTTTTTCTCCGTTCTCAAATTCTCCGCCATCCAGATTTGATCCCCAATTTTCACGGTTTTGTAGACATTATTGTCTTCGAAATCACCGAAAACGCCCAAAGTCATGGTTCCAAATTTTCCAATTTCAACCGTTGCCTCGCTGGAGGCATTAGGTTCTGCCGCTTCTGCATCAGTACTTTCCGCTTTAGCCGTTAGCTCATATACCTCTAGCATCTGGTCTTTGAAAAGTTCACTTAACTCTTCCGATACATAAGCATCTCCGCTTGCGACAAGGGTGATTTCAGTTGCTGTACCCTCCATATCCACGAATAACTGTGGGTCATCCATGTTCACATAGGTCTTCCCTTCTTCCTTTACCCAGTTCACCTCAAATTTCACGACATCACTTTCCGTGAAAAGATCTGCAATGCTTTCATCTCCCTCCGCATATATACGCTCATAATCTGTAGCAATGGTAATTGCCAAACCAGGAGTGAATTTTTCCTCCGGTACTTCAGGATCTGTGCCATTTCCAGGATCCGGATCATTTTTATCATCACCGCAAGAGGTTAAAAACAGGGCTGCTGTAGCCAAAGCTAATAATCCCTTTTTAAAGGGAAAATTCATGAATTCCATCTTCATAATTCTTAGTAAAATTAAATTTTAAGATTTTACTCCAATTTGTTTTATTACTTTACTAAGTAAATCTTACACAAATATCACATGCGCGCAAGCGTTCTTCTTGTTTTTTATGTAAAAAATCATGCCTTCTAAATTTATATGGCAAGGATATCGCTTTAATGCAAGCTGAGAGATAAAAACAAAAACCACTAAAATCTGGTTTAATGCCTATAAATCAGTGGTTAACAAAGTAAAACCATCTCCAATAATGAAATTTCAATTTTAATCAATTGAATAAATTTTCATAATCTAATTAAGCCATAAAACGTCTTTTTACTACAATTCCCCGGAGACATACTGCCGTTTACATCAAAGAAATAATCATTTGAAATCAATCAATTATTAGTTTATTTATATTTTATAAACGATTAACGGCTGATATAGTGCATTCCCCAAAAAGAGATTACCCCTAAAAATTAAATACCTGCATGTATTCTAATGATCCTTTTATTTTTTATGATCCATTTCCTTTTGGTGATAAGATTAGGATGAACAAAAGATCAATAGAGGGGTAAATGCTTTTGTATTGTAGGTTTATCAGACGGGTGGCCAAGTGGATTATTATGGGGTATGCATAATAATCAGCCGGGGTGATTATTGAAGTGGAGTCTGGGAACGGAAATTCCGTGGACTTAGTCGTAGTCGCCGCGGTGATTTCTACTGGACTATTTGATGCAGCGTGCGAAGACTACGACTAGTGGGGCGGGAAAAAGGTGCTGTATTAGCTCTGTTGAATATTTTCGATATTTCCGTCATTAAAACATGGAGTGTCGAAAAAATCGATTTTTTTCATCATAGGTTAAAAGAGTGGCGGAATTTTCAAATTTTTTCGACATGCTGTGTTTCTAGTGACGATTAGGAAGATTTTCCCTGATCCCTCCATTTCGCAATACTCACCCGGCTCACCCCAGTGAGTCGGTGAATCTCCGTAACCGACTTACCTGATTCCAAATGCGCCATCACACTATCGTACTGATGGTGCTTCCGGATGTTTTTCGAGCCAGGCTTTCTGCCCTTGAATTTCCCCTCGACCTTCGCCAGGGCGATACCCGCAAGGGTCTTCTCTTTGATTACCTCCCGCTCAAATTCCGCAAACTCAGCCAGTACCCCGATGATCATCCGGGTAGCAGGGGTCAGGGACCAACGATCATTGAAGCATACCAATCCCTGATTCTTAATAATCACCTGCACCTTCCTACGCCCAAACCAATTGATCGCTTGCTTCACATCCTCTGCCTTCCGACCGAAACGGTCCAGGCGGGTAACCTCCAACTCTGAGATCTTACCCGCTTCAATGGCGCGGGTAAGTTTCTTAACGGCTGGCCGCTCAAAAAACGGGATGGTGCCGGAGCACTTATCGATGAATTCTTTGCCTTCTCCTTTTTGGATCGCGATGTTCTGACCTTCGCTGGATACTCGGATGTAAATTGCCTTCATTTTGAAAAAATTTGAACGGGTAGGGTAGTGATTCTCGGTAAAGATCAAAAAAAATCAGAATACCAGCAAGTTATGATATTCTGATTTTGGATAGGGGTAGGGTATAATCTAAATTTAGCCAAATTTCAATTTAAGCCTCAATTTATAGCAGGGAGCTATGCCCAAAAGTGGTGTTCAGGAAGTCGAAGTTAAGCGGCCTGTTTGATCTCTTCGCCGTCTTTAAATTTAACTTCTCTGATTACTTTTTCAATGGTTTTATAGCCCCGTATTCGATTCCAGTTTTTCTCCGCACACATGCCGAGTTTGAATATCATATGGAGCATTCCGTCCCGATCCAAGCAACCCTTTGATCGCTTCGTACGATGTCTGATCGTCCCAAAAGCGGACTCTATCGGATTGGTGGTTCGGATGCTTTGCCAATGTTCGGCGGGAAAGTCGTAAAAATTCAGCAATTCATCACGGTCTTTTTGTAAACAAATTGCAGCTTTCGGATACTTTGCCTCATAAGTATCTATGAATAAGTCAAATGCTTTATCGGCTTCGTCTTTGGTTTCGGCCATCCATATTTGATGGATTTTGTCCTTAGCCTTTTGTTGAGCCGATTTGGGTAAGCAATTCAAAACATTGCCGGTTTTATGCATCCAGCAGCGTTGCGCCTTTGTTTTAGGGAATTCTTCATACAACTAGACATTTATTGATTTGGGGCAAATTTTCCGATCATGGCTTAAGAAGTGAATCAGGATATACTCGCCCCAATTTTCTATTCTGTAATCAGCTTCTGCGATGCATTCGACTCCTTTTCGAAAAACGGAAATGGATCTGTACCTTTTACCATTGGCATAAGTTTTCAGACTAACACTTTTGTACTTTTTCAACCCATGAGCTATGGATACCGAATATGCAAAAACGACAATAGCCATCATTAACCGGCATCTATCTGCTCCCTGAACATTCATTTTTTCAAGGTCAAAACCATTGGTCTTCAAATGTCTGAAACATGTCTCAATTTGCCATCGCTTCCGATAGTCCTCAGCTACTTTATATGCGTTTTTAGATAGATTTGTCAGAAGGAAAATCACAGGTTCCTTTTCCGCATCTTCACTTTTCTTGATGACCATCCAGCAATTGTCTCCGGCTTCAAACTTCATCTTAGCGGACATCGTTTTGCCCTTCACCTTACTATTTATGACTTTTGAAATCATTTGCGCTTTCGTCATAGATTTTTCATTCCACTGATTCTTAAAGTTGCATTCTTTTACCCGAAGCACATATTTAAAGCCGTTATCCTCAAGGTATTTGATGAATTTCTGTCCTGCGTATTCACGATCAGCCAAGAGAATTTTGCCTTCAAGATTGAATAACTTTGACGCCTCTTCAAGCAACTGAATTCTTTCTTCCTGATTACTGATGCCCTTCTTTTCCAGATTCATGAAATAGATCGGCACAGCTACTCCATTATACAAAATTGCCAAGGTCATGAAATGAAAAGTGCGATCCCCTTGCTTCCAACTGGTGCCATCCACCATCAAAAAATCCCCACCTTTATGCATATGCATGGCGGATAATTGCAATAGATCACTCCATAAATGGGTGTCAGAATATTCCGTAAATATGCGGGTTAAGCGTTTGTAATGACCAGAGGCGGAAGTACTCTGATTTTCTAAAATGCTACCTATGCAATCTTTCACTTTATTAAGACATACGGTTCCTTTTCGGATGATACCTAAACTTAAAGCGAGTACATTTTTCCAGCAAGCTTTACCCCATTTTGGAAATTCTTGCGTAAGTTTGCTGTGAAGCGAATTGAACATAGATCTTTGTTGGTGTGGGAACCCAAAGTTACTATTGTTGATTCGCTTTTTACGTTTTTAGGCAAAAATGTCTAGCTGTATGCGAAAATAGGTGGACAAATAAATACCCCCTTTTTACTTTTTATCCGGCACCTAATCAACTGTTACTTAACTGCTTTAGCTTCATGGTGCCATGTAGCCAACCCGCCGAATGAGGGATCCATTCCTCATCGGTGAACGATTGTGGCCGGTCATTTTTTTTGGTTGCCATTACATCCAATACGAAAGGTGCACCCACTGAAAAACCGCTGGTGATAACGCCTCTCGACTGGAACCAAGTACCGAAAGTACGGTTACCAATTCCGCAAATCATCCCTACTGGAATAGCCGTATTTTTAGGTTGGTCGGTGCTGCAAACCACACAACCCACGTCTTGTGCCTCCTGTGTCAAACCGGAGTTTAGCCCTGCAATCCACTGCAAATTACCATAGGCAATCTGCTCAAATTCATCTTCTTGATAATGTTTGCTCAAGGCAAAACAGGTCTCTGCTAAATACCCGTAAATGCTGTTCATCCCGTGGAACGGTCCGGCAAACCATACGCAATCCCCATTCAGTTTGACGGTATTTGGCAACAAAGAGAACGGATTTTGTCGCGCCGCAGGAATCAGGAATCCATAGGCAAAATCATGGATAATGTCTTCAGCCAATTGTTTATCTTCTTCACTGAAATCCCCATTGACAATCTGTAGTAAGTCCAAAATACGTGGTGGAATCAATCCGCCCGAATCTACGCCATAAACATGGTCAAGGATCGAATGCACCCACATGCTTTCAAGGTGATCGGTAGTATCAAATTCTTTGAATACCCCATAAATTCCCTGTACCGCATTTTCCGCTTTGAGCTGTCGGTCACGCAATTGTTTCAGATAAGTACTGACTCCCTGCTTGGAGATTAACTTATTTTTGTCCCCCTCAACAATAATCGCCACGAAATTGAACAATTCCCGTGTTGGCCACTCCCCTTCTGGTGGAAGAATATCAGCATCAATACCTCTTTGAACCGTACTGAACCCAAACTGAGGAGACGTTGTGCTGCGCAGATATTCCCATCCTTTCAAAATGTAAGACTTAAGATTTTTCTTCTCTGCATAGTCGGGCAATGCCTGATAAGTCTGAATCAATGACAAAACCGCTTTGGAGGCATCATTAGGCAATACGACCTTTTTGTTTTCCAGTAAATCGTGTACAAAACTCCCTGTTGCATATCCTTTTGCTGCGGCATAATCGGCGGTAGCAACCATATAATTGGCTCCAACAATAATTTGCTCTTCCAATGATTTTTTGAACTGCTCATCATAAAGTTCACCGCCGTTGAGGTACATGTTCAGCAAGCCCATCAACATAGAAGACTGCGCTGGAGACTCGGCCCATTTGGTCCCTGCATCCTGCCAACCCATTTGCAATCCTGTAAAGTGAAAACGACGCTGAAGCATATCTACCGAACAGTAGTTGTAAGTGTCGTCCCACAAAATGTCTTTTTTAACCGTGCATCGCCCATCGCGGATCATCACTTCTGCACCTAATCGGTGCTCCACATGGTAATTCCCTTCGGCAACGCCTTTAAAAGTGGCGATCCACCACTGCGCCCCCCATACATTTCCCCATTTGACCCAGTTTTGTTCATAAGCTGTATCAGATTGCTCGCCGACCAAATGACAGCTCCCCTGTTCAAATTCATAGGCTGCCGGCAAGCGTAAAATAACTTTGATCGGGCGGTCAGGATGATAACCAATCTGAGAAAACAGCAATCCAAAAACCTCTTCTTGGGAGGTTGCAGTTGCTGCTAATTTATTGATGTATTGATATAGGCTACTGTTCAAAACGATTCAGGTTTATGTGAAAAATCTTCAATCTCTTGTTGTGTCGGGATAGAACTTTGCGCGCCCAATCGCTGGACCGTAATCCCCGCTGCTGCATTGGCAAAGACAATCGCCTCCGGAATGGACGTACCATCAACAATCGCCTTGGCGAAACATCCGCAGAAGGTATCCCCTGCTGCAGTGGTGTCCTCAACCTTTACTTTATTGGCCGGCACAAAACCCGCCCCTTCTGCATTGGCATAAGCAACGCCGTCACCACCCATGGTGATGATCGCACATTTAACACCCAGCTTCAACAGGGCCATCATGGCTTGCTGAGCATTTTCCGGCGAGATCTCAGCAATTTCGGTGATAAAGGCCGCTTCCACTTCATTGACAATCAGATAGTCAATGCCCTGAAAAATCTTTTTGTCCTTCGGGATCGCCGGCGCATAATTCCAGACAATTGGCGTCTTGTGTGCCACCGCTTCCGAGATGATCAACTCGTTGGTTTGCTCAGGGATTTCATTTTGCAAAACCACCACGGAGGCATCATGAATCAGTGCCTCATTTTTTGAAACAGCAGTGGGGGCCAACTTTTGGTTTGAGCCCGAGTCCACTGCCAAATAATTATGCCCTTCTTCACCAACCATCACAAAGGCGCATCCGCTGTTGACTCCATCAATATACTCGACATGATCGCAATTGATCTGATCGTTCTCAAAATTGCTGATCATCTCCGCAGTATAATTATCCTGCTTCCCCACTGCGGTAATGAAAGTAACCTCCCCACCCGAACGGGCGGCTGCCACGGCCTGATTTGCTCCCTTGCCCCCAAAATACTGGTGGAAATTTGCATTCGTAACGGTCTCACCGACTTGAGGCAATCGTGGCATTTTCATTACCAAATCCACGTTGGATGAACCAATAACCAATATATTCTTCATAGTTAAAAATGATGTGTGGCTGATAAAAAATAGGTGCCTTCAGGCTTAGTCAGCTAACTGAGCCATCGCTTCTTCTAACATATCGATTGTTGCTGTCGCTCCTGCGCGGTGGCAACCAATTTCTTTGACTTCCAAAAGTCTTTTCAGGCTACGGATACCGCCTGAAGCTTTGATTTTTACGTTCGGTCCAACGCTCGCTTTCATCAATTTAAGCACCTGATCAGTAGCACCTTCATAGCTGAAACGGCCATCATCACCTTTAACAAATCCAAAACCGGTGGAAGTCTTTACGTAATCCGCTTCTACCTCTGTACAGATCTGACACAACTTAACGATTGACGCCTCTTCCGTGATATAATCCGTCTCAAAAATCACTTTCAAAGATGCTCCACGCTCATGACAAGCGTCTGCCAAAGCCTTGATCTCTTCTTTCAAATAAGCCCAGTCTTTTTGCATCGCCTTGCCGATGTTGATGACCATATCGATCTCCTGTGCACCATCCTTGATCGCTTGTACCGTTTCGTAAACTTTTACATCGATTGATGAAATTCCGCCAGGGAAACCTACCACACAACCTACTTTAACGGCTGTTCCTGCCAATAATTTTTTGGCTTGGTCCACTGCGAAAGGCTTCACACAAACGGAAGCAACATTGTATTTGGCCGCTACCTGGCAGCCAATTTCCAAATCTTTGTCCGTTAATTGTGGGTGAAGGATCGTATGATCGATCATGGATGCTAATTCTTGCACATTGCTCATAGTTGTAAATTTATTTTTGCTCAATTAATTCATTATCGAGCTGGTTTTGGATTAATAATATTCTAATTAAGAGGACTCAATGAAGACCACCTCCATTATCAGTCGTTTCCTTTATTTTGTTCCGATAGAGTTCCCTCTTAAAAAGTTGATCTTATTGTTGATGTATTCTCCTCCATATTCCTGCTTGTCATAGAGCTTTAGTGATTGTATGACTTTTTTGATGGAAGCATTGTTGATCTGATTCACTTCGATACAGTTCATCACCCTCAGGGCCACGAAAGGATTTTGATGTTGTAGGAGTTGCTCAATCTTCGCTAAAGCATCGGCCGTAAAGCCGTGCGTGTAAAGTACCTCTGCAGTACTCGCTTGCACTGCCGCATTGGTATCATCGAGCATATCTTTGAGTTGATCAACGATATGCGGTGGCAATTTCTTTTGTAACATACACCCATTCACTCCCCAAAACCGGACAGCATCCACTTCACTTTGCATCAGTTTACTCAAAACAGAAAAGTCATCTGTGGAAGTTGCATCCCATGCCGCTGCTCTGATTACTTTCATGGGCTGTGTCTTAGCATATAAAGTGTATGGGATTTTTTGTTTTTGACAATGAGCATAAAAATCAGCCTCAGGAATAAACCCAATGTCATTGGTTCGTTCCATTTCCTGTTTCAACGCTTTACGGAATCGGTTCAGTATTCTTTTGAAAGAAGGGTCAGCAGCAAGGTTATGAATGTTTTCAGGGTCTGCATCGCAGTCGTACAGCTCTTCTATTGTCCGTGGCTCAAAAAATGCCGACGAAAATTCATCCGTCTGCTGATTATTAAATGCTTTTTCCCAAGCCTTGACGCCTTCGGCTTTCCAAAGAAAATTAATGTGAATCCCGTTTGGATGCTGTGGATAAAAATTACGGACATATCGATATTGCTTATCGCGCAGGCTTCTTACCAAGTCAAGACTTTCATCCATCCGCCCACGGAAGCCATAGCTGTATCGATCCTCCTGCTTGCCAAAAATATCATGCCCCTGATAGGATTTCGGAGGGTTAACGCCCCCCATAGACAGGATAGTGGCTGGCATATCGATTAGACTGACTAATTGCTGTTCGATATTTTTGAGTTCCTTACCCCGGAACTTCGGAGGAATATAAATAATCAGTGGTATTTTAAGCCCAGACTCAAAGGTAAATCGCTTGCTTCTTCCCTGCACCCCACCATGATCACTTGAATAAATGATGATCGTATTGTCGAGCTCACCGATTTTTTCAAGATAATCCATCACATATTTATATTCCAAATCCATCATCGCCATGAATTCATAATAGGAGGCAAAGTCATTTCGGACTTCAGGAATATCCGGCAAATATTTAGGGATTTTTACCTGCTCAGGCTGGATATGGGTAAGGTTGCTTATCCACCCTTCGACCTCAGTACTGTCGATATACTCGAAACTGTCCCGAAAATATTTATAGCGGTCTTTTTGTGGGTGAAGACGTGTCTCATGACTGATCCACGTATTGTAAAATATAAAGAAGGGTTGTTTTTCCTTTCGCCCTTCCAAAGACTCATTGATGTCCCAAAAATCATCCTTGTCCCAGACATTTTTTGGACAGGAAGCATTATAATCTTTCTTAAATCTTAGCGTGGTGAAATATCCGTTTTCCCTTAAAAGTGCAGGAAAGTAAACAATGGAAGAATCCATCTCCACCTTACATCGCATATGCTCCGTACCAATAGAAGTGGGCAAAACTCCCGTGATAATCGAAGAGCGCGAAGGCGCACAAACCGGTGCATTGGCAAAAGCATTCTGAAAAGTGATGCCCTGCTTTGCCAGGCGGTCAAGGTTAGGGGTCACCGCAAGTGAATCACCATAGGCCCCGATAAATGGGCTATTATCCTCACTCATGAACCATACAATATTTGGGAGCCGGGAGCTATCATCCCCTTCCGTGAAATAATCTGTTAAAAAATTTAAGCCCACTATATTAAAAAATATTAGCAAATGCTTCATAGCAAACAAGTATTGATAAAGCACGAATTAAGCTTGCGGGGCGGAAAGGAAAGAGTATAAAAATTTATTTTATGTAGGTGAATACCCATCATCCCTTTAAACTAAAGGAAGGATTATTCAACCATTTAGGAAGCCAGCAGAAGGTATGGATCTCCAAAAAAAGGAGAAAAATCACCAATACGACGACAAAAGAGTAAATATATTCTTTGGAATGTTTACTTTAAGTATGTCATCCGAGCTACTAAGATGGAATAAACGGGAAACATTGCTCCATAAAACAAGAGGACTGCATAAAAATTGAAGCGGAATGCCGCTCTATTTCAATCAGGGCCTCGTTTTAGCGATTTGTCTCCTATTTCCAGAATTAGATTGAATTTGGATGAATAACAATGTATATTTTTTATCCTTTCGACTTTTTAATCTCAGTACAATGAAACACCTTTTTTCCTGTTTCCTGCTGTTAATAGTAGTGACTTCGACCAGAATCACCCTCGCTGAAAATATAAATTTTGAAACATTTACCCGAAAAGAGGGGCTTTCGCATTCTCTTATTACCAATACCACTCAGGATAAAACCGGCTATATGTGGTTTGGCACGCAAGATGGTCTGCTTCGCTACGATGGCTATCATTTCAAAGTTTTTAAGCCTAATAAAGAAGACCCTAAAAGTATTCAAAGTTCGTGGATTTCCGAATTATTAGTGGACTCCCGTAATCAACTCTGGATTCGATTTAAGAATGGGGGGATCAGCGTATATGATCCCAACACGGAAGATTTTTACAACTTTGTGCATACTGCCGGAGATTCTTCTACCATTTCCCATGTGTTATCCTCCTATCAAATTCACACCGATCAGCGCAGCATGCAGGAAACTCCTGACGGGCACCTATGGGTGTGCACTATGAATGGCCTAAATCGCATCAATATTGAAAGCAAAGAGGTTAAACGCTATTATAAAGAAACCCACGGACTAAATGGGAACATCATCACAGCGCTATTTCTGGAAGGGGAAAACCTCCTCTGGATAGGCACCAATGCCGGCCTCAACCTTTTGGACCTCAAAACCGAGACTTTCCGCTCTCTGGGTGGGCCATTAACCAACAAACAAATTGTAATTTTAACCAAGGATGCGATGGGCACCTATTGGGCAGGGACTAAATCCAATGGCCTCTACCGCTTTGAGTTAAAAGAAGACTATACCTTTTCCTCGGTAAAGGGTATTTTGACTGGAAGTGACCAAATAGAACACATTCGAAATCAGGGCGTCCTGAGTTTATTGGTGGCGGGTAATTTTGATCTTTACCTGGGAATGCATCAAGGATTTTTTCGATTAGATCAACAAGGCAATGTGGTAGAGAATATCACAAAAAATTATCCAATGCCCACGATAGGACGGCTAATTCAGGATGACCAGGGTAATATTTGGGCGGGTGGATTAGAAGATCACATAGGCTTATTTAAATACCACCCTGCCACCGGTGAGTTAATAGAGTACAATGAAAGTCAATTGACCTCCAATGGGTATTCTTTCAACAAAATCACCTCCATTCACCAAAGTGAGGACCAAGTGCTTTGGATAGGCACCAGTAAAGGAGGCTTGATGAAATGTAACCTCAATAGGAAACCTTTCGAACATTTTGGACCTACCCACTTTCCCAAATCGGACCATATGATCCATTCCATTTGCCGAAAAGGCAACAAAATTTATGTGGGTACACAATTGTCTTTTTATATTTTCGACCAGCATTTTAATCTACTTAAACATTATAAACGAGGCGACGGCCCCAATGCCATCCCCTCCAGCGTAGTGGGCGTAATGGGAAAACCTACCGCCCAGGATAAATTATGGGTAGGCTTTTTCGAAGGAAAGGTGTCTGAATTTGACTTAAAAACCGAGACTTTTAAACATTACCATCAGCATTTGCCTGAGGACAGTACAGAGTTCCACTCCTGGTCTCCTCGTTCCATCCTCACAGTCACCAATGGGGATACCTATTTTGCCTCCATCACCGGCGGCATCAAGGTAAAAAAGAGGGGAGAATCGTTTTTTCGTAACCTTTCCGACCTGGTAAAAAATCCGGAAATGCTTAAATCTTCCAATTATGCCCTAATGGAATCTAAGGAAGGCCATATCTGGATAGGATCCGTGAAAGAAGGTATTTATATTTATAATCCTACCACAGCAACCATTAACGCCTTTCATGCAAATCAGGCCTTATCAAGCCTGGAGATTAAGGAAATATATCAGGCGCGGAATGGGGAGATCTGGATCGCCACTCGTTATGGATTGAACCGCTTTAACCCTATAAACAAAGCCCTGCAAACCTATTTGGTGAAGGATGGTTTGCCTTCCAATATTTTACACGGTATACTGGAAGATGATGCCGGAAATATATGGGTGAGCACCAATTATGGTATCAGCCGATTGGAGGTGACCACCGATAAATTCACTAATTATTTACAGCAGGATGGCCTTCTCTCCAATGAATTTAACGAACGCGCTTTTTTTAAAGATGAGCAGGGGATTTTCTATTTCGGAGATCGTAAAGGTATCGTGAAATTTCACCCTGAAGAAATGGCCATTGATCCCTCCAGACCTCAGGTGATCCTTTCCAGCTTGGAAATTGGCGGGGATAAAAATACTACCGAAGCTCCTAAATTCCGGGAGCAATTATTGCTTCAGCTCAAAACACAACATGAAATCAATTTGGCCTACAGGACCAATAGTTTCTCCGCAACGCTTTCTACGCTGGACTTCCGTACTCCAAAAAAGATAAAATACAAATATCGCCTTAGTGGGCTGGAAAAAACGTGGAATTATACCGCCTTCGGTGAGAACGAGATCAACTACCCTTTCCTCTCGCCGGGACAGTATACTTTAGAAATCATGGCCGCCAATACTGATGGCGTATGGTCCAATAAGCTTTCTAAAACCAAGATACAAATCGCTCCGCCCTGGTATCAATCCGCCTGGTTCAAAAGCTTACTCTTTTTACTCGCTCTGGGAGCTTTAAGTACCTTTGTGATTATTTACATTCACTTGATCAATAAAAGTAAAAAAATTCTAGCCAAAACCGTAGAGGAACGAACCGCCGAACTGAAAGCCGTTAATGTGGAACTGCGTTCTGTTAATGAGGAGCTGCAGGCGCAACAAGAAGTAGTGGTCAATCAGAATAAGGAACTACAAAACCGACAGCATGAATTAAGTCAACAAAAGCTGAATATTGAATTAATGGCGGAAATGGGACGGAAAATCACCTCCAATGTAGAGCTTAATCGCGTATTCGGGGAAATTTATTCGAATATTTCCGAACTGGTGGACATCGATGAAATGATGATTGGTCAGGTCAATGAAAAAACCGGCCAGCTCGCCTTATGGGGAATCCATGGCAATGTGCAGGAGATGATCAAGGATCAAATTGATCTAAGGTCTGAAAGCCGCCTATCTGCTTATGTGGTGCGTCATAATCAGGCCATTATCAGTCATGATCTGCGGGTGGATACCGAGAAGTTCTTAAAGTTTCCGGATCGCAAATACCAGGACAAAACCTCCTCAGGGGTATATCTTCCCCTGAATTTCCGGGGAAAAAAAACATTGGGTGTACTGGTGGCCATCTCCTATAAACTCAATGCCTTTACGCAAACGGATTTAAGTTTACTCTCTAACCTGGCCTCTTATGCCTCCATCGCTATCACCAATGCCAGTGCCTATGAAAAATTATATGATCAATCCGAAAAACTTAAAAACCTAGACAAAATCAAATCGGATTTTTATACGAATGTTTCCCATGAATTCAGAACTCCATTAACTTTAATTCAGGGGCCGGTAAAAGAACTCCTGAAATCTACTACCATAACTTTAGCGGATAAAAAATTGATCCAGATTGTAGGCAGAAACTCAAAACTGCTGCTCAATTTAGTAGAGCAAATAATGGAGCTTTCTCGTATTGATGGAGGAGCCATTAAATTTAAAGAAGCCCCCCATCACCTGGGCAAGCACTTCGAAACGATATACGATGCATTTAAACATTTGGCCCTACAAAAAAATATTGAAATTATTTTTCAATCTGAACTCGACCATGTCATTGCACAATATGATTTAGATGTATTAAATAAAATTATTTATAATTTATTAAATAACAGTATTAAATACACCAAAGATGGAGGCCTAATCCTGTTTAATGCCCAATTGAAAGCCGAGGGGCTGGAAGTAAGAATATCAGACAACGGAGCGGGTATTCCAGAAGAAAAAATCGACCAAATTTTTAACCGCTATTATCGCCTTTCAGAGCATGCAGACGCTACCACCGGTTCCGGAATCGGGCTGTCTATTGTCAAGCAATTAATTGATAAGTTAGGAGGAAATATTTCGGTAGAAAGTAAATATAAGGACCAATTTGAGGATCACGGCACCACTTTTACTATTAACATTCCCTTAACCATCATTAAAAAAGATCCCGCGGAAGACTCCCCGAAAACCTATGCTATTAACAGTCAATCCTCGCAAAATGAGATCCTCAAAATCGCCGATAAGATCATCAAGCCCAAGATCATGATCGTGGAAGATAATGCTGATTTACGCTACTTGTTATACCAACAACTAGAGCAACTATACAATATAATGGAAGCAAGCAATGGACAGGAGGCTTTAGCACTGATAGAAAAGGAACAACCCCACCTTATATTATCAGATATCATGATGCCGGAGATGGATGGCCTGACGATGTGTAGAAAAATAAAATCCAATGATAAAATTTGCCATATTCCAATCATATTGATCACTGCCAAAGATGCGGAAAGGGATAAACTTGAAGGGCTGGAAGCAGGCGCCTCTGATTACATCACCAAGCCTTTTGTGGCAGAGGAGCTTTTTCTGAAAGTAAAAAACTGGTTGCAGCAGCGCAATAGCATGATCGAGCATTCCAGCAACAGCATTTGGGGCGAAGGTATTCATAAATTGAATGACGACAACCCACAGGATCAGGAATTTATCAATAAAATCAAAAATCTAATTGAAGATAATATTGAAAATTCAGCCATGGATATTGAATTCTTTTGTGAAAACCTTGGCGTCAGCCGCTCGTGGCTATACAGCAAAATGAAATCACTCCTGGGTGTTTCGATGAATGAATTTGTCAGACAGTGCCGCCTGAATTTAGCCGCCAAAATGTTGGTCAGACAAAAATTATCAACCGCACAGGTCGCCTACTCGGTAGGATTCAATGACCCTAAATATTTCGCACGATGTTTCAAGAAAGAGTTTGGCATTGGCCCCAAACAATACCTGGCCTCAAAACTGGAGGTACAGGCCTAGGTTAAGCCAAATTATTCTTTCTTAAATCCTCTTTTTGCTGTTAGGCGGGAAAATGACGGAATAGCTTCCTATTTCGAGTTTATTCCAACGAAACAAATGAAAGAGGAGAAAGCAAGCTTGCTCTACAATGGGCTATCATTAAATCAGCAAACCAATCTTATTAAGTTGAAAAGAAGCAATTTTATAAAGGTTTCTAAATTTATCGGTGAATAATTCGGGATAAGAAAGTAAAATCAAAAAGCCACTATACATAATTGTACGGTGGCTTTCTTTCTATTATAGTGTGTTTAAAAGCCAAAGTTCGCAGCGAAAATTTGAATTCAGGGCCGGCTGGTGCATTTTTAAACATGCTCTAGACTCAAAATATCTTAGACACTGACCAAACTCAATTTTTAATTTTGCCAATGCCAATTGGTATAGGAAGCCTTAACAAAAAAGCAGATTTGTCCGACAAAAAGACCTATCCATAACCCTTTTTTAGGCCGTCGATTTGAACATTGATCAAAAAAGAAAATCTCATGAATCAACTGTTTACTATTGACAATAAAACCGCTGTTATTTCTGGCGGTGCAGGCGTTTTGGGTTTGGAAATTGCTGGCTATTTACTCAAAGAAGGGGTAAAAGTTTTTATTCTTGATTACAATGAAACGCTACTTACCAAGGCGGTCAGCAAACTGGAAGCTTACGGTGATGTGCATGGTTTTTTATGTAACGTCTTGGAGGAAGATGACTTGCTCAGCACCAAGAGTGCCATCATGGAACAGGTCGATCAAATTGATATTTTAATCAATGCTGCAGGTGGCAACAGAAAAGGCGCCAACATTTCACCTGACTCGAATATCTTCAAGATGGATCGTCAGGACTTTAAAATGGTGAATGACCTAAACTTTTTGGGGACTGTTTACCCTACCCTTGTTTTCGGCGAGGCGATGGCCAATAATGGGAAAGGATCGATCATCAATTTCTCCTCCATGGCAACGGTTCAATCGATCAGCCGAGTAATGGGCTATAGCGCTGCCAAAGCGGCTGTTGATAATTTCACCAAGTGGATGGCTCAAGAGCTCGCAAGCAAGTTTGGCGATCAGATTCGGGTTAATGCCATTGCTCCCGGTTTTTTTGTTACCCATCAAAATCGGGCAATTTTAATTAATGAAGACGGCAGCCTGACGAAGCGATCGGAATTGGTCATGCAAAAAACACCGATGAACCGCTTCGGCAAGCCCGAAGAACTTTGCGGCGCCATTCATTTCCTTTGTGCAGAAGCGTCTTCGTTTATCACGGGCACCATCATTCCTATCGACGGTGGTTTTTCATCATTTTCAGGGGTATAAATGAAAACATCCAATATCATTACCTCAGCAGGTTGCTCTTATTTTTCAGAGAAAATTAGGTATAAAAGCTTGCCGCACATCCTATATGTGCACCACTATCAAAAGATAGTATTCAATTAGAACATTCAATTGATTGTAGTCAATCCCGCGCTCAGCAACCATATGATCAGCTTTGATCCTTAAGGGCCAATTGTTCATTCTCACATGAAGAACAATTACGGTTTTATGACTCCTAAGCAATGTAGTAGGAATTTTATCTATAAATATGAATACGAATAAGAACATTTATTTTTTACAGCTGTTGCTGTTCATCCTCTTAATGATTTCCTGCTCGGAGCCAGCACAGGTTAATCAAAGACAAAATCTTTACTGGCCCGGAGATTTTGAAAACGCTATCTATGGCGGGAACTTTAGTCGGGCTGTGAATGTTACGGTCGATAATTCCAATAATTACACTAAAGGAGGCAACAAAGCCTGGCACTTGATTCAGGATAAATACCAACACCTTGAAATTCTGACCACTGAGTTGGGCGAATGGAAGATAAGTTTTATGGCCAAATCCGAAAATGACCTCAAGGTTATCATTAAACCCGTCTTCAGAGACGAACAAAATAAACAGGCAACCCATGAACATGAAATTGACATTCTTGGAGATAACAAGTGGCACCCTTATGAACTCTCTTTTAAGGTAGAAAACCCCTATCCTGGACCAATGACAGGAGAACTGTTGGTGGCTTGCTACAACGACAGCCAAGGAGAGGCCTGGATTGATAATCTCGCTTTAGAACCGATGACTGGTCAGCTCGAAGCTTCTTTCAAAACACCTCAACCTGCTCTGCTGACCGACCTATTACAGAACAACAGTTTTGAGGAAGGCACTGCCCATTGGGAATCTACGGATGAACATGTGGCTTTTAAGCCTTCCTCCATAAGAGAAATTACCCTCAATGGGAAAAAAAGTCCGGCGGTCGTGCTTGCAGTGCAACCACAAAAAGGAGCAACAAAATCTATTGGGCAAAAGATTGACGCTTCATCACTTGCCGGAAAAAGTATCCGTGTTTCGGCTGAAGTGAGCTTTCTTACCCTGAATGGAAAGGGATTCTCCTGGCATGGATTTTTGCTCGATGTGCACGAAGGGGACCATAAGGATGGAAAAATAATTCCCTGTGATCCAAGTCCCAATTGGCTACCGATGGGGCTTGCTGCTCCCGTAGGAGAGTCCAAGCGATCCTATGGGGTGTATCAAATTCCTGCAGGCACCAAATTTTTGTATATCGAACTGAAGACATTGCCGAAGATGGCTGACAATCTGGTAGCGATCAATAATGTTTCCATCGAGGTGCTGTAGTGTATCGCCCTGAAATATTTTTGAACAAATGTCCGTTTTTCTTTAGCATTAATGGATTTTTTTCTTTTTGTACTTTAGTCATAATGCTTGAAATCAATGAATTACATTATTGGTGTCAAGTAATTTTAGGACGCTACACACCTTCACAAGAAGAACAATTATGTAAAATAAAATATTAGCGAAATCAATATAAACCCATTCACCACAAACCCTCTTTCTAAAATAAAAGCGTGTTCAAAAGCCAAAATTCGGAGCGAGAATTTGAACATTGCAGAAGCGATACCCTTTGATTTTGAAAGAATAGCAGCCCTATTGTTGAAAAATCATCCTAAATCGTTTCCAGTAGTTCAATTTTGCAGCCGGATGGTGTGCTTTTAATCACGCTCTTAATATCAATGCTTTTTCCATTAGCAGCCTTGATAACCTTATATCCTATTTCCTCATTCAATGTCAATTGGGTCGTGTCAAAAGATTGGAAATAAACAAATCTCTATAAAACAATTTGCTGTTATCATTTCATAAGTGCCTACTTATGTAAGCCCCAACCTTTTAAACCGTTCTTGCATTATTTCCAGATACTGCCCTTTCTTTTCCTCGTCCAAAAAGCTTTCTGCGACGAATTCTTCGGCTTTTGTTGCTAGTTTGGAAAACCGCTTAAAGGTATTCACTATTTGCTTTTCCTTGAGGCCAATTTTCAATCCAAACATTTCAAAATCGGATTTTTTCAACTTTCGTTTTTTACCATTGAGCATCAAGGCCATCTCTTCCAAATCCTGAGGCATGGCTAATTTTGTATTCACCAAATCATAAGCAGGAGCCAGTAATTGCATTTCCTTATTCGAATATAGGAGTGAGAAATTTTTACGATGCATATCCGCATTTCCAGTCAGAAAACAGAAAACCGTCAATTCAAAAAAGGACAACAGATCATAACCGGAGCGACTGGAAAATGCCTGAATCACCTGAGCCAATTGTTCTATGGAGCCCTTATATTTGTCTTCGGTTAAGCGTTCGCTCAACTGACAAAAATCCTCCATATGAATCATTCCGCCGGTCGTTCTGTCGACTCTTTTACAAATATAAGCCAGTTCACCGGACTTCATCCGAATCAGACCATGGGGCACCGTGGGGATTTTAAATAAACGGGCAAGATGCATGGTCAAATCTTCATTTTCCGGTAATTGAGGATAAGTTTCAAATGGAGGTTTCAAAATATAATTCCCCCATAATCCCACGATGGTGAAACGATCCTTAGCTTCTATATCTTCACTTGAAGTAATGGCCAGGGACAATTTTGGCTGGACCCCCGTGATGGTAATATGTTCATTTACCACCTGTTGAGCCAAGTCGTCTAATTCCTCAATGGTAAAATCTAATTCCGGCACTTCTTTTTGCTGGTAAAAAGTTTTTACACATCTTGGATGATAATCGACCTCCCCAACCTTCAAGGGCTTATAGCATAGTAAACAATTACTCATATGGCATTACACTTACGGCTCCAATACAATCCTGACAACAATGTAGTAAGAGGCCCATTCGGTCTCTTCCGTTGAGCTTCCAGTTGCGCTCGGCAAAACTCAATAGCCATCCTTCCGGAATTAAACCATCAAAAAAGGGGAATAATATATTGGATATAAATGGCTTTTCCTGAAGAGGTAATGTTTTGCTAATCGCCCCAAAATGAGGTGATTCAAGGTATTCTTTTCGATATAAAAAAGCATACCCCTCCTCTACTTCTTCTAAAAGACCAACTTCCTTTCCGTGATATAATATTTTCGCTTTTCTATTCATGGTTTTCTAACTTTTTGGGCACGGGCGCTAATTGATGATCAAATAAGGCAAGTACTTCGTTGACCTTATCCATGCGTAAAGTCTTTTTCCCCTGTTCTAATTCACGGACAAAGCGGAGGCCCACTCCTGCTTTCAGAGCCAACTCTTCCTGCGTAATGCCGTATTCCTTTCGCATCGATTTCACAAAGCTTATTAAATCCATAACTATACCCGATCAGGTGTATATATCTCCTAAAACATTAATTTAATCCCTTGCGGGTATAAAACAAAAGAAAAGCCATGAAATATACCCTAAAAGGTATAATCCATGACTTAAGCCGAATTATTCACCGCTAAATTCATCAACTAAGTGCAAGCGCTTAATTTCAGCCCATAATAATTTGTTTTCATATTTATATTGGCCCAAATTTGGCTATGCTTAAAGCTGGTTTAAATCGCATATTCCATTAATCTTATCCACTCTAACTTTCCTTTTCATAATATTATACAAATCAATAGTTTAGTATATGATGTAGACTTATTTTAGCTTATTTCAAAAAAAAATTTAATTGCTTATATGTAAACTAGTTAGAAATAGTCCTCTTTAGAATGAACTAGATTAGGGCAAAAAAAAAAACAACATTTGCTGAAGGGGCTCACGAAAAATAGATCTTTGGATAGAATTTGGAGTAAAGTTAGTAATATCTCTGGTTTGGAGCGAAAAAACAGAGCCTAACTCCTTTAGGTTAAAGTATCATATCTTATTTTTAATGGACTCCTAAGTGGTACCCATCCAACTGGAGATTACTTCATTGAATGCGTCCTCTAACACAAGAACTAAAACATTTGATTTAGAACCTACATACTGCATTTCCTGCAATCAGAACATCTCATTCTAATAGAGAAATTGGCTCAGTCCGAATTTAGGGGGCCAGGACCTACCCAAACACTTTCGTAATTCTGGAAATCATATAAGGTAAATCAGAAACACCCCTTAAATCTTTCCTGAAATTCTTCAATTTTGCATTAAAGGATTCCGACGCAGCATTAGAGCTCCGGAACTTGAAATAGTTCACGATCTTTTCAGAGCTTTCATAAAAAGTGGCCTTCAATGATTCAAAGGATTTGAAGGATTTGAAGCCACTCTTATCGGCTTTCTCATACCATTGGGCCAGTTTTGTTCTGGCGACTCCAGGTGTTATTTTCAGTTCAAATATAGCCCTTAATCCCATACTCAAGTTGTATGCCTTTTTTATGTCAGGATATTAGGAGAACAAAATTTTAGTCCTCTCTTTTTGGGTGGCAGTCCACTTGCTGCAGGGTTTGAATAATAAGTGTCGCGCTCGGGTAAGTAGTTGTTTTCTTGTATCACCATTGGAGTAGAGCTCTGCTTTGTGTTTTTCCCCACTTTCACGCGCTTCTTTTATCGCCTCAGCCTCTTGTTCAATAGCCTCCCAGCGATGAATTATTCGGATCTTTTGCACTGCCTCTGAGGCTAATTGCTGAATGTGAAATCGATCCAATGTGGTGTCTGCATTTGCAAAACACTTTTGAATAATCAGATTCATGCTTGGTGATAATAGGGCAAACGCATCAGGAGATGATGGATATAAGGTAGTTATGATCCATTGAAGCCTTGTATCTCCTCTTTTTCTTACTGAGTTTATCATCCATTCTAGAAATTCTCTGCAGTGCGATTTTTCGGAGGATATTTAAGTTTTCAGCGGAATGATCCTTTCTGGCTCTACAAGCATCCTCATTAAATGTCACATCCAAATGCCAGTGCAGTTGATTCTCTATGCTCCAATGTCCTCTTGCCAATAAATTGTAGTATTTTGGATCTGAAATTTCTTCAGAACTCATGTAGAATCTAACCTGCTTACTTTCCTTCCCTTTAACATTTCGATTACTCTCAATCTTAACAATAGTTTTTAGCCCTTCCCAACCAGTTAATTGCTCCTCTTCCGGCAAAGATGCCATTGAAATTATAGTGCATTTACGTTCTTCTTTTCTTCCATGCCCATCTTCAATCATTAAGTCAAATTTGCTAGGATTGTGGAAGCGGAATGCATCTTCAACAATCTGATAACTGTTCCTCTGGTTTTTTTTAAGCGAAAGAAAGTATTGAGCATCACAATCTTGTGTTATTTTTTGAGCAATCTCCCTTTGACACCCTATCGCATCAATACTCACCGTAGCGCCGGCCAATTCTATGCTATCAAGTAATTCAGGAATGGCTGTAATTTCGTTGCTTTTATTTTTAACCTTTTGTTGGCCTATGCAAATATTATTTTCACCAACCCAAGCACTTAATATGTATAAACCTTTATTCCCTTTTTGATTTGGAGAAACTCCCCTTAATTTTTTCCCATCTAAAATCACCTGCTTTTCATTTACAACGTCCAGTAATTGTTGCCCATCTTCTTTGAGACTATTCAGCAATGAGTCTGGTCGTAATCTTTGTAGAACTCGATTAAAGGTATCATGAGATGGGATACCATTCGATAAATCAAGGCACTCGGCTAGCCATTCATAATTTTGCTCTCCGAAAATTACCATATCTTCAAAATCTTCGCCATTACAAATCATTGTTGCTAAGGCGATAAAAAGGATATTTTCTAATGGATGAAGACATCTCCACTCTTGGCGAGGGTCTTCTACTCCTGAAAAAATAGTCGTGGGTGTATTCATAGGGCAAAAATAAACCAATTTCTCAATAGTTTTTAACTTGATGCGTTTGCCCTATGGTGATAAGTCCGAAGTAACCTCTTTTACCCCGTCTCGCAATGCTTTAGGAATCTGTCGGACGGCCTGAATAATATCTTCCGATTTAGTGCCTTTGATGATGGCCACAATACTGCCTTTTCGCCCTCTAGCCGATTTATTAAGCAATATGGTAAAAGTTCCCCATTACTTAGACAGACCTCATCTATCCCCATGTAGGCGGAAATATTTTTAGCAAAAATAACGCCCTCCTCGGCCTCTTTCTTATCCTCTTTATCCCAAGTGCGATATTCACTTAAATGCTTTTTATAGGTATGATTGAAATTCTTAGAGGATACACCATGATGAAGCTCAAGGCTCGAAAAAGTAATCGGGTGGTTATCGACCAAGTTCTTTTAAAAAAGCCGCGAATTCCGCGGTTAATCTACTGCCCTTGGCAATCATATCCCAATTCCGACTAACCTTCTTATCACTCCCTTTTTCGGACCAACGGCGGCGGCGAATACTAAGCTGTACTTTTCTACCCCGAATAGGAAAGTCCTGCAATTTCCGAGCGGCATAAAACCCTCTATCCTGAAGATCCAGCCCTTCATATTCTTTAGGAATTATCGCTTTTTCATCCAAATGAATGATGATGATGCCACCTTCTTCACTAAGGTTAACAATATCGAAAAACTCCAAAATACCCTCGGGTAAAAATATACTAAATACTGACTTATTAATCTCCATTTCACTCATGCCGCAATTTGCACATTTTTACCGAAATGCCCCAAATTTCGGAGTGATACGAATTAGGGCTGTCTGCTTGCTCCGGATGAATCTTCAGAATTTGAAGCCGGTGGGAGTGTCAGCTTAGGCCGGCATATCCGTCGTTTACCAGTGAGGTGGTAAAAAATGAAGGAATAGTTCCCTATTTCATGTTTTAGCCAACGAAGCAGATAAATGAGGACTTAATTATAATTCGGATTAAGGACGTATGGATATACCAAAAAGTTAGAATTAAAACTAGCAACCTGAATCCACTAAGAAAATTTTGAAAAAACGACTTTGAAAATAATACTGTGTCATCATTAGTTATGTATCCAAAGAAATGTAAAAGACACCACTACATTATGTTAAATATGTCTCTAGAATTAACAATTTACCGGACATATTCTCAAAACCCGACAATCAATAACTGACTTATAATCAATAAATTAATTCGTAGACGAAAATTTGGCTATTTCATCACTTCCTCCCCTCCTATTCAGCACTTCATTAACTGTAAAATTTCCCATATTTTTCATTATTAAAAATCACACAAAATTGGCCTATCACTTATGAGAATTTTTGGCCCAATTCCCCCACCATTTTTTCAGTATTATCAATTGATTAGCCCCTCTCCTACCTGAACCTGTAACCTCCAACCAAATGGGTACCACCCTTCCAACCGAAAAGGATCCCAAAAAAGTAAAACTAATGGGCCAAAAGCCCATGGTTGTTTTCAATAAATTATGCCTGTTGTGTAAGATTCATTGTCTCACTTAATCGATAAGACGCTCCATCCATATTGATCAAACGAGCTTTGTGAGTCAACCAGTCGGCTAGTGATACTACTTGCACAGGGTCAAGGAATATTTAATACCATTTTTTAAAGTCTAGATTGGTGATGATAATTATTGATTCCTTTTGGACAGTTGATCAACAAGCCAAGACTATTTCTTTACATCAATAAAGCAAGAAATACAAATAAGCGGAATCCAATAAAACATAAATTCATTTGACAAAGGAATTAGGAGTGTCAATATCACCGGAATATCCAATCTGACAAGAATACGAATTAAGCCCATCTTTTCCACCTAGGAGTCTGTCAGATTTAACTAACTCCTAAAAAAGTTGTAAATCAAAGCATGATAAAGTTTCGGGGAGGAGATAGAAAACAATACAATTTGATGCCTCATGATGTCAATGAATGATTACCTGAAAATCATTTGGCAAGATTTGTCGTCGAAATAATAGATCAGCTCAATCTTTCATCTGCCTATGCCAGCAATAAAGGCTATGGAAAAGATCCATACGACCCAAGGCTATTGCTTGGGTTAATCTTCTATAGCTATTGTACAGGCATTTTTAGTTCTCGCAAAATTGAAGCAGCCACTAACGACACAGTCGCTTTTCGGTTTATCGCTGGTAATCTTCACCCTGATCACGACACGATTGCAAATTTCAGAAAGACCCATCTTGATAAAATTGAAGATTAGTTTGTTGAGATTTTGATGATTGGCTCCCAAATGGGTTTGGTCAGGATGGGAAATGTATTTGTTGATGGCACTAAGATTCAGGCAAATGCTTCAAAACACAAAGCAATGAGGTATAAACGTGCTTTAGAGCTTGAAAAAAAACTAAAAGCGGAAATAGCAACGCTATAAAAGGCCGTTGAGCTGGACGAAGAAGAGGTATCGGTCAATATTCCGGAGGAGATAGCGCGACGTAAAGAGCGGTTAAAGAAAATTCAGGAAGTCAAAGCCACCACAGAATCCAGAAGAAAAGAAGCATATGATGACGAACTTAAGGATTCCGAAGAGAAGGTAAAGAAGAGAGAAGAAAAAGCTCGTAAAACCGGCCAAAAGCCAAGACGAGGGTCTCCCGGAAAGCCTTCAGAAACTCCGCAGGATAAAGACCAGGTCAATTTTACAGATAAGGAGTCTCGCATAATGAAATCCAAAAATGGTTTTGAACAATGCTATAATGGACAGGCGGTTGCTAATGAGGACATGATAATTGTGGGGCAATATTGTAATAATCACGCCAATGATAAAAGGGAGTTTTTACCAGCCATTGATAGTGTACCAGAAGCATTGAAGAAAGGAATAAAGGTAGTTGCCGCTGATTGGGGATATTATTCAGATGATAATATTAAAGGTTGTCCGGAAGGGATAAAGCCCATAGTACCAAAGTCAAAGGCGGAAACACAATAAGAACTTGAAGAAAGATTAAACAACCGAACAACAACAGAGGAGGAGATTTATCGGAAACGAAAGTACAAAATTGAACCAATATTTGGCATCATTAAAGAAGCTCTTGGGTTCAGGAGATTTTCATTTAGGGGAGAAAAGAAGGTAAGCCATGAATGGGGATTGGTGTGTTTATGCTATAATATAAGACGGTTACTTAAGCTAAAACTAACCTGAAAAGGCAATTAAATAACCTAAATGAACTGTAATATTCATCAATAGAGATGGATTTCGAAATATAAGAAGTGAGGTATCGATTTTTAAGGCAAATTTTGCCCCGAAATAGAAAAACCGCAGATATTCAAATTTTTGTGGTTACAGTGGGGTGAAAATGTGGGGTAATCCGATAGGCTCCTAGATGTAAGGTATTGAAAAGTAATCGTTAATTTAATAATCTACGAAGTTCGATCTTCGCTACTTGATGAGTTGAGTCCGTATCCAATATCTCTCTATACAGAAATATAGCTTTATCTTTCATATCCCTTGCTTCATATTCTTTTGCTAATAAATATTTAGAAAAATTATCTCCTTTTTTTGCACCAATCTTATAATAGTTTAATGCCTCAGTTTCTTCTCCTAATAAGCTGCTCAAACGACCTATTTTAGCATATGCATTGATTTCATTAGGGTCTAGTTCAATTAAATGTATAAGACTATCCCTTTCTGATATCCAGTTTTTTTCCTTTTCAGCATATAACCTCTTAGACTCTTTAGAAGGAAAAAATAGTTCCCCATTCCACGGATATTGAACTCCCCGCCAAATAGTTACTGATAAAATAAGCCACATAATAGGAAGGGTGAATATGATATTAATGATTATTATATTTTTAGCCTTTTTCCTATTTATGATCAAGGTGATCAAATAAGAAAAAAAAATAATCAAAATTATTGGGATAAAAATAATATCTCCTAATCCCAGTCCAACTGTGATGTTACCCGCTAGAAAATTATAGGAAAGAAATACAACGATCGCTAAAAGAACGTAGGAATAAAATCTGTTAATCTTATGTTTCATAGTCAATATTCTTTACCCTATATTTTTTCGGGTAGTAAATGCTTTAAAAATTATAAGATTGTTAATCTGTTATTGAGTGTAAACTCAAACCAAATGGATACCACCCTTCCAATCGAAAAGGGTACCATTAAAAGTAAAATAAATAGGCCAAAAGCCCATAGTTGCTTTTAATAAATTATTTCAGTTTTTCAAGATTCGTTGTCTCTCTTAATCAATAAGACTCCAAACCCATATTGAACGAATGAGCTTTCCGAGTCAACCGATCAATCAGAACTGCTTAGAACAGGCTTTAGGAATACTTCATACCACTTTCAAAGTCTAGATTGATGGTAGTTGATTCCCTTACGGAGATTGAGCACCAAGCCAATACGATTTTTTTACATTGAAAATTCAAGCAATACAGATAGGCCAAATCAAATGAAACATAGATTCCTTCCTCCAAAGTATTTGGAGATGTCAACTGACTCCAGCAAAATCTTCAGCCTTGGAAGCTGACCCGAATACGAATCTAGACAATCTTTTCCACCCAGTCCAACCTAGCCTAAAAGGCTGCTTGGAACATTGTATACCTTCATTCAAAAGCTTTTTATGACGTCCTGAAAAGGCAATAACCCATCTATTACAATAGACACACCGCATCAAATCTGCTCTATTAACAGCCTTTTTAGTAAGCGGTATTACGACTAATCAAAAAGTTAATCACATAAAGAGTAGTGAATTAAAAAATTTGATCTACTGATAAAACCTATGTTCCTTTGCCAAGAATGTTGATTACAGGGTAAATCTCCAAGCTTAAAGTCTTCCACTTCAACTTTTGGCCTTGATCAATTGGCGAAAAGCCATTGGTGTTGCTACCGAAAGGGAAGGCATCACAGCGTTATTTCCACCAGCTCTATTTAGATTTCAGCATTAATCAAATAACGCCTTGATGGATTCCGGTAGCAGTTTCAAGGGCTCGCCTGAATTGATCTCAGCCTTGATTTTTTGCTTCGTTTTTTATCAAGAAAAAATGAAAAGGAGAGACAGAAAGTTAAAGCTAAAAGCAGCAAGTCTTACCTGAATAATGATTGATCAGCCATAGAAATGATAGGAATTTGTGCTGGAAGGTTTTTCACTATCAAAATCATTGGGGCTTCCCAAACCCCTTAATTGGGACAAAGCACCTCCCGGTTCTACCAATTCCGATATTCATAACTCTAGACAATTGATCAGCGACTCAAGACCATTCCTTTACATTTATAATGCAAGAAATACCGGTAAGCGGAATCCAATGAAACATAAATTCATTTCACAAAGGAATTAGGGGAAGCAACATACTACAGCAAAAATTGTAGCGCTTGATGAAGGCTGTTGTCTAAAGAGGTCTAGACCTCATCACTAGGTCTTAATTCCCGCAAAAGGAATCTTCATTTGGTAGAAAAGTAACTACCCACACCACTTATCTGGATTTTGGAAGAAAACATAACAAATCACTAATTACAGCATGGGTTGAACACTTAATCCGAATTATTCAGTCCTAAGTTTAGAGCCTGTATAAATGCATAACATCCGGCTTCGAATTCGAATTATTGGAAGCAATTTCGGATAATTTCTTTACAATAGCGCTGCTTTTCTCTCAAAATAATCGGGGATAACTTCTACAAGAATCAAATTTTCAATGCAAATTTTGGCTTTTAAACGCACTTCTAGTAGTGTATTTTAAATGTTCTATTGTCAAAACAATAAGGTAGTGTTCGCTAATATAATAATAACCTAAATTTGGGCAAGTTAGCTTTCTCCTCATTCATCGGATTCGTTAGAAAAAAATGAAATAAGAAAAATCCCTTCATTTTCCCGCCTTGTAGCTAAACGAAGATTTAAGAATGAATAAACCATCTCAACTCAAAAGTTCCTTTATTCAAAATTAAAAAGGGGAGAGGAATAAAGGTTAGGAATTTTACAGAGAAGCCCATTCAAATTTCAATTAAGGGCTTTAACCTAATTTCTGACTGTATATAGAAACTATTTCCTTGGAGGCAAAATTCCTCCTGGGTTTGTAATAATAATAGCAATTTAATCATGAATGTATCCCGACTTATTCCGAAGGAAATTTTTTGAAGGTTTAATCCGCAGAAACAAAAGGGTAGGTCTTGGGAAGATTTATTATTAAAATTAGTAGAAAAAAATCCTAATGGAGGTATTTGAAAGAAAATGAACATAGTTTATGGAGTAATTCTGGCACAAGAAAAAACCCACCACAAAAAGTTTGATCACGACTAAAGGCCGATTACAAATGCTTAAATACGCGCTGAGCTGCAAGGCGTGAACCACCAAGGGGCAGTGCACTTTTTCAACTTTTATCTAAGGAAGTAAATGAATAAGGTGAAATTCAGCACCGAAATTAAGGCAATTTAAAGCCCAAAAATACATCGAGCTCCTGTTGGAAATTAGCTTGCAAGATGGTTTTATTGCACAGGGTAGTACCTGATTGATGTTAAAAACGATCGTTAATAAATGCCCTGCGCCTCTAAAAAAAAAAATCTCCTGAAGGATTCTATCAAGAAAACCTCAGGAGACTTTTCAAAATTCAGTAGGGAAGTGGCTTCCTACAAAGCCTTGATATATTCTTCCAACAATTCCTTTTGCGCTTGCAGCTTATCTTTAAAAGCAGCTTTTTCTTCCGCAGCTAATTGTTCATATTCCGCCCGGAACTTATTGGATTGAAACTGCTTATTCCAACTATCAAAAGATTTACCTAGTTTCTCAAATTTGGAGAAATTGGCGGAAGGTTTTTGAGCAACTGTCGCCTTGGGTTCCTTGGGGAAAACAGGAATGGTGTCAAAAGAATCCAGCCATTCCAGTAAATTCACTTCACCTTCCTTAAGCTCCTCCGACAGAGCCGTTAGGTCTGACTTTCTCAATTTTGAAAGCAACACATATTCACGCTCAGGTTCTTCGGGTAACTCTGGATGAATCAGAAAATTATACCAATCATTTTTCTCTTTTCCGATGTATTCTAATGCGATGAAAATAGCACGATCATTATGCAAGGTTTTCCGGCTAACAGCAAACTGCTGCGTCAATTTTTCTATGGCATTGCCACTGCCACTTTCCACCTCCTGAGCATATTTACGACCTCTCAGAAAGGATGCCATCAATGGAGTAATATTTCTTCTCCCCAACTGATTGGTCAGCATCCACTCCAATACATCCTCTCGACTGTCCAGATTTTCAATTTCAAATACAGGAACGGTTTCCAACTTCAATTCCTGCGCCACTCTGTAACGATGATGGCCATCGATCACAAATTTATCACCATCCACATTCCATACTTTTATGGGATCGTAAATCCCATGAGCCTGCACAGACGTTTTCAGGGTATCAAATTCATTATCGGATAGGGGGGCAATGAAATTCTTCAATTCAGGCAAAACCTGTAAGGTCGCTGGATTTACGAATAAATTTTTCTGAACCAACTTTGAATCAAAAACACCAGAGACCACGCTTTTGGACTGAGGAGCACCGGTGTTTTCATTTCTATTTTTTCGAATCAAAGGTTTCTTAGCCATAATTCAATACTGTTTTCATTTCTGTGAAAAAATCCATGAAATCCTGATAAGCATCCAAACAGGTTTTCGCTTCATTCTTCAAATTCTCTTTACCTTCATTAATCCGATAACCAAAACTTACCGGATCATAATTATTTCTAATCGCCTTCTTCACCCCTGATAGATCTCGAATATAACTTTCAAATGTAAAAATCCCGTAATCATCCAATAATGCTACCGTATCCTGAATACTGTCTTTATCCTCTTTTTTAGCAATCTGGACTTTATTAAAAAACGCTCCCTCTATCCGCAACTTTGGATTATCTGATTGAATGGACTGCAAATAGGGGATGGACTTATTCAATCCACTTAAAGCATATTTACCTGCATCCAATGGTAAAAAGACATGCTCAGAACCCAATAGTGGAGCATAAGAAAATATGGTTCCCAAATCCGGACGCATGTCCAAAATGATTAAATCGTATTGTCTATTAACCGACTCAATCAAATTTTTAAAGCAGTACAATTTTTGAACTGGCGACAAATTCGCATTATCATCCGCCAAATGAACCAAGTCTCCCCAGTTTGGTAAAATATGATAGCCTTCCAATTCATCAATAGGCTGCACTACCGCGTCTTCAAATAGGGAAGGGTCCACCAGGGTGTCCATCAACCCTAAGGTATCCTCTCCGAAATCTTCTTTATTCAAACCATAGGTGGTCATGGCATTATTCTGATAATCGGCATCGATCAATAATACCTTTTTTCCCATATAAGCAAAAGCACTGGCCATAGAAACAGCGGTAGTGGTTTTTCCAACACCTCCCTTTTGATTCCAAAAAGTAATCACCTTAGCGGGGGGATTGATTAAATCCAACAATTTCTCTTCTGTGATGCCGTAGTTTTCCTGAAAAAAAGGAAGTAGCTTCTGATAGATTGCTGGAGAGATATCTGACTCCTCATTCAAAATTCGGTGCATCGTCATTCGACTCACACCTGTTTCCGCTTCAATAGCTGAAATATTCAGGATCTTTTTCTTGCTGATAATCCACTTTAATAAAGCATTGGATAATTTTTCCATGAGGTTGAAGATTAATAGTGATGTGTAAATTTTACACATGATGTTACTTAACTGTAACAAAGTAACATGATAAAAATGAGAATAACAAAGTTGCGTTACAATTTAGTAACTATAACCAAAAAATAATGATAGAATTCAGTGAAATAGGGGAAAGGCGGTCACTATATCTCAATAAGATAATAAAATTTATTGTAAAATTTAAAATATTATTGCTTTTACCAGGCCCTTTTAAAAAACCAGCATAAACCCTCGGTGCCCCCTCAACTTCCATTATCTGATTAAGCACTTCATAAATAATAAGTGACTTTGGATAGAATTAAAAACAATAGCAATGCCAGGCACACAGGTATTCCGGTTAGCCGATTATAGTAATTAAATTTTCAGGAGGACAAATGCCCTAAAACACCTTTTTACGTTACTTCCCTACAAAAAACACTATTTATTGATGCCCCAAAAAAGCTGAACGTATCTTTAGTTCAATGATAACATTAGTTCTATCAAGCACCAAAATAACTGCATCGACCCAGTATATTGACAGGATTTGCAAATAAGAGCCGGACTTGAACAGCTTTTTCAACGTTACTTTTCTACAAGACCAACAATTTTTTAGGTAACGGAAAATAGCTTATAAAATCCCTGAGACATCGCATGTGCCCATAATAATTCCGAAAACGAACTATCGTTCCAAAAACTCAACTATAAGTTATTGAGCATGTTTACAAGTATCCGGCTGCAATTTCAAATTATTGGAAACGATTTTAGGTAATTTCTCAACAATAGCGATGCTATTCCCTCAAAATAACCGGCTATCGCTTCTGAAATAATCAAATTTTAGTTTTAGCTGTGAATTTTGGCTTTAAACACGTACTCACTCAAAGTATTTTATTACGTTACTTTACTACAAGCACCATATTTTTCAAAGCAGTAGCAAAGTAACGCATTAAATCAAACCGCTATTAATGCCCGCCTAGCACAAATGGAAAAAAAGGAATAATGCGCTCTTCCAAAATTTTTCCAAATAAGCAGATGAATAAGGAGAATGCCAGCTTACACAAAGCTGACCTATTGAATCAAAATAAACCTGAAATAAAGCAGTTTAGTAAGATCAATTTATCAGGTAAGGGCCTAATTCGATAAAAATTAACAAGTCAAAAGCATAAGAAACTATTTAAGACTTTTATTACGTTGTAATACTACTACAAAACATCCTTTTGAACGTTTTGAAAGTCCGAAATAATTATAACCACCAAAGGGCGTGTTGAAAAGCACACCATCCGGCTGCAAATTCAAATTATTGGAAGCGATTTGGATAATTTCCAAAATCGCGCTGCTATTCTCGCAAAACAATCGGATATCGCTTCTGAATAATCAAATTTTCGCTGCGAAATTAGACTTTTCATCACGCTCAAAAGCGTAAATGGTTTCTTGCCAGATTATTCATGCTTAAACTTTCTTTTAGCTGCATAGTGGAAAAAGGAGGGAATCCTTTGCTGTAATAAGGTTATTCCAGAGCAGAAGGAGTAGGGGGGAAGCAAACGTAACCAAATTTGGGCCATTAGTAAAACAGTGAAATCAATACCAACGAACTGAAATATAGCTCCTTATCGTAATTATAAACTTTGCCGTGAGCTTATTCGGCTTAATTAAGCCGAAATAATTCCTAAGAGGAAAATCGAAATTAGAAAACAGTTATGTTTACCGAATATTTATCAAGATAATGGCACTCTTCAATATCCTAAAACTCCTCACCTCCCGCTAGTCAAACAATTGACAGCATATTTCGAAACAGTAGCAAAATAACGTAAACATGCATTCTATCACTGCTTACTTGCCTTAATACGTTACAATCCTACGGGGCAAAAACGATAAAACACATTAATTTAAAGATTTTATTCATTATGCGGATAGTTTCCTGGCATTTTTTACGTTACTTCTCTACAACCAATAAAAGTGGAAGTAGCTTATTTACTAAAAATGCCCGATTTTTAGTCCTTTTGACGTTACAAAACACCATATTAGGAGGTTGGATAAACTTTGAATGCATAGTAACTGCCCATTATTACGTTACAATACTACATTTAGTAATTTTATTTTGGACGAAAAAGCCTAGTTTTTACGTTACTTAACTACAATCATGGGCCAATTTTCAAATAGAATCCTGCAAAAATAAAAATATTGATTAAAATCTCTATTTACGTTACACAACAACTATCAAAATAAAAAATTACAACAACCTGTAGCCTTTTAACAAGTAGTTATTATTTATATAGTTATTTGTTGTACGCTATTAAGTAATTCTTTTACAGCATATTAAGTTGATGTTGTGGTAGTGAAGTAACGTATTAGAGGTAGTATTGTAACGCGAATTAGGTAGTAAAATAACGTTTAATATGTAAACAAATAACGCCCGGATTGTAGTGAAATAACGTAATTTTGTAGGAAAGTAACGCATTTTGTAGTGTTATAACGTTTTGAAAAATCTTCCTTTCTTTTATATTTGTAGAGTTGTAACGTAATCCTGCAATAATTTTTATGGATATAGAAAATTCGGTTTTAAACTTTCGCGTTCAGAAAAGTAATAAGCTTATCAACAGTAAGCAAGAGGGGCTCACGGCGACTCAAAATAAAATTCTTTTGATTGCAGCGAACAGGTATGTGATGGCGCAAAATGGAGAGCTAGACTTACCTACAGACGAAAGAGGCCGACAATATGTACCACTCTTTCCGAGAGATTTTTTTGGTGGCGAAAAAGTAAACGGTCGGGCGTTGCAGCAGATTAAAGAACAATTGGGCGATTTAACAGGTATCAGTGTCTTTCTTCGCATTCAAACCGAGGAAATGGAAGAAGAGCGTAGGATTCCAATAGCTTCTGCCGTTCGTGGATACCGAGATCGAAAGACCAAGAAGACTGTTGAGGGTAAGGAAATGCAGGTGAGTTTATCTCCTGAAATTGTGGAGATGTTTATAAAGCAGTGGGATAAAGGAAATTTCACCCAATACTTGTATGAAAAGGTGCGTGATTTTAGGGTTGGAAGTGCTTTTAAATTGTATGAGGTTTTATTGCAGCACTTAACCAAAAATCGCTTGCAGCATGGGCAGGTGAAGTTTTCAGTGGAAATGCTGGGGGAAATGCTGGCCAGAGGCTCTTATAGAAATAAGAAAAATGGTAATCTGATCTATAGCGAGTTTAAGCGAAATGTGTTGGCCAAATCTATCAACGATATTAATTCGAACGACCGTTGTGATTTGGAGGTCACCAGTTTGGAAGAAAAACGCCTCGGTAGAAAGGTGCAGGATGTCTTTTTTCATGTTCGCTATAAGCAGGGCAGGCATTTTAAGGCGGATAGCGCCATGAAGGATCCGGAAGTCGGAGAGCTTTCGGTAGTAACGGATCAGTTGGTAGAAAAGTGGGTGCGTGCGCTGGTGGCTCGTTTTAAGCGTATTGGCCGAAGCAATTGGCATCAATTAGTGCTTCAGTTAAAGAATGAATATGATAATGATCGTATTGAGAAAAATATTGATTATTTATTATGCCAACAACAAAGGATTAAAAATCCTCAAGGCTATTTAAGAACTGCTATTAAGGAAAATTACGCAGAATCCGTACCACAGACAGAATTATTCGCCGTGGCACCAAAAGCTACAAAAGCGCCGGTTTATGAGGCGCCTAAACCTAATTTGGAAAAGCGGGAGTGGGAAGTACATAAGGAAAGAATTGCGGAGGAGTTTAATCAATATTGGAAGGATTTGTGTTTTCAGTATTATAATCAGTTAGGAGAGGATTGTTTGGATGATTACCTGGAGTATTTGCAGAATGAAGCTCCTGCACTGGAGCGAAAAAGTTTGTCTTCCTGGGAGATGCAAACGCCTTCTGAGGAAGCGATCCGTTTTTTTGGCCGATATTTAATAAAGAACTTTGGAACGCCGCAGGAAAGGCTTTATCAGGTAAAAGGCCTGAAGGCTTATGCCAAAAAAGTCTATCAGTTTGATGTGGACGCTTTTTAGGGAGCAAGAAAAATTTTGGCTACTGTAAGCGCTTATAGTATATGTTTTTAGTCGCCTTTATTCGTTCCTCAAAAAAGAAGTCCAACAGTTATTTCACTTGATTCTCTTCCTCCATTGGAGGTCCCCGACACATAAATGAAATATGATAAAAAAGGATTTAGCTTTAGGCTAAATCCTTTTTTATTCATCATAGGTGGTATGATGGCGGTGTATTCAAACTCCAAAATTCAAAATAGATCCTGCGGATATTAATATCTTCTAAGATTGCTCACCCTTTAGCCTTTTTTGCTCCGCAATCGCCCAGGCTTTGTTCTCCTCCGAGGTCATTGGTCGCATTTCTCCAGTTTCATTTTGCATCAGAAAGGTGGAGATATACAGCGGTTCTTTGGGGAATTTTTCTCCTTCCTTTTGCATTTTTTCTAAAAACAGATCCAAATTCTGATAAAAATAAGAATTGATTAAATTATCAGGAATCATGCCGTTAAGTTTTTCTGCCTCCGCAATATTGGCAAAGGTATCCTTCTCAAAATCTATTCTTTTTGCGGACTGATAATCAGCTTCTGCTACGGATTGAAGTGCCGTAAACTTCTCATCATCACTACCGGAAAGCTGATAAGATTTAAATAATGCCGCTGATCATACAGCTAGACATTTATTGATTTGGGGCAAATTTTCCGATCATGGCTTAAGAAGTGAATCAGGATATACTCGCCCCAATTTTCTATTCTGTAATCAGCTTCTGCGATGCATTCGACTCCTTTTCGAAAAACGGAAATGGATCTGTACCTTTTACCATTGGCATAAGTTTTCAGACGAACATTTTTGTACTTTTTTAACCCATGAGCTATGGATACCGAATATGCAAAAACGACAATAGCCATCATTAACCGACATCTATCTGCTCCCTGAACATTCATTTTTTCAAGGTCAAAACCATTGGTCTTCAAATGTCTGAAACATGTCTCAATTTGCCATCGCTTCCGATAGTCCTCAGCTACTTTATATGCGTTTTTAGATAGATTTGTCAGAAGGAAAATCACAGGTTCCTTTTCCGCATCTTCACTTTTCTTGATGACCATCCGGCAATTGTCTCCGGCTTCAAACTTCATCTTAGCGGACATCGTTTTGCCCTTCACCTTACTATTTATGACTTTTGAAATCATTTGCGCTTTCGTCATAGATTTTTCATTCCACTGATTCTTAAAGTTGCATTCTTTTACCCGAAGCACATATTTAAAGCCGTTATCCTCAAGGTATTTGATGAATTTCTGTCCTGCGTATTCACGATCAGCCAAGAGAATTTTGCCTTCAAGATTGAATAACTTTGACGCCTCTTCAAGCAACTGAATTCTTTCTTCCTGATTACTGATGCCCTTCTTTTCCAGATTCATGAAATAGATCGGCACCGCTACTCCATTATACAAAATGGCCAAGGTCATGAAATGAAAAGTACGATCCCCTTGCGTCCAGCTGGTGCCATCGACCATCAAAAAATCCCCACCTTTGTGCATATGCATGGCGGATAATTGCAATAGATCACTCCATAAATGGGTGTCAGAATATTCCGTAAATATGCGGGTTAAGCGTTTGTAATGGCCAGAGGCGGAAGTACGCTGATTATCTAAAATGCTACCGATGGAATCTTTCACTTTATTAAGACAAACGGTTCCTTTTCGGATGATGCCTAAACTTAGGGCGAGTACATTTTTCCAGCAAGCTTTACCCCATTTTGGAAATTCTTGCGTAAGTTTGCTGTGAAGCGAATTGAACATAGATCTTTGTTGGCGTTGGAACCCAAAGTTACTATTGTTGATTCGCTTTTTACGTTTTTAGGCAAAAATGTCTAGCTGTATGGGCCGCTGATGATAAACCGGTTTTAATATCAACGATAAACCAAATATTGAATACAAGTTCAGTATTTTTCATAGTGTTCTTATTCTAAAAAAAGTCCTACAATACTAGTGATAAATGAGCAAAAAGGAGCTGTTGTGAATCATTTTAATAGCAAAAGTAAATTGTTGAAAATTAGCCAAAAAATGCATAATAGTGACAGATCTGAAATTTGTTGAGTACCTGATTTAGGCCTGAAAAACCATCGTTTTAGTTTTTCAGCCAGTTTGAGGCGGATTATTCATGCTCTTAATTTGATCTGAGTTGAGAAGGGCTTTGCCCCGTTTTTTGTTTAAATAAGCGGCTGAAGTAATGAATATTCTGAAAGCCCAGCATATAGCTGATTTCTTTCACGGATTTATTCGTGCTCAGGAGTAATTCTTTCGCTCGTATTAGTTTTAATTGTAAGTGATACTGGTGAGGGGACAGGCCGGTAAGATTTTTAAATATTCTTCTGAAATAGTCAAAACTGATGCAGTGCTTTTCACACAGCGCTTTTAAGTCTACCTCTCCGTCTACATTCGCTTTTATTTGAAATTTAGCCTGATCGATTAATTTTTCAATGGGCTTTCCCTTAATGGGTTTTTGTCGGTTAAAGGCCCTGACATATCCTAATAATTTCAATACCAGACCGGAAGCGATTTGCTGACAGGCAGGCAGATCATTTTTCAACAGGTCTGCAATTTTTTGATAACACTCCAGTATTTCTTCATGGTGCCCACATTGTATAAGCCAGGAGCTTTTTAAGTCAAAGGTTTTGGCAATGAAATGCGGGACAAGCGCTCCGCTGATACCGATATAATTCTCGGTCCAGCCGGTAGATTTTTCGGGTCGATAGCGATGCCATTCTCCCTTGGGAATAATCATCAGTGTGCCGGATTGAATCGGATATTTACCATAATTATTCTCCAATATCCCCTGACCCTCTGTGATATATATAAATTGGTCTTCATTTAATATCCTTCCTTTTTCCCATGTAAAATAATAGCCCAGGGGATGATCCTTCGCAGGATAATCCATCCCCTGCGTGAGTATCGCTTTACCTACCACATTTAAGCACATTCCCCACGCATGATCCTCTTCACTGATAGTGGTATAGATTGAATAGTCTTCCATAAAAGTTCAAAAAGTATAAATGATTGCTCATTTTGTGTATTGAGATAGCCTTGGCTTCCTGATACATTTGGTATATCAAAGAAAACAAATTCTTGGATTTATATATTTTTTGAAGCGTTAATTTTTTTATCATGAATGAATTTGGTGCAATTGGGTTAATCGCTGTTGGAAGTTTTGGAGCCGCCAGCTTCTATGTTCCATTGAATAAAGTACAAAAATGGTCATGGGAGGTTTATTGGATCATTCAGGGGATAGCGGCCTGGATGGTGGCGCCTTGGTTGTTTGCAGCCCTTACTGTTCCCACAGGAAACTTATTAACTATTTTAACGGAAGCTCCGGCAGATGCCTGTGCCTGGGCCATATTTTTCGGAATGCTTTGGGGAGTAGGAGGCCTTACCTTTGGCCTGAGTATTCGATATCTGGGCATCGCCATGGGACAAAGTATCGCCCTGGGTTTTTGTGCGGCCTTCGGTACATTGATTCCACCATTAGTGGCTGGGGAAAATTTGCTCAGCTCGAAAATGGGTATTCTGATGATTGCAGGAGTGGCGGTTTGTCTGTTGGGAATTTCTTTAATTGGTTATGCCGGTGCATTGAAAACAAAGGGTCTGAGTGTTGAAGAGCAGAAAGAAGCGGTGAAGGAATTTGCACTGAAAAAGGGACTATTAATTGCCTTTGTAGCCGGTTTAATGAGTGCAGCCTTTAGTTATGGATTTGAGGTAGGAAAGCCCATTGAAAATATTGCCTTAAAGTATGGGACCAACCCATTATTCCAGAGCAACCCAACTTTAATATTTATTCTTGCGGGTGGATTTATGACCAATTTTATCTACTGTATTTATTTAATGGTTCGTAATAAAACTTATCAGGATCTTTTGCAGATGCCGTTGAATAATAATTTATCCAATGTATTTTATTGTGTGGTGGGCGGAATGTTGTGGTTTTTACAGTTCCACTTTTATGGCATGGGAAAAAGCCAGTTATCTTCCGGATTTGCTCCTTTTGCATGGAGTATTCTAATGGCATTAAATATTGCACTGGGGAATTTGTGGGGAATGTTTTTGGGGGAATGGAAAGGCGTTAATTTCAAAACTACTGTCATGCTGATTCAGGGAATAGTGGTACTTATTCTAAGTACCTTCATTATCAGCTTTGGCTAATTTTTTTATATCATTTTTTATCAAATTATACAGTTATGTCTAATAAGGAACAATATATTCACGAGGCGTATGAATTAGCAAAAAAACAATATGCAGCCCTTGGGGTGGATGTGGAAGCAGCCATCAAAAAAATGGAAGAAGTAGTAGTGAGTCTTCATTGCTGGCAAACGGATGATGTGGGTGGTTTTGAAACCCCTGATGCCGAGCTTTCAGGTGGTGGCATTCAGGCTACCGGTAATTACCCGGGCAAAGCGACCAATATTGCTGAAATGCGTGCCGATCTGGAGAAGGCCATTAGTCTGATTCCGGGGAATTTGCGTCTGAATCTTCATGCCATTTATGGTGATTTTCAGGGAGAATTAGTGGATCGTGATCAAATTGAACCAAAGCATTTCCAGAGCTGGATTGACTGGTGTAAGGAGCATAATCTGGGTATGGACTTCAATGCTTCCAATTTTTCGCACCCCAAAGCTGATGGTGGTTTTACTTTATCGTCTAAGGATCCTGAAATTCGTGCATTTTGGGTGGAGCACCTGAAGCGTTGTCGTGAAATTTCTGCGGAGATCGGCCGTCAATTGGGCTCTCCATGTGTACATAATTCATGGATTCCGGATGGGTCGAAGGATATTCCGGTTGACCGGAATTCGCATCGTGCCTTATTGAAGCAATCACTGGATGAGGCTTTGTCGATCAAGTATGATGCAGACCATATGCTGGATGCTGTTGAAAGTAAGCTTTTTGGAATTGGTGCTGAATCCATGACGGTGGGGTCTCATGATTTCTATTTGGGATATGCCATCAAGAATAACACCTTGATTTGCCTGGATAATGGCCATTTCCATCCAACCGAAGAAGTGGGTGATAAGATTTCAGCCTGTTTACAATTCGTAGACCAGTTATTGTTGCATATGACCAGACCCGTTAGATGGGATTCTGATCATGTGGTGACGTTGAATGATGATATTAAGCTGATTGCTTCTGAGATTATCCGCAATAACTTTTTGGGGCGTGTAAAACTAGGTTTAGACTTCTTTGATGCATCCATCAACCGAATTGGTGCCTATGTAGTCGGAACGCGAGCGGTTCAAAAAGCTTTTATGATTGCGATGCTGGAACCAACGGAACAATTGGTTCGCCTGGAAGAAGAGGGTAAAGGCTTTGAACGCCTGGCGATGCTGGAGGAATTAAAAAGCAAACCATTTGGAGCAGTGTGGGATTACTATTGTTTAAAAATGGGTGTTCCGGCAGGGGAAGATTATATTCAGGATGTGCAGGAGTACGAGAGAGAAGTACTTGCGGCCCGTTCGCATGAGTTAGTTTAATCCATAGCTTTTTATCAATAAGGGTTCCCTTAGCGTGTGTTAGAAGATCCAAATTCCCTAAGAAAATTAGATTAATGCCGCAGTGATATCCGGTTATTTTGAGCGGATAGCATCTGCTATTGTTGAAAAATAATCTAAAATCACAGCTAATAGTTGGCGTTTGTTTTGTTTGGTATGACTTTTAACACACGCTTAAATATCAAAATTACTCGAATTAATTTTTGACATCATAGTCGATAGCTCATCATTAATGAATCATTCAGTCGGTCCCAATTTATATGAATTGAATTTATTGGGTGAGCAATATTTTGATCGGGGAACCCTTTTTAACAGCTTTCGATATGCAAGAAAAAGTAATCGCAATATTTGATATTGGTAAAACCAATAAAAAAGTATTACTGTTTGATAGTGCCTTTCAATTGATTCATCAGGAAGAAAGCGTTTTTGCTCCTATTCAAGATGAGGATGGGGAAGAATGTGATGATATTCAGTTGATCACAGACTGGATGGAAGCAACGCTTCAGCAGCTGATTGATGAGGGGTATTTAATTGCCGGGGTAAATTTTTCTACCTATGGAGCAAGTTTATTACATCTGGATCAGAATGGAAAGGTCTTAAGTCCTTTATACAATTATCTGAAAGAAATTGACCAGAGTGTTCAGCAATATTTCTTCGATAATTATGGGGGAAGTGCAGCATTTTGCCGGAGAACTGCCAGCCCGGCATTAGGTGCCATGTTGAATTCCGGCGTTCAGCTATTATGGTTGAAAAACCAAAAACCTGAAATCTGGAGCAAGAGAGTGGATAGTTTGCACTTTCCTCAGTATTTATCTTATTATTTCACCAAGCAACTTTGTGCAGATCCTACTTCTAATGGTTGTCATACGTTTTTGTGGGATTTTGATCAGATGGAATATCACCCATGGTTGCAGCAGGAAGGGATCATTTTTCCATCGCCTTTACCCAATAGCACCTGTTTTCCGGTAAAATTCGGGGGGCAGGAAATTCTTTTCGGAATCGGTATTCATGACAGTTCAGCGGCTCTGGTTCCGTATTTAAGTTCAGAAAAAGAGGCCTTTGCATTAATTTCTACCGGAACCTGGTGCATTAATATGAATCCTTTTAACAACGAGCCCCTTACAGAAAATCAGCTGAAGGAAGATTGTCTTTGTTTCTTAACTCCGGAACAAAAACAGGTGAAGTCCTCCAGGGTTTTTCTTGGTCATTTTCATAATGTCTGGACGCAAAGGCTAAGCGAATATTTTGAGGCGGATCCTAAATTTTATAAAGTATGTGATGCTTCTGAACGCCAAATAGCGGAGGTAAAAAATATGTTTTCTAAGGAATTATATTTTTTCCCTTCAGGAACGGAAGCGGTAGAGGAAGCGCTGAAGCAGGTCGATCTATCGGTCTTCAAGAACATTGAAACCGCCTATATCAGACTGGTGTCGGAATTAGCCACCCTTTGTGTGAATGCCATTCAGCATATTTTACCGCAGCAGGACGAAACCAAAAAATTCTTTGTAACTGGTGGCTTTGCCAGAAACCCCATTTTTATTAAAGAAATAAAAACGGCTTTCCCTGAGAAAAGAATTTGCCTTTCTGAAATAGATAATGCCAGTGCCTTAGGGGCGGCCCTGGTGCTCGCACCTGCCTTGAGAGGATTTAGTACAGATGCTGTTCAGTTGGAAAAAGAAATTTCTGAAGCGGAAAAGGTATAATTTTATGAATACTTCAAGAAGAATATATTTACCACCATTAAGTATTGTGGGGCCGGATGCCCTTCAGGATCTGAAATCAGAGTTGGAGGAAAGCACTTTTCAAAAAGCTTTATTGGTGACCGATAAAATACTAGCGGACATTGGGCTTGCCGGAGAAGTAGAGCAGATGCTTTCGGCGGCAGGTCTGGAGTATGAGCTGTTTACCGATGTAAAGCAAAATCCCACCGTGGAAAATGTACACAAGGGTTTGGAAAAGCTTCAGCAAAGTGCCTGTGATTGTATCATTACCCTTGGAGGCGGATCTCCACAGGACTGTGGGAAAGCCATCGGGATTTTAGCCACAAATGGAGGAAATATCCGAGATTATGAAGGTATTCACCAATCAGCAAAACCTTCTTTGCCCATAATTG
This sequence comes from Persicobacter diffluens, assembly GCF_036244895.1. Lineage (NCBI taxonomy): Bacteria > Pseudomonadati > Bacteroidota > Cytophagia > Cytophagales > Persicobacteraceae > Persicobacter > Persicobacter diffluens. The sequence goes on from NZ_BQKE01000006.1 coordinate 238,752, forward strand.
CCATTAACACCACCGCCGGTACGGCCAGTGAAATCACGATTAATTATGTGATCACTGATGAGGAACGCAAGGTGAAAATGGTGATGGTAGATAAACATTGCCTGGTTCAAATTGCGGTAAATGACCCAAAGCTGATGATGAAAAAGCCAGCGGCTTTAACCGCTGCTACGGGTATGGATGCGCTTACGCATGCTATAGAAGCTTATATCACCAAAGGGGCTTTTGAGTGGTCAGATACCCTTGCATTAAAAGCCATTAATCTAATCTCAGAAAGCCTGGCAGATGCCGTAGCGGATGGAGACAACTTAGATGCCCGTTCCAAAATGGCCTGGGGACAATTCATTGCAGGGCAGGCTTTTTCCAATTGCGGCCTGGGTTATGTGCATTCCATGGCTCATCAGTTGGGGGGAACCTATGATTTACCTCATGGGGTGTGCAATGCTATTTTATTGCCACATGTCATTTCCTTTAATGCGCCTTCTTGCTCTGAGAAATTAGGAAAAGTCGCGGAGGCTATGGGTTATTCCATTGAAGGGCTCAGCTTAAAGGAACAGGAAGATTTGCTCATTGAGGCGATCAATAAATTATCTAAGGAAGTGGGAATTCCTGCAGGACTAAAGGAGTTGGAAGTTAAACCGGAGGACTTTTCATTAATGGCCGAAAATGCGCTGAAAGATGTTTGTACCGGAGGGAATCCAAGAGAGGTGAACCTGGAAGAAACGGTTCAAATATTTGAATCGGCCTATTAATATTCGGTTCAATCCTTCATAATTAGATTAACAATATAAAAGATATATAATGAAAACTAAATCAAATACAGATCCCCGGTCACATATTGTACAGGTGATTACTAAAATCTACCTGGATGGGATGACCACCACTTCCGGCGGGAATATTTCCCTTTTGGATGAGGAAGGAAATATGTGGATTACTCCTTCCGCTATTGATAAAGGAAAGCTTACAGCAGAAGATATTGTTTGCGTGAAAAAGGATGGATCCATTGAAGGTAAACATAAACCTTCCTCAGAATATCCATTTCACCGTGCGATTTATGAAGCCAGACCGGATATTAAGTCGGTAATTCATGCTCACCCACCGGCATTGGTGACTTTCAGTATATTAAGGCAAATTCCGGATACTTCCATTTTGCCACACGCCCAAGAGGTTTGCGGTTCCATTGGTTATGCGGACTATGCCTTGCCCGGAAGTAATTTATTAGGGGAGAAAATTGCGCAAAGTTTTGCTGCGACGGAAGATATGGCCGTGATCATGGAAAACCATGGAGTGGTTTTGGGTGGTTCAGATCTTAGCGATGCCTATGCAAGATTTGAGATGCTGGAGAATTGCTGTGATATTATTTTAAAGGCCAAAGCCATTGGTTCCCCGAACTTTCTTTCCGAAGAAAAAATTTCGCAACTTAAAGCTCAAAAACAGTTAGCTGTCAATACCACTGCATCCTCTCCAAGTGAAGCTGTGGATAGTAAAGCAGAGGTGGTTGAATTTATCCGTCGGGCAAACAGACAAAAACTGATTTCGGGTTCTTTTGGGGCCATTTCTGTACGAACTGCCTCTAATAACTTTATCACTACCCCCTCCGGTATTCCATTTTGGATGATAGAGGAAAGTGATTTGGTAGAGATTGTAAATGGAGAAGTTTTGGGCAATCAATTGCCTTCAGATGTTGCCGTTCTTCACCAGGAAACCTTCATTGAAAATCCGGAGATTAATGTGATCATCTCAGCTCAATCTCCCAATTTAATGGCTTTTGCCAGTACAGCTAGAAAGTTTGATGTCAGAACTATTCCTGAAAGCTGGATCTTCTTGCAGGATGTTCCCTGTCTTTCTTTTGAGGCAGCTTTCTCAGGGAATAATACTTTGGCGTCCACTTTTGCAGAAGATACGCCGGCGGTCTTGGTCGCAAATCATTCGTTCACAGTTACCGGTAAGACGATTTTACAAACCTTTGACCGACTGGAGGTTGCAGAATTTTCCGCTAAGTCTTTAGTAGCAGGTGCTCACATGGGTGATCTTGTCCCTATTGGTGACGAACATATTGAAGACCTAAGAGAGAAATTCTTATAGTTTTTTCGGGCGTGTTAGAAAGCCCGAATTCGCTATGAAAAATGGATTATTACGGAAGCGATCCTTGGTTGTTTTGATTGAATAACATCGCTATTGTTGAGAAATAGCCCAAAATCGCTTCCCATAATTCCAATTTACTTCGGAGGATTGGAAATTCGACATGGCACGCCTGTTTTAATACTTTTTTGGATCAGGGAACCCCTCACTTTTCCTGTATTTACTAAGTGCTATTGTCACAATAACATATATAATATAAAAAGAGAAATAATATAGATGAGGATAAATCCGGCCCAACCGGTGCTCCTAATTTGTATCACCCTCTAACTAAACAGCACAACAAATGGCCCCTCTCCCTAAAACCCTGGAAAAATTTACGGCGCCTATCGGAACTCCGGTAGATCGTTTTATCTCAGAAAAACAAGAGCATTTCCCATATGCAAAAGGGGAGTTGTCCCAGCTTCTGCGGGATATTGTTTTGGCATCCAAAGTGATAAATCGTGAAATGAATCGGGCAGGATTAACGGAAATCAGGGGACATGTAGGAGCGGAGAATGTGCAGGGAGAACAGCAACAGAAATTGGATGTTATCGCAGATTACCGTTTTCGTATGGCGCTTCAAAAGGGGGGCGAAACCTGCGCCATAGCCTCGGAGGAAGAAGAGGATATTATCGATACCCAACATTATTACTCCAAATATGTGGTGACGATTGACCCGCTGGATGGAAGCTCTAATATTGACTCTAATGTTTCGGTAGGGACTATTTTTTCCATTTACAGAAGGGTTTCGCCCATAGGAACGCCTCCGGTGAAGGAGGATTTGTTACAAAAGGGCTCCCGACAGGTCGCCGCCGGTTATGTTTTGTATGGCACCTCGACCATTTTGGTTTATACCACGGGTCATGGCGTAAATGGCTTTACTTATGATGGCTCCTTGGGGGAATATTTCCTGTCACACCCCAACATTACTTTCCCGAAAGAGTCGAAATTCTTTTCCGTGAATGAAGGGGGCAGCAATACTTTTGATAAAAAGCTCTCTGATTTTTTACAATACTGCAAGGATGAAAATTACTCCGGAAGGTATATTGGCTCACTGGTGGGGGATTTTCACCGCAATTTATTGAATGGGGGAATCTATCTTTATCCGGAGTCTGGACAATATAAGCAGGGGAAATTACGCCTGTTGTATGAATGTAACGCGCTGGCTTTTTTGGCTGAGCAAGCCGGAGGGATAGCAACAAATGGAATAGAGCGGGTATTAGATATTAAGCCGGAGGCGCTGCATGAACGGACGCCATTTTTTGTGGGTTCTAAAGGCTTAATGCAAGAGTTAGCAGATTACCTGACCTAAACCGAATGATGTAGACATAGGCCGCGATATTCCCGCTTAAACCCTCTTTTAGCTGCTGGCGCGAAAATGAAGGAGCCGATGCCTTTTTGCGTTTTTGTGATGAGTCAGCGTAATCAGGTGCAAACAAGCCTGCCCAAATTGGGCATACAACTAGACATTTATTGATTTGGGGCAAATTTTCCGATCATGACTCAAGAAGTGATTCAGGATATACTCGCCCCAATTTTCTATTCTGTAACCAGCTTCTGCGATGCATTCGACTCCTTTTCGAAAAACGGAAATGGATCTGTACCTTTTACCATTGGCATAAGTTTTCAGACGAACATTTTTGTACTTTTTTAACCCATGAGCTATGGATACCGAATATGCAAAAACGACAATAGCCATCATTAACCGGCATCTATCTGCTCCCTGAACATTCATTTTTTCAAGGTCAAAACCATTGGTCTTCAAATGTCTGAAACATGTCTCAATTTGCCATCGCTTCCGATAGTCCTCAGCCACTTTATATGCGTTTTTAGACAGGTTTGTCAAAAGGAAAATCACAGGTTCCTTTTCCGCATCTTCACTTTTCTTGATGACCATCCGGCAATTGTCTCCAGCTTCAAACTTCATTTTAGCGGACATCGTTTTACCTTTCACCTTACTATTGGTGACTTTTGAAATCATTTGCGCTTTCGTCATAGATTTTTCATTCCACTGAGTCTTAAAGTTGCATTCTTTTACCCGAAGCACATATTTAAAGCCGTTATCTTCAAGGTATTTGATGAATTTCTGTCCTGCATATTCACGATCAGCCAAGAGAATTTTACCTTCAAGATTGAATAACTTTGACGCCTCTTCAAGCAACTGAATTCTTTCTTCCTGATTACTGATGCCCTTCTTTTCCAGATTCATGAAATAGATCGGCACCGCTACTCCATTATACAAAATGGCCAAGGTCATGAAATGAAAAGTACGATCCCCTTGCGTCCAGCTGGTGCCATCGACCATCAAAAAATCCCCACCTTTGTGCATATGCATGGCGGATAATTGCAATAGATCACTCCATAAATTGGTGTCAGAATATTCCGTAAATATGCGGGTTAAGCGTTTGTAATGGCCAGAGGCGGAAGTACGCTGATTATCTAAAATGCTACCGATGGAATCTTTCACTTTATTAAGACATACGGTTCCTTTTCGGATGATGCCTAAACTTAGGGCGAGTACATTTTTCCAGCAAGCTTTACCCCATTTTGGAAATTCTTGCGTAAGTTTGCTGTGAAGCGAATTGAACATAGATCTTTGTTGGCGTTGGAACCCAAAGTTACTATTGTTGATTCGCTTTTTACGTTTTTAGGCAAAAATGTCTAGCTGTATGCAAATTGGGGCTACTATCAATCAAAGAAAATAAATTGAAATTATATTACTTGCGCTCAGTTAAAAAAACATAGCGGTGAATAATTCGGCTTAGAGCATATTTAAAAACACACCATCTGGCTGCAAATTCGAATTAATGGAAGGTATTTTGGATAATTTCTCAACAATAGCGCTGCTATTTTCTCAAAATAATCGGGTATCGCTTCTGCAATAATCAAATTTTCGCTACGAATTTTGGTTTTTAAACACGCTTTTAAAGTACAAATTGCTTAGGGCAAACCAATAAATGCTGTGGTGAATAATTCGGCTTATTTTACCTTACGTGAAGATTCCCGAATAATGATTTCACTCTTCAGAATAGCGGTCTCACTCAAATAGCTGGCGACCTTTTCTTCAATTTGTAGTAATATTTTTCTGGTGACGAGTTTTCCCATTTCATAGGCCGGTTGATTGACCGTTGTCAGAGAAGGGGTAATTAATTCCGAAACGGGTTCGTTACTAAAGCCGACCACCATTACTTCCCCAGGAATTTGAATCCGTTTTTCTTTTAGCGCTTTGATAGCCCCAAAAGCCGCCATATCATTCAGCGCGTAAATCGCATCAGGTACCGCTTTCTTTTCCAACCATTTTTTGACGGCCAAATAGGCAGGTTCGGTTTTTAAATCGGTATTTAAAATGGAAAGATGCTCGTTTATATCATAATCATTTTTTCGAAAGCTCTCTTTAATGCCCAAAATGCGGTTTCTATAGATCGAAGCAGACTCCGGCCCGCTTAATACTAATATCTTCCGGGCACCTTGTTCTAAAAGATGATCACACAATTTTTCCGCTGTTTTAAGATCATCCATAATGACTTTGGTCGTCTCTAAAGATTCTGCATAGCGGTCAAAGAAAAAAACGGGTATATGCTGGTCAAGCGCCTTTTGCAGGTGATCAAACTCCCTGTCCTGCATGGCAGGTGAAATAATAATGCCATCCACCCGGCTTTTTAACAGGGCTTCTACACTGTTGATCTCCTTTTGAGTTTCATCCTTTGATTGGCAGATGATTACATTATAGCCCTGTTGCTGGGCAATGTCCTCAATACCTGCAATCACCGTCGAAAAAAAATAGCGGGAGATATGTGGAATAATGACGCCTATCGTTTTTGATTTGCTCGTCCGCAGGTTTGCGGCCAAATGGTTGGGCTGATAATCGAGCTCCTTCGCTTTGGCTTTGATCTTTTCCTTGGTTTTACTGGAAACCCGTGGGTGATCGTTCAGTGCTCTTGAAACAGTCGAACTGTTTAGATCGAGTGCCCTGGCAATATCATGTATAGTAGTCGCTTTTTTGATTTCCATCCTTTTTCGCTTGCTTTGATCTTTAGGAGCGTGTTTAAAAGCATAACATCCGCCTACAAATTCGAATGATGGAAGCGATTTTGGATCATTTTTCAACAATAGCGCTGCTATTCACTCAAAATAATCGGGTATCGTTTCGGTAATAATCAAATTTTCACTTTTAAACACCCTCCAAAAGTAAGCAGGAAATTTTTAAAAACGCGCAATCGATTGTTTTTTTGTGAAATTTGCCTGCTGACATTTGGAATGATCCGAATAGATCCTCTATATTTAGGATATAGGGGAGCGACTTTCCTCATTTTTAAGAAATAGTGCAATCGATTGCCAAAAAATATAATTTTTATGAAATACGAAGTAAGATATTCCACTCATCCACAGGATGCCAAAAATTACGACACGCAAAAATTACGTGATCAGTACTTGATTACCTCTTTATTTGAGCAGGATGAGGTGGTGATGGTGTACACTTTTGAGGACCGCTTTATTGCCGGTGGCGCCATGCCGGTAAATCAGAAACTAAAATTGGAAAGTTTTGATCCATTGAAAGCGGGTTTCTTTCTGGAAAGAAGAGAAATGGGCGTGGTGAATATTGGGGGAAAAGGGCAGGTGATTGTAGATGGTGTGGCACATGCGCTTGATTATAAGGAGGCATTATATGTTGGAAAAGGGAAGGAAGAGGTTTATTTCGTAAGTGAAAATCCAGAGCAGCCAGCCTTCTTTTATATCAATTCTACGCCTGCTCATCAGGCTTTTCCAGTGCAAAGAGTTAGTCGGGAGCAAGCAGTAAGAATTGAATTGGGTGCAATGGAAACCGCTAACCATCGCATTCTGAATAAGCTTATTGTCAATGAGACGGTGGAAACCTGTCAGTTACAAATGGGGATGACCGAGCTTCAGCCAGGAAGTGTTTGGAACACCATGCCCGGCCATGTGCATGATCGTAGAATGGAGGTTTATCTGTATTTTGAAGTGCCGGCGGATCAGGCGGTTTGTCATTTTATGGGAGAAGCACAGGAAAGCCGACATATCTGGATGCATGATAAGCAAGCGGTTATTTCTCCGGCCTGGTCGATGCACTCTGGTTCCGGTACTTCTAATTATTCTTTCGTTTGGGGTATGGCAGGTGAGAATCTGGACTATGGGGACATGGACATTATTCCAATAGTGGATTTAAAGTAATTTTTAAGCAATAAAACAATCGATTGCCAAAACAAACGATGCTATGAAAAACGACTTATTTGATTTAAGTGGAAAGAATGTTCTGGTTACCGGAGGCGCACATGGATTAGGGATGGCGATGGCGGAAGGATTGGCCGCAGCCGGAGCTCAGTTAATTATTAATTCCAGATCCTCGGCGAAATTGGATGCTGCCAGGGAAATTTACCTGGAAAAGGGAATTCATGTTAAAACCTATGCTTTTGATGTGACGAATGAGGAAGAGGTGAAGGAGTATGTGGAGAAAATTGAAACGGAGGTTGGGGCGATTGATGTTTTGATCAATAATGCCGGAATCATTAAAAGAGTTCCCGCTTTAGAGATGGAGGTTAGTGAATATCGCGAAGTAATTGATACCGATTTGGTCGGTCCATTCGTGATGTCCAAATATGTAGGCCAACGGATGAAGGATCGTCAGGCAGGCAAAATCATCAACATTTGTTCGATGATGAGTGAACTCGGCCGTAATAGTGTAAGTGCTTATGCTGCCGCAAAGGGAGGGTTAAAAATGTTGACCATGAACCTTGCAACCGAATGGGCCAAATATAATATTCAGGTCAATGGAATCGGGCCTGGTTATTTTGCCACCAGCCAAACAGCTCCAATTCGTGTTGATGGTCATCCGTTTAATGAATTTATTATTAACCGTACGCCTGCTGCCAGATGGGGAGATCCCTCCGATTTGGCTGGAACGGCGGTTTTTCTGTCTTCCAAAGCGTCTGATTTTGTAAATGGTCAGATTGTCTATGTTGACGGCGGAATTTTGGCGACCATTGGTAAGCCTTACGGAGAGGATTAACCCGAATTATTCACCGCTAAATTTACGGAGTAAACACAAGTAGTTTATAATCAGGTGAATAAAAATCGTTGTCTTAGGTTTAAAATAGCCCATATTTGGGCAAGCTTGCTTTCTCCTCATTCATCTGTTTGGTTGGAAAAAACTCAAAATAGGAAACTATTCCTTGATTTTTCCCGGCTTACAGCTGAACGAGGATTTAAGCAGGAATAATACGCCTTAAGAGGTTGTTGAAAAGCCAAAATTCGTGACGAATAATTATTACAGAAGCGATACCCGATTATTTTGAGAGAATAGCAGCGCTGTTGTTGAGCAATTATCCGAAATCGCTTTCAATAATTCGAACTTGAAGCCGGATGGTGTGCTTTTAAAATGCTCTAAACAAGCTCCAGGTGTTATCCTGAATTATTTCTGCTTGGCGTTTTTTCAAGCAAGCAGCGAAACAAGCTCTCCCTATTTAGGCAATAAAAAAATCAAAAAAACCACTCTAAACATGTTAATATTGATGTTATAGAGTGGTTTTTGTATTTAGGGATAAATAATTCAGCTTAATTTTGCTGTATATACATTACCTTGGTTTGAAGATACTCTTCCAGCCCATGTTTTCCGTCTGCTCCGCCAATACCTGATTTTCTGAATCCGGAATGGAAGCCCTGTATAGCTTCAAAATGCTCACGGTTGACATAGGTTTCTCCAAATCGTAACTCTTTGGTTGCTCTTAATACTTTATTGATATCATTGGTGAAGATAGAAGAGGTAAGCCCGTATTCACTATCATTGGCAAAATCCAATGCCTGATCAAAAGAACTTACTTTCATCACCGGCAATACGGGGCCGAAAGTTTCCTCCTGAATGATTTCACTATCCTGAGCCACATTCGTAATCAGCGTGGGTTGATAATAATAGCCTTTGTCAAAATCAGGATGTGGCTGCCCTCCGCACAGAATCTCTCCTCCCTGTTCCACAGCGCGCTTCACCATGGCGTCAATGTTTTCCAATTGTTTTTTGCTGATTTGTGCACTCATATCGGCTTTTTCGTCCGAAAGGGCATCACCGACCCGAACCGCTTTCATGGCCGGCACCAGCTTCGCCATAAAGGCGTCATATACTTCTTCCTCTACATATACCCTTTCAGCACAGTTACAAACCTGCCCGGAATAAATGACTCTGGAATCAATAATGGCTTTAACCGCAAGATCCAGATCCGCATCTTTACATACAATGGCCGGCGCTTTTCCGCCTAACTCAAGAGATACCTTGGTAATATTTTTGGATGCGGCCTCCATCACTTGTTGTCCGGCACCAACTGAACCGGTGAGGCTGATAATCCCTACATCCGGATGTTCACACAGTACCTGCCCTACTTCACTACCAAAACCGGAAAGAATACTTAATATACCTTTAGGGAGTCCGATATTTTCAATCAGTTGTGCAAATTCAAGACATACCATTGGGGTTTCCCGGCTTAATTTCACAATACAGGCATTACCGGTAAGCAGGGAAGGGGCAATTTTACGAGCCATTACGAAGAAGGGGAAGTTCCAGGGACAAATGCCCACAGCAATACCAATCGGTAGTTTATGGAGCATCATCTGCTCACCCGGGCGGTCACTTTGAATAATCTCACCTTCATAGGAACGCGCCAATCCGGCATAATAATCGTAATAAACTGCGGTAACATCGATTTCCACCTGTGCTAGGCTCAATACTTTTGCCTGTTCTGCGGCCAGGGTTTCCGCTAGCATAATGCGGTTCTCCCGAATTATCTGCGCCATTTTTTTTAGATATTCCGCACGTTCAACCGCAGGCAATAATCCCCAGCTTGTTTGTGCAGCCTTAGCCTCCTGTACCGCTAAGTGCGCCTCTTCTGTTGAACATCTGGGAGCCATGGCAATTACCTCCTCCGAACAAGGGTTTAATACCTCAAAATGTTGTGCAGTATCGCTCATTTTACCAGCAAGTAGCTGTTGATAGGTTTTAACCTCCTGTCCGATTATTGTGGTTTGTTGTGACATAGTAATAATTAGATTTTAAAAAGTATATCAAGTTTTAAAAAAACAATAAGGTCTTATATATTAATCTACTTCTGCTCAATCCAAAAATCGAGTTAGGACTGAGCAGAAAGAGGGATTATGGTATTACTTAATATTTCCAGGGTATAATGTATCTTTATTCAAAATTTCGTATCCGTTAAAGCATGTTTAAGAGCCATAATTCACAGTGAAAACTTGATTATTTCAGTAGCGATACCCAATTATATTGAACGTATAGCATCGCTATTTTTGAGAAATTATCTAAAATCGCTTCCAATAATTTGAATTTGAAGCTGAAGGGCGTGATTATAAACACGCTCTAAATCAATAGTATACAATCGAAATGTAAATCGGAACAGATTATAGTAGTTTAATGAATATTATAAGTTTGACATCGTAGGGTTATATACAAATGTAAACAGTTGATATTATTCAAAAATGATGATTTATTTCAGGGGAACGGGAGTTGTCCAATGGTAATTCATTTTTCCACCTTTTAATTTAATGCTTTTCAAGCAAGGGGTGGTTGCCCTTAATCCATTAATGGAATATAAATCAAATTTCATAAAAAATAAAAAGAATGGTCATTAAAAAATTATTTTCTGTAGCTAGGACCCTGATTTTGGATGATAATACTCACAAAAGAAATTGGAGTGCATTTTTTTTTAGTTAGGGAGCCTGAAGGCAATATTTTAAGATAATGAGGTAGCCGCAGCAGAAAGAGGTAAAATCGTCTTTTTTAATGGAAAAATTGCCTACTAATTGCTTGAAAGTGTCGGCATATTAGTTTTTTCTTTAAATTGATGTTAGCGGAATAATTTGGCGAGTCACCAAATACTGTACTCCTTCGGGTAAAGTATGAGGCTTAATTTTTAAGCTTGAGATAGTGATTAGTTTTAAGTTTTACCTGTTATGGGCTAACCGAATTTTATTCCGGATTAATAAGTTAGGAGATGACTATTTTTTCTACTAATGGTATTTGCACCTTCAATGAGGGTGATTCATTTTTATTTTCATTGTAATGAATATTGGTCTTTTTATTCCATGTTATGTGAATCAGTTTTATCCGGAGGCAGGTAAAGCTACTCTGGAGATATTAAAACATTATGGAGAGGTTCATTATCCTTTTGGTCAAACCTGTTGCGGACAACCGATGGCGAATGCCGGATGTGAAAAGGAGGGGCTTGGGGCCTTAAAACTTTTTTATAAGCACTTCCGGGACTTTGACTATATCGTTGGGCCCTCGGCCAGTTGTGTATTGCATATTCGGGAACATGGCGCAAAGCTCTTTCCTGAGGCAAAGGATATGCTTCCAAAAGTTTATGATTTAACCGAATTTCTGGTAGATGTGGTTCGGGAGAATGATTTGGAGGCTTATTTCCCGCATAAAGTTATTTTGCATAAATCCTGCCATGGACTAAGGGGAATGCGCCTGGGCCCATGCTCTGAGCGCGTGATGAATCAACCGTCAAAGCAAGATTCACTCTTGCAGCAGGTAAAAGGGATTGCTCTGATGCCACCTAAAAGAAAAGATGAATGCTGCGGTTTTGGCGGAACGTTTAGTGTGGCAGAGCCAGAGGTTTCTGTCAGAATGGGAAAGGACCGGCTTAAAGATTATATTGATTCGGGGGCAGAATATATTACTTCAGGGGATATGTCATGCCTGATGCATTTGGAGGGTATTATTCAGCGAAATCAATTACCGATAAGGGTTATACATTTAGCAGAAATATTGAATAGTCCGACCTCACCGATGATTCAAACCACAAAATATCATGTCAATGAAATTTAAAACACATCAGGAGGGCGCAAAAGTCTTTAATCAAAATCCGGATCGTGTAAGTTGGCATGATCAGGCATTATGGTTCGTGAGAGAAAAGCGGGACAAGGCCGCTCATGGCATTCCGGAGTGGGAAGAATTAAGGGACAAGGCCTCACAGATTAAGGCCCATTCCTTATCTCATCTGGAGCAATATTTGGTGCAATTTGAGCAGCAAGCCATCGCCAATGGGATTCAAGTCCATTGGGCTGCGGATGCTGAAGAACATAATACGATTGTTCATGGCATTCTGTCCAGGCATAAAGCGACGAAAGTTGTCAAGAGTAAATCCATGCTGACCGAGGAGTGCGGTTTGAATCCATATTTGACAGCCCAGGGAATTGAGGTCATTGATACGGATTTGGGAGAAAGGATAGTACAATTAGCCAAAGAGCATCCCAGTCATATTGTATTGCCGGCCATTCATAAAAAGAAAGAAGAGGTGGGCGAGTTGTTCCATGAGCATTTGGGTACAAAAGCCGGCGCTTCTGACCCCACTTATTTGACAGGGGCGGCACGGGAACATTTGAGAGATAAATTTCTAAATGCAGATGCAGCCATTACCGGGGTCAATTTTGGAATTGCAGAGACGGGAGGATTTGTGGTTTGTACCAACGAGGGAAATGTGGACATGGGCGCAAATTTGGCCCCCGTGCACATTGCCTGTATGGGCATTGAAAAACTGATCCCAAAGGCGGAGCATCTAGGGGTATTTTTGCGACTATTGGCCAGATCAGCCACCGGTCAGGCGATTACCACCTACAGTTCTCATTTTCATCGTCCTGCTGAAGGAAAGGAATTACATATTGTACTGGTGGATAATGGCAGGACGGAACAATTGGCCCGAAAGGATTTCCGGAAATCCCTGAATTGTATTCGCTGCGGGGCTTGTATGAATACTTGCCCCATTTACAGGAGAAGCGGAGGACATAGCTATACTTATACCATTCCTGGACCAATAGGTGCAATTTTATCCCCCGGAAAAGATTTAAAAAAACATGCTTCACTGCCTTTTGCATCCACCCTTTGCGGCTCCTGCAGTGATGTATGTCCGGTAAAAATCGACATTCATCAGCAGCTCTATAAATGGCGGCAACTGATTATGTCGGAAACAGCCTATGATGCCGGTAAGCAGTTGGGCATGAAGGTGGCCGGAAAAGTGATGGGGCAGCCCGTGCTGTTTAAGTGGGCAGGGACTATTGGAAATGCATTGCTGAAGGGCCCGAGATCATTGATTTATAATAGTTTAAATACATGGGGCAGAGAGCGGGAACTGCCAAGCCCAAGCCAGACATTTGAAGCGTGGTATCAACAAAATGAAGAAGAAAATGTCCAGTAAATCTAAAATTTTAACCGCTATTGCAGCCGCTAAAGCCGCACCCCAACCGCTGCCGAAAATGAACAATTATGCGGGATTATCAGAGGATAAATGCCAGTATTTTTTGGATGCATTGGAAGGTTTGGGTGTAGAAGTCATTATGGCGAACCACAAACAGGAACTTGTTTCCCTGATCAAGCAGCGGTCGGTTGAGGGCCCCGTTTATTGTGGGATAAAGGATATTGGTGTAACCGCTCTTGCTGAGGGGCAGGACTTGTCCTCCTTAAATCTTGCTGTGGTGGAAGGTAAATGGGGAGTAGCAGAAAATGGCGCGATTTGGGTAGAAGGGGATGATTTGCCTCACAGGGCCTTAACGGCCATTGCCACCAATCTGATGATCGCTTTGCCTTCGGATAGGATATTGTGGAATATGCATGAGGCCTATCAGAAAATTGCTCCACAGCAGCAGGGCTATGGGGTTTTTATTTCCGGTCCTTCAAAAACCGCAGATATTGAGCAGTCCCTGGTGAAAGGGGCACATGGTGCTAAAAGCCTGACCGTTTTTATTTATAATAAGGAATGATGATTTGGGGTATTTGAAAATAAATTAAAATACCCACTTGTTGACTAAATAGTGTGTTTAAAAGCCAAAATCGTCTCCAATAATTCGAATTTGCAGCCGGATGGTGTGCTTTTAAACGCGTTCTAAGCTAAATGCAATAGCCGGTATCAAATAAGTCTATTCTATGGCTGATGCCGGCCAAACCTAATCTATACTTTTGCGAATACCTTTTTTTGATGCCCTCTTGATTTCAGGTTTATTGCTTGTGTTCAGGAGGGCTTTTTGTTGCCTTTGCATCTGGACTATGCATAAATCCGTTAACGTATTTTTAGTTCATTTCAAACATCTTTTTAGATTTTACTAAGCCTTAAATCGGGTTGGTTGGCTTTCTCCTCAATCATCTGATTCGTAAGAAATAATTGTTAATTCCCGCCTTGCCGCCAAACGAAGATTTAAGTATGAATACTCCGGGCTAAGCTTTCTCCATGTGCAAAATGTCACTATAATACTATTCTTATTGGAGATAATAAATGTCTGCTAAATGCCTTTAGAAGATTATCTGAAATTCAAAGCAGTAAAATAGTTTAGCTCGGAAAATTGAAAAGTAAAATAGTCCGAATCTGTGGTAAATCTATGCAGCCTGCGTTTTTTCAGCTGTTTATAATCGCTTATTCGGGTAAATTATAATGTAGTGATTTTCAGTTTGATATTGATTTTCAGAAGGCTTGTATAGCCATGAGAAGCCTGATTATCCATTCAGTGATTTTGGCTTCAAAAATTCGATATAGATATTTTTAATAAAGTTGCTCAATTTTCATTTTATTTTTTTTATAAAAATGAAATGGGCGTATACCTCAAATTTTTTATTATGATAAAGCTCAATTTACAATTATTCCTTTTTTTAATCGGTTTTGGTGCTTTTGCTCAGTCGGCGAGTTATAACAAAACCACGGTGGTTTCTGATTGCTGGAAAACGAACCCGGTGATCGCCACTGCTACCCAACAAAATTCCATAGCGGTTTTTGAGAATTTTGTCTACATGGTTTACTATAATACCGATAGGTATTTGTGCATTGCGCGTAGCGATAATTATGGGGACGGAGGCTGGAAGACCATACAATTGAATCATCGTTACGAACAACGAAATGGAGTATGGGACAGTCATAATACGCCCAATATTATCATTTCGCCCATTGATAAGCGGATCCATCTGTCCTTTGATATGCACAAGCATGAATTAAGGTATATGCTTTCCTGGGCCAATACAGCGACCATAAGCAATGATCAATTCACGGCAAGCCGGTTTAGTTCAGTACGGAATTATATGGAAGCCAATAAAACCATTATTAAGGATGTGACTTATCCCCGTTTCTTTGTAGGCAGAAATCAAAATCTTTTCTTTATGTACCGCAAAGGTGGAAGTGGCAATGGAGATACCTATATGGTCAAATATAATAATGATGCTACCTGGGATCAACCTTTTGAAATTATTGATGGTAATGTTGGAACGCATAATGGTAGCAGTAGTCGTTGCGCTTATTTTAATGATGTTCAGTTTCATGCCGGTAAAATTCACCTTACCTGGGTATGGCGGGAAACACCTGACGCGACTACCAATCATGATCTCATGTACGCCTATTCCGGTAATGACGGCCAATCTTGGAAAAACTCCCAGGGGGAATATCTTTCCATGCCCATGAACCTGAATAGCCCGGGCTTAAAAGTAGCCACTATTGAGACCAATACCGGTTTGACAAATCATAATGGCGCTGCAGTAGATGGTGATGGTAATATCCACAGCATCCTTCGTATAAACGGATCCTATTATCATTATTTTGGGCTCAAAGGAAGTGATGGTAATTTCACATGGACTAAACAATTAGCGGCTACCTTTTCAGGTGACCGGCCCAAGTTATACTGTGACCGTAGTACCAATACCCTTTATTTGATGGTCAGGCAATCTTCCAGTCTGAAGCTTTTTGCCACTTCATCAAATAATAGCAAGTGGAATCAGTGGAAAGAGGTCAAGTCTTTTGCTGATAAATTTACTTCTACTACGAATAGTATTATTAATACCGCTGGAAATGAATTGCTGACCATGGCCGTTTCCTCGGATGAACGGCTTCAATTAATCAACTGGGCTTTAACACCAGCATCCGGCGCGGCTTCCCGTACGGGAGAGATCCCTTCTCCTTTTTTGTTGGAAGAGGAAAACCGGAAGGAGGCAGTGCTTTACCCTAATCCATGTCAGGCGTTTTTTAGCCTGAGGTTGGAAGATTGGGAATCACCCGATATCACCATGTTTGATCAGTCAGGCAGAATGGTTTATAAGGAGGAAGCTGTAGCGGGAAGCCATGAGGTTGCTGTCGAAAAATTTCCCCCGGGTATTTATTGGGTTCATGTTATTGATCGCAAAGGCGATAAAACATTCAATCAGCGGCTAATCATAGAATAAGAATAGCACATTTCCCACCCATAAAAGGGTGGGATTTTTTTATCCCCGGATTTTTTGGAGCAAATCGATCCAATATCCTTTCCTTTTAATCTATAACGCTCATTACCTGTTGGTTTATGATTAGAAATTAAGCTTGTTTAGGGGAGCAAGAGGATGGTGGATGAAAAAGGACCGGTATTTGATTTTGGTTTTGAATGTGGGAATTAGCCGGACTGGTATTCTTTTGTCCGGATTATTCACGCTGTAAATGCTCGTTCAGCTGCAAGGCGGAAAAAATGAAGGAATAGTTCCCTTTTTCATTTTTTCCAAGAAAGTAGATGCATGGGGAGAAAGTAAGCTTGCCCAAATTTTGGCTACTAAAAAATTAGGGTGGCTAATCTTATGAGGTCGAAAATAATAACTGAAGTTGAGTTGTTTAAGCTGATGGTGAATCATTCGGCTTAGCGTTACCGCTGTATACATGGCGTCAAATGCTTTGATTTTTGAATAGGTACGGATTTAAATCCGATGGTAATGAAGAAGTTTTTATATAAATGTTTAGGGCTTGGCGCTAACAGGATTGGTCTTATTATCCTCATATTTATCATAATATTGACTGCTTTCCCGGCATGTCAAAGCCGAGTAGGGATGGAGTCTAATGGTGATGATTCAGCAGGGGAGTATAATATTCTATGGCTCGTCACCGAAGATATGGGGCATTATATTCCGCCTTTTGGAGATTCCACGATTCAGACCCCTAACCTGAGCAGACTGGCGCAGGAAGGCGTGATATTCAATAATTTCTATTCTACCTCCGGGGTATGTTCCCCGAGCAGAGCAGCCATCGCAACGGGAATGTATCCATCCGCTATTGGCGCTAATCATATGAGAACAAATTCTTATATGGAAGTGACCGGTCTTCCGGCATATGAGGCCGTGCCTCCGGCAGAGGTTAAAATGTTAAGCGAATTACTGAGGAGGCAGGGGTTCTATTGTTCGAACAATTTAAAGACCGACTACCAATTCCGCGCACCACTTACGGCTTGGGACGAATCGGGTCCCTATGCACACTGGCGTAACCGGTCAGCTGGGCAGCCTTTTTTTTCCGTATTTAATTTCACTGATACCCACGAGTCCGGACTTTTCGAGCCCTATGGTTTTCGAAATATAGAAACCCGCCATTATCACAGTGGTGATACGAGTTATCACTGGGCTGCGGGTCGAATGTCAGAACAGGAATCAAAGGTTCATCTTTCAAAAGACACGAAATTCGATATCCCTCCCTATCTGCCTGACACCGAGGTGGTGCGACGTGATATGTGGAAAATGTATAACAATATAGCCGAAATGGACCGGCAGCTGGGCGCCGTCCTGGCGCAGCTAGAGGAAGATGGTTTATTGGAAAAAACGATTATCTTCTTTTATGGTGACCATGGAGGTCCTCTTCCCAGAGAAAAAAGATTGGTCTATGATTCCGGATTGAAAACACCGCTGATTATCCGCTTTCCTGATCAATACCGAGCCTCACAAAAGGATAGTCAATTGATTAGTTTTATTGATTTGGCACCTACGCTATTGTCTCTGATCGGCATGGAGCCTTTGGACTATATGCAGGGGCAGGCTTTTCTGGGGCACTTTAAATCCGGACAAAAAAGAACTTATATCCATGCTGCTGCCGATCGATTCGATGGGTTTACAGATGCTATCCGGGCAGTAAGGGATAAACGCTTTAAATATATCCGGAACTTTCGCCCTGAGCAGGGCTATTATCTGCCAGTGACTTACCGGGAGCAAATTCCCACGATGAGAGAACTACTGGCCTTAAAAGCTTCCGGAGACTTGAGCGATATTCAGGCGCAGTGGTTTCGGGAGCGTAAGCCCCGGGAGGAACTTTTTGACTGCCTGCAGGATCCCTACGAAATTAATAATTTGGCAGAAGATCCTGCATATGAGGCTAAACTGAAGGAGTTGAGGGCTGAAATGGACCGTTGGTTGGAAGATATTGGAGATGATCCCGAATTACCGGAGGCAAGTCTGATCGACCAACTATGGAATGGTCAACATAGTCAGCCGTCTACCATGACGCCGGAGATTACCCAAAATCAGGGACTCATTAGTATTTCCTGTTCTAGTCCCGGCGCCTCTATTGCCTTTAAGATAAGCGGGCCAGATCATGAAAACACAGCACAATGGAAAATATATCAGACACCCCTGGCATTGAATAAAGGAGAGAAGCTTCAGGTTCAGGCTCATCGGTTGGGTTATCTGCCCTCCGAAATTGTGCAGTTTAAGGCTGATAATTTGTAATCAAAGGTATTATTTAGAATTTTATTATTTTGAAAAGGAGAGATTTTTTATATCGTTCAACATTAATGGGTTTAGGTCTTGGCATTCCCTTCCATTCTTTATTAAGCGGATGCTCTAAAGCTGATGGGAAAGATCAATTCAATGGTTTTAAAACGTTTTCCTTTGAATTATTGCAAAAATGGTGTGACGGAATGATCCGGATGCAGATTAATAATCCATCTGATTTAAGCGTTCATGGGCTAATCAAATGTCCGGCAGACGAGGTAATTCATGCTCGCTGTCAGGATGCAGTATACCCGATGTTTTATATGGCCAAAATGACAGGTGATAACAAATATCTGGAGGCGGGAATTAATGTCTTTGAATGGGCGGATCGGAATGTTAGTCTTCCGGATGGAAGCTGGACAAATGATCTTAACCCCAAATCCTGGAATGGGACCACTGTTTTTGGTGCAATTGCACTTGCGGAGACATTGAAACATCATGCAGATTTGCTGGATCAGGAACGTTATTTTTTGTGGCGCAACCGGCTTAAGGAGGCAGCGGATTTTATCTATCGGAAATTTCCGAAAATTGATGTGACCAATGTTAATTATGGTGGAACAAATATTTACGCATTGCACTTAGTGGGCGAGCTATTGGAGCAGCCCAGATATATTCAAAGGAGTAAGGAACTGGCGGTAGAAATTAAATCCTATTTTACCCAACCCAATGGATTATTGTTTGGAGAAATAAAACCATCGGCGAATAAAACAAGTGCAAAAGGCCTCCCGGGAGTAGACTTGGGCTACAATGTGGAAGAAACCTTGAATGCATTGGTGCTTTATGCCTATGAGGTTCAGGATGAGGAGCTCTTATCCCTTTTAGAAAAATCATTAAACAGCCACCTGCAGTTTATGATGCCCGATGGTGGTTGGGACAATAGTTGGGGCACCCGGATGTTCAAATGGACTTATTGGGGCAGTCGCACCTGTGATGGTATCCATCCGGCATTCAGTATGATGGCAGGCCGAAATCCTGCCTTTGGAACGGCAGTGATCAGAAATACGGAATTACTGGATCGTTGTACTTCCGACGGCTTACTCCATGGTGGGATGCATTACACCTCACACGGAATTAAGCCTTGTCTGCATCATACTTTCACCCATGCCAAATCTCTGGCCTTTATGCTGGATAACTGGTCTGACTTACCGGAATTGAGTACCAATACGCCCTTACCGAGGGAAATTGCATCGGGAGTGAATTATTTCGAAGAATTGGATGTGGCATTAATTTCCAGAGGAAAGTGGCGTGCCACCGTAAGTGCTTACGATGCCGAATATTATCACAAAAAGGATTTCAGACAGGCCACTGGTTCCTCGCTTTCCGCTTTATACCATAGTAAAATTGGTTTAATTTGTGCAGCGAGTCTGGCGGTTTACAAAAGGATGGAACCACTGAATCAACAGGAGGCTCCCGGAGCGGACATTGCCCTGACCCCCCGGATTGAAACGAATGCCGACGGGGATTGGTACACTAATTTATTTGATTTGGAATCTTCCTTTGCCACCGAGGATAATGATCAGCATGTCGCGGTAACAGCCACCGTACAACTTAAAAATGAGCAACGAAAAAGGGTGGCGGTTACGGCTGCTGACTTTAATATTGATTATCAATTTACAGCTGACCATTTAAAAATTACAGCAGCCACCGAACAAAAAATTAATCAACAGACCGCCCTGGTTTTGCCTATTATTTCGCCTAATGATGAAATCGTGGAGCAACCATCGCCAGGGGTGCTGATCATAAAAAAACCGGAAGGACAGTTGAGAATTTCGGCCAATGTGCCGGTCAATATTAGAGAAACCGAAAAAAACAGAACATTTAATATGGTACCCGGAGTGGAAGCAGTTCCCCTGGATCTGTTTTTTGATGCAGAAAAAGGGCAAATAGAGGTCAAAATGGAGGTGATATAAATCTTTAAAAAACGCCAATTTCTGCTTTAATGAAGCCCCTGGGAAGGATTTTTTTGCTTTGCCAGGGGCTTTTTTTAGGTGTGGGAAATCGGCTTTTGCTCTTTATTATCCAGTTTATATAGAAGACCTCGTTTTTCAAAAGACTGTTGTTGAGGGTGTTGGACTATTTTTCCTTTATTACAGATTTTTTTAAGCGGAATTTTTGACAGATTTATTCTGATTAATATTAGTCAGAGGTTGTGTAACCCATTTTTTTATGATGCTTTTTTGGTTAAAAAATACCGTTTGCTTTTTGATTATTTTCCTGCTGATTGGTGCTTGTACAAACAAGGTGAACCTAGTGGATATTAACGCAAGCCCTCGTGATAAATATAACTTCAATCCTGAATGGAAATTCCTAAAAGCTAATCCTGAGGGCGCTGAAAAAGTTGCCTTTGATGATGGAAATTGGGGTACGATTAGCTGTCCGCATACCTTTAACGATACCGATACCTTCGATGATTTTAGCAAAGGAAAGCACGACGGCGAGTCCAATCAATGGCGCGGAACGGTGTGGTACCGAAAACATTTTAAAATATCTGATACTGACAAAGGGAAAAAAATTTATATCGAATTTGAAGGGGTTCGTCAGATTGCCCAGGTTTACCTCAATGGTCAATTGTTGGGGATGAACCAGACAGGTTTCATCCCTTTTGGCTACGACCTGACCCCATACCTTGTGGAAGGTGACAATGTGTTGGCGGTGAAAGTGAACAATGATCGTGGGGATCATTTCAGAGACAATTTTCCTCTGGTTTGGAATCATGAACACTGGCACCCGATGCATGGAGGTATTTATAGAAATGTTTATCTTCATGTGATGAGTCCTTTGCATGTAACGCTCCCGATATATGATAATTTGGGGACAACCGGAACCTATGTATATGCAGAGAATATCAGCGAACAGTCTGCAGATGTGTATGTAAAAGCAGAGATAGAGAATGAGCGTGGTGATGATCAGCAATTTTTGTTAGAAAATCATATCATAGACAATGACGGGAATTGGGTGACTTCGGTCAGCTCAAAGGAGACGATAGCCGCTGGGGAGAAGCGCGTGATTAGCGCTCAAGTGACCGTCAAAAATCCTAAATTATGGTACACTAGATATCCATATTTGTATAAAGTATTGACGGTAGTGCGACAAGGAGAGACGATCGTGGATAGCAACGAATCACCACTGGGCATTCGCTCTTTTGAATTTAATCCCGATACTGGTTTCCATAACAATGGGGAGTATGTGAAGCTTCACGGCTGGGGACAAAAACCGACCAATGCATGGGCCGGTCTTGGCGCTGCTTTACCAGATTGGTTGAGAGATTTTACCTATCAATTGATGGATGAAGCGGGTGGTAATTTTATCCGTTGGGGACACTGTGCGGGCTCGCCTGCAGAGATTGCGATGGGCGACAAATACGGCTTTGTGACCATGATGCCGGGAGTGGCGGGCGAGTCCGAAGACGAAGGGGAGACTTGGAGAATCAGAATGGAGGCTTTCAGAGACATGATCGTCTATTACCGAAGGAATTCTTCTTCCAGTGCTGCCCAAAAGCCCAGAGCCCCGTCACCAACCGCAAGTTTAGGCGCATTCATACCGCGGTGTTTCAGTTCGAGTAATACCTCTTTCCAGCTTTGTTTTGACTCTCTGACCCCATCTTCAATCGCTAAAAAATGCTTCCTGCCTTGACCGTCAACTCCAATAACGACCAGTGCACAAAGTTTATCATCTTCCTTCCTCAGACCACTGTAGATGCCATCAACCCAAATATAAGCCCACTCTCTATCTTCTAAAGAGGCTTTTCGCCAGACATCGTATTCCTTTCCCCATTCTGTTTTTAAACGGGAAATAGTGCTAGAAGACAAACCGCTGGCTCCGGGGCCTAAGAGCGCCTCTAAGGCATCATTCATTTCTCCTGTTGAAATCCCCTTGAGGTAAAGCCAGGGTATCGCAGCCTCCAGGGATTTCGATTTTCGAACATATGGCGGAACCAGAACCGATTGGAATGAAACCGGGGCTCCTGTTTTGGAACGAATCTTTGGAACTCTGACCGTTACGGGGCCAATACCTGTCTGAACTTCTCGTTCCGGCAAATGACCGTTTCGGACTACTGCGGCTTTTCCATCATCAGTTTTAAGGTCGCGGAATTGCTTTAAATATTCCTCTAACTCCGCCTCAACCGCAAGGCGTATGATTTCTTTAGCTCCCGCCCGAATCGTCTCTGTTAATAGATCGTGAGTTGTTTCCGTAATCGGTGGGATTTGATTAATTTCGCTCATGGTGGCAAATTTTTGGTTAGTTTTTTATTCGCATTTAAATCAACCAATTTTGCCGCTATTTTTCAACCCCCAAACACCACTTTCGGGCATATCTCATAGCAGGATGAGATACCTAATAGTAAATTATTAAAGCAACCATTATTCAATAAGAGTATTAATTAATTGTACAAATATATAAGTAAAATATTATTCACCTATCTTGTATTCCAATTCACAAAATAAGTCATCAATTTCTTCCACTTCGTTTACTTTTTCAGAAGCAATTTTATTATATGATTCTTGATATTCCTCACTTTCAATTTCAGCTAGATGAGTTTGCTCTATATTTTCTTTTATTTTATTTAACCAGTATGATCTCTCTATCTTGCATTCATATTCAAAATCAATTTCGGATGAACAAAATAATACTGATTTTAAATCATCTTCGACAGAATAAATTTTTTCATAAATTAAATCTATTTCTTCTTCAAGCTCAATTTCATTAGATTTTTCATCTATAAGGTATTCTTCTTCATGTTCCAGCACTTGACCCATAACCTCAATAAGTTTTTTATAACCTTTATTTGACTCTGAATAGGATAAGTAGGCATGATCATACATTTCAAATATATCAGGGATTTTCATAGCGTCATAAGCCTCTGTAGTTGCACACATAAGTGCCTCTATAATTGAAATGAAATTTTCTTTTATATATTTAATAGATTGTGAATTATCCCCAATATTCATTAGCAGATATTCCATTTTATATTGAACAACATCGATACTTAAGTTCAAATCAAGTGACTGAAGGTATTTTAAGACCAAGTTGTCAATGTTAATATCTGGGCAATAAAGTATTAATAAGTATATTATTTCTACTATCTCTCTATTCTTATTTTCTCCTTTCGTATTCTTAATAAAAAACAACCTGTTTGACTCAATTTTCTTCCTTATAATTATTTGTAGTTCTTTCTCAAGAGGTATCAATTTTCTCTCTGGTGAAAAGTGATAAAGCTGTTCAATGTATATGACACTAGATATAATACTCTTTCTTTCTTGATATGAATCAGATACTAATCCTATCAAAAAATCACCTAAAGATGGGTTTATAAATGAATATTTTCTTTCGTTTTTACTATTCATAATTATTAATGAACTTATAAATCCATTGAGTAATATTTTAATAGAATTAATAAATTGATCGGAGGTGATAATTTGATTGTGTTCAGTTTTTTCGTAATTCAATCTATGCTCAAAGGCTTTTATTAGGCACTTTTCAGAAACGCCTCTTTGAAAAGTGAAAAGGGTTAATAATAAACATCTGTCCAGATATGATATTTGATTATTGAAAGAGTGCCTCCAAATTTCTTTAGGATTATTAAGATTACTAAGAATATATTCTCTATATTGACTGGTTGAAAAACAATCAATTTTAGATTTATCAGTTATAAATTCAATAATTCGAGGTGTATAGTTTGTATGTTGTATTATTTTCCAGTAGAATCGTTTTTCAATGAGGTTATTAAAAAGCGTATGATTTACGTTATTAAAAAACAAATGATTATATAATATTAAAGCCTTCTCGTATTGAGTATAATCAGTTAGTTTAATTTCAAATTGCCTATTCCCTATTTTTGAATGACTGATCTTTTCATACTTTTCTATTGCATGATTTAAAATAACAGTACGAGTTGTAAGTATAAGATATTTGTTTGAGGTACTTTTTATTCGTTCAACAAAGGATGTTAGTTGTGTTTCTGTTTTTTGGGCGCTGATGATTTCATAATAATTTGCACCTAGGAAATCATCAAAGTAGAAAAGTTGCTTATCTTCAGATTCAATGTTAATTACATCCTCAGCTTCTTTAATATTTTCCACTTTATAAATTTTAAACCCATTTTTCGCTCTATCAAATAATATCATGTCAGCTAGCGTCGTTTTACCAATACCTGGTTGACCTGTGATTAGTAGTAATTTTTGTTTACTTAATATCAGATTTGCCTCCTTGATTTGTTTGGTTGCAACATAAAATTTAATTTTTTTTTGAATTGATTCTAAATGATATTTTGTTCTTCCTTCAATAGCATTATTGAATATACTTTCTAAAATTGAAATGCTTGAAAACCATAACTTAAAATGGCTTTTTTCAACTTCTGGAAATCTTCTGAGTAAGTCATTCAAATCATCTTTACCATAAATATCATTTGCTGTTTTTATGTATGGTTGAATCAATAACTTGATTTCATCTTTCTCCTGCGCTGATAAAGGTAAAGAAGTCACAACAATGTATCTTAAGGGCTGTAACTTCTTTACTTTTTCAAATTCTTTATTTTTTAAAGTGTGTTTTAGTTGAGCAAATGAGGAGCCCACATAATGTTTAGCTTGAACAATAATTTTATTATTATTTGTATTTGAAGAATAACGAAGATCTATTCCTTTGTCTTTCCCTTTCTTGAAACTTTGGAATGTTAAACCTAATTTTTTATTAAGTAAGTCAAGAGTGATTTTTTCAAACTCCTTATCATTAAGTGTGGAAAAGTCATATTCGTTCATGAAGTCATTCTAGTGAAGTCGGTTAAAAAATGAGGGCCTGGTGATAACAAGCAGAATTAGAATAGTCAGTACCCATGTTTATTACTTGTGCCATCATGGGCATCATCTCTTCTATGCGAAGATAAAATATTATTCTAGGTCGCTCAAGCGCATAGTTTCTCGAAGTATTAGGGTTGTGGTTTACTTAAATATTTGTTCAAAAATTTGACTTAATTCACAAACTTCTTTGCCTTCAATTCTGGTCTTTGGAAGAAATGAACTCAAATCCTTTATTTCTTTAATTTTTTTAATGGCATTTAATGCTTTGGAGGGCTTATCTTCTCCTGTCACTCTTTCTGGGTAATAGTCCTCGATCACTCCCTTACTAAGGATAAAAATGTTTATGTCTCTGAGGTCTTTCAACAACTCATGCTTAAGATCTAAATCCCCTTCAGGATACCCAAGGATTTGTCTTCTCAAATTATTGGACTCCTCTGCAAACAAAAAGTCAATATCAGAAATATCATCGTCAGATATGGGACCTCCTTCCTTAACTAAAGTTGCTAGCTCTTTCAGACGTGAATACTTTTGCTTCCAATTATACCTTCTCGTTAATTCTTTAATTTTTGACTTTTTCAGATCAGAATCAAAATCACCAGATTCAGATATGTCATCTAATTTTTTGAGCAAATCTTCTCTTTTTGAAAGAATTTCTGCGCCGATCTCGTATTTATCGAATCCGTCAATTAACATATCTAAATCAACCAAGGAAAATACTTGGACTTCAAAATGTCGATAGAAATCCGCGTATTTTTTAATGTTTGATTTACCACTCATTCTAATAATTGGAATATTTTGGTTGTCAAAATCCCAATTAGGGTTCATGGTTTTGGATAACTCTTTGAGATAAATAAAATCAGAATCACCTTCAACCAGTAATACTTTATTTGCGAAAAATGCTGGAGTGCTATTTTCATAGCATAATATTTGGAAAGCATCTTTGTAAGATATATCACGTTCTAAATTCACCGCAATAAGTTTTCCAAATGGCTTTTCTTGATCAGGATATACTTTTTTGACTTTTATAAATGTTCCAGTAGAATTAGCTGAGAAAAACAAAGGAGAATGAGTGGTAACGAACACTTGATTTAGTTCATTGGACAAACTCTCCAAGGCTTCAAAAAGAATTTTTTGTGCATTTGGGTGAAGGTAGAGTTCAGGCTCTTCAAAAAGGAATATATATGGCTGAGAATTTATGTCGAACGTTTCTCCTTCGTTATTCTTTTCAAACTTTTGTTTTTTATGTTCCTTGAGCTGATCTACGTAAGTTCTTAAAAGAGAAAATGTAAGAGCCCTTTTAATTCCATCTCCTTTAGTTTCAATTGTGTCTTTGACTCCATCGTTGATAAATATTTTGGAGTTGCTAAAAACTTGCTTAAGCTCTGGCTTAGGGACACTGATTTCAACTTCTACCTTTGGAAAATTCTCCTTAAGGTATTTTTCCATTTGATTCTCAATGTTGATTATTTGTTGAATCCTATCATCTGAAACGCCTTCTTCGGTTTCAACAACATTGAGTAATCCATGCAATCTTTCAAAGGAGTTTGAGATCTCTTCAAATTCTTCCGTGTTTTCAAGAAACCTTAGAAGGATGCCTAAAAGCTTACCGAAAGTTGTAGATTCTTTGGTTTTAATATCATCTTTTAAATCTTTGACAGCTGCGATATAAATTGGTTCTGGTAAAAAGTTTGCGATACTGTTATCAATTCCTGTTGGGAGGTTAGATATCTGCATTTCAAGACAGTTACTATTAAGATTATTAACTATTAATTCTATTTTCTCTTTCGCGGCCTTTTGAGTTTTTAGATTGGATAATTCTGACTCATATTCAGGTAAGAAACCTATTAAGCTACTCGAAATATCGGCCCCCTTTTTTCCTTTTAGAAGGTTGTTAATACTGTCTTCAGATAATCTTGTATCTTTAGGGCTGAGTTTCTTACAATAGAGCTTCGATTTTCCATCAGTTTCATAAAGTCTCACCAAGCTTAGCTTACCATCTATGATTAAATCTTCAATTTTTGATTTGTGCTCTGGCGAAAGACGGAGTAGATCTTCATCCGAAATATTAGAAAATTCGAGCTCTATTAATATCTGATCTTCTGAATTGTAAAAATCTGATGGTGTAATTGCGCTACCTGAAAAGAATAGACTTATAGCGATTAAAACCGTTGATTTACCAGCGTTATTTTCTCCTATTACGCACGTCAAAGCTGAAGGGAAAAAGTCTGCATCCTTTATTCCTCTGTAATTGTCTATTGTAACTCTTGTAATATCCATTTTGGTCGGTTATAGCTAACGTTTAATGTAAAAACATTTTACATTGTGTTTGTGCCCAATATGGCATCATTATTCTATTCGAATATAGAATATTATTTTAGAGGGAGCAAGTCCCTTAAGTGCGAGAGTAGCATCTCGAAGCATTAGCAAGTCGCAAGGTGGTTTACCGTGAGGTATGCACTGAAATTGCCATAAGCCGGAGCTTATAAGGCACCGTAAAAGCAAGCCAGACTAATCCCTTCCGCCTTGCAGAAATCGGCCGTTTTCAGATTACTCGATTCTTTCTTATCTACCAACGTAAACATTTTTCGTTCCTGAGTGCTCATTTTCAAAATATTGATGATTTAACGAAAGGTCATCATTGAAATGCAAAAAGGAAAGATGGAGATGGCGGGATGTTTACGATCACTCCAACACTTAGTAGAAATCGTAAAAGACCTTTCCGATCGAGATGTTGGTCTAAAAGTACTTACCGGAAAAGGCGCCAGCATGGATACCACCACTGCAAGCGGAAAGTTTGTATTCAATATTTTCGCTGCCCTTGCAGAATTTGAAAGAGAACTGATTCGAGAGCGCGCCATCGCAGGTCTTCAAGCCGCCAGAGCAAGAGATCGAAACGGAGGCAGGAAGTACGCCCTGACAAAGCATCAAGTTCAAATCGCCAGTGCCGCCATGAAAAGTCCCGATACCAAAGTCAGTGATTTATGTAAAGAATTAAATATTTGCCGACAGACACTTTACCGCTACGTCGCCCCTGATGGTACCCTAAGAGCATCCGGTAAGAGCGTCTTAAATTCTTGATATATTTATATTTTTAGCTAAAACTAACCGTAATAACCACAAAAACCGCCTTGAGGAGCGATCAGGGCGGTTTTGGCGGGATATGCAGTTATTTAGAACATAGGCCAACGACAGCCTCCAAAGCAAAGTACTGGCAATGGTCCTTGCGATGGCAGCAGAAATAGAAAGAGACCTAATCTCAAAACGTACCACAGAAGCATTGGCCGCTAAAAGAAAAATGGGTATCAAACTCGGCAGGCCCAAAGGCCCAGGTAAAAGCAAACTCGATCCGTTCACGGAAGAAATTCAGGCCCTGCTCAATAATGGCTCCACACAAAAGTTCATCGCCAAAAAGTACAATACCACTCCGGCGAACCTACACAACTGGATGAAAAAAAATAAGATCAAAAGGCTGGATTTGGGCGGTTGAAGGAAGTGTTACATTTCACCCCGTTCTGTAGGGAAGGCTTTTGTAGACACATTTTAGCTTATTTCACCTTTCGCTATCTCTTATTCTCAATTAGTAGTTCCTTATCTAATTTTCTTCCTATTTCCCTGAGTTTAGGACTTAATTGGTCGTCTGTGGTCGAAACTGCTTTTTGAATTATTTTGTAAAAGTTTGGATACAATGGTGCTTCTTTGAGTATATCTTCATTTTTGAATAAGCTCTTCTTTGTCGGCAGTAAATAACGAGGCGCTTCACCCCATTTTGGTATTAAAGCTTCTTTATATATTTCATCACTTATCATAAAATGGATAAAATCAGATGCATCCTTGAGCTTTTGACCAGTTAATTTAGAATCTATGGATAGTACATCTACCCAGCTGATAGGATTTGAACCTTTATCAGAAAAGTACCATTCTTTAATAGTTAAATTACCTTGGTTAATACAAGAATCTTCTTTTGAACATGATTTAATATTCTCGTCAATCAAATAATACAAAAGCTCTGAGTATCCAACCATTATTCTTCCCTTATTTCTGGCAAATTGACGCCCGTAAAACCCTGTGTTATCATGGTAATTATCATTCCTACCAAAATCTTTGTAGGATACATCAATTACTCGGTTTAAATTGTTCAAAACAGATTTATTAATATTGTCTACAGATACATACTTTCTAGCTTGGTTATAGTCACCTAATTCATCCATCAGAGCATCAAAATAGTGCTCGCCAATTGTTGATGTACCTTTTAAGTCTATAAAAATGCTATTCTGGATATCATCATTCTTGGAAAGAATTCTTTCAATATCAGATAAATTTGAAGTTTTAATTGCTTCTGAGTCATTGTTCTTTAAGTATAAGAAATTACCACAAGCCCAATGTGGATATCCAAACCAATCATCATTGTTGAGTTTAGCAATTGAAGAAACTGACAATAAACTTTGTTCATTGGGAATTAGCTCGGCTGGCAGTTTTTGTAATTTACCTCTTTTAATAAAATCCAGTAGCAGGATTGCATCAATCTCGTAAACATCTGCTTCGCTTTCAATAATACCTTTCCCCTCATGGTCATAATAATTTAAGGAATTTAGTTCAACTTTAAGATCAATTTCAGGAAATTTTTCTTCATACAACTTTTCTATCCGACAATAGAAACTTTCTGCATTTGGAATATAAGGATATAGAGAAACCTTAAGTTCTCTTTTATCCAATGAAAGCTCAGGGGTTTGATTAATATTCTTACCTGTGCCACATCCTAACAAAATAAATAGGCTTATTAGTATTGTTGTAATTTTATTCATTGTTTTGGTTTTTAATGAAGGATAACATCTATATATTGTATAGATCACTTAGTGATCGATAGCCAAACAATACGATCATATGACTGATAGCCACCAAGCAAAACATACCTTACCATTACGTATAGACGTCCAATACTGTGGCTAAATACAATTTATAAAATACTAAAAATCCAACCAATAATACTAATGTAGGAGCTCTAAAAATTGTACCTTAAGTAGTGGGTGATTTACCTTTCAGAAAACCTCCTTTAAAATCGGAATCAATTGCACTTTCACCCTCTATTTAACATAAAGGTAACTATATCCTCGCTAAGAATTGTATTATTTCGATAATTTTTGACCCAAAAAAAGAAAAGCCCTCTCCAAAAATGGTTGAGGGCTTTTGCTATCAAAATGGAATTATTTGAATAATCTTTTCCGTGATTTAATCATCAATCGGATTACCACCCAAATTCACCCCTTTTAAATTGGGATTCTCTCGAATAAATTTGGACATAAATGCCGGGAACGCTTTGATTTTGTTGCCCCGAAGATTGAGGTGCTTCAACTTTTTACAATTGACAATATCTCTTGGGATTTCCTCAATGAGGCCATCAGACAAGACGCAAAATTCAAGGTTTTCCATATTACCAATTCCTTTAATGGATTTGATTCGGTGATTTGTAATCCATAAATCATCACAAGTACTATAGAAGATACCTTCTGGGGCTATTTCCCAATGGACGTTTTTTGCGGAGATCGTTCCTACGTTCATTCCTTTTGGAAAATGCTTAAAATTAAGACAGCTGTCCAAATAGATAGTAGCAAATGAACGATGCTTGGCAAATTCGTCCGGAAGGCCTTTTAACTTTACGCAGTTAATGGCATCTATATCAGCACCATGATCCTTATATTTTACATATAGGTTAGCAGGTAGCTCTTCTAAATTTTTGCAGTTATTGATTCTTAAAAAATTTAGTTCTGGCAATCCTTTGAAATCTTTAGGAAAGTGCGATGCTGTACTATTTTTTAAATACAGACGCGTGAGCGATTGTAGCTTGTCAAGGTTTTCAAAACTTTCTAAAGTAGTATTTAAAAATTCAAGATTTTTGAACCGACCAATATCATCAGGAAGGCGCTTCAGAGGTGGTAGTGCTAAGTTCTCTAACTGAAGACATTGATACAATACCGATGGAAACTCTTTCATTGGAGGGCAACCTCCTAGGTATAATGTTACTAGATGAGGAAGGTCAACGATATTCTTTGGAATCGAAGTAACTTCTGATCGATCTATTGCCAATACACGTAACTCCTTGAACGTAGAGATATAATGAGGAATCTCTTTGATAGGATTATCTCGTAAGATGAGGTACTTTAAACTGTCTATCTCTGATACCCACTCAGGAATTTCTTCAATCGCATTACCACTTAAATCAAGATCTACGAGCTGCTTGAATGCTAATATTTCTTTTGGAAATCTCTTTAAACGTTTATCATCTCTAATTCGCAAATCATAGACATAACCCTCTTCATTCTTTTTACAAATGAAGTATAAATCATGCCTTTCTTTTAGAATAGAGATCGCTTCTTTCTCTGATAAATCGTCAATACCTTTATTTGTATTGCAGGAAAACGATAGCATTATCAGTAGTGCACTAATTAGACTCCTTCTCGACATATACTTGATTCTCATATACTTTATTTTCAAAAAATAACGGTGTTAAGATATCCTGCTCAAAGTTTGATGTCATCTCTTTCGGTTTTTCAGCCATCACTCCATACATAAATTTGGAAATACTGCCCTCGACATCTTCCCATTCTAATTTTTTATTAGGAATCTTCTTCGCATGCAATACTTCCACAATTCTTCTGATATCCCCCAAATAAAGGCGTGCCTGTTCCTCATTCAACTCCCTTAACTTACACTCACTCCATTTAGCTTTGGTATAGTCCCCTACTTTCTCCGCATAAGCCACCACCGCATCTCTGATTTCCTTACCAAAATTCAGGATCATCTCCTGATAATGGGTTTGGTAGAGTTCTTTTTCCAAAGGACCTAAAGCGGTTTGGGGAGAAGGATTAAAGGCTACTTGCAGGAAGTTCAGGTCTGTATTTCCTTTGATTTTAAAGTTTTCCCATTGACTGGCGGCTCTTTCTCTTAATAGACCGGAATATTTAATCACTGCCGGATCATTGCCATGATTTCTCAGAATATCACTGGTGGTTGGTCGTTTGGTTGGCGTGGTCTTCTCTTCGGGATTATTAATTTGAGCATTTCTTTGTCGGTCTTTTTCGTCCTCCAAAGCTGCTTTTTCAGCATCTGAGATATAACCTTTAATGATGTCCTGTTCTTCCTTAGTCATTTCCGCCATTACTTCTTTATGGATACCATTGTAGACGGTGGAAATATAAGAGATCGTATTCGTTCCTAATACTTCAAAAACTTCCTCTTCTTTCATGAGAGAGGCATTTCCATAATCATTCCCGATTTTGATTTCTTGCCCTTTGGAAACTCTGAAGTACTGCAGGAACCATTCTTTAATATCATTGACGGGCTGTACAATATGCTGCCACTCCAGCCTTACATAAACGGAGGCTGACATATTCACCGCGGTTTTTGCTGGGACTTTATCTTTAAAGGCATCCCTGATTTTATCGGGGATACTGTTGAGTTTATCCTCTATTGTTCCGGTACCGGAAAAAATCCAGTCAATTTTTTGCCCTCTTTCCGCCAGGCTTCGGACAAAGTCATTGTTGGAAGGAATCGCCATGGTCATGGAAATATTAATATATTCCCCTTCATTATCCCGGTTACCATTGAAAATGATTTCCTGAGCGGTTAAATCCAGCGTAACGAGTCCATCAAACAAATCTACCGTCACGAAATATTCTCTTTCCCGTTCCGTTTCGTTGGCCTCTGTAGCTTCTTGTTCGTTGGCCAAAAGGTTTTTCCATCCCTTACGTTTGTCGGCCTGAGACTCCGGTGTTTCTATGCCCTGGTATTTTGTTTTCTGAACAGCTCCTCCGGCCATTCCGGCTTCAATGGAGGCTACATTATTCACCCCCGCCTCCCCGGAAAGGGAATAGTCGGTTAATTGTTTATGGGTATACCCTTTTTGTAATTCCTTCCAAAATTCATCACTCTGTTTCCCTGCCCAAAAGTTTTCTCCCAATTTTAGCACATCTAGGAATTCAGCGGAATTAGCATCCACTAACAGGTGAACGATGGATTTTGCGAAATAAGCCAGAAAGTGATTGGGTGAATGATATCCTCCATTCAAACTATTAAAATGTTTGGGATTCATACTTTTCCCACCAGCCACATTTACCCCTGCGCTGGCCACGCTTTGATTTCCCACACCGGCATGGAAGCCTAGCTGTGTCTTCATGGTTACCCCAAAGGCCCGGTCGTCTCCGGACTGCATACTTAATACTCCGCCCATGGATATGCCGATATAAAACATGGCGTAAACATTACCGGTAAGCTTCATGGAAACGGCCAATTTCATTTGATAAGTTCTGGTATTATCATCACGAATTTGGTCCATGGTCACCTCCCGGATATAGCCTACAATATCCAAAAAAGTTTCTGCCTGGAAAGGGCTACCTGATAAGTTCCCTTTTCTGCCTTTACTAATTCATAAGCGTCCTCTCGTGGATTATACAATTGGTACAATTCCCCAATTAAAGGAACATAACTTTCCGGAAGGTGAATGTGATCTCCCGGTTGCAATTGCATTTGTCTGCCAAAGGAATCTTCAAAGGTGCCGTTGGCAGGGTTCACCATGGTCCACAAATTGGCTTTGAGTAGCATATCCGTAGTGGTACGGCAGCGATTGGCGATTCCGGAAAGCGTGTCTCCCCGGGTGGCGACGTAACTGAATTGTACCTGATCCGCCTCATTGGCTCTAAAACCCAATATTTCCCCTAAAGCATGAGGATTTGGAGCGTTAGTACCGGCCAGTAATGGAGGGCGTTTCTGCTTCTCATAGATTTGATCCAGACGCTGAGAAGGTGTTCCGATATATTCATGAGCGACCCATTTTTGAAGAAAATGACTGGGCAGCAATGGGGCGATATCCTGATAATCGAATAGTTTTTCAATATCCGTTTCAAAGAAGGAATTATTGATGGTATGATACAGGTTCAGAAAGTGCTCCGCAGCTAATGGGTTACGCTCCAGTTTTTCCAGCTGGCTGGTAATATTTTTCTTTAAACTTTTTATTCTAATCAATCCGCTAAAGGCATTACCACCTCCTCCCAATCCGGCAGTCATAGGGTTGTAGGAATAATCCCTAAATTGATAGTAACTATTAATCTCTGCGTTGATGGTTCTAACAATGCCTTCATAATCAAAGTCCGGAAGGTCGGATTGATTATTAGAAGTTTTATAACCCAATAAGTCTCTTTCTCCGGGCATATGCTTGATCAGGAAAGCGGATAACTCTTGTTGATATTGCTCAAAAAACACCCTTTTAAGCTTTTCCATGCTTGGAGGATGATCAAACACCTGGTTCAGCTGATCATTTACCCGATCACTGTCATTACCTTTAAAGAAGTAAACGATAGTGTCCAGGTGTTGAAGCGGCTGCACTTTTAGTACTTCCACAAAAGTTCTAAAATCCCCCAGCCTTCTTGCTCTTTTTCTTCTGCTAACTGTTGAATTCTTTTTTGGAAAGCATAGCTTTTCGGATTTTCTATATTGGCAGATTCAAACAAAACCTTAGCCATTTCACTATAATCCAAATCCCTCGGCACATCTCGCATGTAGGCATTGAGCACCAGTTCAGCTTCTTTTTGCTTTTTATAAACTTCCTCAGCTCCTCTTTCCTGCTGCGCCAATTTCACTACATCCTCAATAGCCACATAATCATCTGGTATAAAAACACCATCAAAAAGCGCTACTTCCCCGGTAAATAGGTTGGGCTTTTGAAAATACAAATTTCCATAGATACCAATCATTGGCTGGGCATCCAATAACTGGTTTTGGAGTACAGTTAAAAGCAGATCGGCATATCCTGAACTATCACGACTTCCAAAACCACGTTTTTGGATATTAACCTTGGTCTCTTCTCCAGCCATCGCAGTCGTTAAAAAGACAAAGCCTTTTTTTACATTGTCATCTGCAATTTCAGAAACAAGTTGAATTTGAGCAGGCTGGGGAGCCAGGTATACGCGTTGAATATCCGGCAAATATTGCTCTTGCGCTACAGCGATTTTATCCGGAACTGCTTCTAGTTGCGGAACAGCTGTGGCGAATGAAAAATCATTGGATTGTTCCTCGTAACTGGTCTCCTTTTTTTCTTCAAGTGAATAACTCATACATGTTATATTGTAGCTGAAAAAGTATTGAGGTCATATAAAAAATGCTGCACCCATTGCTCCGGCATATGCATAGGGGCTAATAACCAGTGCATTCCCTGGCGGAAGCCCCTATTTTGATTATTCCTTTTGAGACAAGAAAGCTCCTTTGAATGATTTGTATAATTTCCACCTCCGGTAGAAGACTATAAGCTTTCATTAATTCTACAAAACTTAAAGCCGTAGGCAATTTATAATGTTGGAAGGAGGAAGACCAGGGAGGAAGTAAAGATCAGTGCTTATTTCACTATAAAATCCGGCATGAAGATGAGGCGCCAGGCCTAATAGTAACAAAAATCTTTCCTCTAAGGAAGGTTTGTTCTCTTTTAGCCAAAGTACATATGCACTATCTTCTTCTAAAAATGGTCGCTCCAGCTTTTTAAAAGCGTTTGGATCAATCAGGTCGTGATTTTTCGAATAAAGGATCAGGTTTCTTAATTCATTTATATCTCTATTGATGTCTTTTATTTTCATGCCTTTATTTCGTGAAACTATATCATTTTTGAGGCTTCAAATATAATGTTTTCGAGTTGACCTACTATGGTTTGGACGTGATATATCGAAAATTATTGCATGTTACTGTTGTCAATTAAATGGTTTGGTACAAAATCTCAGATAAAAAGAAATGTCTTAATACCCCAATTTTAGTAAAGTGCCAATTTCCGAGATTGCTAGCATATGATAATAAATGAAATTTAAGATGTTATTTCATTAAGCGATGATAAAAAATTACCATCAAGACTGTCATGCAGATGAGTGAGTTTGATGGTATTTTTCATAGGTTGAATTTTTAATCTAGCTTTTTTGTTGTCTCTTTGGTGGTTTTAAAGAAGGTGTATTCCCTGGTGTTTCTTTATTGTCCCTTTGTCTTTTGTCCGGTTTTCCCGTAGACTTAGCTATCCGTTTTGGCCCTGGTTTAAGTCCCATAAATTTATCGTTTTGTTATTTTATAAAATCGGAATTAATAATAAAAACAACAACTCGAAAAACGCAACATTGAGTAATTAATAAAATCCTTCTGTAAAACCTGAAGATGTTTTTGATATTTTAGTAATTCTCGTTATAAAAACACAGTCTAATGGTGGGTTTATTACTAAATTTTGGAATGTCAATCCGAAAAAGTGTAACCACCATGCATGGCGAACAAAAAAAAGCAAAGTGACATAAATGTCACTTTGCTCTGTCGATATTTTAAAGATGTTGATTGATCTTTTCGATTTGCTCAAGATAAAACTCCCGCAAAGATCTCATCGTATTCTGATCAGCCTTTTTGATCAGCTGATCTACCTCTTTGGTGGATTTCTGCATGTATTTCTTCCAATGATCAATAGGAGAGGAATTTACTTTTTTCGGTCTTGGCTGAGTACTTAGCCTCATTTTTATATCTGCTACCGTTTGTCCCCCTATTGCCCATTGGATTATTTTATCAAGTTGAGCTCCATCATACTGGCCAATGAATTCAATTTCCGGGGTTTTTATTGGTGCTTCACCAAACAAAATCAAGTCTTTCAGTTCAGCATTCAATTTTTCGATCCCCTCAGCAAAATTTCCATTCCGCTTGATGGTCCTGGCATTAACATTGAATTTTTCAGCCAAATATTCTGCCGTATTTTTTTGCTGAGAAGCATCACCACCACGGCCACTCTTCAAGCGATTGTATTTCCGTCCACGGATGAAATAAACTTCCTGCTTGCTCAGGTTACGACGCCCCATCTGAAGTTCATCCATCCAGTCTTTGACCTCCTCAATATTATCGAAATGCATTTCCTGCACATCAAAATAAAGGTAATCTTTAGGATCTCGTCCCTCGGTACAAATCTGAAAACGGTGATGTCCGTCAATCAAAACGTACTCTTGATGTTCATTCACCCAAACGGTTAATCGGTCCCGACACCCCTGATTTTTTTCAATATCCTGCTTCAGGATTTGATATTCTTCAGGACGCAGTGGTCGAATATATTTTTTCAATTCATCTAGGATAGTGATCTTCTCCACCAGCTGAATCACTGATTGATTGATCAAATCATTTCCTAGATTGAATTCTACTTTTTCAGCTTTGGAGGTCTGTCTTTTGGCGGTAAAACTTTTCTTAGCCATTGATCAATTCATTCGTAAGTGCAACATAATCCTGGGCTCCATTGGAATTTTTGTCATAAGTAATCACATCCATTCCTTCATAACAAGCTTCGGCAACAGCCACATTCTGTCTGATTTTTTGTTCGAAGATCTTGATCATAGGATACTCTTCCTCCAATGTACTCATAAGTCCTTCATGCAGTTTGGTGTTTTTAACCAAGGTGAAGAAAAATCCTTCCACCTTCAGGTGTGGGTTTACCGAAGATACTTTCTTTATCAATCTAACGATATTGGAAAGCCCGTCGATAGAATGAGGTTCAGGTTGTACTGGAATCAAAACAGAATGACTCGCCATCAGACAATTCACCGTCAGAATATTCAATGACGGAGGACAGTCGATCAAAATAAAATCAAAATGAGGCCTCAAGTGGTTAAAAACTTTAGAAAGGCGCTGATTCCCTTCAACATCATCACTTTGAAGTTCTGGCAAAATACTTTCCAAATTTAAGTTTGACGGTGCCAAATACAGTAAGTCATCTATCTTGTAAAGCAGTTCACCGATTTTATAGTCATGCCCATCGCGCATTGCATCAGCGATTTGTCCCTCAAGTTCATACAGTCCAAAATGTCGACTCGCTGATCCCTGGGGATCCATATCTACCAAAAGCACTTTATAACCTAAGTTCCGCAGTGCACTGCTGATATTTACTGTTGAAGCTGTTTTAGCGACCCCTCCTTTGTTATTCGCAATGGCCATAATTTTTGCTCCTCCCTCGTCTTGATAACCGTAACGCTTCAAAACGGTGATTAATTTTTGCAAATTTCCATCACTGAGTTTTTGATAACCACCAATTGCTTTTTGTAGGGACCCTTTTGGGATACCGGCTTGCAGTTCAATTCCGGAAATCGAAAGGGCTTCGTTGTTTTTTAAAAACTTAAAAATAGATCCTGATAGTTCATTCATATCGCTGATGCTTTGTGCTTAAAGCAAATGTAGAATATTTTTATTCTAAATTGAAAATATTACCTTTTTTTTATTCTAAAAAGGTGTGCTTGTAATAGAATTAAACTTTGTTGTTGTTATATTCTACAAATAATGATTTATGCAAATCATGCTGTCCGATTATTGGGGGGATTCATGGCCCAGTTTTTTTTCGAAATCAGACCGACTTCTTAGTTATTATTGACGAAAAGTGAACAGGAATAACCAAAGAGCAACAACAGATGGACAAAATCAAAATGAGTTCAAAACTCCAAGTGAAAGAACCCTCAATACTCTCCCCAAGAAAGAAATTGAATTATTGGATGACTATTGAATAAACTCATGGTATTTGAAAAAATTTGATCACCCTTAATAGAACTAACGCTTAAAAATGAAATTCAATAAAGCGAACAGTAATAATCACAAAAACCAACTTGAACATCGCTCAGGATAGTTTTGGTGAGATATGCGGTAATGCGGAACATAGGACACAGTGAGAAATATTCCCTGATACCTCTTAATAGCAGCCCTGATTGACCGGTTGACTCACAAAACTCATTTGGTCAATATGGATGGGGAGTCTTATCGATTAAGAGAGACAATGAATCTTACACAACAGGCATAATTTATTGAAAACAACCATGGGCTTTTAGCCTATTTATTTTACTGTTAATGGTACCCTTTTCGGTTGGAATGGTGATACCCATTTGGTTGGAGATTACACCTCTTATTTTGGTCGATATGAAGCTAAGTTAAACTTCCAGTTTCTTTCTTTAAAGCCGATATCAAAGTTAAAAAAATATTCTAAATACTGTTGCACAAAAGACCTCATCACATACCAATCATTTTTAACCTCTCCGTTCTGTTTAGCATCATATAAAGCTTTATGAACTTGTGATTTTAAATATTCCTGTTGCTCTACATTAAGTCTTTTTTTAACCCTTTCCCATGAATCTCCATCAAATACCATCTTACCTTTTTTATTTCCAGCATCTTTTGATATCGAATCTTGAGAAATAATAAATTCAATAGAATCCAACTTACGCCCTACTCTAATTTCTTTATAATCGATGGTTAAATCTGTCTTTTCATTAATTTCCTTTTTTGACTGTTCCAAAACTTTTCGTTTAAAATCATTCGTCCTCAACAATGTAGTTTCTAAATACAATAGCTCACGTAACTCTTTAATTGAAATAATAAAATGCTTTTTATCACTCCACCTAGAAACCAACTGAAAAATTTTTTTTGTATGTTTTCCTTTTAAAGCCACAATAGAACTCAACTCAAACAGGGTAAAATTGCCTTTTAAATTATGTAGGAAAGATGAAACCGCCTCATTAAACTGAAAGGTGATTCGACCAGAATCGTAATCAATTTCACTAAATATTGGCTTATGGTTCCACTTTCCGTTTTCTCCTCGAACCTCCAGAAAGTGGATGCTAATGCAGGCAAATTTTCAGACCTATTTCCTCTAATAGCTGTTTCAATTCGGGTATGATTAACAGACTTCCCTCCAAGGTTTTTTAATTCTTGAACAGAAGTTCTATACTTACCCGTCCAAGGATCATTTTCACCTACCTTCGATAACATCACATAAAAGATGTCTATTTGAAGAGGAATAAAATCAACACGACCATTTGTAAGGTCATTAGATTGAGCTACTTTGATTTGGTTTTGTTCGGTCATATCACAAGTAAAATAATTGTTGCGACTTTTCAAAATTTAGGTCGCATACAAATAGTCGCAGAACCATACAAACAGTCGCATTTCCACATACGTTTGGTCGTATAATACTCCGTTTCTACATACAAATAGTCGCACTTAAGCATACATTTGGTCGCAATCGCGAGGCCTATTTATTTGTATTTCAGTAAGTTACAACCCCCTCAATATTACAATAATAGATACAATAAATACAATCAAGAAAGAGAAAAGCAAGAATATTGTACTTTTTCTGGTAAAAAAATAAATATACCTCGCGATTGCGACTAAATGTATGCTTAAGGATACAAAAAATAACCATTGACATACATTTAGTCGCATTTGAATAATCTCAAGCTCTTCGCTATCACTATTTCTAGAAAGTAACTAGCTTTAAATTAGTCAATTAATAATTCTCCATCTGGAGATATTTGAAGTTTGATGTCAACTTCAATACCAGCAGATTTTAATGAAATTACTTTCGTGCTTTTGTCAATTTCAATTTCTTTTTCTTTAAATGAAATACTTAAATCTAAATCAAGGATATCAGCAAGCTTTCTAAGGTTACTTATTGAAGGTTCGCTATGCCCTGTTTTCCAATTACTGATTGTTGTGGCTGATACCCCTAATAATTCAGCCAAGTGTGCATTGGACAATTGCTTACTCTGAATAGCTTTCTTGATAATTGTATTTAATTCCATTACCGAAAGTATCAAAATCAATTTGATTAATAAAAAACCGCTAAATAATTTTGGATATATCAAATTTAAATTGATATTACATCAAATTCAATTTGACAAATAAATAAAAAGGAGGTTAATGTCAGTTTACCCTTTCTTTCCCTTTAGAAAATGAGTAGATGCAATCCATCTATTTAACTCTTACTAGGGCCATGTTTTTTATTACTTTTGTTATATTTACGTTGTGTATAAAAAATTATTCATTAAATTGTCGAAAATAACACTGATCAAAAGACGAAAAATCAGTCGAGAATAAATAAAAAAAGCCGCTAGCTTGGAACTAAACGGCTCAAAATTTAATAATAACTTATTTAAAAATGGAGAAAAAAACCCATTTAACCAATCTAGACGGTACTTTTTTAAAAAAGCGAGCCGCAAATTTCCGAAGAATTAAAGGAATGGATTCAGCCACTTTCGGAAGAGCAATTTCAGCAGCTCAAGGAAAACATTGAGCGAGAAGGGGTAAGAGATCCTTTAACGATGTGGAAAGAAAAAGGCCTATTGGTCGATGGACATCACCGATTTAAGATTATTCAGGAATTAGGTTTATCCTGGGAAACTGTTCCGGTAATATATCAGTCTTTTGATTCTATTGAGGATGTCAAAGATTGGATGATCCTCAATCAATTGGGACGCAGAAATTTAAATTCGAATGAGCTTTCCTATTTGCGTGGTAAGCTATACAATCGTGAGAAAGGAAAACGAGGGGGACAAGAAGGAAATTCCAATTATTCTGGAAGAGACGAATGTGCCAATTTGACACATTCGTCTACAGCTGAAAAAATTGCTAATGATTTTTCTGTAGGAGAAAGAACGATTCATAGAGATAGTGATTATGCTAAAGGTGTCGATATTATTGGTAATGAGGACCCAAACTTGAAAGCTGATATACTTTCCGGAAAAAAGAAAGTATCGAAAGCTATAGTCCAAAAACTTGGAAAAAAAGGGAAAGTAGATGGACGTACCAGTCTGAATGAATTAATTGAAATTTCAAGGGGTGAAGCTGAGGAAACCATGAAAGCCAGGAAGGAGGAAGAGAAAAAAGACGCCAAAGAGGAATTCATCAAGAACATGACTGAGATTCATGATTACAAAGAATTCTATGTCATAAGGGAGCAAATCCTAACTTTATTTAAAGATCACCTGGATGACATTGAAAGCGCTGTGCCCGATGAAACAAAATATTTATTAGGGATAACGAATCGGCTTCACGTTTTGGTCGAGCATCATTGGGACAATGTGGTGTCTAAAGAAAAATAGAGTATCCTGTACGTTTTATGGAATTTAGGTATTTTCCCTTATGCTTTTTACGCAATGTATAAATCATAAAGGTTTGGTAGGTCTTGCTGCCTCTTGGTTAAAGAGGCGCAAGCCTTCAAATCAGATCAGTTGTACCGAAGTATTTACTGAATTGGTTACCATTAATAATACTGGTGAGATTCCTGACGTGATTGGCTTCAATTATTGGACTTCCGTTGTGGTTGAGGTAAAAACGAGTAGGGCTGACTTTTTGAGGGATAGGAAAAAGCCCTTTCGACAGGAGCCAATAAAGGGCATGGGAGAGTTCCGGTATTATTGTGTTCCAAAAGGATTAGTGAAGAAAGATGAATTACCCAACAGTTGGGGTTTACTGGAGTATGATTCTGGTAAATTGGTCTGTTCGCTACTTCCTGAAAGAATGAAAAGTAACGCTGTTGAGGAGCGGATATTCTTATTGTCTGCTTTAAGGAGATTAAAAAAGTAGTTCTGCCAATTTGAGGCAGGAGACACAAATCAGAACGCATGGACTGAAGGGAGGAAAAAGGGAGTATACCGGTTAGTGCTAGTATTCCAATTATTTTCATTCATTTAAAAATTAGTTTCATGGAACAGTTTATTGAAGCTTTCAATATTATCTGCCTTGTTGGGCAGGGATTGCCCTTCCAGTTTTTATTTTTCTTTGTGTTCAAATGGCAGGCGTCTTCTATAAAAAGTTTGAGGTTCTATTACTGAAAAAAAGCTGTAATTCGATCCTGTATTTCTGCTCTTTTGGTGGATTCCTTTGTTGGTAGCTTTCGGGGTAATGATTAATCTGTATCAGCATTTGCCAAGAATGATTTTCTATGGCTAACGGATCATTTGGCCGACTATGCAGATAGCATGGTTTCTCTTATTTGTATCTTCCTATTGGCTTTTTGTCTGGGTGGGATTGGTGATTTCTCATTACTGGGCCGTTAAATTGGTTTTTTCCATTATACAAGACCGCTTTAAAATTGATCGAGATTTACTCCAAATTATTTTTATGCTGGCTTTTTTAAGCGTATCTATTTGGTTGTGCTATTGATTCCCAAAGCCCTATTACTGTAATAATTCTTTCTATAGCCCTTTTTAATTCTCTCATATTAAGCCTGAGATTTCCGCAATTGGTTCCAGCTATGAGAATGAGTCCGAGGATGCGGTTGGGAGAATGCAGGCAATAAATTCCGCGATATATG
Source organism: Persicobacter diffluens (assembly GCF_036244895.1). NCBI lineage: Bacteria > Pseudomonadati > Bacteroidota > Cytophagia > Cytophagales > Persicobacteraceae > Persicobacter > Persicobacter diffluens. The sequence goes on from NZ_BQKE01000006.1 coordinate 282,319, forward strand.
GAGGAGATAAAAAAAGCAGTAAGGACTAAAGGGGAGAAATGTAACCCATTTTCTCTACGGTTTTTGGGAAGTCCGGACTGTTCTTTCTTGGGGCAGATCCTCCCGGACTTCCGAAATCACTAAGGTTTAGGAGCCGCTTTGCGGCCAGAGTTAATTGAGGTCACCAGGGAGGCAAGCTCCCATGACCTCAGGTTGGAGTCCTCTCCCCACCCGCTTTTTTTAGGCGTCGCTTTGCGACAATGCTTCTAATGAGCCACGGAGGCCAATACAAAAATTGGATTTTTGTTGTTGCAGGATGTGCTTTTGAGTCCCTCAAAAGCTATCCCTGCCGACGAGTCGGAATATTTGGCGCAACTTAACTGAAAATAGAAATGAGCAAGCAAGAATTAAATACCCGGCTTTTTGAAAGAGAGAAGTTCCGGAATTTTCAGGACTGAGCAAAGTTTGGAAATGGCGAAAGATGATGTTCATCGGAAAGAATACATCCAATACCTTCAACGTATTTGCCCGGAAAGACTACATAAAGAATTGGCCATTTTATACGGTCATAGTCTGAAGGGAAAAGAGCGTCGAGAATTAGGGAAAGTAGTAGCAGCGTATTTGACCACACTTAACCGAAAATAAAGATGAAAAGAAAGCAGCAAAAAAGCCGCCAATGGTTGCCTTGAAATTCAGAGTTTCTCAGGCAGAGCACGAGCAAATCAAACTGATGCAAAGCCAGCATAATCCGGAGAATCTTTCGGCCATGCTTCGACAATTTGTGATGGATGCTGTGAAGGAAGAAAGAGTTTATCAAAGAGATTCGAAGCAGGATGTTATGCAGTCCATTCATTTGCTAGGAACGGTAATGAGTAACTGTCATTTTTCTTTAGAGGAATGTAAAGGAGGTATTTTATTGGGCTATCAGCATGGCCGGATAAAGGAAGAACAGGTTGAGTTACTATTAAAGGTGATAGAGACTTACACTTCTACGCTTTGTGAACTCACATTGGCCTATCGGAATTTAGTTTCGTCACTGATATGAGTGCCCAGGCGAAAATACTCAGTAGTGCCGGAGGGAAATTTAATGCGGTACAATATAACGACCGGAAACGTGACGGCGAAAAGGCGGAATTGCTTAAAGTAAAGAATTTTGGGCAGTTGGAAATGATGGGTGATAATGCTCGCAGAAAGACTATGTTAAACCTTCAGGCAGTTTCTTTCCGAAATGAAAACGTAAAGAATAAGCAATTTCATGCCGTTCTCAGTGTGAAGGGCGATGCATTGTCCCATGAGCAATTAGCGGAAATGGCGGAGGACTATATGAAAGAAATGGGCTATGGTAATGTTCCATACTTGGTATTTGGTCATTATGATACTGCAAACAATCACGTTCATATCGTCAGTACTCGCGTGGATATGGATGGTCAAAAGATTGATGATAGCTTCGAGCGTTTGAAATCTCAGCAGGCGATGCAGAAGATTCAGAATATTAGTCCTGAGCTGGAGTTAAAGCGGTTCATCAGGATATCTCAAAATATTCTTTCTCTACCATGGCGCAATATAAAGCCCTGGGGGAAGCATCCGGATATATCATGAGGCTGAAAGGGGAGAAGATGGAGTTCATTAAGTACGGCAAGGTGCAGGGGACCGAAGATAAGGCAGTGCTGGAAGAGCGGATGAAAGCTTATAAAAAGGATCAGAAACGTATCAAGCAGCTTCGGGCGATCTTTCATAAATATAAGCCGGCCATGGAGCACGAGGCTTTTCAAAAGTTTCTGCAGGAGAAATTTGGTGTTGAGCTTTCCTTTCATGTTGGGGAAGGAAAAAGAAAGCGTATGGCTACACGATATAGATCATGCCAGTAAATCAATATATAAAGGTGGTGAAGTCATGCCTTTAGAATCCTAT
>NZ_BQKE01000007.1:0-97057 GCF_036244895.1 Persicobacter diffluens
CTCTGACCATGGGCCATGATAATCTGAGATATCCAACCAAAAGGTTTCTGCAGTCCATACAGATACCTCATAAAATCCTGCTTGCTTAATGGGTAAATGATAGGCAAATGATTTCCCATAGCGCTCTGTCAAAAAAACGTTTTGCGGAATTGAAGTCCCTTTATCCATTGAAGTATTTGAATAGATGTCTTCCCATAATTCAAACGGCACCTCATACGAACGACCTCCCGTATAGAAAGACGCCTCTTCAGGCTTTTCATTTCCAGCATTGATATATTGTGCTTGTTCAATTTTCGTTAAGCTTAAAGCACTTAGCATGGGGTGATTCTTCATGCCGGGGAGAAATTGTAAGTCTAAAGCACCATCCTTTATTTCGATTTGAAAGGTTTTGGTAATTTCTCCTGCAGCTGGGTCCGGATTAAAATTTTTCAACAACAGACGATCCTCCGCCTTCACATGAAAATCCCTTTGATTCGTTTCTTTGAAATAAATCTCTTTAAAGAAAAGGTTCAGCTGATACAAACCATTCTCCAATGGTATTCGATAGCTAAATTGACCAAATCGGTGACTGTTCCAAAAAGAATCTCCAAGCGCTAAATCATCATAGCGGTTCCCTGTGCGTTGATTTAACCATTTTTCTTCTTCCGTGGACCGTATGGGATTTTCTCCGGCATTCACAAAGAAGTTGGCATCTTCGGCGGGATTTGAAATATATTCTACCAGCCAAAGTTCATTGTTTAATAGGGTGGTAAAATAAAAGGCATTTCCAATTTTAACTGCCCTATCCCCACTGTTGTATTTCGCTATAGCTGGAGGTAGTAAGGCGCTGTAGTTTAAATCCAGTCTTGGGTTCCGGTCACTTCCCTTATTAAACTGATCCGGCTCACGAGTAGTGAGTTTGGTAAACTCCATTCCCGTATTTAAAGGGACTCCTTTCAAAACGGTCTCTATGTTTATATCCAGTGGGTATGCATTCGTTTTGTTTACTCCCAAATACTGATATTTATAACCTAATTCATTATTGATAAATACTTCAGCTATTGGCCAGGGCAAAGTGATAAGGGAATCATTCATCAAATAAAACTGTGGCGACTGGAAGCCACTATACATCGCTTCGAGCGCCCCCTCTATATAACTTGCTTGAGTGTTTTCTTCGTTGAAATAAGTGACTTTTTGGCCATCATAACTTCCAAGCTGATTTCCCCAGAAATATAAGTAGTCGTCATAATGGGTATAATATATTCCGGTGAAATAACCACTTACTAAAGGGACCTGCTCCTCAGTTACAGGGTCGTAGGCGACTAAAACAACTTGGTCATCAACACCGCTAGAAAAAAAGCAGACCTTATCCTTGAAAACAAATGGACTTGCATGGTAAGGCCCTCTTTCGTCATCTTCAACGATAAAATAAAGTGGCCTCTCCTTTGTCAAATTTAGGCACAACCTGAGGTTTTCGGGGATTTGTGCTATTGTCATATGCCATGGAAGCACACAATATAGGATTGGGCTTAGGACTATCCTTTGGAAGTAGGAAAATTTTCTCATGATACCCTTCGTTTATACTATCAGAAAAATTTCTCCCTTGCGCTTTTTGTTTACATGAAGAGCCTGATTCTTCAAGTGGGATTATCAGTTTCATCACTTTCATAATTATTCACAAAAAATAAGGCACTTAATTCTATTGTATTGGTGTTTTTGCTTGTTATAATCAGAAGGTATTTGGAGCTTTATTTGGGGAAATTTCACCTCACTATCTCGTTTTAAATTTGATTTTAGAATCATACACTCAAAGCCTTAAACTTCTTTAATCGCGATGTATAGTTCTTCAATTCAAATAATAGCATGCACCTTATTTACTTTATTCAATGATCGATATTTTTTCAGCTAATAAGAGGTATCCAATAACGACTTGAAGTCCTTTTATTTGATGTTACTTTACTCGTGAATTAAAGGGCTTTAGGTTGTAATTTTCACTCCATTATTCAATAGATACCTTTCCATTTGGCTGCTTTTGTTTCGGATTTTCGATACCAGGTGACTTGTAATTAATTACATTGTTTCTTGGACCAAGAATATAGGAAAACGCTCCGTTAATCTTTGTCAATACGCCAATCATCCTCTTTTAGCCTAGTTTATTTGGCTTTTTTGACTCATTAGTGTCAGAATATTTTCCCGGACTACAAGCTGCAATTCTACGAAAATTAGTTTATCATATATCTTACAAACAAGCCATTTGATCACCATTGTCCTTGATCAGGATATCCAATTTGGGTATTTCATTGTATTCTATTCTCAGATGGGAATTGAGTGGGATAAGCTACACATTTATAGTAGGTTAAATCCATAGGGGGAATGGTAAATAACGCAATTTTCATTATATTAGAATAAATATGAAACTCCCCAACATATGTATTTTTTTGATAAAATATCCTCATATTTTGTCGACAGAGCGAATAATACTGAATCTGTCCATGAAGTTCGAACGGTTCTAAAGTACATTCTATTTACCTTTGGCTTTCAAACGATCTTAGGAATAGCATTTCTTTATTATGAAAATTATTGGACTGCCTTAGCGCTGATTGGCTCCAATGTATTGCTGTTACCCATGTTTTTTTGGTTAAAATCAGGTCGTTTTTTATTGCTTAAAACTGGAATGATTGGCATTCTTATGCTGATCAATACTGGCCTGATCCTCTCTTTTGGCATTACTACAGGTATTGAGTACCTGTATTTTACGGCTGTAGTGGCCATTTTTCTCCTTTTTAAAAAAGAGGAAAAGGTCGCTAAATTTTCTCTCCTTACTTTAGTTTTTTGCTGTTTTGTGGTAGTGAATTTTATTGAGCTACCTCAACAGTATCAGATTCATTTATCTGCCAAAGAAATTCAATGGCAAAGGACGGGATTCGGACTCTGTGCTTTGATGTTGAGTGCTTTAGGATTAAAAAGTCTTCAGGATAGTTTTCAATCATCTTTAAGCAAAGAGAAAACCTCTACACGGAAGGCAAAGAATTTTAGCCAGGAACTTTACGAAGCGAATAGAAATTTGGAAGGGTATATTGAGAAAATAAGGGAACAGGAGAGTCTGCGTTATCGATTTTTTAACACGCTATCCCATGAATTACGCACACCCTTGAATGGCATCATTGGACTGATTAATGTGTTGAAAGAACAGGAGTCCATCAAGCATAAGTCCATTATTGATTCTCTTTCTTATTCTTCCAACCTCCTCCTTTTTTTAGTGAACGATGTATTGGATCTAGCGAAATTTAATGATAGTGACATCCCTATTCAAGCGAGGCCGAATGACCTTTTTCTATTAGGGATGCAAGTCCAGAATATTTTTAAGGAGACAGCCACCAAAAAAGGAATTGAATTTCATTTAGAGATTGATGAGCGGCTACCTAAGAAGTTACTATTTGATCTTACTCGTTTAAATCAATGTTTAAATAACCTGGTAAACAATGCGATCAAGTTTACCCAAAAGGGCTATGTTAAGCTAAGCGCCTCTCTAATTTCGAGTGAAGATAAGGTGATGAATGTGCTTTTTACTGTTGAAGACACCGGTAAGGGCATTTCTCCGGAAGTTGGAGAAAAAATTTTTAAGCCTTTTGTGCAAGAAACATTTGAGGTCTATAAAGATTATGGTGGAACTGGTTTGGGGTTGTCCATTTCTCAGAAAATCGTACAGTCCATGGGAGGACACCTACAATACACATCCAAAGTTGATGAGGGGACCAGGTTTTATTTCCAGTTACTACTAGAGGAAAGTCCGAACATTACTAAAGCTACTGCGAATAAAGTTGAGGAGTCTGGGTTATCATTGGCGGATTTGAAAATTTTGGCGGTGGATGACAATCCAATTAACTTATTAGTTTTAAAGAAGCTACTTAAGAAATCCGGTAGTTCGGTATTAACAGCTAAAGATGGCAAGGAGGCGATTAAAAAAGTGGCGGAGCATCCTGATATTGATCTAATATTAATGGATTTGCAAATGCCAGTAATGGATGGTTATGTAGCCACAAAAGTGCTTAGACAACAAGGACTTCAAATCCCTATTATTGCCCTGAGTGCCACCCTTCCCTCGAATTTGGAAAATATGAACGAAAAGGGGTTCAGCCATGCATTAGTAAAACCTTTTGATGTGGGAAAATTAAGAGCGATCATCTCACGTTTTCATGCGGGAAACATATAGCCATTTGTATAGAATGGTTTATTCTTTTTGGGAAAATGTACAATTATTAAAACCAAGCCACCTCCTTTTGTGGGAAACAGGGGAACTTACACCGCGACTAAGATTTTAAAGGATGAATCATTGTAAGGGGCTGAAAAAGTGTAGGTTAAGGAGGTGTAGGGGTAAATACTCAATTTGAATAAATATGACGAACTGTCGGTAAAATAATTTGTTGTTGATGAAGGATATTAGTAATTTATTCTAATAATGAAAAAATTTAATCAAATGATGATAGCTGTTCTGTATTTGTCGATTTTGTGTCTCATTATTTTTGGTTGGAATTATATCCAAGTCAAGTTTCAAGAGGAGCGCAAAGAAAGCCAATGGTCGATTGATCCTGAAACGTCCATAAAAAGAGGCGAAACGAATTTTGTCAAGACAGAGACCATTCTTTTTGATAAGGAGAAAATTAGGCACTTATTCCAGCAGTCACGGCCTATTCCTGACCAAAATGGTTCTTATAGACTCCATATTTCAGAGGGTGATGTGAATAAAATTTTATCGAAGTGCTGTATTATAAAGCCAAATAGATTCGACAAACAAGTTTTTAGCTTTGATCATGCGCTATCTACAGAGGTTCAGGAGAGTATAAATCGACATGAATGGATTTTTGCCGATGGTGAGCAATGGTACTCCTCAAAGGATTTAGTTGAGCAATCTAGTTCATTACCTCCTGAAATAGATTTAGTAAAGGCGGGATTGGTAGAGGAGTTGGAACGCCTAAACGATCAGGAACTTTCTCACAAAGTGTATAAGGAAGGAAGAATATAGATATTGTAAGATTAGAGTCAATAACTACTATTGTCGTGGAATATGTAACATCCAACGAAAAGAACACCACTTCACAAATTGAATTAGATTACAAAAGAGGAAAGCTTACGAAAGCCTGCACATAGATTAGTGAAAGTTGAATTATTGACTGATGTCCAAATGGTAGAGGGATTAAATATTCCTCTAGACCAGGTGCTTCGATACATAAACGAATCTTAGATTTGAAATTGAAAAACCTATCAAACCTGTCTTATTATTAGAGTTGATGGAATTTATTAGTGGTAGCCTATGGAGGAATACAATTCATTCCTGTTTTAAGGCGTCAACTTATTTCAGGCCGAGACACCTATAATTGACAATGAGTTTTTTTGGTAACAGACTACCGCACGCGACCGGAAAAATGGGCGTTTGTTTTGTGATTCCGATGGGTTAAATTATAATTTTTCAATAAAGTGATGAAATTTGATATTTCTTAAAACTAAAACAGAAGGATGGTGATTATTCTGGTTAGGTTGTTGAATATAAAGTGTCAGAGAGATGAGAAAGCCATCAAAAATCCTTCCAAATCCCGGTATTATTGCTATAAAATATGCTGATGCAATAAGCAGCAATAGGAATGCCTCCGGAAAGGAAGGTGCCGGGTGATGTTGCAAAACGTTCCGGATAGTTGGTTTTTATGTATATCTCCCTTATAGTGTGGAAGGATAGCCAATACCTTTCCTGTGAGAGAAGATATTGATAAATATTTTTTTTACAGATAGGGACGGTGCCACTAATTATCCTCCGGGCTGGTAGTCCTGATTTTGCTTTTCATTAAAATTATGCACGGAATAATAGGGATCGGGACTTTTATGTCCTGATTTCTGCGACTGATTGCAGACCGTCCAATGAAAATGAAAGTGAAGAAAGTGCACGATGAGGGGTTCCGGTTCCTCTGAAAAATAAGAAAACCCTTTCCCCGAATACCCGATTTTTAGCCGATGAATGATTGCTTTTTTATAGCAATCCGTGTGGTATATTTTAATTGCAGGAAATATGAAAAGCAGGCCGTTGAAAAAAAGAACTTCCTGGATCATCATATCCATTTTGATTATAGCAGGGGTTTATGGCACCTACTTCTTCTATTATGTTGAAAATCGTAAAAAGGAGTTTGATCAACGTGCGATGGCAGAGTTGAAATCCATTGCCAGTGATTTGGAGGAGATTGATGCTTTCTATTCAAGTCCGAGCATTACCGCTCAATTATATGGAATAATCGATAAGAACTCTGATTTTATTTTTGCGGAACAAGAAATCAATAACATAAAAAATAATTCGACCGTATTTGGGTTTTCCAAAGAAGATGTTGAGAAGAAAAAGATGGCGTTGTTGGAAAAAGAAAAGAAAAAAAGAGAACAAGAAAAACAAAAATATATGGAAGATTATCTTTCTAGATTTGACGGTTATTATGAGGAGCCAGATATTTTTGACGATATATTGTTGTTTTTAAATAATCTTATTGAATACAGAACACCGGATAGTGATTCAGCAAAATGTACTACTTTATTTGAAAGTGATAATCCGGAAACTAATTTTGAAAAAGAACTTTTGAAAATTGATTCTGTTGATTTGTATCAGATTTCAGTAGTTAAGAGCTGGTGTGAGAAACTGAAGAATGCCCTACCGACTATAAGAGACTGTTATGGGCTGAATGAATTTGAGTACATTGAGCGAGGGCTAGATGAATTAATTGTCAAATGCCAAACCATTGAACAAAAAGAAAAGGAGGAAAAAATAAATTCTCCTGTGGCTAGTGTGACACAAAGCATCAAAAGGGAGGCTTTCGCGGCAGATGTTTTTTTATTTACCAGAAGTTTCAAGGAATTATTGCGTAACACAGAAGATTATTTATGTAACCGGGATAGGTACTTGGAAAAAGTGGCAAGATTAGATTCTTTATCTGAGGTACAAGATATCTATGATGATTCGCAAATAGGGCGATGGTTTCCTTTAATGGAACAAAATTTACAGGTTATTTTAGCGTGTTTTCCGGCTGAACATAGAGTATGGGTAAATGAGGCGCAATTAAAAGCGCTGAAAGAAAGTTGGGAGGATGTTAAGCAATTTGAAAAGGGGTTTGCAAGGGTAAAGGAAATAGAGGAGAGTTACCGTAAATTTAAGCAGAGTTTTAGTAATAAAAGAGGGCATGATATGGTTAAGCCTTATTTTTTTGACTCCGGAATTGTTTATTCTCTATCCGTTAGTCAGGATTATGATATAGAACTACTATTGGGAGATCATTATTTTGATGAATTTTCGGAATCCTCTACTGCACCATCGATTAATAGTATTTTAGGAATGGAACCCATGGCTCTACCGTATAATCCAAATGGGAAAAATAGGAAGCATATAGTATTAGGTTTGCATAATTCAGAAACAGAGTCTGTTGTAGTGTATTTTCATAAAGTATTTCCTTTTCTTGTTCCCTTGAAGCGGATTTTCCTAAAGGTCAAGAGAATGCAGCAGTATGGGGGCAATTACGCCAAGACCATTTCTTCCCTTTGTTTGTTAAACTCAAACCAGATTTATTTCTCCGCAGATTTGCATAACAAAGCGGAGGCTAAAGATAATTTTAAGCCTATTTTATTGAATAAAGATTCCTCTTTTATTAAAGAGAGTATATCGAGTGGGGGGGAGTTTGTCCTCAATCTGGGAGGTGGGAATAGGTTGTATTCTACTACCGTGTCATTAGGGGGGGGGGAGTACCAGTTGGTAGGGCTTTTGCCTCAAAGTACTTTTGATCAATATGCGAAGAATTTTTCCCCTATTACATTATTAAATTTAATTTTATTGGGAGTGATACTCCTGATATTGCTTCCTGTCATCAGGCTATGGTTAATTAATAAGTATGAGGGTATCCGATTGTTTGATCTTTATCTGGGCTTTTCCTCTCTTTTTATTTTTTCATTTGTTATGATTTGCTACTTTATTTCCATGAATCATTATTATATCCATAGAAAAAAGATATTCGATGATTCCTATGATTTAAAGTGTGAGCTAAATAAGCGATTATCCGAATTGAGGGATAATTTTAGAACTAAAACGGCTATCTCTTCCGAGGAAATTATATTTGATGAAGAAGGTAAATTGCTATTTGAAAAAGATCAGGAATTATATGGTTATAAAAATTTTCGTAATCGGAGTATTTCTGATCGGGAGTATTATAAATACAGGGAGCAAATTGGAGGTAAGAAAAACGGACTCTTATTGGGGAAATTAATGTCCTATGTAGATTCTAAGTGGAAGTATTACTATTTGCATAGTGATTCAATAGATTATAAGGTGAATTTTTATGATCTGGATTCTGTCGATCAAGCGTATTTTAGTGATATTAAGGTGGATGTTCCTGCAGATTATAATATTTTTTTCTCCCTGGATGCGCATAAGTTTAAGGACAGTCTGTTACATTTTAGTTCGGTTACACCCGAAAACCGGGCCTTACTGAATGGAGATCATTATTTACAAACCTCTTTAGCAAATGTACATTATATGGAAGAATCACCCTCTCTCGGGAGCTTTTTGAATAACCAGTTTTGTTATCGGGATAGTACAGGTTTGTTTATTATTAATGTTGTTCCCTATTACGATAAGCTGAAGAGAGAAACATTAGATTATTTTCTAATAACCACCCGAGATGTCTTTTCACTTACCTTTGCATCCCTGTTTTTGTTCATCCTCATATTTGCAATTTTTTCCTCCATTCGTGGAAAATATTCATCCTCTCGGTTGATTATTAAGGATTTTGGTCCTTTGTATTATTTTCATGCAATGTTAATATCAAAAAATAGCAGATTAATTTATAACCAATTTTATTTAGTAATAGTTTTTTTTGGTGTTTCTGTGATGCTAATGATCTATTATCATGTAGGCAGAAATCATTCCTATACTATATTTCAGTTGATATCAGGTACTTTAATTGTCGTTGGCCCCTTAGTGTTCGTGCTCATGAACTTCTTGAAACGTGGGGTAGATAAATTTTATTTAAAAGATATGGGTAGAAAAGACCCTTTGGAGTATCTGTCGCGACGGCAAAAATTATTTGTTTTTCTGTTAATCTTGAATTTCTCTTTCGCACAATTAATTTTTGTTTTTGGTGGTTTCTCTAATTTTAATCCACTAGTGTTTGTGATTGGTGTATTTATGATTACGCTGTTGTTGATGCTGGTTTTTAACAAGCTTTTTGTATTTACCTTTTTTAATGATGAGTTTATAGGAGAAGCAGATGCTGAAAGAAAAATTGTGGCATCGGATATGGTGATGATTAGAAATATGTTAATTAAATCCTTTCATTGGTTAATCAAAAAAAAGAAAGATTCGCCAAAAACGGAGACCGATTTGTATTTTGTTATCAGGTCCTGCATGCGTAAAGAGAGATTACTGGATTTAAAGTATAAAAAGGAACATGAGTTAGAGTTCATTGAAGATGAAAAAGAAAGGAGCAAAATAAAAAAAATGAACTATGAAGAGTTTTCAGAATATCTTATTAAAGATGTTGTTCGTTTGAGATCCAAAAGTGATCCAGAAATGAGGGTTTTTAAATCCTTAAATTTTTCGGACATCGCCTATAAATATTTGTATAAGAAAAGGGACGAACTCATAGGGATGAAATTAAAACTAAAGGACAAATTAAAAATTACATGGGATTCTTTAACAAAAGAAGAAAAGCTTTTTCTGGTAGATTTGGCCAAAGATGGGGTGGTGAATTTAATGAACCGAACGGCTATTATTTCACTGACAAATAAGAAAATAATAGTTTTTGAAGGTTATCCACGCTTCACTTCCCGGATTTTTAAACACTATATTAATAATGATTTAGAATCAAGTGAGGTCCATTTATTGGCAAGTTTTAGTAATGAAAAAGGAATTTGGTCCTATTTACATTGGCCGATTTTATTAATGGTGGTCACATTAATCGGGATTATTTTTATTTCCAGTCAGGAATTTTTTAATCGCTTTGTTTTGTTCTCCCCATTAGTAGGCGCATTAATTCCGGCGATTTTATCCTATTACCGCATTAATAGAAATATGAATTTTGGAAATGTGGAACCAGTTAATGCTGGTAATACTGAATAAACCATATTATTATGAACCAACTCCTTCAAATTGCCTTTGCTGAGCTAGGAATCAAGGAAATTCCGGGTGTCAGCCACCATGAACGAATTCTGGAATACGCCAGGAGTAGCGGCTTCGGGAAACAGGTGGATAGGGATGAGATTCCCTGGTGCAGTATCTTTATGAACTGGTGTTGCCAGGAGGCGAGGCTTCAAAGGAGTCATCAAATGAATGCACGTAGTTGGTTGCAGGTAGGTTTGCCGGTGGATGATCCGGTTCCCGGAGATGTAGTGATTTTCTGGCGGGAATCGCCGGCCTCCTGGAAGGGACATGTGGGTTTGTTTCTAGGTTTTTCCAAAAACCTTCAGGAGGTATTTACCCTGGGTGGTAATCAGGATAACAGCGTTTCTGTTCGAAGCTATCAGCATGAACAGGTATTGGGTTTCCGGAGGTTGGGGCAGGATGGGGTGCTGGTTGTTCCGGATGAGGAACTTAAGGAAGGAAGCAGAGGGCCGGCGGTGATGCAGTTGCAGCGATTGTTGAATTTCTTTGGGTTTTATTGTGGCTATGAGGACGGGATTTTTGGTCGAAGGACCCTTGAACAACTTCAGAAATTACAGACTCAAACGGGGCTGCAGGTTACGGGTCATTATACGCAAGCCACACAGGATATTTTAAAGGAAATGCTGTTGGAGTAGGAATATAAGCTTTCTTGGCGACAGGCAATTGAATAGTTTAACCATGAATGCCCACATTAAAAGCCTGTGATGGGGTAGTCCTTCCGGCTTGTTGACTTCCCCTTAGAATAAAAAGGTAAAGTTACCGCTTCTGCCCTAGGTTTGATGTTACTGGACTTCATTTTAATCCCTGAAAGAGAGGTGAATTTCTGCTTTCCTGCATCAGTAAAATTATTGGCCTGTATAATTCGGAGGCTTCTGAACTGACCATAAATCAACCGAGGGAAGTCTGTCTGGTACTCAGGTCTGTTGCCTGGGGTGGAATTCCATCAGGCCTATGGAATCGTTTTGCAAGACGGTTTTTTCAGGCCTCTTCAAACAGTCTATTTAATAAAAAACGGATTTAAAAATTATTCTTGTATTATGAAAAATCGGATTGTTTTTGTTCACGGCAGGGCCCGAAAGCCCTCGGAGGATAACCTAAGGTCACTATGGTATGACGCCATAAGGAGTGGGCTCGAACGCGACTTTGGTAGGGATGCCGTAAATGCTTTTGAAAACACCCCCAAGGATTTTGTTTATTACGGCGACTTGTCCAATAAATTTCTGAAGGAGGAGGAAGAAGATCCGGAAAGCAGAATTCAGGCGTTGAATTTGCTCTGCCAAATAGGGAAGAATGATTTTACAAAGGATAAGTTTGAGGCATTATCCAAATTAGGTTGTTTAAAGGAAGCTTTAGCCGATACTTTTTCCGGTGTTTTGGGGTGTCTGAGGCTAGCCGATGATTTCATTTCAGCCGTGGCCCCGGATATTGAAAATTATTGGAATGAAGAAGATTATTATGGGAGCGATATTCGGCATCGTTTGTTGCAGGTATTGCGTGATGCGTTAAAAAAGGAAGAACGAATTATGCTTATCGGTCATAGTCTGGGTTCGGTGATATGCTATGATAATTTATGGAAGTTATCTCATTACGGGGAATACCGGGAGGAATTCGGCGATAAAAAACGGGTCGACCTTTTGGTGACCATGGGCTCCCCTTTGGGTGACATAACCGTTAAGAGAAGACTCAAAGGCTCCAAAAGTAAGGGAAAGAAAAGATACCCCCTGAACATTAAACGTTGGGTAAACATTTCGGCTGAAGATGATTATATTTCTCATGATAGTAAACTTGCCGATGATTTTAAAGCGATGGCAGGCTATGGCATTATTCAAGAGCCGGTAAAAGATATATACCCGGTTTATAATATGACCGTACGAGGTGGAAGGTCCAATCCGCATGCCTCTATGGGGTATTTAATTCACCCTGGGTTTATTGAAACATTACATTCATGGATAAAGGAGGGTGCTTTAGGTAGTTAAAAAAAGCTAAAATACGCCTGTTTCATGTGTTAAAAAGTTGATTATGAAAATCGTATAAAGAATTAAGTAATAAAGAAACCTAAATTAGAAATTATGGAGCCGTTTATCCTCATTGAAAGCAGTTTCAGTAAAATATTAGAAGCCCTCCCCTTCCCTATTTCAACAATTTTTGATTGAAGTAACTTTTTAAGGCTTATCGATATTTTGATATATGAAACCTCAATTTCTTTTTATTTGGGCATTTGCGTTCCTTTTCGAATCGGTTTCTCCTTTTTTGAATCTGAAATTTACAGAAAGGAGATAAAGGTTATGTCGGAGATTCTTTAATCGTCCTGGATATAGATGAAAAACAGTTTATTATCCGATTATATAATACAGAGAGGGAATTCTATCATTTAGTCAAATGATGGAATTTATTGAGATCTGAGAAAATCATTTAAAATAATGATGAAAGTATTTTCTCCAGAGGGAATAATCAAGGGGACATTATGTCCCCTTGATTATTTAAGCTTCTTCTTTACGAAATTCTCTCAATTTCATTTTCGGCCCAGGAAGATAGGTCCTTCAGAATTTTAACCTTCATCTCCCCTTCTTCTGTATCCTTAACCAGTTTATTGATTTTATTAAGGATTTTACTCAAAGCTTCAGCGGTTTTTTCCTCTAAACTCTTTTGCTGTTCGGCCTTTTGTTTTTCCTCTTTTATTAAGGTGCTTTCTCTTTCCTCTTTCATCCATCGTTTAATGGTTCTTGAGGATGCCCCTACTTTTTCAGCAACTTCTTCGAGAGTCATGAAAGATCTGTTTTGACTTTTTCGGTCTCCCCCATGCTGAACATTTTCCAGTGCAATTTTAGTCCAGAATTTTTTCAATTGAGCTTTAGTCAGGTTCCTTCTTCCCAATTGATTTTGTAGCATCCAGTGTTTAACCTCTTGAATACTGCTTTTTTCCAGATAGGTTACCTTAAAAGGCCGTTCGCTTGCTTGTGCGGCTCTATACCGGTTATGTCCATCCACCAGCCAGGTTTTCCCATTTTCTTTCCATAATAGCAAAGGCTCTCTTACTCCTTCTTCTTTTACGGATTCCACTAGTTCTTCAAATTCATCCTCGGATTGTTCCGGGAAAAATTGTTTTAGGTCTTCATGAAAATCGAAAGGTGCATTATCAGTGGTGTATTCCTCCATTTCTAATGGCACCGCTTTTAAGGTCTCTGAAATCTCAGATTTCTTTTTTTCCGTTGTTTCTGTATTTTTCTTAGTAACTGGTTTTGCCAGTTTGAAACCACCTTTAGCCATTATGATAAAATTTCTTTTGCTAGGGATTCAATTTCTGAAGATGCTTTACTACTTGGTGCATATTCAATAACAGGCATTAAAGATGCATTTGCTTCAGGAAAGTCTTTTAGGTTTGCAATCTGACTAGTGAAGATCATATCTCCATAAGCCTCTCTAATTTGTTCCACATAAGCAGTATGGACTCTCAGGTTTCTAACCATATTGAGAAAAATGCCATCTACTTCCAGGTTAGGGTTTGATGTTTCTTTGACCTCATCAATAACCTCCATTAAGTTGTCAAAGCCATCTGTAGAGAATTTTTCCGGAGCAGATGGAATGATGACATTAGTTGAAGCATTAAGGGCGTTTTGGGTCAACCATCCTAAAGAGGGAGGGCAGTCGATTAATACTATATCGAATTTATCCTCAAGTTGAGGGATTAGTTTTTTGAGTTTAAAAAAACCAGCAGAGGATCCGCCAAACATTCTTTCACATTTTGCCAAAAGCAGGCTGGAAGGCAAAATATGGAAGTTTTCATTGATTTCATGTGTCTTCACTTCAAGATCCTGAAGTAGAATGTCAGCAATGGAGGTGTATGGGGAATCTTCATCAATCAAGATACTGGTTGAATTGGCTTGTGGGTCAAAATCAATCATTAGAACTTTTTGCCCTAACTTTGACATTTGTGCGGCCAGATTTACCGTCATAGTGGATTTACCCACTCCCCCTTTATGGTTAATTATGCTATATATTTTCATTGTAAATTCAGTTTATGTACACGGTTGAGCCTTGGTCTTATCCAGCCTCGCATATTTTTTAAATGCAGCTTGATTTTCGTTAGTCGGAGATCCTCCGGGTATTGGACAGCTTCCAATTTATACTGGTTTTCCTGATGGATAATTTCTAATGAACAAGGGTTGTTGGTTTCAAAGTCAAATTTTCTGAGCACACATTTAATAATAGGAGGCTCAGTCCTTTCTATTGAGACTTGATTATCAGAGATATTGTACCAAAATGGAGGCTTGTTGGGATCCATAAAGAATTTCCAGGTTACTTTGCTTATGTAATTCACTTCGAATATATAATTTTGAGGTGAACTTAGTGTAAAATCGTGTCTTAAATTCCTGTGAATTTTCATTTTTTGGTAGATTCATGGCTGTTATTTAAAATGAATTGTTTTCACATAATTATTGATCTTATTAGCCATCCTTTTGAAGGGTACAGCAGATCCGGTTTTCAAATTCTGATTAATTGAGTTGAATTTGTTGTCAATCAAATATTATTCGTGAGGATATTTTTAAACATTTTTTCAGCAATTGGGCGGCTTTCAGTCTCCCCTAACCCAATTAGGATAATCAATTTGTCCAATATTTCATTTTTGATGCTATTTGCAATCTGCTGGGCATTAATATAGTTCATTCCTTCAGATTTGCAGTAATCAGCCCAGTTCATGAAGAGTCGGTACCTGACAAATTCATTATCAAAAATGTGACTTATTCCGGAATTAATAGGGCTTGGGGTAAATTGCATTTGTGTATTCATCTTTCAATTGATTTTAGATTGGTGGAAATTGGGAATAGGTTTTTCCGTTGAGTACTCTCCCCTTTTCTTTTTTATGTGGCCCACCCCACTGTTTGAAGAAGAATGGGGTGTTGGTATTTTGACATATGGTTTGAATGTGATTCACCCAGAAGGGATTCATCAAACGGGCTTTATAGCCACTTTCCCCACCTACAATCACCCAGTCAATTCCATCAACATTCAATTGGTGTAGCGGGCCTAATAAGGGTTCGAGGGAGAGAAATTTAACTTTTGCTTCGGTGGATTTAAGTAGGTCTACCCTACTGAGAAACTTTTCACTTTCTACTGATACGCCCATCCAAATATTATCTGACCAATTGAGGTAAGGCGAGAGTTTCGCTAACCTTTCAGCACGCTTGGTGAGCACCTGAAAGTTATGCTGTGGATTTGATTTCATGACCTGAAAGACCTTTTGGATGAAGGCCTTGGGAACTTTTTCATGAAATAAATCGCTCATGGAATTAACAAAAACCCGTTTGGTCCTTTTCCAGTTAAATGGTGCCAAAAGGGCTTCTTCATGTGATTTGATTACAGAAAATCCGTCCTTATATTTTTCAATATTCATGGCTTGTAGGCGCTTACTCATTTTCTCGGCATAGCAATTTTTGCAACCAGCGGATACTTTGGTGCAGCCTGTAACAGGATTCCAGGAGATGTCGGTCCATTCTATTTTTGAGGTCGTCATAATGAAATGTTTTTATAGTGAGCGTAGGAGTTACTAAATCCGGAATTTTCCTTTGTAGGTAGGGATAAAGCGGTTTGGCTGGTCTGTAAGATATTGGCAAGTTCTTTTTCAGGGCTGGTTTTATTCCATTCCGCTCTTTTGGTCGCTAATATTTTGCAGACTTCAGTTCCATAAGTTCGAAGGAAGTCGAATTCACGGTCCTGTTCTTTTTGAATTGCCTTAGTGGCCTTTATATCTGATAGGAATTTCAATCGCAATTCTTCCAATTTTTGGAAGTATGAATCATCGATTGGACAATCATTTAATAGCGCGATTACGATTTCTTCTTCGATGAAGACTTCCATATTTAAGGAGCTTTGGTAGGCCATTCGAAAGGATTCTCGATCCTTGATGATTTCAGATTTTCTAAGGGATCGGCTGAGTAGAGGTTGACACCACGGCCAGGCTATTTTTTTGTTTGAGGCTGACATTGGTCGGGTAAAACTGGAGTTGCAATTGGGGATGAAAAATACTTGCTCAGGGTTAATTGAAGTGGTGTATTCCCGGCTTTTATAAAGTAGAAGGCCGTTGTTTTTTGCTAAATTGGGTAGCCTGGCGATGCCCTTAAAGTCTGTGTAAGAAAAAGTTTTAGTATTTGACATGAGCGTGTTTTTTAGAATCATAATTCGATAAAAATATTTCCTTCAATAACATAAGGGAGGGAGGCACAATCGGTCTCCGGATCTATAGGGCTGATAAAGGGTAATTTGAATTCATCAAATAGCCCGATGATGGTTCCCGTATATGGATCTTTATAGTATTTGATCAGTTGGTTGAACCGATTGAGAGATTGACATTTTTGCCGGATGGTAGGGGTAAGGATGATTCGAAAATCCAGTACTTCCAGCATTTGGGGAGTAAGTGAAATTGAATTGATCATGAGTGTAAGATTTGAGGGTGGGAGAAACTACTCCAGCGCTTGCGCTGGTTGATTCAGGAATGGCCGTTACAATAAATAGCGACCATTCCCATTTAGATTCGACTACAATTGAAGGGAGAACAGACTGTACTTACATGAGAAATCGTAATCAATAAAGTGGTATTCCTCCGTACTGGAGGCATTTAAAAACTCACGGATTTCTGAAATACCCCCACGTGGGGTAAAAGGCTGGGATTTTCCCCTTAAAGCCAGTACTTGATTTTTTTCATTCACCGCAATATACTTTCGGTAAATACCCGTTAGCGCTTTGAAACCATCACCAATGTAGGCGAATTGTATGTTTTGTTGATTTGTATTGAAACACATATTCAATAAATTTTTGAGTAGAAAATTTGGAAAGAGAAAGGGAGGGGGAGCGGGCTCCCCCTGTCAAAAAAATTATCCCCCGATAATGTATTTTGCTGCCTGACCAGCTTTGGCTGAGGCTTCGAAAATCATTTTCTTATCACTTTTAAGTGCCTTTAACCATCCCTGTAAGTAGGCTGCCTGGTTTTCAATTACATGCTCTGAAATCCCTGCTTCACTACAAAGGAAAGCGGCTCCAAGCTCTGCCGTTAACTCCTCCTTGCTGTAAATCTGACTACCAAAATTCACTTTTTCAGTAATCTCTTTTCTGTTAAGTCTGGACTCATGTCCTGTGGCGTGTACCAGTTCATGAAATAATGTGGAATAGTATTCCTCCTCTGAAGTACAATCCGCAATCTTTGGGACATTTACCGTGTCAACTGATGGCCTGTAATATGCTCCAGTGCCCCCATAAGTTATTTTTGGAGCGTTGGGCATATGATTAATAATCTCCTCGGCAGCCTCAATAGGGTTAACCTCCTTAGCTTCTGATTCAACAGGACTCCATTCAATTCCCTCGGTCTGCTCCATATTAAAAACCGTGAAAACCTTGAGGAAAGGAACTTTTTTGACGGCCAGTTCTTCGGAAACTTTATTGTTATTAGCATCCAGATGCATAACGTCATAATAAATAACTGGAAGGCCTTTAGATCCCTTTTTGATAGCACCATTCAGGTTCTTGGCTTGCTTAAAGGTTAACCACTCCGAAGACTGATAACCTTTAAAGCTTTGGAAAAAACTTAACCACATATGGTTAAAGCCATTATATTCCCTTTTTGAGGTGAAATTTTGTGGGGCCTGAGGTGAATTCAAATAATGTTTCCAAGGACAAACACCCTGCTCCAATAGACCAATGATTTGATCGGTGATTTTTTCGTATGGTTTCATATTACAATTTTTTAATCCTGTTGTAGACAGGAGGTGGAGAAAGAAAAACTGCTTTCTTTCATTACTTTAATATACGAATAATCTAATTTATTTGATAATTAATAGGCTTTATTTGTAGCTTTAAAAAGCCGTTTTTAGTACTCATTAGGCTATATTTAACTCCTTTTAGAGGTTGATCGTGCCCTTTTTGGGGTTTGAAATGTACAATTATTAGTAAAATTCAATATTTATTTTATTCGCACGATTTGCTTTCCTTCTTGCCTTTGTTTTTTTCTCCCCCTTAAGTCTATATTGCTCCAAGTTGAGTCTAAAACCTAAAGCCATATAAGCCCATAAAACGAATAGGATATATGAGGTAATTGCCCTCAATCCTTTGGTTCAGTATTTTTATTCCAATACAAACTAATTATTTCTAAGGTCGACTCTTATTTTTGGTTGGGCACTAAATGGAGGAATATTTTTAGAGAGCGATCTCCTTCTTTTATTTTTTGTGCTACTATAATTTTTATATATGATTTTGGCTACGGATATTGATCTCTAACACTAATTTCAAATCATTACGATGGGAATGGAAGAAATCACAATTAGCGGATGCAATGAGAAATATCAATTTGAAGGTCCTTACAAATTATCTGAGGCAGATCACCTGAAGAATGTTCCGGGAGTGTTTATTATTCTGTGCTTTGGAAAGAAGTCTAAGACGGTAATTGATGTGGTGAGTACTTCTGATATAAAGGATAGCGTTCAGACTCATGAGCGGTCTGCCATTTGGCCGGAATACTGTGATAAGGATTTGATGGTGGCTGTTTATGAAGTTGCAGCTGAAGAGACAGAGAAAAGAGACTGGCTTGAAAAAGATATCCGCTGCTTTTATGCTTTCCCTTGTGAAAATCAAAAGAAAACCATTTAAGCAGGGAAATATGGCTCCGGGGAGTTCCTTTCAAGATTTCTTTATGATAGCAGCCCGAATTTTCAATTTTACACTATCATAGTAGTAGGCATCTTGGTTCTAAATTGCAAAAAGTACCATTGTAAGGGAGGCTAGGAATGGTCTCCTTTTTTCATTTGGAGGGCTTCGGCTTAAGGAAGAGAAAAATACTCAAGCAGGTTTAGGGTAAGTTGCTGAATAGATTGAGTTTAGTATAAAACCCAAAAGCAACCTCCAAATTCCATAGTGAAAAAGTCAAGCCGAGCATCACGAAAAAATTAGTCATTATTTTCGCAGAGAAATATAAACGTATAAAAATATGCCTATACGTTAATTATAGGCCGTTTTTATGCGTTTTTGACCAAAAAGTTGCGTAAAAAAATCAGGGTAAAGTCCCACAAAAACTAGGGTAAACTTCCACCCTGTTTTCAAAAATTCTTCCCAACTTTGGAACATAGCAAAACAAATAACTCACTAATAATTAAACAATAAAGCTATGAGTTGGAGTGATTTCTTTTTATTAGTAACAGGAATTTTAGGTATTTATTATGGGGTGGTTGCTTTCTTTGAATACATCAACCTTCGTCGCCAAAATATCAATAGCACGGCCTCCAATATTACCTATGATATGGGGGCATTGGTCCAAGAGGATGCGGCTCCGCCGGAAGAGGTGAGGATGGAAGATTTTAAGCCCGGGCAGACCGCAGCAAAGGAGGAAGAGGAAGAGGTGGCCTTCGGAAAGATCTATGATGAGGGGATGGATCTGGATCAATATTACGCTCGGGCGGAGGAGTTTATGGAGACTTTATCAGAGAACGTCTTTGCCGCCAGCTAAAGCCAATTAAGCATATTCTTTATCGTAATTCGCCTCATTCAGAGGAATAACATTTCACTATTATTTAAACCAAAACAATTTTCTTATGAAAACTGTCATGAAATCTTTTGCCCAAATTTTCGGGGGCATCTCAAAATCTGTACGTAAAAACAGCATCGCCTTTCTGGCTTTAATGCTGGTAATGTTGTCCAATATTACGGTGTATGCACAAGGTTCTGCCGGGCTTGATGCAGCCACCACCGAGCTACTGAGCTATATGAAATCATTGGGGGATTTGATTTTAGCAATTGGTGCCGTTGTCGGAATGGTTGGAGGGGTAAGGGTGTACACCAAATGGAATGCGGGGGATCAGGATGTTAACAAGGCGGTCATGGGGTGGATGGGCTCTTGTTTGTTCCTGGTACTGGTAGGGACGGTGATTAAGTCCTTTTTCGGGATTTAAGTATCAACTGATGTTTAGGACGCATCCATTTTTCAGGGGGCTTCAACGGCCCCTTGTTTTTAAATTCATCAAAGGGCGCTATATCTACTGGGCAGCGGCTTCACTTTTAGGAGGCTCTATCATTGGAATGGGCGTTTGCGCGCTGAATATGTGGGCAGGCATACTGACGATCATTCTACTTGCTGGCGGAGGCTTTGGTTTCACAGCCTGGAGGCAAAAAAAAGGCTTGCATTCGAAGCCGGAAGAGAAGGGGTATCATATGACGCTCCCACAAAGCTTAAGACTTAAATCCTACACTAATGAGCAAAAAGAAACAGGCTTTTGAGCTACCGATCATCGGTATTGATGATTTCAAGGGGTATTCTGTGTTCTATCAAAACACGGGAGATTTCTCCGCCATGTTTGAAATCACTAACACCGTGGAGCAATATTGTGCAGATCCTGATGCTTATGAACAGTTTCATGCTGCTATGCTTAAAATAATCGGTAACCTGAAGGAGGGGTATATCTTGCAAAAGCAGGATATTTTCATTCGTAAGAAATATCAGGCACCACCACAGGAAGACTTTTTGTCTGCCTGTTACCATGATCATTTTAAAGGGCGGATCTATACAGAGGTAAAAACTCTACTGACCATTACCCTGCAAGTGCATCGCGGGGGGATGTATGTCTTTGACCCGAGGGCGTTTCAGGATTTCGTTACGATCATTCATAAGATAGAATCTGAGTTAAAGGAGTCCAACTTTAACCCTACGCTTTATTTTTCTGATTCGATTAGACAAACCGTTTTGCGGGAAGTTTCTTTTTCCTTTGATAAGGAGGTGATGTCGATTGAAAATTTCCATGCCACGGAGTCTTGGGTAGGCATAGGAGATGAGCGAAGAATCAAGGTCATCAGTCTGATTGATACGGATAATGTAGATCTACCAGCTCAGCTTTCCTCCTGTAAAATCCAAAACATCGGCCATCGGGATTTCCCGGTAGACTTGATGTCATTTCTATATTCAGTGCCTGATTATGAGCTGATCATCTACAATCAGATTATTGAAGTAGTGGACAAATTAAAGACGCTGGCAAAGCTGGAAGCCAAAAAAAGGAAGCATAAAAGTATGCCGGATCCTGCTAACGATTATGCTATCCGGGATATTGAGGCGCTACAGCAAGAAATGGAGCGGGATAATCTGACCTTGGTAAACAGTCATTTTTCTATCTTAGTGAAGACCCACCGGGATAAGTTGAAGGATGTGGCCAACCATATAGACAGCAGGTTGAAGGATTTGGGAATACATCCATCCGAGACAGCGTACAATCAATTTGAGTTGTTTAAAGCTAACATCTCCGGAAATGCCGGAAGCCTGAAGCATTATGACCGATTTTTGACCACGGCTAATGCGGCTATTTGCCTGATGGCCAAGGAGAGGTTGCCACAAGACGATCCGTCAGATTTCAAGCTCTATTTTACCGACCGCCAGGGCGTGCCTATTGGCATAGACACGAATGAATATCCACGTTCTATTGGACGCACCAATAATCGGAATAAGTTCGTTCTGGGACCTTCAGGTGGGGGGAAATCCTTCTGCTGGAATTCAGTGATACGACAATATTACCTCTATAAAAGTGATATCATGATTATCGATGTTGGTCATAGCTATAGTGGTTTATGTGACTATTATAATGGTCGTTATATCACTTATTCCGATGATAATCCAATCACGGTAAATCCTTTTTTGGTCACACCGGAGGATTTAAGAGAGGTGGAAAAACTTCATAGTTTGGTGAGCCTAATCGCTATTTTGTGGAAAGGGACGGGTGGAATCTTAACCAAGCTGGAAGAATCCATATTGTCCGAAGTGCTTAGAGACTATTTTACGGCATACTTTGAGGAAAAGACCATTGATCAGTTGAGTTTCAATACGTTTTATGAATTTTCAGGAGAAAGGATTAAGCAAATCAAGAAGGCTCATCATATTGATTTTGATCTGTATGAATATCAATATATTCTCAAATCCTTTTATAAAGGTGGCCAATATGATTTCCTGCTGAATAATACGATGGACTCATCCCTGTTTGATGAGCAATTCATTGTCTTTGAGATCGATAATGTCAAAGATCATCCCGTTCTATTTCCTATTTTGACGCTTATCATTATGGATATTTCTCTTCAAAAGATGAAGCGAAAGAAGGGACATAAGGCATTGATAATAGAAGAGGCGTGGAAGGCGATCGCGAGTCCAATGATGGTGGGGTATATACAATACTTATACAAAACCTGTAGGAAGATGTACGGGGAAGCGTGCCTGGTGACGCAGGAGTTAGATGATATTATATCTTCTGAAACCCTTAGAAAAACAGTGATTGGAAATTCAAGTGTGGTCATGTTATTAGACCAAACTGAATTGAGGCGGGATTATGAGTCAATCGCGAAGGTGTTGAATTTGGATGAGGTTGAGCAGCATAAGATTTTTAGTATTAATGCTTTAGACAACCAAGCTGGCAGGAGCAAATTTAAAGAAGTCTATATCAAAAGAGGAAAAACGGGGGAGACTTATGGGGTTGAAGTAAGCGATGAAGAGTATTTCATTTATTCAACCGAGAAGCCTGAAAAAGAGGCTTTAAAGCTCTATATGAAAACGTATGGGGGTGTTGAGCCTGCCGTAAAAGCGTTGGTCAAAGACTACAGAGCATCCGGATTAATCCCTCAGGCTTTTGCAAAACAAGTAACGTCAAAACAATAAAAATATGTGGAGTTTCAATGAGATTATTGACCTGGGCTTCCTTGACTTTATCAAGGAAATCAGGGACATATTCGGTTATACTGAACTGGCGGATCATGCCCGCTACGGGCAGTATCTGGCCGGAGTATTTACGATGCTGTTCATGGCAGTAAAAAGTTATGGGATGATTGTGGGGGATCGACAATGGGAGATCATGCCCTTGCTTCGTCCTTTTGCTATTGGTTTGGTGATCATGAACTGGGGGGCATTTCTCGCCCTGATTGATGTTCCCCTGCGAGGGGTGAGTAGGATTTCCGAAGATGGTTTCCGGAAAAAGGTAGAGCAGACGCAAACAGAATATCAATTAGTGATGCAGCTCACCAATGAATTGGGCATGAAAATGATTAATGGTGCCATGGAGGTGAATCAAAATAGCGAACAGCAGGAGCAGGGCGTTTTTGAGAAGCTGGGGGTGAGTTTGAGCAAAATGGCAAGCCTGATTGAAGGGGCACGAATTATGGTGATGGGCTTACTGAAGTTCATTCCAAAATTATGGATGTCGGGTTTGTGCCATTGGATTTACCAGTTCTGTTTTTATGGGGTGATGTTTATTCAGCAAATATTTCTGGTCATACTGGGCTTATTAGGTCCTTATGCCTTTGCGATTAGCATATTGCCTGGATTTTCCGATAGTTATATCCAGTGGATATCCCGCTATATTTCCGTAAGTTTGTATTCATTAATTGCCAATATCATCGCCACGGTGAGCATGTTTGGCATGAATTATACCAACCGGGCGGATATCGAAACACTTCAGCAAATTCTTGATGATGAAGAGCATTATATTTCCTGGTTGTTTCAATCGGACTTTACCTTTACCATGCCAGCTTTAATGATGTTGCTTGGAGGGTTGATGATGTTCACCATTCCAGCGATCAGTACCTGGATAGTGAGTACTTCAGGTTTGGGGAATGCCTTAGGTAATTCAGTACGGGGTGGTCAAGCATTAGGAATGCTCGCGAGAAAAGCAGTCACCGGAGGGGTCGCCTAATGCTATTACAGAAGATAGAAAACAAGATTCGTCTGGCAGTCTGGGTGAGTGTCGGCAGTTTTGTCACCAGTATTTTGATCGTCATTCTGATACTGGTGTTTACTAATATCCAGCTGGATAAAACCCGAAAGAACATTTACGTTTTGGATGAGGCCACGCCTATTTTAGCTAAGCAGGTTGGGACCGAGGCCAATCGCATGGTTGAGTACCAGTCTCATGTTAATATCTTTCACTTGTTATTCTGGACGCTGGCTCCGGATGATAAAATGATCAAACGGAATATAGGCCGATCCATGTACCTGGGAGATGAAAGCGTTCATGCCGAGTACAATAATATCTCTGAGAAGGGCTTTTATAACCAATTGATCAGTAGCACCACTACGGTGACCATTGAAATGGATTCGGTCAACATTGACCCGGCAACACTGGAATTTGTCTATTACGGCACCCAACGATTTGAGCGTGAAACAGGAGTAAGTAAGCGGAAGATCAAGACCACAGGGGTGCTTAAAGATGTGATCCGAACGGATAATAACCCGCATGGCGTGCTTATAACGCAATATCTAACCTTGGAGAATAAATCTATCAGTGATGAAAGAAAACGACTATTCTAATAAGGAACCGAACCGGTTTTTTGAAAAGCTTCAGAAAAAGAGTGAGCAGCATAAAGCGGCAACGCTGGGCATGGTCGTCCTGCTTTTTGTGTTGAGTTTTATTGGTAATGAAATGTATTACCGTACTCGCCCCAAGCCTGATACTGATTTCACTCCTTTGGCGCGGAAGTTATCCGATACGCAGGAAAGCCTTACTGAGATCGATAAGTGGCATCAACTGGAAGCTCAGCTGACCGCACTCCTGGAAAAGGATAGCCTGACCACTGAAGATTCCCTTTTACTCAAACAAATCGAAAAGGAGATTTCATATGAGACAGATTAACTGGAGACATCCAAAATATGTAATTCCGCTGATCATTTATCCTTTCACTTTTTTACTTTTTTATATCGCAAAGGATGTTTTTGCAAAGGAGCCGGAAGAGGAGCAAAGAGTGACACAAGGGGTAGATTTTACTGTTCCCAAACCCTATTTGGAGAAAAGGAAAATCAAAAACAAGATGGATGCCCTTAGATCCCGATTTGATAAAAGAGGAAAGCATACCGCTATCCGGGGCCTGGATATTGAGCGACAGGAAAAAGAGGTGTTGGACTATGGGCTTTCTGATCAGGATATGGACAGCATCATGCTGAACACGGAAAAAAAGCCGACCATGAAGGAAAAGGTGGAAATAGCCCTGAACAGAGACCGACCTAAAAGGGGGATTGACTTGTTTGTGGAGCAAAATGGGGAAGAATACCTGTTGCCGGAAAAGGATCATCCTCCGATAGTGAGGAAGCCTAAACCTCAGCCTATAAGTGAACCTGCTCCACAAAAGGAAACGGAGGTTGAGGAATTTAAGAAACGCTTGGCGGTGATTGACTCGATGATGAAAACTCCGGACCAGCGAAAACAGGAAGAACTGGAAAAGCAATTGGCGGAAGAAAGAAGGAGGCAGGAAGAAGAGGAAAAAGCCAGGGAAGCGGCCATTGTTCCCATTAGCAAAAGCAAAAGTACGGCAAACGGCCATTTTAATACCCTCAGTAGCAGGAATGAGCACAATATGATCAGCGCGATACTGGATGAAGGACTGAAAGTGACCTCCAATAGCCGTGTCAGAATTCGACTTTTAGAAGATGTCTATGCAGGGGAAATGCTGATCAAAAAAGGCCAATATCTTTTCGGCACCGTCAAGGGATTTTCTTCCCAGCGTGTGAAAATAGAAATCTCTTCCCTGCTGCATGAAGGTAAGCCAATTCCGGTTCGCCTGAATTTGTACGACAACGATGGGATGGAAGGGCTTTTTGTGCCGGAATCAGAATTCAGGGATTTCACTAAAGAGCTCGCAAGCCAGTCCTCTCAGGGGATGACGCTGTCAAGCAATCCGGAGAACTCCGGCCAGTTCTTCTATCAAATCGGGCAAAGTGCGGTCTCAACCACCAGCAGGGCCTTTCAGAAGGCGGTCAAAAAGAATAAGGCCAGCCTGAAGTACAACACTATTGTCTACCTCATTGACCCAAAACAGCAATAAGATGAAACGATTATTGATATTATTAATCCCTCTTCTGTCGACCATGGCTGTGGCGCAGGAGATTCCTGAAAAAGACCTTCAGGGAAGTGAACTGATCATGGTGCACATTAATCCGGAGGTGACCACTCACTTGGTCTTTTCTGAAAACATTCAGACTGTTGATTTCTCTACAGACCGTCTGGTAGGGGAGATGGCGACAACAAATGTATTGAAGCTGAAACCACTACCTGAAGACTCTTTGGGGAATGAGCAGCTCGGAGTACTGACGGTCATCTGTGAGAGCTATATGGCGCAGTTTCTTCTTTTTCCTACTCAACCAAAACTGGCGGCAAAGAATTTATTAATCGGTCGGAAAGAGGGGATTGATTTGATTGTTCCCAATGTTTCCATTGCCCGCCCGGAGTTGGAGCAAATTGGTATGAAGGTGATGAATACCAAGCCCAAATACCATATTG
This sequence comes from Persicobacter diffluens, assembly GCF_036244895.1. Lineage (NCBI taxonomy): Bacteria > Pseudomonadati > Bacteroidota > Cytophagia > Cytophagales > Persicobacteraceae > Persicobacter > Persicobacter diffluens. The sequence goes on from NZ_BQKE01000007.1 coordinate 26,428, forward strand.
TAAAAGCGCAGGAGTATAAATTCGAAGCCCGCTTAAATAACATTTATACGGTAGGGAACTACTTCTTCGTAGACGTCTCCTTATTCAACAAGACCAATATCAAATACGATATTGATCAGATCCGATTTAAGATCGAAGATAAAAAGATACAGAAGGCTACCAACTTTCAACAGGTTGAGCTTCAACCGGAGTTCGCACTCTTTAATACCAAGAGTTTCAAAAGGAAGTATCGAAATGTATTTGTATTCGAGAAGTTCACCTTCCCAAACCAAAAGGTGTTCTCGATCGAGGTTTCAGAGAATCAGATTTCCGGCAGGACGGTAAATCTACGGGTAGACTATTCAGATGTACTTAATGCAGACACACTATGAGAAGCTGGATCATCATATTGCTGACGCTCGCGTCTTTCCCCTGCTTCGCGCAGCAGGGATATAATTATTTCTCAATGGCCGGAGGACTTTATCATCCTGAAATGGCGATCGGAGAAATGTCCCTGGAGTTCGGGCAGAAGTATTACCGCATGTGGGAGGTGAACTTTGACTATGCCCACCGTGACCGGATGACCACTTTCACTATTCCTCCGACCACAGAGGAAGGGGAACCGACTTTTGGGGAGAGAAGAGAGATTGTCAATAGCTTTAAAGGAGGAATAATCTATAAGCCTGTGTTATTCCGAAGTCGGAATATGATGCTGAGCTTCAGAACCGGGGCAAGCTTAGGGACTAATACTCACAAATTCATTGCCGGCGCCACGGCAGGTTTTGAATTTTCCTTCATGACCAAACAGGGTATTGTGCTCTTTCTTCGACAAAAAAATGAGGTGGTCTTTTGGGATGAGGATACCTGGAGGGTAGGGGGATTAGTGGGGTTGAAAGTACCACTGAATTAGCTAGACGAAAGTCACCCGTCTTTACTTTTAAACTAGATTCAAATGGAAGATTTACATAACAACTTCGAAGATTTCCTCTATAAAGATTCTCTTAGTGATCTTTTGACCAATAAATTCATAAACAAAGAGCCAGAGGGCTTTGCTGAAAAAGTTGACGAGATCATCTGGAAAGGTATTCAAGGTGGGAAGAGACGACCTGAATGGATAAAGGGTGTTGATTCACCCATAGTAGGAAAAATTGATGTGAAATTATCCCCATCTGGAATTTATGAAGTATCCTCTCATGAGCCTTTGAAATTTGTTCAAAAGGTTGATGAGCATAATTTATTTGTAAAAGGGCACTTAATAGAAGGCGTGAAAATTTCCGCTGAAGTAATAGAGAATGAATGGCGTAGACAGTCAAAAAGATTAAATCAATATGCATCAGAAAAGCTGTATAATGATTTGGGGGTAGAAAAGGTCTTAGATGACTTTTCCAAAGTAGGACAGCATATTTTATCCGCGCCAGATCGATGTTGGTTAAAATCCGGTGGAGATGTAAGTTTATTAAATATTGAGACCACCTTCGGTATGACCAATTTGACCTTAAAGGGTGATGGCACTGGAGGAGTTTTCCTGAAGGAGTTTGAGTTCCAAAATCCGATCGAAGCAAAAACCAAAATCCAGGAATTTCAAAAAGGATTTATACCAAATGAGGAGCTATCAGCTTTGGAGAATGGCAGCATTCAATCTAAGCTATATAAGAGGATAACGTTTATTGATGCTACGATTGAGAAGTTTCAAAATAACCAACAAAGCACCAAGGTAGAAAGCGCCTACAAGGATTTGGAGCGATCGATTATTCAAAACTCACAGGTTTCTGAAAATGCGGTCAAAGCAAACTTTTCCCAAAGCCAGGGAAGAGCTATGTAATCACCATAACCATTACTCAAATGGAAGAAAGTAAAGAACTTCAAAAGCTGTACTCCATGCTACAGGGGGTAATTTATGTGACCATCCTCCTGGAATGGCTGGTGTTTTTTTTGCCTGTGGAATTTATTCCGGAATGGTCCGCTGATTTATTGATGCGTATTAGCCGATTCGGGGTATATGAAAATGCAATTTATTCGAAGTTCCTGACTTTCTTCCTGATTGGAATAGTGAGTATAGGCACAAAAGCGAGAAAGAATCTGACGATCAATCCCAATACTCAGATCCGAATTCCTTTCTTTTTTGGACTGATCATTTTCTTTGGAGCCTTAGTGTTTTTTATATATCCAATACGTTACGATTGGTTAATGTATTTGGCTCAAAGTGTCATTGGTGCCTTGTTATTGCATACCTCATTGGATAACCTTTCAAAGCGAATTAAGAATAAGCTGGCCACAGACCAGTTCAATGAGGAGAACGAAACTTTCCCGCAAAATGAAAATCTTTTGGACAATAATAGATCTGTGAGCTACCGGATGTCTTATTTCCACAAGGGTAAACGACGGATGGGATGGATGAATATTACCGATGTATTTAGAACCGTCTTTTTGATCGGAAACCCCGGTTCCGGAAAGACTTTTTCTATCATCTTAAACTACATCAAAACGCTGTTGGCTAAAGGGTTTTCCATGCTGGTGTATGATTTCAAATTCCCCGGATTGGCAGAGGTGACTTATTATCATTACCTACTCAATAAAAAGCGAGGGATACTAAAAAATCATAAGTTCCATGTGATCAATTTCAAGGATGTGGAGAAGAGCCGAAGGGTAAATCCTTTATCTCCGAAGTATATTTATTCATTGCCAGCTGCTCAGGAGGCAGCTGACGCCATCGTGAGTGCCTTGCAAAAATCAGAATCTCAGCAAGAGGGAGCTTCGCAGTTTTTTAATCAATCAGCGATTAACCTGTTAGGGGCTGTGATCTACTTTTTTAGCAGGTATGAGGGAGGAAAGTACTCCACCATGGCGCACGTCTTGCTCTTTTTCACCTTGAGCTATGAGCAAATTTTCAATGCCCTGAGTACTGAGTATGAAATTCATAGTCTGATTAGCCCCTTTATGGATGCGCATAGAAATAAAACTTACCAGCAGTTAGACGGTCAGGTGGGTACGCTTAAGATTAACCTCTCCAGACTGGCGAGTAAGGAAACACTTTGGGTTTTCTCCGGGGATGATATTAATCTAAAGATATCAGATCCGAATGATCCGTCCATATTGGTTTTGGCTAATCATCCGGACTTGATGAATGTGAACTCTGCTTGCTATTCAGTGATCATGAACCGATTGACCAGGGCATTGAATGAAAAAGGAAATCTTCCGGTTTCCTTAGTAGTGGATGAGCTGGCTACCTTTTTCATTTACCAATTGGACACTTTGATCGCCACCGCCAGAGAAAATATGGTCGCTGTACTTTTGGCCTTTCAGGATCTTTCTCAGCTGGAGAAGATGTTCGGAAAGCAGACTGCTGCTAGTATACAGAGTGTTCCGGCCAATATTATTTCCGCAGTGATTAAAAACAAACAGACTCTGGAGTGGCTGGAGAAGCTTTTTGGCAAGACGATGCAAGTCCGGAACGGTGTCAGTATCGACCGGCACAAGGCTACTTATTCACAGAATGAGTTCATGGAAAACACTATTCCCGCCTCCAAGATTGCCGACCTGAAAACCGGAGAGGTAGTGGCCAAGCTAGCTTATGAGAAAAAGGACCAGGAGCAACTTTCAGTGAATCATTCGTCCTTTAACTGCCGGATAGAAATGGATGTGGATGCAGTCAACAGAGAAAAAGCACAATATCAGCCCACGCCTATTTATTACAATTTTGGCGATAATAAGGAGGTAATTCTGAAGGAAAACATGCTGAAAATTCAGGCAGAGGTATTTGAAATGGTCCAGTCAGTAAAATTCAAAAATACAGTAGCATCATGAAAAGGGTAATAATTTTTTATGTGATGATCATGCTTCCTGTTGTGGTGATGGGGCAGGATAAGCCGGTTACGGATGTAGCAGTTACCGGAGTTTTAAAGCTTCATGACAATGATCAAAACAACTTGATGGATGATTCCAATGATTCTCAAAAAGGATTGGCTGCATTGGGCACTGCCATGCAGACGCAGGTTGATACGATGAGGACCATATTAGTGAGACTGTATAATGCCAAAACCAAGGCTCAGGAAGTGGTGAAAAACCTGTATGATGTGGCTTATGCTTTTGAAATTATAGAGCAAATATCAGATTACCAGAAACAGGTTTACTCCTATGCTCAAGGGGATGCAGAGTTACTGTTGATGGCTGCTATTTTGGAAAAGCAAGTGGTTGAGCGGATTACAATGCTAAGTACTCAAATAACTTTGGCGCTCACCGGTGGCTCCAAAAACATGCTGGACAATAAGCAGCGGGATAATTTGATAAAGAATGCTGTAAAGGAATTAAAGTACATCAGGGGCATCATGTATGGGGTAAGGCGGGAGATCAAGAGTGCCAGTACTGCTAAAAAGTTTAAGAACCCAAAGCCACTTCAGCTAACGGATAATCGAAAGCAAATCGCTCAGGAACTCATTAAAGAATTTAAGCAATGAAATACTTTATACTTTTTTTATTGATGCTGCCCGTCCAGGGATTTGCTCAAGTTTATGAATTTGTAATTGATGCAGAGTATTTGATAAACTCGACAAAGTCAGATGGTTTGGTTTCGATGTATCAACACTTTGTAGAGGGCCGCCTGTCAGATGCGAAGGGATATACAGGCAAATCATCAGAGCGTTTGGCTGGAGTGACAGCCATGACTACTGTGGTCTATGAGATGCACCGGACAGTGAAGTCTGTGATGAAGGATTCTAAATCCATAGCAGAGGTTAGTAAGGTCTTGTCGGATATATTCAAGTATCAATCAGAGGTATATGAAGTGGCTAAAGGAAATGCACAAATGATGCTCATAGCTGCTGATTTGGAGCAAAAATCAGCTGGCCGAATCATAGATTTAATGGACTATGTGAATTCTTTCGCATTGAAAGAAGGAAAAGAAAACCTATTGGATGCAAAGGAAAGAGCGAGCTTTATCCGCTATGTGATTCAGGAGTTACGGGTAATCAGGGCCATTGCTTATGGCATGGCAAGGAGGATGAAAACTGCCCGTTATGGCACCCTGTGGGATTATATCGGAGTGGAATCAAAAATTAAGGATAATAGACCAAAAATAGCAAAGGAGGTGATTTCAGAATGGAAAAGGTAGTTCTCATGATGATTATTTGCGTTACATCGCTACGATCCTGGGCTCAGTTACCAGTAGCAGATGCCGCCATATTAGGTCAAAAAACCGCTGCTTATGTTGAGCATACCAGTGTGTTAAAAGCAAAGAAAAAAGCCATGTCTGATATGGTGAAAAACAATACCATTAAGCTGGGAGAGTATGAGATTGTAAAATCGATTGAGTCAAATTTTGATAAGGCAAAAACAACGGTAAAAGCGATTATCAGAAACTCAAAAGATGTGATCCGTATTACCCAGGCTATTGATGACATATACCAGATACAATCTCAAATAATGGATCTTGGGCAGGAGCAACCGGAATTATTTGTAGTGGCCTATGATTTAGAAAATGCCGTAGTCCGTCAGCTGGTGGAATTGACTAAGTATTTGAGTGACTTTGCCCTAAAAGGAGGAGAAAAGAATATGCTGAACAATGCCGAACGGGCTAAAGTGATTATTCACGTTTTGACTGAGCTTCAGCAAATACGTGGGGCATTATTCACGGCAGAGCGATTAATGAAGAGGGCAAAGTATGCGCATAAATTTAATAAAAGCCCCAATAAGCCTTTTCAGGATAAGAGGGCAGTGATTGCTCTGGATATTATTAATGAATATAAACAGTAGGAAGATGAAAGGAGTACTGACTTTATTTTTCACCCTGACAATTGTAGCTGGTTTTGCTCAAGCTCCTCAGTTTGATGTGTTGCAGCGAAATGCGCTAATTGATCTCCATTGGGATTTAACCAAAAAGCTTGAAGAGTTTACAGTTTCAACGGGAGCAACAGCTTTAATAGAGAAAGAGAATTCGAAAGACTTTCAAGGATTTGTACAAAAAGTAAAAGCAATTCAAAACTCTAGGAAATTGACCTTTGCTGTAATCGAGGATATTACCGAAGTAAAGTATGCGTTTTCTATTGCCGAAGATATTTATGAGTATCAGTCAAAGGCGATAAAAGCGGCTTCAGGGAATAGTCAATTGATTCAGTTTGTGACGGAGGTGAATTTTAAGATGGGGAAGCGGATAAATGATTTATCCCTATATATAGCAGGGGTAATTGCATTGCAAGGGGACATGAATCTGATGGATGCTGAACAGCGGAATGAGGTGATGTCGCATATTATCAAAGAGCTAAGGGTGCTTAGGGGAGTGAGTTATGGTTTGTATAGATCTGCCGTAAGGGCGGATTTAAATTTCAAATTCAAGGCTGTAAAAGAAAATCCTAAGCCTGTATCTGATCATCGAAAGCGAATAGCACAGGAAGTAATTCAAGAATGGTATAATAATTAAAATAGAATATTATGAGATTTTTTATGTTGATAATTTTTACCCTATTCTCTTCTTGGACCTCGGCTCAATCCATTACTCCGGTTCGGGATGCAAAAAAGATTCGACAGCAACAAAGGTATTGGGAAGTCTATGATAGTTGGGGGGAATTACAATTACTGGACAAAGCCTATTTAATAAGAGATGGGAAGCGACCATATTTTAAGGAGGGAGACAAAAGGCTTCATCCTTATTTTTGGGCACAGGAGATAGCGGTGAAAGAACAATTAGATGCAGAACGAACCAATTACACCTGGGCAGATGAGTACCTAAAATTAGTTGAGATCGATTTTGCGAACAGGGCAATTCATCCGGAGTATGAGTTATATTTTAAACCTCGTTATGAAGAGTTATTAGGAGAATATAAGATTGCATTTATTGATTTGGTGGACAATGAGGCCGATGAAGCTGATTTAGTAATAATAGCGAATGAATGGGATCGAATATGGGAACAGCAGGAATTTGTTAAAGATGCCATGTTGGATCGGGCAGATTATTCCAGTGAAATGTTTACAATTCAGGAAGAACTACAACAGCACTTGATTTTAATGCGGAAAATGAGCCGCATATGTGCTTTAGTCAAAAGAGGCTATCACAAAAACCCCAAAAAGCCTATTGAGGATAGGAGGGCTGAAATAGCTAAGCAAATCCTTGAAGAAGCAAAAAAACAATAACAAAAAAAGCCCTCCTTATTATTTGGAGGGCTTTTTTTAAAAGTTAATTGCTTGGTTCCATGGTATTTCACTGGGAGAAATCTGCTTTTCTCCAATAGTTAGGAAATCCTCTTTTTCAAGATCCAAAAGGCTATATCCTAATCTAAGGTTTCTTTCTGAAATCCCCATTTCAGGAATCGGGACGTTAATTTTAAATTCTAGCGTGTTAGGAGAGTATTCTGATGAATAAAGAAGAAGGGTTTTATGATCTTGAAAAGGAACAGTAAAGGGGGCTTTCCTATTTTCAAAAGTTACGGATTTCCCATTTTCAATTGATATATAACTGAATACCCCGGAGGTCACTTCTATTTCCATGTTTTCATTAAATTGAGGTGGATATTCAGTAGTAGTAAATGAAAATGCAAATTCATATTTTGCCTTTTGGTTTTCATTTATTGGGTCACTTTTCTCACTATCACATGAGAAAATAAGTACAGATAGCGCAAATAAAAAAGCTAATTTTTTCATAATTATAGAGTTAAATTTTTAGTCAACTTGTAGAACTCGATTAGTTTTTCTGGATACTTCCACCAGCTTGCGAACAGTATCCGGAATATTGGAATCCTGAATACCTATCATGGAGAATTCAGGATGTGATTTGTCGGAGGTGATCAGGGTGAAGTTCATTATACCCAATATCCTCGCGATGAGGGTTTGTTTTTTGATATAGTCTTTGACTCTGTACATCTCCAGGTAATCAGTTTCATAGCTCAAAACTCCCCTGGAGTAAATGATCTGAGTACGTGTGATTTCGTATTTCACGGTTGCTAGGTAGATAATCTGCCAGGCAATCATGATGATCAACACTCCGGAAGCAATTAAGATCAGGTCTTCAATCAGATAAGCAGCGGCTAAAGAAATGAAAAGGAATACCAACAACGGAAATACCCTTATGATCATGTACCGCTTAGTAGGTCGAATAGTGAGATTTCTTTTTGGTTGATTCATTTTCGTGTAGGTTAAAATCATCATTGAATGAGCCGGATTTTGGCTTAATCACTTTGATGACATTTTTGAGACCGGAAGCTTTTCGGAAACTATTGAAAGATAGCGAATTAGCAGGATTAAAAATAATCTCCTTATCGTTATAAAGTAAAATTAATTCTTCCTCTACTAGATTTATATCTAAAGATTTGTTTGCTACCCAACATGCAAACCGAATGTCATTTAATTTTCCTTCAAGATGGTTTCCGAATAGACTAATGAAGGATGCATTAGGGTAATAATTTTTCAGAGAATGGAAATGAAGTTTGTGTAATTCATCAGGAACAGATATAAATACAGATTGCTTAAAATCAAACTTAAATTTATATTGATCAAAGAAACTTAGTATCTCTATCACTGAATTCGTGATATATACTTTTTGCGCAAAGAAGCTACAATGATATGGATCTGCTATCCATAGCCCCCTGAATGTGTCAGATCCCTCAGCAATTTCATGATAATTGATGTTTTTGAGAATCACTCCTATAATAGTCTCTGTTTCAGGGGACCGGATAGGGAAGGCGATATTCCAATAGCTTTTTCGTACATCCTTAAGAATGAAGGGAAGAAACATTTCCAGCGTAGCTGTAGAAATACTTTTTACTCTGGAGAGAAATCCAAGATCCTGAACCGTAGCAGGTTCAAGGTTAAGGCTCCCAAAATGGGATTTGGGAGCTTCATTGCTTTTTTGAGTCATAACAAATTATTTATAGCTGTTATCGGCTGAGGTAAGAGGCGTTTGAGCGACTTATTTCATTTTGATCGGCACCACTGGTCTGCTGGACCAATATTCCCTTAGGCGCAATCAGATCCAGTTTGATGGATTGGGATTCTCCTTTCGAATTTTGGAACTCCACACGTTGGCCTTTCTTCAACAACTCTTTTTCCTTTTCCTCAAGAACATAGCCCTGAATCCGCTCAGGTAATTTTAAAAAGCTTACATCAACGTATTTCACTTCATTGGTCTGTTTGTCAGCCTGCAAAAGGAAATGCTTAACAAACCCATTTTTATTAGCCTGATGTGAAATGATTTCACCCTCCTTCAGCTGCTTAAATTGCTGTTCAGATAGACTGTAGTTGTTTTCAACGCCCAATTTTACCGGATGGACTTTTATATCCATTTCACCACAAGGTTTTTCATATAAAGAAACCTTTCCATGTCCAGAGAAAGTGATGCCTTCTTTTTCAATTGTCAGCCTCATCACCGGAGACGACTTTCCTTTTAAAAATGCTTCCCGCTCCACCTGGTTCAGGGAATCAATATCGGCTTTGGTAATGCCAATGGATTTCATCTGAACGTAGGGAATCCGCTCCCTGGGCATCAATCCCTTTTGCAGATCCTCGTTAAAATCCTTTGTGTGGGGGGTGTAAGTGGTTAAACTGTTTCCTACACCTGAGGACTTTCGAAAACTATTGAATAGGGAAGGATCATATTTATTTATCCGAAAAGTTTGCTCGTTCAGATTGACCTGAATTTCAGGATCTTCTTTTTTTTGGCGGACAGCCACTTCCTTTCCTTCCAGCCAGGCTGCTGTTTTTATGTTAAACACTTTCCCGGCAAGATCATGATCGTAAGCTGTTGAAAATTTAGCTTGTTGGAAAGTACTCTTTAGCGCTTCAATCTGACTTTTTGAAGGAGTTCCGCAGGTGGCAACAAATACAGCTTCCTTTAAGTCCAGCTTGTTTTTATGAAGGTGATAGAAACTGATTGCATCGATAGGCGCCTCACTAATATAGACCTGTTTGGCTTCTTTACCAACCTTCTCCGGATCTGCAATCCAAAGTCCGTTTTTTCTGTCTGATCCATCCGCCTGGCGTTTGAAGTTTTTATTTCTAAACTCCAGTCCAATGATGGTCTCCTCTCCAGGAGCCCGAATTGGAAAAGCTACATTCCAGAATTTCCCTCTGCTTTCTTTCATTATTGAATCCTGAAACACTTTAAGCGTTTCGGGAGGTATCTTCCTTTCATTGCTCAGATACCGCATTTCCTTTATTTGAATAGGACCCACTTTATAATCCTCCAGATTGAATTTTTTGTCCGGAGGTGCATTAATGGGGATTTGCTGTGCGACCTTCCCGCCAGCTAAGGAGTTCAGTACATCTACTACCTCTCCAAAACCCTGCCTTCCGCTATGTATGTTAAAAGCACCGACGCGATGTTTTACAAAATCCACCACACTGCCTTTGTCCAGGTCGTCTCCTCGGGTGAAATAACGCTGTCTGGCGGAATCATTTGGGTTGTAAACTATGATATTGCCAAGGGTTGGATGCGTTAGCTCAGGAGTCTTTTTTCCTTTCTCAGGATTGAGTTTGTATCCTAAGATGGTAGCGGCCTGAATGATGGAAACCTCATGTTTAATTTTTTCTAAATCTGTCATAACTTATTGATGTTCCGAGCAGTGAATAATTTAACCATTGCCAGTATCTGGTCACTCTGATGCATATTCCAATAAGGTTCCAGCTTACCAGGAGACATCCCCATGAGAATCGCCTCAAATTGTGTGAGCACTTCTTTTACAGATAGCTGCCGACGCTTTTTTTTCTGTACCATTTGGCCAATGATCTTGGAATATTGCTTCAGTGCTTTAGCGATCTTCTTTGCTTTTGTATACTCAGAAATAGTATTCTCTCCGATGTAAGAAGTGGGTCGCAGCCGCAAAGAAGCAGCGACCCTTTCAATTTTAGCATTCATAAATTAGCGGCTAATTGAATTTGACTGTGATTGCTTCAGACTGTTGTCCTTTGCCAATAGCACAGGCTCTACTTTAATTCCTTTTGGATCGATCAGATCCAGTTTAATGGATTGTCGTTCCCCTTTTTCATTTTGGAATTCTACACGCTGGCCTTGTTTGAGCATGTTCTTTTCCTCGTTCTTCAGGGCATACCCCTGAATTTTATCCGGAATTTTTACGGTCCTCACCTCAGTAGACCGGACTTCATTCGTTTGCTTATCAGCCTGTAGGAGGTAGGTCCTGCTTTTGCCTTTATCCAGCGTATCGTGTATAACCGTTTCTCCAGACTGTAGGCGCTCATACTGCTTGGGGCTAAGGCTATAGTTGTTTTTGATCTCCGCACGCACAGGATGCACTTTTATGCCAATTTCACCTCCGGATTTTTCATATAGAGAAATCTTTCCCTTTCCCACAAATGCTATTTCATTTTTGCGGATAGAAAGATCTAATAGGGGAGAAGTTTTACCTTGAAAAAGAGCTTCTCGCTCTTCCTTTTTCATACCATCGATGGCACCACGCGTAAGGCCAATCTGAGCCAGTTGTTCGTAAGGGAAATTATCTGCTTTCATATATAAGTAATTATTTGTGCTGCTATGTTAGCAGCGGTTAAACAAATCAATTTTATTGCGGAGGCTGAGCTTGTTGTATATATTGCTGATGTGGGATTCTACAGTTCCTATTGATATATATAGTATCTCTGCTATTTCCTTATTAGACTTCCCAAGGCGTAGTACCTCAAATACTTCACGTTCTCTGGTGCTTAGTATTTGATTCATATTTTCATCTCTACGATCCGATTTAATAGAGGCAATCAGTTCTTTGATTGTTGAGAATTTTGTTTTTTGAAGAATGCCTGATCGTTTGCGGTATAGGGTACTACTAGATGTATTTAACATAATACATATAGTCTCTACACAATACCCTTTAGCATAAAGCGTTAGATACTTTTTTTCCCAGTCAGTCAATTGACAGGCGTAGGTGAAATTTTGAACAAACCGAGATTCGGGACGGATATTAATGTTCATAGCAGTAGGGGTTATAAATTGTACATCAGATAATCAAATGCATTTTTGGATCTATTGGCCTGTTCCTCATTGATTGAAAATGAGGGAATCCTTTGGAAGCAGACCAAATCCGGAATCCGTGGGGTGATTTTCCCAAACTGTTTTAGAATTTTGTGGATCTCCTTTTCATTTTCGAGCTTAACACTGGACTTTACTTTATTGGGGAGAAAGAACATTTTCTTCCGGAAGTCATCCGGCATAAGGACCGTGCACAGCTGAGCAAAAACCAGTGTTGATTTAAAAGTGATTGGGTCAAATATGAAAGGACATAATACTGCATCGGCTTTTTTAATAAGACTTTGCATGGCCTTATTATCCAGTCGGCCGGGCAAATCAATAATCACCACCTTTCCCTCCTGGTTCAATTTCTTAAAATCAGGAACTGTTTGTCCATCGACGACCTGGATTAACTCATTACTCCACCCTTTATCGATTGCTTTTTTATAGTTGTCCACCACTGATTTTTGAACATCCAAATCGATAACGTGTGTAGGTGTTCCTTTTTGGGCCAGGTAATTAGCCAACAGAATAGTAAGTGTTGTTTTGCCAACACCACCTTTTTGGTTTGCCATCAGAATAATCATGATCGATTAAGTTTAAGGGTTAATACTGTATTTGACTTTTATTTCTTCGTTTTCGACGGTCAGTTTCACCGGAAGCATTCAGGGCAGAAGCAATCTCTGCCATTACATTCAGGCTTAATCCTTGTCCCTGCTCCAATGCCTGATCCAGAATACTGCTCTGCTTTCGGGAATAGAGATCATATACTTTTGCATCGGAAGCGATTTCAAATTTGAGGTCATTCTTTTCATCAGCCAGATCCTTGCGATCCACCACAATCCCGAATTGTCGATCAATGAAATAATGCTCTCCTTTATGTTGAATGATTTCAAATCCAAGTGATTTCTGAAGCTCCCCGAGTGAGGTGGTTTGCAATCCACTTCGGATGAGGTTGATGAAATTGGTTTGCTCAACATCCATATCCCGAATGGAAATATGCTTCAATTGAACCTGGTATAATTCCGAGAGCATTACCGCCCCTTCGAAACTATAAGCATTGTAACTGGTGGCTTCGGCCAGTCTGGTATTGGCTTTCAACATTTCCAAATCCCAGGGTCGCATTTGTGCTAAAGCCTCATTGGTTCCCGATAGCAAAACAGTACCATCATGTTTCGCCCAAAAGCCTTTTTCATTCAGCGTCTTTTGGAAGTATGCGAATTGTTTATCCTCGGACTTGTATTCGAATTGCTTAATGATCTCTTTAGCCAACGCTGCCTTTCGCTCCATACTTTCCATTTTGCGATAGGAATCTAAAGGCATGACCTCACCACCTTTATATATCGCCTTGCTGGCATGATCTATAATCGTGTAGCCATAGGCTTTCTTTTTTCCTTCCCCAACATGAAAGGAAAGCTCAACCCCAAATTTCTCCTGCAGATACTTTTGAAAAGCCTCGTGCTCCATGGCCGGCTTATATTTGTGGAAGATGGCACGAAGTTGCTTGATCCGCTTCTGATCCTTTTTATAAGTTTTCATTCGCTCTTCCAGCACCGCCTTATCCTCGGTTCCCTGCACCTTGCCGTACTTTATGAACTCCATTTTCTCCCCCTTCAATCTCATGATGTATCCGGCTGCTTCCCCCAGGGCTTTGTATTGCGCCATGGTGGAGAAGGAATATTTAGAGATATCCTCATGAACCGCTTTAAACTCCAGCTCCGGACTAATATTCTGAATCTTTTGCATCGCCTGCTGAGATTTTAAGCGCTCAAAACTATCATCTACCTTTTTGCCCTCCATATCTACCCGGGTACTGACGATATGTACATGATTGTTTGCGGTATCATAGTGCCCAAAAACTAAATAGGGAAGGTTTCCATAGCCCATTTCTTTCATGTAATCCTCCGCCATTTTTGCTAATTGCTCATGAGACAATGCTTCGCCTTTTACGCTGAGTACCGCATGAAATTGCTTATTCTTTACGTTCTCATTCCGAAAAGAAACTGCCTGAAGATATTTAACATAATCTTCTCTACGGGCATTATCACCCATCATTTCTAACTGCCCAAAATTCTTTATTTTAAGCAATTCCGCCTTTTCGCCATCACGTTTCCGGTCATTATATTGGACCGCATTAAATTTCCCTCCGGCACTACTGAGTATTTTCGCCTGGGCACTCATATCAGTGAAGCAACTAAATTCCGATAGGCCAGTGTAAGTTCACAAAGCGTAGAAGTGTATGTTTCTATCACCTTTAATAGTAACTCAACCTGCTCTTCCTTTATCCGACCATGCTGATAGCCCAATAAAATACCTCGTTTACATTCCTCTAAAGAAAAATGACAGTTACTCATTACCGTCCCTAACAAATGAATGGACTGCATAACATCCTGCTTCGAATCTCTTTGATAAACTCTTTCTTCCTTCACAGCATCCATCACAAATTGTCGAAGCATGGCCGAAAGATTCTCCGGCTTCTGCTGGCTTTGCATCAGTTTGATTTGCTCATGCTCTTCCTGAGAAACTCTGAATTTCAGGGCAACCATTGGCGGCTTTTTTGCTGCTTTTCTTTTCATCTTTATTTTCGGTTAAGTGTGGTCAAATACGCTGCTACTACTTTCCCTAATTCTCGACGCTCTTTTCCCTTCAGATTAATGACCGTATAAAATGGCCAATTCTTTATGTAGTCTTTCCGGGCAGAAATTCGTTGAAGGTATTGGATGTATTCTTTCCGATGAACATCATCTTTCGCCATTTCCAAACTTTGCTCAGTCCTGAAAATTCCGGACTTTTCTCTTTCAAAAAGCCGGGTATTTAATTCTTGCTTGCTCATTTCTATTTTCAGTTAAGTTGCGCCAAATATTCCGACTCGTCGGCAGGGATAGCTTTTGAGGGACTCAAAAGCACATCCTGCAACAACAAAAATCCAATTTTTGGTATTGGCCCTCCGTGGCCTCATTAGAAGCATTGTCGCAAAGCGACGCCTAAAAAAGCGGGTGGGGGAGAGGACTCCAACCTTGAGGTCATGGGAGCTTGCCTCCCTGGTGACCTCAATTAACTCTTGCCGCAAAGCGGCTCCTAAACCTTAGTGATTTCGGAAGACCGGGAGGATCTGGCCAACGAAAGGAACGGTCCGGATTTGCAAAAAGTCATGGGGAAAATGGGTTAGATTTCTCTCCCTTTAGTCCTTATTGCTTTTTTTATCTCCTCCAGCATATCGCGAAATTTATTGCCTGCATTCTCCCAACCCGCATCCGTCGGACGTATTATTGTAGTCTTATATAGTATATAGTAGAAAAGGGAAATCCACGCCCATCCAAGGCAAACGATATCGAAAGCTTCAAAAAACTGTTCTATGAAAATAAGTGCAATACTAGCGCTAACCGATATACTCCCTTTTTTCCTCCCTTCAGTCCATGCCTTCTGATTGGTGCTTCCTACCTTAACTTAGCAGATCTGCTTTTTAATCTCCTTAAAGCAGACAAAAGCAATATCCGCTCCTCAACAGCATTACTTTTCATTCTTTCAGGAAGTAACGAACAGACCAATTCACCAGAATCATACTCCAGTAAACCCCAACCGTTGGGTAATTCCTCTTTCTTCACTAAGCCTTTTAGAACGCAATAATAGCGGAATTCTCCCATACCCTTTATGGGCTCCTGTCGAAATGGCTTTTTCCTATCCCTCAAAAAATCAGCCCTACTCGTTTTTACCTCAACCACAACAGAAGTCCAATAATTGAAGCCAATCACGTCAGGAATCTCACCAGTATTATTCATGGTAACCAATTCAGTAAATACTTCGGTACAATTGATCTGATTTGAAGGTCTGCGCCTCTTCAACCAAGAGGCCGCAAGACCTACCAAACCTTTATGATTTATACATTGCGTAAAAAGCATAAGGGAAAATACCTAAATTTCACAAAACGTAAAAGATACACTAGACTATGTCAGTTGTTGCGTTCTCCTGATAATGTTCAATAAGCTCATGAAGTCTATTCGCCATTCCCAACAAATACTTACTTTCCTCCGGCATCGTATCTTCAATACAACTAAACTGCTCATTGAACAAAGTCTTGATCTGCTCTTTTATCACATCGAATTCCTTATAATCGTGGATCTCGGTCATATTCTTGATAAATTCAGCCTTCGGATCCTTCTTCGCCTCATTCTCGGACGCCTCCAATGTCTTTTCCGCCTGGTCTCGCGAAATCGCGATTAACTTATCCAAACTGGATCGACCATTTACATTCCCCTCTTTACCTAGTTTTTGAACTGCTGCCTTGGATACTTTCTTTTTTCCGGAAAGTATATCTGCCTTCAGATTGGGGTCTTCTTGTCCAATCTGATCTAAACCATTTGCGTAATCAGCATCACGTAGAACAGTTCTTTTTGTAACTCCATGATCTTCCGCTATTTTCTCAGCTGTAGTCGATGGTGACAAATTGTCACCATCGACTTTTCCTGAAAAATTAGAATTTCCTTCTTGCCCACCTGGTTTTCCCTTCTCTCGATTATATAATTTACCTCGTAAATAAGATAATTCATTGGAATTCAAGTTTCTTCGACCTAACTGATTACGAATCATCCAATCCTTTACATCCTCAATTGAATCAAACGATTGATAAACCACTGGAACGGATTCCCAAGGCAATTTTAATTCCTGAATAATTTTAAATCGGTGATGACCATCAACTAATAGGTCTTTTTCTTTCCAAATTAGTAAAGGCTCTCTAACTCCATCCAACGCAATATTCTCTTTGAGCTGAAGGAATTGATCATCAGAAAGAGGTTTAATCCAATCTCTCAAATCATTTGAAACCTGAGGCTCACTTTTCAAAAAAGTGGCATCTACGTTGATTAAGTGGGTTTTTTTCTCCATTTTAAAGTAAGTTTTAATTACAATTAGAGCCGTCTAGTTCCAGCTAGCGGCTTTTTTCCACAAAAGTCGTTGATATCACCAATTAGTAATCGGGATAATCACCAATGTAATAATTGAATTTCACAATTTCAATTATAGTACAAAAAAAGCAATAATTTTTCATATTTTAATCATATTTTAACACTTCAGCAAAAGCATTATTTTTATGAGTATTTTACTATCTTTCCTAAAGATAGAAATTTAGACGAAAAGTTCATTCTAAACAATAACTTTTTTAAAAAAGATCTTACCGAGGGTAAACTATTTATATGGATTTAAGAGGAGAATTACGAAACGCAGGGTTAAAAGATAAAGATTTAGCTGAAAAACTAAATGTTTCAAAATCAACAGTATCTGCTTGGGTGAATGGGAAACAACGACCCTCTTGGGACAATCTGGAAAAAATTGCAGAGATTTTAGGTTTAAAATTAAAAGTAGAATTTGTTGACCCAAATGAAAATGACAATTTTAAAGGGGTCCTAGATTCAAGTATTTTGGAGATCTTTTCTAATGGTAAAAAGTTATGTTCCATTGAGGTAAAGAAAGATTGATTTTACGACAAAAATTGCAACAACCTAACTGTATTTTTATATTTTATTGTTTTAAGGTTTTATTGTTTTCCCTTTACTTAAACAGCTGAATATTAGTCTATTCTTTTTAATTTCCACACAAAAATTCCATATTCCTACACAATTATTCCATTTACCTACACAAAAATTCCATACTTCTACACTATTATTCCATTGTACCACACAAAAAGTCCATCTTGCACACAATTATTCCATTATAGCTTACAAATATTCCGTTAACGCAGTGCGTGTTGAGGCTTTATTGGGGTTATTTGAGGTGTTATATAAAAAAACTAGCATTAACCACACAAAATTTCCGTCCTACCACACAAAATTTCCATTTTATTTTTTACATTGCTATCCTTCAATCTTTGAATGGAAAAAATGTGTGCAAATGAAATTAGATCAGTACAGATTAGTTGTTAAGTCAAACGAGCTAGTTAATTCTAGGCAACATTTTACTGCTACACAGCAAAGGATAGTATTGGCTGCTGTTGCTCGGGTAAATGATGATAGTGATGTTTTGCAGTACAAAATTCCTATCACTGAAATTTTAGGCGAGAACTATAAAGCGGGGGGGAAAGCGTATTCCTTAGTTAAGGATGCCGTAAGAGGCTTAATGAATTCCTCTGTAGAAATGGAGCAGCAAAATTTGCACGGTAAGTTGGTCTGGGAGGCTGTTGGTTTTATTTCTTACACATCAATTGTTGAAGGGGAGGGGAGTTTTCTAATTAGGTTTGATCCTGAAATGAAAAGATTTTTGTTAAATCTTAAAGGAAATTTCACCAAATACTTTATTCATAATGTAGCAAAATTTAGAAAGGCTTATTCTATAAGAATTTATGAATTATGTAAACAATATTTCCCAAGAATAAAAGAAAGGAAGTTTGAAATAGGCTATTTTAAATTTTTATTAGGTTTAGAAGGAAAGTATAAATATATAAGCCAATTGGTAGATAGAGTAATATTGCCTTCGATAGATGAAATTAATTTGAACTCAGATTTATCAATTGATTTTAAACTTTTACCTGAAAATAGAAGATCTAAAAAGGAAATTGTTTTTGTAATTTCTGGAACGAACAAATCCATAGCTGAAAATGAAGAAACAACTACAATTAGCTTAGATAAAAATCCTATTACTTCCAAAAATGAGTATATCGATCAATATGTCGCTGAAATGGAGGGGGTTAGAAATCCGACTGCTTATAAAAGCAAGCTTATGAAAGATGATAAATTTGATCAACAGTATCAGGATTATTTACAAGAGCAAGAGCAGAAATTAATTAAAGTAGAAAGGCTAAAGGAAGCTCAAGTTAGTAAACAAAATGAGGAAAAATTAGCTAAAGAAAGAGAAGAGAAAAGAGCGCTACATTTTGAATGGTCTAAGTCATTATGTATAGCGTATTATAATAAATATGATTACAAGAAATACCGAGAAGAAGTAGTTGATTTCTTAAGAGAAAACTATACTACTATTTTGAACAGAATTATGGAGGAGTTTGTCTTTGGTGAATTATCCGTGGATACTCAAATGCGAATCGGAAAATTCCTTCTATTGAAACTTGGCTCTCCTGAAGAAATCGAATTATTTAATAACCAGGCTAAGTGGGAGCAGTTTAAAGAATTTGAATTGAATCAGGAGCAACAAGCTAAAGAACTGGAAAAGCAGAAGTTGGAGGAAGAGATTCGGAAAATGACCGAACGACTGAATTCTCTTTAATGCCTACAGGTTTTTACAATTTTGATGACCAATTGAAAGTTGATTTGATGTTAGAGTAATTTTCAGGTAAGATAAATGGATTAATCCTAGTGTACTTTTTGAGGTTTACGGCTTTTATTTGATAAATTTGACTATCATCTTAAATATCAAATAGATATGGTCAATATTGTCTACCTTATACCGGTGCTTTTAGGAGGATTTTTTTACTATTTGGCGGAGGGACACAATAAGAAGCCAATTCCTTGGCTGAAGGGTAGTGGGAATATTTTGTACCTAATTTCCGCAGCCTTATTGTTTGGGGGTGGTTTACTTTGTTTGATGGAATTAATTTGGCAGAATGGCTAATTGTAATTTCAGGATTAGTATTTATTGTAATCGTTTCACTTTCAGTTAGATTGTTGTAGTTTTGCCTCAAATTCTATCAAAAAATCTATTTTCGGGAGCCCCTTCAGTAAATGTTGGGGTATTTTTTTGATCTAATCCAGGTCGTTTTCAAGTAGGATATTTCTAAGTGGTTAACATATAAGGAATTATGTTCCTTACTTGAAAATTAAATAAAGGAATTTTTATGTATAGTAATGTGTGTAAAACTTAAGGTGGTGGTAGTGAGCTCATGCCTTTGTTAAACTATCAATATTTATATACTTTTATATCAGGATCCCCACTATCATCTTCTTGTTTTCTATTTTCTGGGCTGGTTGGATTGTGATCTTCGCTGAAGGTGTCAATATCTTCGGTATATCCAATTGTTAGTGGCTTATCTTTGTGAGGTTGCTAAGCAATTTTGAATTAGACATACAACATCCCAAAAGCCAAAGCGGAATGGTGCCTTCACATATTCAATATCATCTTTGACGTCAAAAGCATTCTCAAGACCATGTATTTACTTTTGCTTCTTATTTTTGCTGCCAACTATAAAAGTACCTGAGTTCTTGGAAAAAAGGCGTTGTCAGGTACTGCGAACATAGGAAATATCTACTATTTTACTTTTTGAATAAGACGAAAAAATGGCAGAATACGCCATCAGATTGATCGGGCTGCTGTATAAAGTAGAGCGCTGGGCTGAGGATAAAAATTATTCTTCTGATCAACGACAAAAACTTCGACAAAGATGGTCAGTCAAAATAATAAACTGGTTACATGAATTGGGAAAAAAGTACTACTCTGAATATCCACCGTCAACTCCAATTTCGGAGGCAATCGGTTATATGCTAAAAAATATGAGTAGACTTCTGGTCTATACGGAGAATGGTGATTTTCAGATTGATAATAATCCAATTGAGAACAAAATCAGGCCATCAGTTTTGGGGCGAAGGAGTTTTTTGTTTGTCGGCTCAGAAAGTGGCGGACAATGGGCCGCTATGTTTTATACTTTTTTTGCGAACTGCAAACTGAGTGACATCAGTCCCCAAACATGGTTAGAGGAAACACTTCGGAAAATTAATAGCACAGCAGAAGAAGAGTTAGAAATTTTGCTTCCGATCAAAAATTCTTAAAAATTTAAAACCTCGCTGAGTACACCTGAGCGAGGTTTTTATTGATGAGGTGCCGCTGACCGGAGGTTTACAAAATGAAAACGATAATGAAGTTAATGCCCATGATTGCCCTTTTACTTTTTTTTGTATTAACAGGATGTAATAAAGAGGATGTAAAGCCGATATATCCTAAACAAGGCAATGGGCATTGGAGTGGAAATAGATGGTATGGGCCTACTCCTCCCAATATGAAAATTGATCCTAATTGTCATTGGGACCGAGAGGATGATGGCGGATGGGAACTGGAATGTGAAGGTCGAGGAGGAATGAACCAACCACCTTATCCGGCGCCTTCCGGCTGTCATTGGGAGCGAGAAGATAATGGTGGATGGGAATTGGAATGTGAAGGTCGAAGAGGATCGAACCAACCGCCTTATCCGGCGCCTTCCGACTGTCACTGGGACCGAGAAGATGATGGTGGATGGGAATTGGAATGTGGTGACGATTAAGATGAAGTCATTCACCAAATGTGTATGACCAGCAACTGGTTATACTTTCAAAAAAAACACCGTTGAAGATCGCTGTTATGGTGATCCTCAACGGTGTTTTTTTGATGCTATAGGATGGCTTAACAAATATACATATTTAATTTTCGCTGCGAATTTTGGCTTTTAAGTAGGTTCTAAACGAGGGCTTTAGCATGAATAATCCGGCTTAAGTTTGGTTTCATGATTTTCAATCAGCCCAAATTAGGGTTTGATCACAGAGCCCTTTAATTCCACATTTGCAAACGTCCATGCGGTTTCCAATTGCTGCCCCACCAATTGCTCCTGCGCTACATCTCCAACCTTATGGTAAACCGTTTTCAGCCCATTTAAAGCCCAGCCATTTTTGGGAAGCTTTCTCAGATCTTCCTGATACACCCTAATGGCCTCTTCATATCTCCCGGCTTTAACCATCACATCGCCGAGGGCATGTCTTACGGAAAAGAACCAGTCCGGTGGTTCCTGATAATTTAAGGAATCCTCATACATCACCGCTTCCTGAAGCATCGCTATACTTGCCTGGAATTGCCTTTTTTCAGCAAGCAGTCCGGCTTCCAAAACTCTAACCGCAATTTGCAAAAGATCGTAAGTCGTATTTATATCCCAGATCGTCACATTTTTTAAATTTTCATCTTTCGCATATTCCTTTAGTTTTTGAAGTTCATTTTCAGCCATTGTTAACTTTTTCAGTCCCAAATACGCCATTCCTCTGGCGTAATGGCGTATCGCTTCCGGATAGGGCAGGGAAGTGTCTTCATTTTTCATTTCCAGAATTTCATTCCACCGGCCAAATTTGACCTTCACATAATAGGGGATGGTATAATAGTGCTGAATCGTACCCCATTCCTGTTCCTTCATCAGCTGGCGATTGGCGTGGTCCGCTACTTGCTGCGCTGCAAAAATAGCCAGGTCTGCATTTCCCTCCAGCGTAGCCGTGGCAGATAAAAAATGGTAATTGTGTGGATATAATGTCAAAGGGTAGGTGCCTTGTGCATAGCAATTGGAGAGGTAAGCACTGTCCACCTTCAGTGCCCGAAGATTAGAAAGCGTTCCTTTATGATAATCACCGGTTCTTATATAAATATGTGCCGGCATATGAACTAAATGACCTGCTCCCGGAACCAGATCCTCATCATAAAGGCGGGCACTTCTGAGTCCCAATTCAGGCGTTGAGGAGGCTTCCACGGAATGAATATATAAATGATGTGCCCCGGGGTGCAGTGAATCAATTTTAAATATCTGATCAAAAATGGAGAGCAAATGGGCCGTCCATGGTTTTGGCTTACCCTGCTGATCCCAGATATCCCAGGGATGAAGATCCATGATGGATTCCGCATACAAAGCAGCGACATCCGCATTGTTTGGGTATTTCTGAAACACCCTTTGCATGGCCCGGGAGTAATCTGCCTCTAAAACAGACCTGTCAGCGGGAGGATTTGCGCTGTACCTGGTCTTTAATGCCCGAATCAAATCCTTTTCGATATCCTTAGTTTCCTCCGTAATTAAAGCTTCCGCTTTACGACTGGCCTCAAATGCAGCTTGAAAATTTTCAGGAGACATGCCTGCGTTAAAATTAGGTCCCAACACATATGCATAGCCCCAATACGCCATCGCACAGCTTGAATCAAGCTTTGAGGCGTAGTAAAACGACCTTGCTGCTTCAGCATGATTAAATGCGTAAGAGAGGATTAATCCCTGGTTGAAATAAGCCTGAGCTAAAGGATTATTGGTGGTGACCGGAAAATTTAAGACATGGAGTCCTTTCATTAATGGGGCTTTATTTTCCGATTGATACCATGCTCTATCACTCAAAACCGGAGGACAAAAGGCAATTTTATTTTGCAGATCCGTCGTTAAATCCCTTCCGGTCCGATTATTTTTTTCTGGGCTGCAAGCGAAGAGCAGCATGCAGGTAAGCAGGAATATATTTTTCACCGTTTATTCTTGTTTAAAAGCAGCAACTCATAATGTCTAATCATCATGTTGGCACTTTTTATTATCGGTAAGTTGTTCATTTACAGCTTACTGTCTTTAATATATAATATTCCTTCAGCGCTTGCAAGTCCATGATGGGCCATTCTGGCTTCCTCCGAATGATGCGCATTATCCTCGTTTAGTTGCAATGCTGGAAAAATGCAGGAATAGTTGTCTGTTTCGAGCTTTTTCTAAGGAAGCAGAGGAATGAGGAGAAAGCGGTTTAATGACTTTAAAATCCTCCAATACACCTGACATTGGGAATATTAGAGGAACATTTTTTGTGAACCAAATGCAGGGCAAGCAATAAGTAGGAGCTTCCGATCAGGCAGACTTTTGGGTGGATATTCAGTATATTTATATAGTTGGCGGCAGAAATAAGGAGCAAAAGCATATTCAGGGTCTAGAGAATGCTTTTGACGTCAAAAATGATATTGAATATGGGGAGGGCTCCATTATTTTGCTTTGGCTTTTGGGATGTTGTATTAAAAATTGACTACCCAAAAATCTTAAAATCCATTTTTGCAGGATCTAGCCGAAAACCGGATTCTATTTCTCATCTCTCCATTTCGCAATACTCACCCGACTTACACCAGTGAGTCGGTGAATTGCCGTAACCGACTTACCGGATTCCAAATGCGCCATCACACTATCGTACTGATGGTGCTTCCGTATATTTTTCGATCCGGGCTTCCTGCCTTTGAATTTTCCTTCCACCTTTGCCAGGGCGATGCCCGCAAGGGTCTTCTCTTTGATCACCTCCCGCTCAAATTCCGCAAACTCAGCCAACACCCCGATGATCATACGGGTAGCAGGTGTTAAAGACCAGCGATCATTGAAACATACCAAGCCTTGGTTTTTAATAATCACCTGCACCTTCCTGCGACCAAACCAATTGATCGCTTGCTTCACATCCTCTGCTTTTCTGCCGAAACGGTCCAGACGGCTAACCTCCAACTCTGAGATCTTACCCGCTTCAATAGCCCGGGTTAATTTCTTAACGGCCGGCCGCTCAAAAAACGGGATGGTGCCGGAGCACTTATCGATGAACTCTTTGCCTTCTCCTTTTTGGATGGCGATGTTCTGACCTTCGGTGGATACTCGGATGTAAATTGCCTTCATTTTGAAAAAATTTGAACGGGTAGCGTAGTGATATTCGGTAAAGATCAAAAAAAATCAGAATACCAGCAAGTTATGGGATTCTGATTTTGGATAGGGGTAGGGTATAGTATAATAAGTATCAATGTATGAAAGC
Source organism: Persicobacter diffluens (assembly GCF_036244895.1). Lineage (NCBI taxonomy): Bacteria > Pseudomonadati > Bacteroidota > Cytophagia > Cytophagales > Persicobacteraceae > Persicobacter > Persicobacter diffluens. The sequence goes on from NZ_BQKE01000007.1 coordinate 50,803, forward strand.
AGTGATCTATACACGTGTTTCGACCAAGGAACAATCTACCACAAGGCAAGTTGCTGAGCTGAAAAATGTGCCTGACTTTGAAGTCGTAGAATGTCATCAAGATTATAAAAGTACAATAATTACAACAACTTCGTCAGCAAATATTATTTGGTAGATAGTTTTTAAAAATAGGTGGGCATTTTGGGGTGAATTTAGACTTATGGCTGCATTTGATACGAATGTGGGTGGGACCTCGATATGCAGTTATGTGGAACTCCCCCCCCCTTTGATAACGACCGCCAAAACCGTCAATCATTTAAAGAAGACCGTGATATAGCAATCAACTGCCGGATCATCATTCAAAATGCAATCATTCTGTGGAACAACCTTGAGCTTTCAAGCCAACCACTCTATGCTACCACCAGACAGGAATATGAAACCAAAATAGTAATAAGCAAAGAAAACTCAGCATGTTCCTGGCAACAAGTAAATTTCAATGGCTAATATGAATTTAATCAGGAGTGTTTTTCCGAATTTTCGAAACTGAAAGTCGATAAAATCCTAGATTTGAAAATTAAGTGAAAATAGCAGGTAAATTGCTTTCAGATAGGGATTTAAGTGAGTTTTATGTGTGGGCGAAGTGTTACGTTTCACCCTGTTCTGTAGGGAAGGTCTACCCTATAAAATAAGACAGTTGTAGATTTTATGAACAAAGTTTCTTAAATTAAATTTAAATGTGTTATTTTTTATTTTAGGGTAGATGATTTTTAGAGGATTTATTGATTGTGAGTGTCAACATTATAAAGAGGATTGTTACAAGGTTGTTGATATAGAACGAGGGACTGAATTTTTCGTGCCAAAATACCAGTTAATGCATTATGCTGGAATTGAAATAGGCAATGAATATAGTTTTAGCCGAGGAAAAAATCAGAATAGCAGTTTTATTAATATAAAAAGTGAACCTATCATTCTGGATATCCTAGACTGTAATAGTGTAATTGAGGACGGAAGGAACAAAACGCAAATACAAGCGATTACCGTTAACTATAAAGGTAAAGCCGTAAAAGTAAGAAAGAAAAAATGGCAACTCCATATTACAAAAGGTCTAACTAAACTTAAATGCGAAGTAGAGAGAAGCCTACGTGACGGAAGCGTTGTTTTAAGAAACATAGACAACAATCATCCGCATTATGAACAAAAGAAAATTTACGATTTTAAGGTTGAGGGAATATTTAAAAAACAAATTAAAGAGATAGAAAAAACATTTCTAAAACTGAGTGATGAGCATGGGGGTAATTTTGAAGTGTTTGCTATAAACGGGCAAGAGGAGATAATAGAAAAAATAAAAACAGTAAAATGCGAAGTTACTAACATTAGTGGTCACGTTAAACTACATCAGTTAAAATCAAATGACCCATTTTTTGAAGAAATAAAAAATATCATCCAAAAAGATGATTTGTTTATTAATAGATACTTTACCAAGGTTATTAATAAAGAAGCTATTCATGAAATAAATGAACAGGACCTTAATAAATGCATCAAGCAATATAAAAATAAAGAATCATTTTACATTTTTACCTATGTTGAAAAGATACTTCCTGCCATTTTTAAAAATTTGATTTCAATAAAAAGATATAAGGATTGTCTAAATATTGTAGAAGGAATTATTAAAATAGAGGATTGGATTATTGAAAAGGGTATTCTTAAAGCCTTTCCTAAATCAACACACCGAAAAGAGGCAAAGATAAAAGCAAAAACCGCATTTAATAAATATAAAAATATTAAAATCGCCTTAGAGAAAATAGCTTCGCACAGTTTTTTGACAGAAAATGATTATAATGAATTGCACAAAAAGGACTTTAAAGTAGTTGTTCATTATATAGGGTTTATTGACGTCGATTTATTAGATCTAGGCATACTGATTAACTATATTAGAAAGATATTCAAAGATTATAACTTTGACGAAGACGATATATACGTTCTAAATTTATTAGCTAAAGTTGTTGGCTATAAGAAAAGAATTGTTCTAGGAAGAAAAGATAAAATAGATTTTAGTTTATTGAATACTTCTTTAGATAAAATAGAAGTGCAGATCATACAAACAGCCATCAATCTAGAATACATCGAATATCTGATAAACACTAAACTAGGCAGAGTAGAGGAAGCCAACATCATATTAAGTTCTTTAGTAGGGCATTTTGGGCTTCTAGACAAAAACATCTCAGGAAAAAAAAGGTGTTTATTCGCCTCTAACTACTATCTTGATAATATTCAAAATGATCATAGCTATTGTTTAGAATGGAAAAAAGATAAATTGAATATTAATCTAATCGAGATTGAAAACATTCAAAGTAAAATAGCAAACTCACTAAACGATATAATTAGTGTAAATCAAATAATCAAGGTTAAGTTAACGAAGAAAAGCTCAGCTGGTTTTGACGCAGAATACAATGGAATAAAAGGATTTATTCCAACTAACAAAATAAAAAACAGAAAGCTAAAACGTAAAAAGATAGGTGATTGTGATATTGACACTAACATTAAGTGTGTGATTTATGACGTCTATTTCAACTATTTTATAGGAGAACACATAGACGAAGAAGACAACAACTACTTTTTTAATGATCATATTTTAAACTCACTAAAAATAGGGGATAAAATAGCAGGAGAGGTCAAATTTATTGAGAAATACGGAATATTTGTCTCAACAAAATACGGAGACGGTTTACTACATATAAAAAATATATTCAATTTTGTGTGGGATGAAAGTCTATTGGATCAATATTTTTATATAAAACAAAGCATTGAAGTCGAAGTAATTGAGTATAGTAGCGACAACAAGCTATCATTATCACTACTAAATAATAAAAAAATTCAAAAAATGTATTACGACTATACGTATTACAATTATGAGGATTTTGATGTGAATTTCGATGAAGTAAATATTAAAAATGAAGATGACAATAAAATAGCTCTTTTAAAAGCTAGGTATTTTGAACAAAGTGCTTTATTTCAATCCTCAATTGAAGAAAAACTTTCAACTTTCGAAATATCCAAGCTATTCTACTCTAAAACAAATAATGGAAGGAGTTATTTAGTAAATATATATATACAATATTTTACTTTTATACTTCAAATTAAATTTGCAATAGATAAACGACATAAAGATTCTTTAAATACAATAATTGCAGAAGCCAGAAAATTACGCGAATCAATAAATAAAGAAACATTATCTCAATTTCCAGACGCCAACATTGTAATCGAATTAGTTAATTTATTTTCTAAATTTGGAAAAACAGACCAAGAAAGTATAAAGTTCCTAATCGAGTATTCGTATTCCTTAGAAAAAAAAGGAGATAGCACACTTCTTTCTATCGCTAAGGTGATACTTTCAAACAATATTATGGTGTCAGAAGTCAAAATAGAGAACGAGAATTTCATCAACACAAACCTAACTATTCTTTACAAGTATTTATCAAAAGGAGTGTTATCGTTAAAAGAGGAAAAAGAAGATGAGCAGAAAAAAATCAACGATGCCAAAATTTCTAAATTAAAAGCGCTAATTAAGAATGATGAAAACCAAAGGATGGAATTTAAAGCCTCTTTGTTGATACCACATCCATCAGAGGATGACTTAAAAACCCTAGAAGGATTGCACAAGCAAAAACAAAAAGGAAACTGTAGTAGTGGGATTGATAAAAGAATAGATGAAATTAGTGGGAAAACCGCAGAAAAAAGAATACTACACTCTGCGTTTAAAAATTTGTGTGCTTTTGCTAATACAGATGGCGGGATGTTATTAATTGGAGTCAATGACGACAAGACTATCAGAGGAATTGAAGAGGATTTCAACGGAATAAAAAGCGGTAAAAAGAATTTAGACGGATATGGTATTAACTTTGATAATCTCATTAAAAAGTTTTTTGGAGAAGCCTTTGGTTCGCTTTTGAGTTATGACCACATTAGGTTCCAAGACAACAAAACTGTTTTCTGTATAGAGGTTAAACCGTCTAGTCACGAGGTATTTTTACTGGTTGATGAAAATGGAAACAACGCAGAGGAGGTGTTTATTCGACACTGTTCATCAGCGCGACAATTGGTAGGCAAAGAATTAGTAAGTTTTATAAAGACTAAATATAATAGCCCAACGAACCCTCTTCTCTTAAAAGAGAAGCAAGATGAAGCGCAAAATACTAATGACATCAAAAAGGGTTCCCCCCTAACGGCCACGGGAAACAATGCTTCATGTTAGATTTAACAATCTTACAAATGATTACACAAAGACAGGTATCAAACCAAAATTTAGGTATAATTTTTATACAACACCCAAGACCGATATTGCAAAATTGAAACTTTTAATAACCGGGTGACTGCTTCTTTCATTTAGGGTCACCCGGTTTAGAATAACTATACTCCGTACCTGGCTCTACAAGTGAGATAGACAACCATTGGATCTTCCTGAAAAACAAAAAAGAGCCTGACTACCCTTTTTCGCTACTAACACATTGGAAAAGATTCATGTAATCTCTAACCAAATAGGCACCAAACTTCCAATTGAAAAAGCCCTTTTTAAAATTCGATTATAGTGGCACTTTCAAACTCTATTTAACATATAGGTAACTATATCCTCGCAATGAATTGTACAAAACGAAGATTATAACATGATGCTCCTTTCTCCTCGTGTTACACTCTCCCTTAGAATGGCCTATAATTTTTTGATATATCCAGTAGTGTGAAAAGGCTTTCCAGAACTACTTTTTATTTGGTTTAGCTATTTGATGTGCTTATAAAAACAGAAAACTTGCAATTAGGCAGGTTCGGATATTTTTAAAATTCAGACGGCCTGCTTAGGATAGTAAACATTTTTGACGATTCAGAAACATAGAAAGGTAGGCTTCCTTTGAGGCTTCAGACATTGAGGAAGAAGCGATCGCCTTTTTCACTTTCTCTTCATGCTTGCACATTTGATTGATCACCTTTTTACAAGTTTTGGATGGAAGACCGATACGCTCACCAAATTCGATGAAATCAGCACCGGTGTAAAAGCCATTAGCTTCAAATGCTTTTGGGTATTCACCATCGCGGAAAAGCTCGAGTGCCAGGTAGGAGTCGTCTACATGTATTTTAGTATTTAGCACATCATACATCGGGGAAATTCTCAATGCTCCTATTTCGCCTAAAAAGGCGAAGTTTTTGGCGTGCGCATCTCCGTTGGAAAACAGGTAATTGAAGATAATGATAGTGTAAAAATCCAGCAGATCCACTGCCGGCAGGCAGGAATATGACTTAATGGTGTCGGCAAGTTCTTCATAGGAGGCCGCATATTTGTCATCATGCTCCAGGAACATATTGAACTCATACATTTCCAGGTTAACCCCATCCTTAATGATGTCGAATCGCTTGGTCACATAGGCTTCACTCCCATCGTCCAGGGTGATTAATTGACTTTCGGCGGTATTGATTTTCATGATATCCCGTGCAATACTCATGGTCAAGTGCTCATTGGCCGGGGTATCGTTTCCCGCTCTGTGTCCGGTAGGGAATTTCAGAATATGTGTAGAATGCTCCCCCGGATTTTTAGGCCTGAGCACATTTCCGTCCAATACAAAGCTTTCCTTTTCCTGAACTCCGGAGATGGACATTGGAGATGGAATTCCTCCTCTTCTAACCTCTAACTTCATGTATTGTGATTTTGGTGATGGTATCCTCTTTACAGATTTTTAATAATAAGCCGAAGTCATCTCCCTTTTTAAGTTGGTAGGTATTTTCCTGTTTGGTTCTGTTTATGCCCTCTGTGAGCATGTTTTTGAAAAGAGGGAACAGCGTTTTGGAGTGGTATACCTTTTGATCTTTGGGCATTGTAGGGATCAGGCCTTTTGTGTTTTTATCCTTTAGATATTCCTCCGCATAACGGAAAAAGTAACCACCTGGGCTTTCCTCAATAATGCCAACAAACTTCCCTTGCTTAAAAACATTCGCCTTCCTCATGATATCGTTATTTTCATCCCCAATGCCTCACATGTTGCCTGCAGGTTGCTGAAGGTTACCGAAGTATCTCCCGATTCTATTCTTTGAATGGTTTTGACGCTAACACCAATAACAAGTGCCAGCTTTTCCTGCGTGATCTTAAGCGATTTTCTTCGCTTTTTTATTTCACTGAATAAATGCGACATATATGGCGTTTATGTTGTTTTAAATATAATTATAAGGTTAATTGTATTGATAATCAAATAAAAGCGACATAAAAGTCGTTAAATTATAGGCGCTAATATAATGAAGGCGATATACGCAATAATAGTATTTTCAATATCCATTTTGCTTTCCAGTTGTGACCGTAAAGAAACATCAGAAACAAGGATTGTTTTACAAAATCTATATAGTACCCATCAGTATTTGAGGTCAGATGCCTTATTCCTTAAAAAAATAAGTAAAAATGATTCGATATGGCATATCTATATTGGGGCAAACAGCGAAGAACGAAAGGATACGATTTATTCATTCTTGAAACCTCTTGATAACGATTCTTTACTTTACTTCTTTGATTATAAGTGTCCAATTAAATCTAAGAGAACCTTTAAAATCCACAACAAAGATTATGAAGTATTCAAATATTATTATGATTTGGTAGAAGCCAATGATGAAGAGGCCAATTATTATTACCATGAAAATTATGGTTTTTTATTATGTTACAGCAAGGGGTGGGGTTTTCTTGCCAATACAATAGAGCAGGATGATGTTTCTAAAGCCCTAATTGACAGCATTATAAATGATAAAACTGGATTTTATGACGGTTACCACCCAAACTAAAAAATTGCCATTTCCGGTTAAAGACCAGGCCACTTATATAGTAGTATTTTAAACATAATTGATCTGACGTTTACATTCACAAAGCCGAATGAGGAGCAGAGATCACCAATAATCCACCTTTCAATTTGATTATCCATGATTTTAGCATTAGCAGTTCATTCGTCATAGATGTAGTTACGATTCAAAGTTCCATGCGCCCTTCACATGTTCGAGCACGCTGTACATTACAAAAAGCGTTCGGTTTTTGTCTTCAAATGGTTTACATTCCTTAGATTAAGGGGCTACGCTAAAAATCGGCAGGAGGGAATTTACCTCACCACCATCTCATCATTCTCTCCCTCCCTCAATCTCCTCCTCAAACACATTAAATGCCTCATCGGTATTCGAATGCCGGTTCTTCTCATAGATATCCCTGCCGTCTTCATGAACATGGATCACCATAAAGGAGTCAAATTCCAGCATATTTCTTCCCTTGGTTTTCAATCCGGTTTTATGCGAAAAAACCAGTCTGGTTTTTTAGTCGGTTAGGAACAGGTTTAATATCGATTGTGGTGTGAATAAGGGGGGGATATCAATTGATTGTCCCTATTAGGAAAATTCATATAAATGGAAAGCTCATATTTATCACATATGTAGCGCTTTAACCACTCCTGCGCCTTAATTAAAGATTTTTAAATTTTTATAAAAAAGTAAAATTCTCTACCACAGGCTTCCTCTAATAAGCTAATTTCTTATTAGCTTTATGAAAATTACTTCAACCTTACATGAGTACCAAGCAAGACGTCCTTCATAATAGTCCTCAAATCCGTCAAAATCAGGAGCCTCAAAGGCAATCCTTTCAGGATTATCAGGAAATGCAGCAATCGGAAGAAGCGAAGCTGCAGGATTTTCGGGCTGAGTTAGCTGCACATAAAAGCGGGAAGCCCAATAAGGCCGGGGCTGAAGTGCCTTTGGCCGAGCGAGATGCAGCCTATTATCAGCGCTACCCATTGGAAGAGATTAAAGATTTTTATATGGGGAGTCCGGAAAGCAGGGCGCAGGTGCTGAAAGCGAAGGGGATTGAAATTCCGGAATTGCCGCATACGCCTATTACTCCTGTGGAAGAGCGTCGGGAGGACTTAGTGGCTGTTGCTCAAGAATTGGTGCAGGAAAAGCAGACTCCGAATACTTATGAAGTACAGGCTGGCGACTGTTTAGAAGTGATTGCGGCCAAATTTGGGGTAGCCGTTTCGGCTCTCAAGGCTGAAAATGCCGATGCTTTACAACAGTGGGGCAATATTGAAGGCTTTAATGCCGGGGCAACCATTGAGATTCCCAAAACCACCGCAAAAGATCAGGGAGAGGAGGAAGCACCGAAATTGTCAGAGGTAGTGAAGGAGCCGCAGGCGAAAAGCAAGAAAGAGGAAAAAGCGGAGGACATGAAAATGCTCATCGGAGATCAGTCTGTAGGCGATTTCACCAATTTGGTAGAGGGGGATGATAATCCTGACAGTCTCTATTTTAGTAGAAAGGCGCATTGGCCGGGAAAAAAATCCGGGGTGACCATCGGGAGGGGTTATGATCTTGGGCATAGAGGAACGAGTACTTTGATAGAGAATGAATTCAAGCAGGCCGGAATCGCGATTAGTCCATGGAAATCCGCCATTGGATTGCGAGGGCTTGGCGCAAAAAACTGGCTGGAAGGAAATGCCGCTAAATTACCGATCATTAGTCATCCGCAACAGAATGCCTTATTTCAACTAGCTTTTGCAGAGAAGAAAGCTGATGCTAAGCGGATGGCGACAAAGGCGGATGTGACCGCCAAATATGGGGCAACGGATTGGGAAAAGCTTAATCCGATGATCAAGGAGATGCTTTTTGATTTGACTTACCGAGGAGATTATGAAAGAGATACACGGGAGTTTTTACAGCCGCATGTGGTGAAAAACGATCTGGAGGGATTTACCAAAGAAATGAAAAATCGCAGTCGTTGGTTAAAAGTATCGGATGACCGTTTTGATCAGCGGGTTGCCTTTTTGGAAGGTCGGGTGAAGGGCCTGGAGATTTCCAAAGATAAAACAGAAGAAAAAGCCGGCACTGAAAGCGCCGCAAAAAAGGCGGCAACTCCAACCATCTCGGCCGGAGTGGGAAGCGGAAGTGCGGCCAATAACAAAGCGGATGTACTATTGATTCAGGCGCGTCTGCATGCATTAGGATTGCTTTCCCCTACCGCTTATGCGGATGAAAAAGCCAAGGCCGAGGCCGTCGAGACCGCCGTGGATCAGAAAGATTTGAAAGCAACCATTGACGCGATCTATAAATTTCAGCAGCAAGTATTGCATTGGTCAAGTTCGGATGGAAATATAGGCGGCGCTTCCAGCAAGACGCTTGCTGAATTGAATGGCACTTCTTGCACCGCGGAATATGTGAAGCAGCGGATCGAGCAGTATCCGCAGGTGAAGGCGGATCGGGAAGCGAAAGCTGCGGCCGAGGCAAAACGAAAAGCAGAAGAGGCCGAAGCTAAACGCGTTGCGCTCGAAAAGCAAAAAGCCGAAGAAGAGCGCAAAGAACAGATGCGTAAGGAGCCTGTAGAGAATGCCAAAACTTATATTTCAAACTACGGTTCTGACATCCTTGCATTAGCTGATGCGATGAAACCATACGTCGGGCTTAATCCTCAATTGGTTGGTGCAGTACTCGGCAAGTTAGGACGTATGACCCGCGATAATTTCACTTACGCCCTCATGAATCGCCTTTCAGATACCGAACTTCGAAATGGAGGTCCAGAGCTGCTAGGCCAGATGAAGAGTAGTTTGGAGGCGTGGTTTGTGAGTACGGCGGATTATTCCCAAAACATCGCTTTATTGAATAAGATTTTGGGTATTTCAAATGAAACCGCAACAGAACAAAAAAAGAAACGAGGTGATGATATCAACCCTAATGCTCCAATCAGAGAGAGTGTTGGAAAAGGAGGTGTAAACAAGGCTGGAGATGTTCGAGTCATTCAAAAGAACCTTATAATATTAGGTTATTTGACTGAGAGCGAAGAAACTAAGAGTGTTAAAAAAATGGCAGATGATGAAATCGTTACTCAGCTGTCGAATACAAACCAAGCCATTGAACGTTATCAACAGTTTGGTTTGGGGGCAAACCCAGATGGAAAAGTTTCTCCAGGAGCCAACACTTATAAAAATATGGTGGCCAGACTCACGCTGATAAAAGAGTATATGAGCCATGATATTGAAACAACTTCGATTGATCCTGTTCTTGAAAATAGTGAGTGGATCTCTCAATTTAATGATAATGTAACCGGTGTAGGTAGAGGTCTTAAAGACTCCGAAAAGGCGAGAATTGACAAAGATAATAATTACTGTTGTTGGGATGCTGCCTGTGCAATGGTTAAACAAAAAGGAGGGGATTTGAATCATATCGTAAGTTCAAGGCTACCAACTTTATTACAGCAAAATGAGCAAGATATTTTACTTAATAAACAAGCTGAACTAGGTGTAAAATACATTGACAAACAACTGTTAGCAGGGAAGCCCGTGATGATAGGTGTTGATGACGGTAAGTATAAAACCTTGAATGCAGATAAAACAACTGAGCACTTTATAGTAATTATAGCAAAGGTGGTGAAAAATAATTCCGTCTTTTATCGTTTTTTTGACCCAGGGTCTAGATATGGTGAAATTAGAGGTTATAATCAAGAAAATTTACTTCTCTTGGGTGATAAGTATGACTTGGTAGGTAAAAGCCCCGATAAGTCTAAAGAATATACATTATCTCAAGTTCGTCAAAACAAATAAAAATTATGAAATATTTAAATATTATTATAATTGCTTCTATATTAATATGTTCTTGTACTAAAAGAGATGAAAATTCTGAGACAGAAGCGAATTATATTTTTGAAGCAGGAAATGAAGATTTCAGAGAGTATTTAACTGGGTTTTTAAATCCGAAATACCCTTTATGGATTAATCAAGAATATAAGGATCTTAGTATTAAGAAGTTAAAGCAATTACCTCAGGGGTCAATATATACATCATCAAAAAAAATTAAAAAAATCCTTGGCAATGATTTGGATTACTTTATATGTACTTATAAACTAGCATTTTCGAAGGAAGTAGTAGGCTTGATTTATCATGTCAGTGGTGCGAATCCCGTCAATTATCAGTTTATTTTAGCTCTTCATAACTCCAATGGAGAAGTCCTTGATGTTTTAACAATAGGAGGGGAATTTGATGAAATGTATTTGTTAAGTGGAGTTATTGATAATAAATTAGATATCACTGTATACGATAGCTTATATGATTATTCCAATGGTATGATTGATATGAAATTTCGTGATTCATCTCAGTATACCTTTAATGGAAATGACCTTACATTTGGTGATAATCTTCATTGAAAACCCTGAGGCACAAATGAAGTAAAATGAAAAATATTTTAGTTATTATTTCTGTATTTTTCTTGGGCTGCTCAACCGCACCTGAAAATATACTAGATTATTACCTTTTGATGCCCGATTTTAATGATGTGTTTAATTGCGAAATAGTAGGCATTCAGGATTCTGATGAAACACGAAAAAAATGTATTGTTGAGGGTAGTTTAACCGACAATTATCTTGAATATCAAGCCCCTTCTGTCTGTGGTGATGGAGAACGTGAATATCTTTATCTTGTTCAGATTGAAGGAGTTAAATATTTATTATACAATATAGAAAAGGGGGATTACGAAAAAAAGAATTGGGGACTGAATGTTTTTCAAGCAGACGGAAATAAAATTATCAAATCCGATATAGATCTTTTTAAGGAATCATATGCTGATGTCAATAACGTAATACTTGAGCAAAGTGCTGCATCTGGGACTGTAGCAAACTACTCCTCTAGCATTCCATATTATCTAAAATTTTCTAAGGCATCCACAGACCTAATTCTATGTGTTCACCCAATGTTTGATGACGATACAGTATTTGGTATCTTTCAATTAGTTGATGGTCAGTATGTCTTTAAAATGGATTACAAGGCTGAGTCAATGGCTAATAATTGATGAAAAACCCAAGGCTGAGGCCGTCGAGACCGCTGTGGATCAGAAAGATTTGAAAGCAACCATTGCTGCGATCTATAAATTTCAGCAGCAAGTATTGCATTGGTCAAGTTCGGATGGAAATATTGGCGGCGCTTCCAGCAAGACGCTCGCCGAATTGAATGGATCTGCTTGCACCGCGGAATATGTGAAGCAGCGGATCGAGCAGTATCCGCAGGTGAAGGCGGAGCGGGAAGCGAAAGCAGCGGCCGAGGCAAAACGAAAAGCGGAAGAGGCCGAAGCTAAACGCGTTGCACTCGAAAAGCAAAAAGCCGAAGAAGAGCGCAAAGAACAGATGCGTAAGGAGCCTGTTGAAAATGCCAAAACTTATATTTCAAATTACGGCTCTGACATCCTTGCATTAGCTGATGCAATGAAACCATACGTCGGGCTTAATCCTCAATTGGTTGGTGCAGTACTCAGCAAATTGGGTCGTATGACCCGAGATAATTTCACTTACGCTCTCATGAATCGCCTTTCCGATTCAGAGCTTCGAAATGGAGGCCCGGAGCTGCTAGGCCAGATGAAGAGTAGTTTGGAGGCGTGGTTTGTTTCTAATACCAACTATGACAAGGAAATCAAAACATTGGATTCAATCTTAGGTAACCAGAAGACACAGGGTAGTACTGCTGACCAAATTGATACATACTTTGAAAAAGACCGATTAACGCCAGAAGAGATTGCAGAGGTAAGACCGTTGATCGCTTCATTAAATGATGAAGAAAGGCAAGGTTATTATTTAACTCTGCAAGAAAAAGTAATGTATGAGAATCAAAGGGATAGTCAAGCTATAAGTGGAAAAAAAAGGGTGGAATCTGGATCGGGAGGTATATGTAACTTTGCATCTTTAGCAATGGTGTTACAATATTTAGGAGTTTCTAACCCTTATCCAGACTTACAATATGAAGACGCTCTAGAAAAGGTGAGACAAGAGAATAATTATCCTGCTCGGACAACACGAGGAGGGTGGGGAGCTGTCTCTAAGAAACTGGGGGTCGAAAATGAATTGCTTTTAGGGGAGTCTAAAGCGATGAAAAAGGAATGGTGGAATAGCACGGTTAAAAGCAAAATGTCCGAAGGTTGTGGAGTAATGTTAAGCATTCAAAATCATATAGTTCGCCTGCAGGCTGTGACTAAAGAAGGCTTAATAGTTGACGACCCGTATGGAAAAGTTAATCTCAGTAAGCGGAAAAAAAATAAATTTAGAGGTGGATATGAGGTATATAACAAAAGTGAATGGAAATTTGGAAGTGAAGGCGAAACAACTTCAGAAGGAGAGGATAATTTATGGAAGTGGAATGACGTTGAAAATTATCCAATGAGGTGGATTGCTTCTTTTAAAAAAATATGAAAATGAAAAAATATCTATTATTACCTTTTTTACTAGCTCTCTTTTCATGCCAGAGTGAATCGTTAAGAGTCTTAAAATTATACTACCAGTTGCCGAGTGATTATTTTGATTGCCCGGAAATGGGTATAAAAGATAATCAAAAAACAAGGCTAAATGCTGTAGCGGAGAGCCCACAAAGTGATACCTATTTAGAGTTCATGACTCCATGTTCAGATGATGGTTGGGAATATCTTAAAATTATAAAAGTTGGTGATAAGGATTTTCTCTTGCATTATATGGATTACAATAGCCTGGATGAGAAGAATTTAGGAGTAGTAGTATATGAAGTTGATAATGGTTCACTCAAAAAATCTAATACAACTCTTTTTCCTTCCTTCTCTATTGTTAGTAATGTTGCTGATAAAAGTAATATAGGATCTGAGATTGCTAATGGAAACTCAATAACAAGTCTTGATCCTGAATTAAGATTTTATCCTGATAAAAATGAAATAGATCTTATTCCTTCTTCAATGTTAGAGTTGGACGTTGTCTTAGGGAAATTTACCTTGGAAGACAACTCTTTTAAATTTAAAGTAAATTGAGTTTTAATTTTTATCACTGTGAATTATAAGGTTACTAATTACCTAAAAATACGGGTTTGGTTTAGCCTTATTAGGTGGTAGTGAACTGTTTTTAGTGGTTAAATTTTTTCGTTCGATTCAAGGTTTGAAGGTTTCCATGGATAAGTCAAGAGGGCTGGTTGGGATCCCTCACCTCACCACCACCTCAACATCCTCTCCCCCCTCAAGCCGCTCCTCAAAAACATTAAAGACCCGATCCGTATTCGAATACCGATTCTTCTCAAACATCGCCCGACCGCCTTCATGCACATGAATGACCATGTCAGAATCGAATTCCACCATATTTCCGCCTCGGGTTTGGCGTCCTGTGGTGGATTGGAAGATCATGATGAAGATGATTTGTTTGTGCTGTTTGCGCAGGTCGTTCAGGTCTTGCTGTTTGGCATTGGGAATCTTATTCCAAGAATCTACCACGACTACATCAAAATGTTGGGTAGCTTCATGTAGGGAAGTAACGCCTTTGGTAGCCTCTGCTGCAGACTGAATTTTGGACCGGTTTTCTGGGGCAATATAGCTTTCTGTATAGCTCCGAATCACTGGATGCGCCGGATCCATCTCCAGCGTAAAGAAACCTACGGTTTTACCAAGACTGGCCAGTCCGTTCATTAATTGGAAAGCCAATCGGGTTTTTCCTGCTCCTTTGTCTCCCCGAATGACAATGGCCGATTCATGAGGGGCAAATTCTCCCAACCATTCTCCAATCTCCCCGGGCAATTTGATTTTGGGTGTAGGATCTTCTGCCCTTTCCAGACTTCCGAAGCCAGCAAAGCCGGTTTGCACCTTTGGTGTTGTGGCTCCCGTGAGCTGTCGGTATTGTTCCGGTTTGATCGAATGCCCCTGGTGCTGGTCGCACTCGCAACCACAGATACAACTTACCGCATCACCCAGTCCGGAGCCATGAAATTTACCACCGCATTGACATTCGCATTTTGGTCCGGTGGCATTTTCACAGTCGGTGGAATGCTCCGGAACACCTTCTATCTGTGATGCTCCCAGATGTTCTTCCATGGATGCGATAATGATCATTCGCTCCGTTTCGTCTTTGGCGTTTTGCAGGGCTTTGATATACTTTTTGGGAATACTCATGAGGCTTTCTTTTTGGTGCCGAATAGAGCGGTTTGCTTCCTGCCGGCTTGTTTGGCTTCGGCTTTTTTCATTTGGTGCTTCGCCAGTTTCTGCTTGATGGTCCCCACCTTGTCGAGATAGGGTTTGGAGAGTTCATCGGCCTTGGCTTTGGAGATTTTTCGTGTGGGATCATCGCTGTTTACTGCAGCATAAAAGCGGGTGGATTTCTCCTGATATTCCTTTTCTGCCGCTTTGAGGACCTTTTCCAATTCCCTTTTTTGCTCCTCCCATTCTTGCTCGGCGGGACTTTTACTTACCTGCCGGTCCAGATTTATCACTGCATCAAATTTACCCATATCGGAGAATCGGTCGAGGTACTGGAAGAACTTTGATTTGGCACTGAACTGCCCAGACCTGTTTCCAAAGCCTTTCTCCAACAGCCACTTTGCGATCTGATTTTCATGCTGATCCGTTAGCTTTGGGAACTTCCGACGGGCTTCTCCCGTCCATGTGGCAATGGTGTTTAAATTATTCGAGCTGGTCTTATCCTTGCCGTCAAATTGTAATATTTGCTGTACAATCCATCCCTTCGGATTGAGATAAGACAGATTATGGATGGTCGAGGCGTTTTTCCCTTCCTTCTCCCGAATTTCTTCCTCTATCTGCCTGGCACAGGATGGTCCGGACAAGCCACAGTTGATACGCTTATTTTGATAATAGGCTGCACGTTCCAGGTCCGTTTCCTTTGTAGAAAGGGTGTTGGAGTTCAGGGCAAAATCAATGGCTTCAGCTTCCGTACCTGCAAAGATTTTGACAGGGATCTGCTGGAACTGAGCATCCTTTTTACTGAGCTTTTTGAAAGCAGCAAAACGACTGTGGCCGGACAACACCTTATAAAGATGCGTCGATTTTTCCCGCCAAACTACAATTGGATCGAAGGCGGCCCAATTAAATTTTCCTTCCTCATAAGCTTTTACAATCCGGTTGGCCGACTCTTCTGAAAAGGCATTTTGTCGGTTCTGGAATCGCTTTTCGTCCGTGGTAATGATGGATAAATTCATCATTTGGACGTTGGCCTTTTTAGAACCAGTTGGCTTTTTTGTGGCCCTTTTGGGAGTCTTTGGCGTATTACCCCTTACCTTTCCGCTGGACTTCCCCTCAGACTTTTTTTTTAGAATGCAGCTCATTTGTGCCACTGCCTGCTTTACCTTTTCCTCATTTCCGGAGGAGATGGGGATTTGCCACACCTTTTGCTTCGGTGCCCAGGAGAAACCATTATCCTTCAAAATCGCACGATCCACTTCACTCGGTTTGCGGGTAAATTTCAACTGCAGGCGTTTGATCTTTTCATTGCGGACCAACTCCACTTCAATATTGCTTTTTGGTTGACTTACGGTCTTGGTGGTTTTCTTTGGAGCCCTCGGAGTTATTGGTTTTACCGGAGCTTTGGGTTTCGGCTCAGGTTTGGCTTCAGTCTTCTCAGGCTGTTTAGACTCCTTCTTTTCGGAGGTGGACTTATTGAGGTCCTTTAGAAATTTCAGTTCAAAGGGCACACTTTTCTCCCCGGATAAAATATAATCGGCTACTTTTTGCGAAAGCGCCGTGGTACGAATGATCCAATTATGGGGTATGTTCCACATCCTTGCAAATCCGGCACGAAACCTTCTGAGAGCCTCTCAGGGCGGTTTTCTAACAAAATCAGCTAAAAAATCATCCTCCTATTACCAATTTATAATTAATTCAAGACACAAATGTCATCCTTCCTCAATATATAAGCCCTGTAAAACTTACATTCAGATCTCATATGAAGCCTCCCTACTAATAATAATGCAATTAAATTAAAGCCTATTAGTCAGTATTTCGGTTTGATTTGTGCCATAAGTTGGCGGGTTTTGATATATCGGGCGATGCCCGTGGGGTTGGTGTAGCCGAGGATGCTGGCGATTTTTCGGATGGATACGCCGAGGGTGAGTAGTTCTTTGATTTGGTCAAGGTCTTTATCGAACTTACTTTTTTGAAGGGTGCCTTTGGGTTTACCCAGTCGGATGCCTTGTTGTTTTTTGATCGCTAGGGCTTCTTTGGTTCGGATGCTGATCAGGTCGCGTTCGAGTTCGGCGAGCAGTGAAAACAGGGTAACCGTAATTTTGGAATTCATATCATGTTGACGCAGGTCGAGGCCTTGTTTGATGGCCACGAGTCGAATGCCTTTTTCGAGCAGGCTGTTGATCAGCTGGATCACTTCGGAGGTGCTCCGACCGAGCCGAGATATTTCGGTCACGATGAGCGTGTCTGAGGGCTCCAATTTTTGGGTCAGCTCATCGATGCGTCTTTGGACGGTGGTCTTTCGGGAGGAAATTTGGATGCTCAAAAATTCATCGATATTGATCTTTTGCTGGTTGGCATATTCGAGCAACTGTAACTTTTGATTGTCCACCTCTTGTAGTTGGGTGGATGTGCGAATGTAGGCGATGGTCCGGTTCATTTTTTGGTCTGTAAGCATTTAAGTTATTATCACCTAATAATTTATACATATTGACGCTTTTGATGAAGTGTTTTTATGATTCATAATGATGCATCTTAATGTTCATTAATCATGTACAGTTGTGCTCTAAAATGAATCGAACAAGAGAAACGTGTCCGCTACATCACCCCGTTCGCTAAAAATATCATGCCTCAAAATGCTCAGCAACTTACCCAAATCATCAAAGAGCTGCGATCCTAAAATAATTCTATTACAGAACCGAGACTCCAATCCCTTATCCCCTACATGACCGACCATATCCGTAGATATGGTGATTTTGTACTCAACATAGATAAAGAGCCAGAACCATTGGTCTATGAAATGTGATTTTTAGAGGTAAATGTGGTGGTTTTTGGGGTTCATGCCGGATTTGCAGTTATGTGGAACATACCCCTAGATGACTGATGGAGAAGTCAGCAGAAGCCATAGTACCCGAAAGGGGAAGGGCTGAATGTTAATCGTCTCTAATGAACGAGGGAGGTCAGCGGCAAATGGGTAGTGTCTCAGCCAAAGATTAGCCCTTGTTTAAGCGAGACTAAGTGAATTTTGTTATATGATTAAAGCATTAACCGAAAGACAAAACATGCGAGATGCGTATCAACAAGTGGTACGTAACAAAGGTGCTGGAGGAGTTGACCACATGAAAGTGGACGATCTACTCTCTCACCTGACGGATACGTGGGCAATTACCAAGTCTTTTTTGGAAGAAGGAAAATATACTCCTCAACCAATTAAGGGAGTGGAGATCCCAAAATCCAACGGTAAAACACGATTATTGGGCATCCCGACCGTGCAGGATCGACTGATTCAGCAAGCCATGTGTCAGGTGTTGAATCCCATTTTCGAAGCCGAATTCCAAACGCACAGTTATGGCTTTCGACCCAACAAAAGTGCACATCAGGCAGTGATTCAAGCACTCGCCAACATCAATGATGGCTATCAGGATATCGTAGATATTGACCTGAAAAGCTTCTTTGATGAGGTAGATCACGCCCTTTTATTGGAGTTAATCCATGCTAAGGTGAAATGTCCACAATTTCTCCTACTACTCAAACGCTATCTGAGAGCGCCCATCCAAATCAACGGAAAATTGATCCGTAGACGAAAAGGCGTACCTCAAGGCGGACCACTCAGCCCATTACTCTCCAACATTTTACTCAATGAATTGGATAAAGAACTGGAGAAGAGAGGGCATCGCTATGTTCGGTATGCAGATGACTTTAGCATCTATCTGAAAAGCAAGAAAGCAGCTAAGCGCACGGGAAATAGCATTTTTCTATTCCTGAAGCATAAGCTCAAATTGCCGATCAATAAAGAAAAAAGTGGTATCCGTAGGCCTCACAACTTCAAATTGCTAGGTTATGGATTCGTCCCGACCTACAAGAAAGGGGAACGAGGTAAATACCAGCTAGTGGTAGATCAAAAGGCTTGGGATCGACTGAAGGCATCACTTAAAGCGGTCACTCGAAAAACCATTCCGATGAGCTTCGATGAACGCATTACACGCCTGAAGTCTATCCAGCGTGGTTGGGTGAACTATTTCAAACTCGCCAGTATTCAAGCTAAGATCAAAAAGGTGGACGAGTGGATCAGGAATCGCCTCCGCTATTGCATATGGCACCATTGGAAGAAGCCTGAGCGGAAAAGGAAGAATCTGATCCGTCTGGGTATCGCCCAAGGGCAAGCCTATGCATGGAGTCGTACAAGAATGGGAGGATGGGCTGTGGCCTGTAGTCCTATACTTGGAACGACCATCACAGTGAAGCGATTGCAAATCCGTGGATATGAATCTATGCTTAATCTATACAGAAGATGTACTGAAAATTAACAAACCGCCGTATACGAGACCCGTACGTACGGTGGTGTGACAGGCGCCCCGTGGGCTTATGGCTCACGGCCGTCTAGTCGATTGTGCGTTCGTACTTTTTTAATTTTGTTTTATGTATTCTATGTTCTTTCCGTGTTCGTGAAGAACTAATTTTCCATTATTAAAATCAAATCTTGTGTTGAAATTGTCCAAAAAATACTGATTCTCGTTTTCAGGTAGCAATCTCATATCAGGGGAATTTGGTAAAGCCAAAAATAAGTTGTCATCAACTAATTTGATTTCAAGTCGACCTTTTCCGCTTTTGTATTGTCCAACGTGCTTTTGCATTTTACTGACCTCTACCTTGTTGTCATTCCTGATTGTCCATTTATCATACGGCATTCCCAAAACTATCGAAGTTATTCCCATTCCAATGGCCCATACATTTTGCTCATACGTGCCATAATTGTTCAACAGAATAATGATTAGTTCATCGTTTGGATAATAAATCAGCTCAGACATGAAACCAGGGTAACCTCCAGAATGCTTAATGTATTTTTTGTCAAAATACTTGCTGATTTCCCACCCATATCCATAATTTCTAATTTTCGGTTTAAACGCCAATTCCCAAGTTTTTGGTTTTAAGAATTGCTTATTTGAAACCACTTTTGCCCATTGCAATAAATCACTTGATGTACTATAAATAGAACCAGCGGAATATGCAAAAGTCGAGTCGTAGTGTTTGTAAGAAATTGTTTCCTTTTGATTCCAAAACTGATAGCCTTGAGCCTTTTCGTTTTTTGGCAATCCGTTAAAGTCAAAACCAGAGTTTGACATTTTAAACGGCTCGAACAGATATTCTCTTACAACAGTCTCATACTGTTTTCCAGTTACTTTCTCAATTATGAGACCAAGAAGGAAATATCCCGAATTGTTGTAACTGTAGTATTTGCCCGGTTTAAAACCCAATGGCTTGTCTTTAAAATAATTGACGACAAAATCTTTAGACACAGGATTGTTTACCAATATTGAGTCTTCAATCCCAACATCTGTTGTATAATTGTAAATTCCGCTTGAATGAGTAATCAAATGATGTATTGATATTTTTGAGCCATTCGGATATTCTGGAAAATATTTATTCAGTTTGTCTTTTACCGATAGTTTCTTTTCGTCCTGTAATTTCAGAATAATTGATGCTGTAATTGTCTTGGTAATTGAAAGAATCGGAAATTTCGTTTCTGTAGAATTTGGTACCTTTTCAGCGATTTGGCTATAGCCGTAACCTTTGTTTAATAGAAGTTCATTTTTATGATAAACCAGTGCAACACCATTAAATTTGTAAGCCTTATGAGCTGAATTCAGATACTCATCTATCTCGGCAGTTATTGACTTGGTGTTTTGTGCATTCAGATTGTAAGCACATAAAAGCATTGAAAAAATTATAATTAATCTCATATTTTGATGTTCAACAAGTTTCTTTTAGTATGACGCACAACGTTTAGTGTATGGTGACGTAAGGGATTGCGGGCTTTAAACCTATCAAGTTACTGCACAAAATTGATGCGGGTGATACCGCTCGAAAACCTCTGAAACCCTTATGCACTATACACATTGTGTGTGCCCAGCATGGGCATCATTATTCTATTCGAATATAGAATATTATTCTAGAGGGTGCAAGTCCCTTATGCGCGGGAGTAACGTCTCGAAGCATTAGCAAGTCGCAAGGTGGTTTACCGTGAGGTATGCACTGAAGGAAGCGAGACTGCAAAACTCGGTACTGACGAACAGGAACCACATATGAGGCTTACGGCGCCGGATAAGCAAGCACATCTTTGTGAAGTCCAAAACACGAGAGTGAGTGCAATGTAAGTAGATGTGGCAGGAATCGAGGGAAAGAATATGCTCTTACCTGGGGAGATCTCTATTGTCACTAGATGACTGATGGAGAAGTCAGCAGAAGCCATAGTACCCGAAAGGGGAAGGGCTGAATGTTAATCGTCTCTAATGAACGAGGGAGGTCAGCGGCAAATGGGTAGTGTCTCAGCCAAAGATTAGCCCTTGTTTAAGCGAGACTAAGTGAATTTTGTTATATGATTAAAGCATTAACCGAAAGACAAAACATGCGAGATGCGTATCAACAAGTGGTACGTAACAAAGGTGCTGGAGGAGTTGACCACATGAAAGTGGACGATCTACTCTCTCACCTGACGGATACGTGGGCAATTACCAAGTCTTTTTTGGAAGAAGGAAAATATACTCCTCAACCAATTAAGGGAGTGGAGATCCCAAAATCCAACGGTAAAACACGATTATTGGGCATCCCGACCGTGCAGGATCGACTGATTCAGCAAGCCATGTGTCAGGTGTTGAATCCCATTTTCGAAGCCGAATTCCAAACGCACAGTTATGGCTTTCGACCCAACAAAAGTGCACATCAGGCAGTGATTCAAGCACTCGCCAACATCAATGATGGCTATCAGGATATCGTAGATATTGACCTGAAAAGCTTCTTTGATGAGGTAGATCACGCCCTTTTATTGGAGTTAATCCATGCTAAGGTGAAATGTCCACAATTTCTCCTACTACTCAAACGCTATCTGAGAGCGCCCATCCAAATCAACGGAAAATTGATCCGTAGACGAAAAGGCGTACCTCAAGGCGGACCACTCAGCCCATTACTCTCCAACATTTTACTCAATGAATTGGATAAAGAACTGGAGAAGAGAGGGCATCGCTATGTTCGGTATGCAGATGACTTTAGCATCTATCTGAAAAGCAAGAAAGCAGCTAAGCGCACGGGAAATAGCATTTTTCTATTCCTGAAGCATAAGCTCAAATTGCCGATCAATAAAGAAAAAAGTGGTATCCGTAGGCCTCACAACTTCAAATTGCTAGGTTATGGATTCGTCCCGACCTACAAGAAAGGGGAACGAGGTAAATACCAGCTAGTGGTAGATCAAAAGGCTTGGGATCGACTGAAGGCATCACTTAAAGCGGTCACTCGAAAAACCATTCCGATGAGCTTCGATGAACGCATTACACGCCTGAAGTCTATCCAGCGTGGTTGGGTGAACTATTTCAAACTCGCCAGTATTCAAGCTAAGATCAAAAAGGTGGACGAGTGGATCAGGAATCGCCTCCGCTATTGCATATGGCACCATTGGAAGAAGCCTGAGCGGAAAAGGAAGAATCTGATCCGTCTGGGTATCGCCCAAGGGCAAGCCTATGCATGGAGTCGTACAAGAATGGGAGGATGGGCTGTGGCCTGTAGTCCTATACTTGGAACGACCATCACAGTGAAGCGATTGCAAATCCGTGGATATGAATCTATGCTTAATCTATACAGAAGATGTACTGAAAATTAACAAACCGCCGTATACGAGACCCGTACGTACGGTGGTGTGACAGGCGCACCGTGGGCTTATGGCTCACGGCCGTCTAGTCGATTGGCAATAGTTTTTTATTTTTTACGTTTAAATTCTTTCCCTATCGAATATTCACCATCTCGTGTTTTATAAACAATGCCATTCCAAATTTCTCCATTTTCCAATTCAAAAGTCAAATCGTAATTTATGCCGTTTACCAGTTGTTGTTTGGAACTAACTATCTTTTTTAGTTTAGAATCCAAATTGCTTTCTAAAATGCCAAAGCTGGCAGCATCTTTAACCTCTTGGTTGATTTTAATATTTTTCCAGCCACCAGTAATTTGTTGATCAACAGTTTTATTGTTTTCTAATCTATAAACTGTATTACCTCTATGTATAGACTCTAATATTTTTATTTCATGTATATGCAAAGGGTCAATTTTTATTGGGTTTTTATTTAGAATCACGAAATCAGCATATTTTCCTTTGGTAAGAGTTCCCTTGGTTGTTTCTTCAAAATATTGATGTGCTGCCCAAGAGGTTAGTGTTTTTAACCCTTGATAAGCACTGAGCCTTTGATCAGGCCCTAAAATAACACCACTTCTGGTAACCCTATTAACTGTTGCATCTAAGACTCTCATTGAGTTTGGAAATGTGACAGGGGCGTCATGGTGAGAAGTAATATTTAAGCCTGCAGCTATGGCGTCTACACAAGGCGAAATATAATCTGCTCTAGGGTGACCCAAAACGGACTCAACATGCCAATCTCCCCAGTAATAAGTATGCATAGGGAACAGTGAAGCATCAACATTAAGAGATGCTGCTCTTTCAATCTGATCTTTTCTAATTGTTTGCCCATGAATAATTACAGTTCGGTGATCATCGTAATTGTATTTTTCTTGAGCCTTATCTATTGCAGTTAGATATTGGTCAATGGCTGCATCGCCATTGGTATGACACAATAACTGCCATCTATTTTTAAATGCATCTTCAACATATTGGTTGGCCAAACTGTCGCTCATAATAGCAAAACCTTTATAATCTGCCGGTTTTCCAGCAGGTGGTGTATGATAATGCTGGGTCAACCAAGCTGTTTTACCTTGTGGTGAGCCATCAAGCGTAAGTTTTACACCTCCTAATTTAAAACCGTTGTTATACGAACGGTCAGCATTATAAAAATCAGTATCGAACAAATCATAAGCCCCATTAATACGCATGTCTGGGTAAGAAACAATATCGATATAAATTTCACTATTTTGAGCAGCAGTCATTAAAGCCTTGACCTGATCAGGTGTAGAACGCCCCTCTTGAGCTGTCAAGTAACCATTTTGGGCATACTGTTCTTGCCCCAATTTAACCGCTTTTGTATTGACCTCTGCATCTGCTTTTTCAAAAATTTTAACGAGAACCGTGAAAAAAGCATTTTCTTCCATTACGCCATTTGGTGTACCGTCTTCATTGCGTCTTAATTTACCCTCTTTTGGATCGGGTGTGTTTGCTGAAGTCCAGCCCATCATCTCTAATGCCTTGGAATTTATAACGCCTAAATGACCTGACTGGTGAATTATTAGTACAGGATGCTTTGTACTTACTTTATCAAGGTCTGTGGCGTTTGGATGGTCTTTTTCTTTTAGTTGTGAATCATCGTAACCATTACCTACAATCCATCCAAATTTGTTTAAAGCCCATTTACCATCTTCTGTTTTATTAAACTCGTTAAGCGAGTTAATTACGCTGGAAATATCAGCTCCTGGGCCGTCAGGGGGTGATAGAATATTAGCAAACATCGATACTAATCCTACATTGAAAACATGTCCATGCCCATCTAAAAAAGCAGGAAGCAAGGTTGCACCTTTTAAATCATGTTTAACGGCATTTTTAAATTGATTTTCAGCTTCTTTTAAATCACCAACAAAAACAATCTCTCCGTTAGATTCTACCACAGCCTCAACATATAGTGGGCTTTCTCCTTCCATGGTTATTATGTCTCCATTATAATACATGGTGTAGGCTGCATAATTGTCAGATTCTGATTTTGCTTCTTTCTTTGAGGATTGGTTGCATGATGTACTTAATATCGTAATCAAGACTAGATTTAAAAATAACAAAGGTTTCATTATGTATTATTATTTGGTTATCAGAATTATTGCCAACGATTAGTATAAATTGCGTAGCCGATTGCGTGGCACTTTCCTATCAAACCGTTACAAAATTTATGCGGGCTACACACTTCAAATTTTCTGCTATCTCGGCTGTGAAATTTATACATTGTGTGTGCCCAGCATGGGCATCATTATTCTATTCGAATATAGAATATTATTCTAGAGGGTGCAAGTCCCTTATGCGCGGGAGTAACGTCTCGAAGCATTAGCAAGTCGCAAGGTGGTTTACCGTGAGGTATGCACTGAAGGAAGCGAGACTGCAAAACTCGGTACTGACATTCCTGAGAACGGGAGTTCGAAAGGACCGCACGAAGTGCTGGAACCACATATGAGGCTTACGGCGCCGGATAAGCAAGCACATCTTTGTGAAGTCCAAAACACGAGAGTGAGTGCAATGTAAGTAGATGTGGCAGGAATCGAGGGAAAGAATATGCTCTTACCTGGGGAGATCTCTATTGTCACTAGATGACTGATGGAGAAGTCAGCAGAAGCCATAGTACCCGAAAGGGGAAGGGCTGAATGTTAATCGTCTCTAATGAACGAGGGAGGTCAGCGGCAAATGGGTAGTGTCTCAGCCAAAGATTAGCCCTTGTTTAAGCGAGACTAAGTGAATTTTGTTATATGATTAAAGCATTAACCGAAAGACAAAACATGCGAGATGCGTATCAACAAGTGGTACGTAACAAAGGTGCTGGAGGAGTTGACCACATGAAAGTGGACGATCTACTCTCTCACCTGACGGATACGTGGGCAATTACCAAGTCTTTTTTGGAAGAAGGAAAATATACTCCTCAACCAATTAAGGGAGTGGAGATCCCAAAATCCAACGGTAAAACACGATTATTGGGCATCCCGACCGTGCAGGATCGACTGATTCAGCAAGCCATGTGTCAGGTGTTGAATCCCATTTTCGAAGCCGAATTCCAAACGCACAGTTATGGCTTTCGACCCAACAAAAGTGCACATCAGGCAGTGATTCAAGCACTCGCCAACATCAATGATGGCTATCAGGATATCGTAGATATTGACCTGAAAAGCTTCTTTGATGAGGTAGATCACGCCCTTTTATTGGAGTTAATCCATGCTAAGGTGAAATGTCCACAATTTCTCCTACTACTCAAACGCTATCTGAGAGCGCCCATCCAAATCAACGGAAAATTGATCCGTAGACGAAAAGGCGTACCTCAAGGCGGACCACTCAGCCCATTACTCTCCAACATTTTACTCAATGAATTGGATAAAGAACTGGAGAAGAGAGGGCATCGCTATGTTCGGTATGCAGATGACTTTAGCATCTATCTGAAAAGCAAGAAAGCAGCTAAGCGCACGGGAAATAGCATTTTTCTATTCCTGAAGCATAAGCTCAAATTGCCGATCAATAAAGAAAAAAGTGGTATCCGTAGGCCTCACAACGTGAGCTATGCCCAAAAGTGGTGTTCAGGAGGTCGAAGTTAAGCGGCCTGTTTGATCTCTTCGCCGTCTTTAAATTTAACTTCTCTGATTACTTTTTCAATGGTTTTATAGCCCCGTATTCGATTCCAGTTTTTCTCCGCACACATGCCGAGTTTGAATATCATATGGAGCATTCCGTCCCGATCCAGACAACCCTTTGATCGCTTCGTACGATGTCTGATCGTCCCAAAAGAGGACTCTATCGGATTGGTGGTTCGGATGCTTTGCCAATGTTCAGCGGGAAAGTCGTAAAAATTTAGCAATTCATCACGGTCTTTTTGTAAACAAATTGCAGCTTTTGGATACTTTGCCTCATAAGTATCTATGAATAAGTCAAATGCTTTATCTGCTTCTTCTTTGGTTTCGGCCATCCATATTTGATGGATTTTGTCCTTAGCCTTTTGTTGAGCCGATTTGGGTAAGCAATTCAAAACATTGCCAGTTTTATGCATCCAGCAGCGTTGCGCCTTTGTTTTAGGGAATTCTTCTTCCAATGCTGCCCAAAAGCCCAGCGCCCCATCACCAATCGCTAATTTAGGCGCATTCATACCGCGGTGTTTCAGTTCGAGTAATACCTCTTTCCAGCTTTGTTTTGACTCTCTGACCCCATCTTCAATCGCTAAAAAATGCTTCCTTCCCTGACTGTCAACTCCAATAACGACCAGTGCACAAAGTTTATCATCTTCCTTCCTTAGACCACTGTAGATTCCATCAACCCAAATGTAAGCCCACTTCTTGTCCGCTAAAGAGGCTTTTCGCCAGACATCGTATTCCTTTCCCCATTCTGTTTTTAAACGGGAAATAGTGCTGGAAGACAAACCGCTGGCTCCGGGGCCTAAGAGCGCTTCTAAAGCATCATTCATTTCCCCCGTTGAAATACCCTTGAGATAAAGCCAGGGTATCGCAGCCTCCAGTGATTTCGATTTTCGAACATATGGCGGAACCAGAACCGATTGGAAAGAAACCGGGGCTCCTGTTTTGGAACGAATCTTTGGAACTCTGACCGTTACCGGGCCAATACCTGTCTGAACTTCTCGTTCCGGCAAATGACCATTTCGGACTACTGCGGCTTTTCCATCAGCAGTTTTAAGGTCGCGGAATTGCTTTAAATACTCCTCCAACTCCGCCTCAACCGCAAGGCGTATGATTTCTTTGGCTCCTGCCCGAATCGTCTCTGTTAATAGATCGTGAGTTGCTTCCGCAATCGGTGGGATTTGATTAATTTCGCTCATGGTGGCAAATTTTTGGCTTGTTTTTTATTGGCGTTTAAATCAACCAATTTTGCCGCTATTTTTCAACCCTCAAACACCACTTTCGGGCATATCTCTGGGTACCACCCTTCCAACCGAAAAGGGTACCATTAAAAGTAAAATAAATAGGCTAAAAGCCCATGGTTGTTTTCAATAAATTATGCCTGTTGTGTAAGATTCATTGTCTCTCTTAATCGATAAGACTCCCCATCCATATTGATCAAATGAGCTTTGTGAGTCAACCGGTCAATCAGGGCTGCTGTTAAGACCGGGTCAAGGAATATTTCATGCCATCTCTCAAAGTCCAGATTGGTGGTGATGATCGTTGATTTCCTGCCAGCCCTGAGGGATAAATGATTGAATAAGAGTTCCGCACCGGCCTTATCAAAGGAGACATAACCTACTTCATCGCAAATTACCAAATCGTATTTCTCAAATCTGGCTTCGATCTGCCTTAGCGCCTTCTGAGAGTGCGATTCCCGTAGGAGGGTTAGTAAAGCATGGATGGTGGTGAAATAAACGGAATAGCCCATTTCACAAGCTTTCAGTCCCAGCCCAATAGCGATATGCGTTTTACCTGTCCCTGGATTGCCTGCCATGATGATATTTTGTCCCTGGTCGATAAATTCCAGTCGTTCAAGAACCGGTAGCTTTTTTTGGGCCGCCTTGGGAAGAAAAGTACGTTCCAACAGCGAAAGATAGCTCTTTGAAGGAAAACCCGCTCTTCGGATAATATTTTTCTTTCTATTTTCATTTCTATTGATGAACTCTTTTTCTAAAATAGCTAACAGGTAGTCCTCATAGTCCAGATTGTTTTCGGCTGCTTCGGCAGCTAATGTGGTAAAATTATTCCTCAGTGCCGGAAGCCTCAATTCCCTGCTGAGTTCAATGATTCGTTCTTTATCTGACTTTCTCATCCCTTCAGTAATTTAGAGGCCTGTGATATGGTTTGTTGAGCATGATGCAGAATGGTCGAATTAATATTAATCACCGGAGTTTCTTTTTCCTTATTGCCTAGTAAAACTCTGATTAATTCCCAGGTAATGGACGCCGTTGGTTGCTTCCGCTTTATTTGATCCACACATAAAACCAGCCGTTGGTGGTCAATTCCTTCTTTCTGGCAAAAGGCCAGCATCTCGATAAATGATCTTGGATTCGTGCTAAAATGATCATCAAAAAGCCCCTTTAAAAATGGGTCTGAATCCAATGCCACACTTTTTGCTAACGCTCCGGGTTTCATTGCCAATGTGGGTAGGTAATGATGGAGTGATATTGCCCACTGATGGGTGCCAAATACCCGAGAATGACTCGCGACCAACTCCTCTTGGTAGAAAGCCTTAATCATGTTTTAAGTAACTTCAAGCGTAATAAATTTACCTACAAGATGATCTGGGACAGAATATCTGTTTGTCTTGTAGCACACTGTGGCATACTTATCTACACGTACCTCCTCTCGTTCAAAACAGTGAAATCCACCGGAGTGATCAAGTAGGTAATCTCGTTCCAATTCCAATAACTCTTTGGCTGATTCTTCTTTCTCCGTTAGTCTTCTATTATTAATTTTATCTAATTCTACCTGAAGGTATTCATTAGCCTCTTCCAGTGATTTAAAAGATATTTTTCCCGCAAATGATTTCCGGCGAACATACTCTACACTTCGTTCTACTTTACCTTTTTCATTCCCCTTTCGAACATTACAAAATCGATGACTGAAACCATAATGTGCTTTTAAATTAACGAGTGCTTCGGAGGGTTCCTTCTCTGTTTTACTGATGAATGACTTAACTGCTACACGCATATTATCGTAAACCACCTCACGATAAACACCCTCTACATTTGCAAAATAACGGACATGAGCCTCCTGAAATGCAATACTATCCTGCCGGTTAAACAGGTAGGCGAATCGATGGTTACTAAAGCCAGATGTGAAGACTGCCATCTGTATTACACGCAGCTTTCCATCTATTTCTAATTTTATCTCTCCCCAATCGAACTCCGTCATGCTTCCAGCTGAAATTTGCTGTCGGATATATGCCTCATTCCTTCTATTTGCCTTTTTCTTTTGCAAGTATGCGCATACACTTGAATAGCTAATGGAATAGCCCTCAGATTCCAGGCATTCATGAATATCAACCGCCTTTAAAAGCTGCTTTTTTAAACCCAAACCTTGCCGGCGATCATTTTCTTCCAATAGAGATTCAATTCTTGCGATGACCTTATCTGTCAGCTTCGAATTAGTTCGATTGGAGGAGTCATACTTTGGATGTATTGCCAAACTCGCTCTCAGGGCACTTTGAAAATCATTGTGTTGAGGCCGTAACTCTTCAAATTCCTGAAGATATTTTCTTACGGTCCTTCTACCAACCTTCAATTCCTTTACAATAGTGCGCTGGCTTTGATGATCCCTGTATTTCCTTAGCAGGATTTCTTGTTTTGTATTCATAGATACCATTTTGTAATCTAATTCAATTTTGAATTAGATTGGTGAAGTGGTACCCTTTTCAATTAGAAGGTGGTATCGTTTTCGTTGGTGGTTACACTCCGAAAACGGAGGCCACTGGGCTGCAGTATTCTATTCCTTTTTTGCAACCTGTAAGTTGAATGAGGTGAACCCCTACAAGTGGCTCAAGCATACCCTTGAAAATATCCGATCGACTCCTGAGGAAAATATTTCTTCCCTTTTACCACAAAATTTCTCCGAATAAGTTTGGGGCGATAGAGCCTGGCTGGGAATTAGAGGGGTTGACGGAGATGCCGGGATGTTTACACCGAAGGTGTTTATGTTAATGCCTGGCTAGTGGGTGAAGGATTAGCCTGGCATTATAAGCGATACACCCCTGAAGACCAGTTGCTTGCCGATCTGCATGAGCAGGCTAAGAGTGAAAAGAAAGGCCTTTGGGTTGAGGAAGCAATTGCTCCCTGGGAGTTTCGGCGTCGAAGGTAATTTGTAAAGACGTTATGTTATCCATTTAGGAGAATCGGACCTCCTAAGTTTCTTGAAGCGCTTTTCATGACAAGAACCGTATGAATTGAGAGGTTCACGTACGGTTCTGTGAGAAGTCAGGGGGGTGAAAGTCCCCTGGCTTACTCGACATGCTTAGTTTCTAATTTTCATTTTGCCACCTTTCACGGATTTTTGTTTTTTTATCAAGTTCTTTGCTCATGGTTTCACAGAATTTCACAAATTCTTTATCCTCAACATATGTGTTTTTCAGTACATCAGATGTGGTTAGCCAAGCTTCGTTATATTCTCGTCTATTAGGAAGGTTGGAAAGATATCCGTCTAAGCCATCGTAAATATCTGTAATCAATTTATGAGCGAACCTTTCAGTCCATTTCTTATTTCCAGAAAGGGCTTCTGGTTTGAAAATAGCCAAAGCTATTATTGCGATAAATGATAAACCAAAAAAAATAATTGCGGTATATATAAGAATTAATCTTTCATCATTATTTTTATTATTGGCAATGAGAAAACCGAAAAATGACTCAACTATTATAAGATAGAAGACCATAAAACTTAATGGTGTTTTAACAAGCTCTAGAAAAGTTTTAGAATCTTTCATAACCTATAAGTTTTTAGGTGATTCTTCTCCGAACTTTTCAATTAGTCTAATCATACTTTTAGCCTCAGAGGGTTCCACCAAGAAATTAGATGCTTGTGGAGCACGAAATAGAAGTAGATTTGAAAGGTTAGAATATTTCAGGATTTTACTCTTGGTAATTGGCTTCTCAAATTTTGATCTGTAAACGATATCAACTCCATAACTATCCCACTCTTCCCTTATATATGGTGCTGAAGTTATTTCCCCCCAACCATATAAGCCATGGAACATGTCATCTCCTCCCATCCAGAAATAGACTAAGTCACCAGGTTTCATTTTATTCCTGTATCGAGTTGCATACCAAGTGTCTTTTTCTCCAGGTATTAACTTTTCTCTCAGGTCATATCTCTGAGGTAGTGATTGAAAAATAAATGTATTCATGGTCTAACCTATTTGTTATTTGAGTCTCCTTAATTTCAGAACAATGGTCCGAGTAAGGCGCGTTTTATTATCTGTGTAAAGCTCCCCCCCGAATCCTGAACAACTGATCGCGCTGTTTTAAATTATTATTTCTTTTGCCTGAAACATCTGAGGCCCTTTCAATTCCTTTGATGAGTAATGTCAAGGGTGGGGCTGTGTTGCGCCTGCGGCAGCCCCACTTGCTTGCCCTTGACACTGCTCAGCACAAGGAATTACCTTTGCGTCTGATGTTGTCGGGCATTGCTGCTTTTCATATACGTCTGCAGGACGAAGCTCTCCGATAGAGCTATGTCTTCTCCGTTGATTGTAATAATTAAAATATTCGATTAATCCAATCTGAAGATCAAGCCCGGTGTCATAGGCATTTAGGTAAATATCTTCATATTTTACCGTCCTCCAAAGCCTTTCTACAAAAATATTATCCAAAGCCCGTCCCTTTCCATCCGTACTTATTTTGATATCCTTTAATTTTAAATACCCAGTGAATTCATGACTGGTAAACTGAGCCCCCTGGTCAGTATTTACGATTTGTGGTACTCCATGAGTGTTAACACACTCTTTGATGGTTTCCATGCACCAGTCCGCATCCATAGTATTTGATACCGACCAGCCCACAACATATCTGCTATAAACATCTATTACTTCCATTAAATACATAAAGCCCTTAGCCATTGGAATGTAGGTGATATCAGTCTCCCAAACCTGATTAACTTCTTCAATTTTCATCCCCTTAAGTAAATAGGGGTAGATATAATGCTCTTTATTAGGTTTTGAAGTGTGCGGTCCGGTAGCCACGGCCTTTAAGCCCATGACTTTATATAATCGTTCTATTCTCTTTTTATTTACTGAATATCCAAGGTCATTTATCAGATAGGAGGTCATGGAAGGGACTCCTTTGAAAGGCTTTCTGGTGTATTCTTCATCTATCTGTCGCATGAGTTCAAGATTCAATGAGGTCTCGCCCTTAGGCTTGTATTAATAAGTTGATCGGGAGATGTCTAATAATTCACACTTTTCTGAAATGCTCAGGGAAGCATGCTCCTCATTGATCAGGACTTTTCTTTGATTCCTGTTCTTTACTTCAGAGGCTTCTTTTAAAAAATCGACCTGAACTTGAAGTTGTCATATTTTGGAATAGAGCTGCTGCTTTTCACTTTCATGGGATGCATCCAACTTTGAGGCCTTACTTTCCTTTTCGAAAACGGAAGAAGCCCCTGAAAGAAATTCCTTTTTCCAGTTTTTAATTTGCTGAACGGAGATTTCGTATTTCTGGCTCAGCTCCGGTAAAGTTTGAATCTCCTTAATGGCATCAATTGCCACTTTGGCTTTAAAATCGGCGGAAAATTTTCTTCGTGTTTTTATATTCTGCAAAATATGCTGTCCGATTATTGGGGGTAACTTTAATATATGAAAATAGGATCCAGTTTTAAGCTAGATCCTATAAAATACATTTACACACTTTATGGGAGAGTGTCTAATGATCATCATTCTATGCGAAACCATTCAAGTGCATCTCGTTTTTGGGAAAAGGAAGGCTTATCATTTTCTTTGGTAATACCAAAGTCAGCATAGACTTCCTTCACTTTTTCAATAAAAAGATTGTTTTTTCTAGCTTCAGCCAAGATATTTTTGAGTTTTTTTCTCTTACACAGTTTTTGATAAGCAAAAGTAACTGACTGATGAACCAATGTTGAATCTACATCTGTTTGATCCTTGATCTTTATAGCAATTGGCTGTGGATTGAAATCCCCTAAATCACTATTTCCTATTTTATTTAGTAACTTCTTAAAGGAATCAATAATATTACTTATAGTAGATTCATCGAGGTCTTGCGGGTTGGGCAAATCCTGAATAATTTTTTTGTCATTAATTCCAATTGCTCGTATTTCATATCCTACGTTTGCTAGTCCTAGTTCTGCGGATGCTCCCACCGAAGCAAAATTAATATCAGTACCAAATTCCATTTCAGAAACCTTCATTTTCATTCGTACCCCAACTCCATACCTAGTCTCCAGAATTTTTCCTTTCGGTTCAGCATCATAAATATTCCAATATATCATTGCATCGAAAATGATAGTTTTAGAATTATAATCACTTGATACATCAGCGATTGCCGAAACCTGAATTTCCGACGAGTTTTGAAAACTTATTGAAATGCTATCGAAGTATTCTGCTTTTGCACGAGTACTCCAATCTACAGGCAATTGGTGCGGTTGGTACTCTTCTCCAAGATGGCGCAATGATACAAAGTAGCCATTATCATCCACATTAGGTTCTACTGATACCCATTTATCTTTAAACCCAGTGCTCTGTGTTTTATTGTATGTACCTTCAATCCATTCTTTAGCTCTTTTTTTCTGCGTTTCGTTTGGCGTTGAGTATGCATTATCTATCCCAAAGTACTGATACATGAAAGAAATAATGTCTTCATCTTCTGCGTGAGAATTACTATTCCTTGCTCTCAGAACAGCATCTCGCAAATTTAGGCCACCCGAGATTGAATCGGCACCAAAATAAAAAGAGCGGGAATCTTCCTCATCGGGTGAGATAGTGACAGGAGTAAGTACGTCAATCGGGAATAGCTTTACTGTATCAGTATTATCTCCAATTAAGTCCTTAATGGCTTTGGAGCAGGTAATTATTTTTTGATAACTCTCGAAATTAAAATCTCCGACCAAGTCCACATAATTTTCAATAATGTTTTCAGGAACACCAAAACTGTCAATCCGATACTGTATTTTAGCTAAACCCATTTTGGTAGAAGCAGCCATACTGCCAAAACTAATATCAAGATTTGCTTGCACATCTGTTACCTGGAGCGTCACTTTGATCCCATATCCATATCGTTTGAAAATTTGTGTTCCATCATCTCTAGTAATAACATCAAACTTATCTGAAAAAAGCATCGCTGCATATTTGTAATCAAGCGATGAGAAAGTGCTCTCACCTTTTACAAAGCCACCAATAGCCAAGTTTCCCCCTCCTTTTATGCTAGAGATGTACTGATATACCTGTATAGCGCTTAAGGGATAGTTTTTTGAATTAATATCTTGATCTTCTGTATCACCCTCCAAGAGGAGAATATCATTCTCTTTTAAATTACCTGTAAGGGCATCAATGCCAAAAGTTTTTAATGTTGTGCTCATGATTTCAAGGTTTTAATGTTTATTTGTTACTTGCGTATAAGGATTGGCCATAACTAGTGTCAGCTTTTGAAATCGTTATTGTCCACCGTGACCAAACGTAATAGTGAAGATAAAATTTTATACTTCTCGTCAACCCGCAATTGGATATAGCTACTGTGTGTACTCAGCATAGATATCATTATTCTATTATAATATAGAATATTATTCTATAAGGTGCAAGTCTCTTATGCGCGGGGGCCACGTCTCGAAGGATTAGCAAGTCGCAAGGTGGTTTACCGTGAGGTATACACTGATGGAGGGGGGCTACAAAACTTAGTACTGATGAACAGGAATTACATATGTAGCTTATGGCGCCATGTAAGCAAGTACATCTTTGTGAAGTCCCAAACACGAAAGTGAGGGTGGCACAAATCGAGACGAAGTAGCCAAGTAGCATAAAACTGGACTCAAATGGTCGAAGAAATTTTAAAAAATGCTAGATTGTCACGTAGTGGAAGAAAGCTATTAACCTCAGAACAAAGAGCGACAATTGTAGAAAGTTGGGAATAATCAGGTTTATCCTGGCCAGAGTTTTGTCGGCGGTATGGCCTAATTACAAGTCAACTTTATCAATGGCGATCAAACGCCAAAAGCGGTGCAATCATGGGGATTAAAAATGAAGGAGAACTTCACTCAAAAGCAGAGTTAGATTTTCTTAAAAAGCAAAACGAAGAGCTGTTAAAGGCTTTGGGTGAGGCCACGCTAGATATCAAAATCTTAAAAAAAAAGTTAGAGATGGATCAACTTCGAAACAAGAAGTTGAAGGGCTAGCGATTGATTTTCAGGTGGGTAAGAATATAGTAATCAAAGCTTTTGGGGTGGCGAAATCTTCCGTTTACTATAAGTCAAAGGAGTATCCTAAAGACACAAAACGCAAGAAAAAGCCAACACCCCCTGAAGTGAAATCAGCAATTTTCGCGATTACTGAACGCAAGGCTACCTATGGTGTTCCTCGGGTTAAAGCACTCTTAAAAAGGGATCATGGGATTGAAATTTCTAAATACATGGTTCACCGAATAATGAAGGAAGAAGGTTTACTTATAAAGAAAAACCGCCCTCTAGGAGCGTCAAGGCCACATACAGGGCAGATTTCTGTCGCTAAACCTAACACTCGATGGGCAAGTGACATTACGACTATAAAATGTTGGAATGGCGAAAAAGTCAAAGTGGCAATAGTACTGGATTGCTGTGATCGCTCCATTATATCATGGATTTCCGGCAAACATATTCAGGCATGTGATATTGAATTAATGGTTCAGGATGCCCTGATTAAACTTTTTAGGAAGGCAGAGGCTCCTTTATCTTCTTTCATTCAGTTTCTTCATGATAATGGGCCCGAGTTCATTGAAAGAAAATTAGGTCGTCAACTGAAGAAATGGAATATCGAAAATTGTAACACCCCGACATATTCACCACAATCGAATGGAATGTATGAATCGTTTATGGGGACTTTGAAGCGTGACTACGTCTATTAAAGTTGCCTGGATAATGCTTTGGTCGTGCAAAGTCAGATTGTGAGCTGGATGAATGAATACAACACATTCGCACCTCATTCAGCTTTGAAAATGTTAACACCAAATCAATTTTATACTTTAAAAACTGCAGCTTAAGTGGTACAGTTTTTCATCGGAAAGAGCACTTTAGTTGACATTTTTACTTGAATTATGGTTAAAATTATAGCTTACTCAGGATAAGTACCGACCATGAACCCATCCTACAATATCCATTTCATTATTTATGACATCTATTACATCAACTTTCCTCCAAATTCCATGACTCTCAATTACTGATAAATTTGTTCCTTTGGGTAAGGGAGAGACTTCCGTAAATTTATCATATTCAGTTCCAGGTCCTTTACGGATATTTAGGGCTGTTGAGGTCTGGAAAATATTATCGGATTCATCGCTACTTCTACCGGCAGCTAAATTTTGAAAGGTAGACATTGGGAAGGCTGCTCCTGGATCATTTTTTCTTCCTGGGGAAATATCATCATGACCGATTACCTCCTCTATGTTATAATGACGGACAATGGCTAAGGAGACCTCTGCAGCGACCTCTAATTGTAGTTCAGTATAGGTGTGCCAGCCTTTTATTTTTCCAAAGGAACTTTTCTGCTCCAATACTTCATTGTCCGAAACAGGTTTACCCCAGGCGGTTTTCCAGTTGCCAGAGGACCCTTGTAGAAGCCCTGGGTTGTCGAGCTCAATACCAATAGAATAGCTATTGAGTCCATTAACACCTCTCCAATGGCTTTTCCCTGCATGCCATGCTTTTCTATTAAAATCTACTAATTGAACTATGGATCCATCCCGACCGATAACTATATGAGCTGAAGCTTTTGCTTTAGGGTTTATCAACCAATTTATTGAGCTTTCCGCACTGGAGCCAGCTGTATAATGCATAACTAAAAAACGCGGGTTAATTACTGCACTACTTTGATTCGGACTGCGCTTAAATTTTACTTGCAAGCCATCTGAATGAAATAATTTATGAGATTTAATTTTCATTTTGTTATGTGCGATTATATTATTGAAGGAAATATATTTTTTTAATAAAATTACATCTGATATATTATATTAATTGTATAGGTGCAATTTTTAAAGGATGGAAAAATTTTAAAACCTGATTTTAAGCTCTTTTAATACTCTAGAAATAGGAATAGCATAAGCAGTATCCTCGATAGGAGTTGTTGTGTTATTTTTTTCACCAGCCCTATGAAGGGCTACTGCTTTAAAATTCTCTTCATCTGTTACCCATAAGCTTCCTGAATCACCGCCGATAGATATTTCTTCACATGGTTTGTCCGGATTACCTTTGATTATTATAGTTTTGGAACTGACCTTTTGAATTATCCCGTAAGTATGGCCAGTACTTTGCCCCACTTTTTGTACTAACATTCCGATTTCAGGTTCTACAAATTCAGTTATTTTACCCGCCAAACCGAATAGGCTATTTTTTTGATTGATAGCACGATTATTTGTGTTTATTTCAAAAACAGCGAAATCATTCTCCTTACCGTTTTTCCCTTTTCTAAATATATTACCAATAATATACTCAGAGGCTCTCTTTTTTCTTGCTGGCTGGATTACTGAAAAACCTCTTCTTTTTTTGAGGATGTGCTTGTTTGTCAATCCCAAAGGCTTTCCAGATAGTCTATCAAATACAATGCACCCCAAAGTTCCTATTCCTCTTTTTCTCTTACTTTGTATTTGAATTCCACCGATAAGTTGGTCTACTCTTGATTTAAGTTCTTTCATTTTTCATTTAGTAAATACTGTTCCTTCCAAGGAAAAATGTTATCATTTGAATCCGATTTTATGCAACGAAACCAATCCATTTTTTTAATCGGCTAAGAACAGTTTTAAATAGATATTATTGGTAATCTGGCTTAGTTCATGTGTGATTATTACAGTAAAATATTTCTTTAGATCTATTTCAAACGTGGCTTTAAAATCGTAATAATATTCAGGTCTTAATCGTGTAATGTTTGAGTTTGAACAATAGTATTTTGCTTTTTTTCGTACAAAATCTTTTTCTTCTCAAAGGGTTACAGTTGATATTTGATAAATAAGGCCTGTATATCGTTGATAATGAGTTGTTTTCGTTTATGATGGCAAGTGTAAGGTTTACCACTAAATTGATTTTATTTTCATATGGTATATAATAATCTAATTCAATCAAATGAATAATATTTATTTTTTCTATGTTAATTTTAGTTATTGGTGCCTGTCAAGACGATTTTTCACTAACTACCTCCTCAACACAGTAACACTCTTTGAGCCCAAAGAACCCCTAACCCTCACCTTGATCATCTGATTCCCGAGGTTATTCACAGGCGAAATCTCCACCACCTCATTATCCTCATTCACCACTGTATACTCCATCATTCTCCCATCCATACTCACCAATGCGATCCCTTCAATTTCACCTGCTACTGCGGATTTATTTATCCGGATAATATTATTCACGACCGGGTTTGGACTCACCAGGCTGTTTTCTTCCTCCGGCAATTGGAGCTCCTCAGTCAGCATTCGTTCATTTGAATCTCCGGGTTCCAGCAGGATACCGGATATTTTGGCGTTGTTGACGCCTTCCGCTCCGGTATAAAAGCGGATTTTGGTGGTCTGGTGCTGGGCAGTGAAGCTGAGATCTTTTGTGATTTCGATATAAGGACCACCAGCTTCTTTGATGATGTCCAGGTTGGATATTACCTGTCGACCATCAATGTCCACCTGAAAGATGCGCTGCCCTTCCCGCTTAAAATAGATTTCCGCAAAAATGAGCTTTAGATCATAAGATTCACCCGGAATAGTCGGAAGGCAATAACTGAAATCCCGGCCATACCTCTCCGTTTTTATGGCATCGTTAGTGTCTTCGTCATTATACGGTAGTGAAGGAGGTCTTTCGGAGTATCCGGAGTAATTGTAGGTATTTTCATCAATTTGGGTGATCCAATAATAGAATCCTTGTCCCCTATTATACCGGTATCTTTTTCCAAAAACAGAATAGCGCTCACCTCCCTGAAAATATCCATCCTCCGGAAGGAATCTCCTTCTTTCTGAATTGTATCCCAATTCAGGCTGATAATAATAAGCACTTGCACGCAGATAGGAAGATGCCCCGGCATCAATATAAACAGGGGCTGGAACCGATTTCTCCCAGCTAATGGCATTGACTTTGGCATGATCTAAGCCATAATCGCCCAGAAAAAATCTGATTTTAAGGCTGTCTGTTGCTTCTACATAAAAATTACGTTCAGTCAATTCAATACGATCCCATAAATCGAAATCATCCAGCACCCTAATGCCGTTGATGTCGACATTAAATCTTCGTTTTCTGGGCGTATAGCTGAAAAATCCATCCTGATAGGGCTCAATTACTTCTTGATTATTTTCTGCCCAATAGAAATCATTAAAATAGAGGCTTACCTTATAAATACCGGCTTCTTTTACCGGGATACAATAAGAAAAGTCCTTACCGTAGCGTTCCGTGTTTTCAATGAAATCCGTTCCATCTTTTGAATAACTTTTACCAGAGGTGTAGTAGCGATCAATCCCTTCACCCAGGTCCATAGCCGGATTAGTCACCGAAGATCCTGCATTTATTTTTTTATCTTTTGTAAAATCAGGTTGGATAGTAATGGCGGAGATCATCGCATTATCTATACCGAATTTACCTGTGTAGAATCTTATATTTAGCTTTTCATCTGTTACTTCGGCAGTGAATTTCTTATGAATTACTCCTTCAATTGGATTTGGACTATAATCTTTTATAATATTTTCGCCCTGAAGGTCAACGCAAAAAATTCTTTTGCCAATTTTATCATGGTATACTTCTTTGAATATCAGACTAACTTCATACCTGCCATTAGGTAAAGGAAGCTGGTATTGGAAGTCTTTTCCGTAACGATGGGAATTATATAGGACGTCTTCTCCTTTGCTCGTTTGATAAGTCCGGCTTGGACCCGTAATTTTAAGCTCTGCATCCGGGCGATAACCATTCACCTCTGTATTTCCTCCTGCATTTATTTTCAAGTTTTGACTTGCAATGACCTCTCTCGGACTGTATTCACACAACCAAAGATAGCCTCCTTCAATGATGTCAAAGTAATATTTCCCATTGACCTTTACCGCCAGGAGGCCGGTAGCCATTGCCTGAATGTCTTCCGGTAATTCCTCATAGTGGTTTTCAAAAGGAGTATCCAAAAACTCGCTGAGTGGTGGTGAGTCGCTTCCCTTTATTTCACTTGCGCCATAGCGTGCATCAAAAAGCCTCCTATCTAACCATTGAACATCGTTTAAAAGGTAATCTGATGCAGGTGTTCCCGGTTCGCGCACTTCCCCAACCATGAATTTTTCCCCATCAAAATAGGTGGCATATATCTGTTGGAATTTAATTTCCCCATCTTCTCCGACAATGGGATTTAAATAATTCATCTTATCATGCCGGTAGTAAAAATAGTTTTCATCTGCACCAAAAACCTCCGGCCAATAGGGATTGAGGTAAAGGAATTCAAATTCGTCGTAATTTGCGCTTTCATACCAAACGTTCTCAATGGTACCGTTTTGATATAAATACCATGCTTCCATTGAATTCATGAGCAGGCTATTTTTATAACGCATTACAGTGAAGGGGTTGAAAGCTTCTGTTTTTTTGATGGCTTCATTTATGGGATCATAAAAGTAGACATATAAGTCCCCATTGGTAAAAAACACCTTGTCATCCCATACGAATAATTTGGATCTTATAGTACCAAATTCTTCCCCGCTATCATAATCCAGCTCCGGTACGCCTTCTCCTTCAATAATGCGGTGTATCTTTCGAATTCCCTCCTGAGACCAGGCCTGAAAACCGAGGAGCATCAATAGCGTTGCGGTAATTAGTGTTTTGATTTGTATTGCTTGATCTTTCATTTTGACTGATCATTTTAATTTCATCCAGTTTACAAAGGGGAAAAGCATTTCATCTAGTGATGGTTTTATGAAATATAAAATTTCATCACTTTATTAAAAAGTAACAATTTATTGGATAAATGATGCAATCTACTCAGGCTTTTGTCTTGTTGTAAGTAGTTGCTTTATAGGGTGTTATGTTTTGAAGAGGTCGTATTAAGGCCATAATTCAATCTTGACTTTCAATATATCAAAACAGATAACCCACTCCTCGTAATTTTCCGGTATTCCATCTCACATTAACTATTTATTACCTACGCCCAATTTTTCAAATGAATGGCTGGGGACTCCACAGCTATGTTGGTGCCCTGAATTTAGGGTAGAATTAAATCTTTGGGAATAACCCAATTGGGGGATTTTTCTTTTTATTTATCGGAACCAAAACCGGGAGACGCCTGTTTTTCTGAAAATAGTAGATATGACAGAAAAGGAGATATTGCTCGCCAACAGACAAAACCTTAGACTGATTGATCAAATTACTATTCGGGAAAATGAAAATTTGACCAATATATCTTCAGAAATGCCCTGCGTAGTACACCTCAATAATATGCAGCATTTGGGGATTGAGCAGATGAATGAGTTCGGGACCTCTTTATTAAGGTTAAGTCATGATGAACTGATCAGCCTTGGGGAGAACTTTGTGAAGAACTATCTACACCCGGAGGATGTGAAGCTTGAAATTCCCAATTTGATCCGGTTTTATGGAAATGCTGACTTAGATGAGAGTTATACTTTCTGCCAAAGGGTCTATGATACTAAAAAGAGGGATTATTATTGGATGCTCACCACTACCAAAATTTGTAGGACTGAGGATTTATTAATTTCTACCTCCCTCCCTTTTAATCAGGTTAACCACCTTACGAAAAA
Organism: Persicobacter diffluens; assembly: GCF_036244895.1. Lineage (NCBI taxonomy): Bacteria > Pseudomonadati > Bacteroidota > Cytophagia > Cytophagales > Persicobacteraceae > Persicobacter > Persicobacter diffluens. Next base: position 92,769 of record NZ_BQKE01000007.1, read on the forward strand.
GGTGAATTTGGCATTGAATGATAATGTCTTCATGCGAAAGAATTGGGAGAAATTTGCAAGCCTGTCCAAGCGCGAGCGAGAGGTATTCAATTTAATTGCCACAGGAAAGTCTAATACGGAAATCGGTGAATTGCTTTTTGTTAGTAGGGAAACGATAAAACGCCACCGAAAGAATATTTATTATAAGTTAGAGATTAACAGCATCGCCGGAGTTTTAAGGTACGCCAGGGCCTTTGTGCTGTAGCCATTTTTTAACAATAAAACCCCTTTATTTGGCCGCCTCTATGGTATTAGGTATAAGCGTAGCATAAAAAAGAAAGAAAATATTCTTCTGAAATTTTCGTTGTTGGTAGTAGCTACGCTCCCTAGTTTAAACTTTCAATATATCGCTCTCTTATATCATTTTGACTTGAAAATGATGAAAATCGCTATCAATCAGCATTTTATTGGGATCCATTGGGAACAAAGTTTTCTGATAAAGATTCTGAGATTGTCATAGCCCCCAAAAAGATTCATTATGAGGAAGATTTTATATGTTATTGGGGTTGCTTTTTGCTTCGTATTTCTATCCAAATTTACCTATTCGGCACATTCTACCTTACCTGAAGGTTTAAAGTTATGGCTCAATTTGACTAAAGGTGAGCCCATCCTGATTTATGTTGACGATGAGGATTATGGGCCATATCATGCCAGCCCTTTCCTTTTCAAGGACAAGGTATGCTTTTTTATCAATGGTCCGGGCGATCAGGTAATTTTAGTTGCTTATGATCCGGAAACGGGTGAGCAAATCCCCTTAGTGACTGGTTTTTTAGGAGGTATTCATGTCACCATTGTCGATGATTATCTGTATTTTTGGGCCAATGGCCTAGGTAGTTTTGACGGGCAGAATGTAACAGAATTTAATTTTAAGAATTCTACCCTGGATTACATAGAGTCAGCGCTGGAAACGCAGATGTCAGGAATCATTAAAGATCCTCGATTCCTATTAGTGGATGATTCCTTGGTCACCGTTTCTGTAGCTCCCGTTGTCGTTTACACAGAAGATCCGGAGTCCGGCTATTTGAAGACAGAAAATAAGTATATCGGCCTGAAAGGGGAGCAAGCCGTAATTTTTGGATCGGAGGAGAAGGATGTTGCCACAGCCCCTGAGCTATTCGGTCAACATGATTATACGCCATTAGGTACCGAGCAGGTGCCACAGACCGAAATTGGGAGTATCAGAAACCCTCGTTTGGACCAAAACTATATTCAATTGCTCCCGCCTGAAATTGCCCAATACAATAGTGGGGATAGGGTGGTAAAACTGGATAACCGCTACTATTTCACAACTTTAATTGGTCAGGATTTATGGTTAGTGGAATATGAATCGCAGGCGGAACAGGACGCCGATTTTTTCCTGAATACAGGGAAATACAGAAGTGGGGAAGAAGATGTTTATTTGAAGCAGTTTAATGGAAATCGATATGATGATTTATCCTTGGGTAGAAATTTTTGGAATAGCCATCGGTTTGGCGCTTTTGAGTACGATATACCCATAGAAAATGGCATCTATTATTTGAACTTATTTTTTAAAGAAATTTATTTTAAAGAGGCAGGAAAAAGGGATTTCCACGTGTTTGCTGAGGATAGTTTATTACTCGAGCATTTCAATCCAGACCCCAAAGATGGGGAAATTACCAAAGGCTTTTTTCTGGAAATAACCGATGGCGCCCTTAATCTAAAGTTTCAGCGAGGCTTGGCGAACCATCCGATGTTAAGTGGGCTAAGTTTGAAGAAAATCAATCCATCGAACTTTATCGATGCTGGAAGTGCAGAGGATCAACATTTTTTCTCGGGAGTTGCCTATGAGAGTCGCGAAAATATTAAGGATGATATTCTGTCTTTCACGCAAAGATTTTCAGCCGATTTTTCTGTCCCTCAGCAGGCCTTCCTGACCGAGCGATATGGTCACGATTTTTATTATCACTTACCTGTAGAGGAAGCCGGTTACTATAAGGTATCCTTATTTGCCGCTGAAACCTTTTGGCTGAACCCACCTTATTTAGGGCCTTATAGCGTTGAAGAGGTCATAAAGAGGAGGTTTTCCATTAAAGTAGGAGAGCAAGAGGTTGCCAACAATAGGGTTTTAAATGCATTAGGTGATAAAATTGAAACGATCGTATATGCGGATGGCCCGATCAATCTCCGCTTTTTTGTGGATGAAGATGGGCTTGATAATGCCAAGATCAATGCCATAAGGTGGACTAAAACGGTACCTCCTCAAACATTATATATTGATTGTGGAAATTTTGGGGAGACATCTTATTTCGTGGAAGTGCAGGATTCAATCGATTATTATTCCAGGCTGACTGTTCCTGATAACTATTTTGATGGTGGTGAAATTTTTAACTCCACGGGGAGACCTGGTGATTTCAGGGTGACTGAGAGGTTCGGTCAAGATTTTAAATATACATTGCCTACCTCCGTTGGTAGTAAGTATAGGTTGCTGGTATTTTCCGGATCAAGTACACATATCCCTGGAGATAACAGGCAATTTAATCTGAGCATTGATGATAGTTTAGTGCTTGTAAACTATCGCCAAACTAAGATTGAAAACTACGCATTAGATTCCCCTAATAACCAGATATTGTCGTTTGAATTTACCGCGCACTATCCTTTTACCACCCTTAGGTTTTTTACTGCCCCGGGTAGTTTGGACTACGCGCATATTAATGCCTTAGCGCTTGAAAGAGTGGATCTGGATGAATTGACCAATGACGGACGACAAATTCGTGAAAGCTTTCTTTTGTATCCTAATCCAGCTTATAGTACTTTCAGAATTGTGACTGATGCCCTTGTGAAGCAAATTCAAATTATTAATGATCAGGGGGGCTCCATTCCCTTTGAGCAAGGACAATTTACGCCTGGTATTTTGAATATAGATGTTGGGCAAAATGTGCCAGCTGGATTGTATCAGGTCATTATTACTACCGAAAATTCAACTACCAATAAACCGGTGATGCTGGGTGTTTGGTAGGTTATTCCGGTTCAAAATGTGCCATTTTTGTGCGGGAGTTAGCAATTGCTGAATCACATTTGTGATCAACAATGATTGAAATAGTTAAGGGCTTCATAGCGTTAAAGCACTCCTTTTTTGAAATATTCGGAGTGCTTTTTTGTTATCTGAAGTGGGCAATAGCTTATTGTACTTTTCCTGCTGGATTGTCTTCGATTAGTCGGATTTGTTTCCCCAATCCGTTGTATTACCACCTACTTATGTTTTCTCTTTCGTAAATCTCAAGTGAGGAAGGTTGGTGAATCGCGCTTTCGGAGGAATTATATCTCCCCAAAAACGCGATTTTAGCTTATCGTCCTAATAAAATGTTTTTACTGATCAGGTCCTTTTCTGTTTGTACAAACACCTGGTAGAGACCGAATGGGGCTGATGCAAAATCGCTTATTCTCCACTGAGTTGAAGTTTCAATCAAAAAGTCGAATTCAATTTCATTTCCAGCAGAATTAATAATCCGGACCTGCTGTATGGGGGTTTCTGATTTTACAATAAAATATTTCAAATAGGCAGGGTTTGGGCTAATTATGACTAATTCCCGGATGTTCCTGGCCACTTCTTTAAGGGAATTCAGGTCCACTCGTTCCAATAGCAGGGCATTGACATTGGCATTATTCAATCCATTGGCAGGCACATAAAATCGAATGGTGGTCAGTGGGTATTTTGCTGTAAAGTCGAATGTTGGAAGTTCCGCATCACCATATTCGAAATCATCTCTCATTGGGGGCATGTAGTGATCTAAAACTTTTTGCTGATCAATTTCTACATTAAATTTTCGGTTACCGACACTATTAAAATAGGTTTCAGAGGATAAAATCCTTAACCGGTATTGGCTTCCAACACTTGTGGGTAGTCGATAACTGAAGTCTTGCCCATATCGCTCTGTGCTCATGAATGAACCATAATTCTCATTATCATAGATTCTTCCACCTTGAAAATAGCCATCCGGGGTGGCCAGCCTGGAATAGATACCAACAGAATCTACATATAGGGCGTATGGAGTTCCTCTCAAGTTACCACAATCAATATAGAGGTACTGAGGGGCTGTTACTTTTTCCCAACTGATGGCATTTACTTTGGCGTTGTCTATACCTCTTTCACCCATATAAAATTTTACATTTATAGGGCGGTCAGCATATATAGTGGCTGTAATACGTTCGGCTGATTTACTGAGTACTATGCCTTCCTGATCAGGATATCCTTGGATTTTGATGGAAAATCGCCGCTTAATATACTCTTC
>NZ_BQKE01000008.1:0-55670 GCF_036244895.1 Persicobacter diffluens
CTCTAAAAAAGAAGCTATATTTTTCTTCCAGGAGGGGCGTCATATTTGTTTATATCAGGCATATTCAGGATGCTTTTGATCTGAGTAGCAAATCATTCGATCCGGACAATTTAAAAAGTGCTTTAGATGCATTTGATATATGTCAATCAGGCTTATTGCCTTTATTGGCTAGTATTAATCAGGAAGAAGCTGAAATAAAACATTAAAAAAGATCAAAACGTCTGAAATACCGACAATCCAAGCCCCTATCTTTACGACATCCTTACTATTCAATATTGCGGCCCTTCGGGGCCTTTTTTTAAATTAAACCCAGCGCCCGCTCTACGGCATGAATGGTTTTGTAAGAAGCATTTGATCGCTTATTGGTCAGCTTGCTTAAAGTCTGTCGTGAAACATGGGCTCTTTCCGCTATATCATTCACGCCAATGCTTTTTATCACCTCTCCCAAAGCATAAAGTTATTCTTCGGCGGAAGCATGACACCCCCAAAACCAACACAGACTAAAAGACCACTTTTTCATTTTCCAGTAATTTGATTAAGAAGAAAACGAAATGCATTGCACTAATAATTATTAATGGTGATCCAGAGAGATCTTTCCTCCGGCTAATATTGGAATAATTTCCTGAGATAAATATTGAAAGGGTTTCCGAGTGCCATAGGAGGTAAAAATACAAACCGACTCAAATTCAGGCAAAATAAAAATAAACTGCCCTCCGGCTCCCCGCGCAGAAATAACGGCGATATTCTTGTCATCATAACGCTCAACATGGCTCCACCAAAAATATCCATATTGATTTTTTCCATTTTGAGCATATCCTTCCGTCATCTCATTTATCCAGGCTAAAGAAATATACTGATGTTCTGCAAATTTCTCCTGCTCCAAAACTAAAATTCCTAATTTCAGCATATCCCTTGAAGTAAGGTCCATCCCTGCCGGAGCTTTGGTCATGCCTTGTGGGGTAGTTGAAAAAGCAGCTTTAATGCCCATAGGTACTTTTTATTCTTCATTTCCTAGCTTCTGATTTAAAATTTTAAGTTCTTTAATTAGAAGAAATAAATAAAATAATACAATTGCCAGTAGACCGAAGAACAAAGCCATTACAGTCCAAATTATCGGTTGTTCATTTTGTTTATTAGCCTCTCTGTATGTCCATATTGCAAGGACAATATTTAATAGATAACCCAATGTCAATTTCACAATTGAGGCTACATTAATTGTCATTGAATATTGGCTATATTCTTCCACACCTAATATTGATGTTAGTGATTCCGCCCCATAAATAGTCGGACTTAAATTTTTTTTTACAATATTTGAAATCCGATGAAAAGAGTAACACGAACCAAGGAAGAGAAGCTAGCTATTCTAAAAGAATGCGAGGAAAGAGGAGTAGAAGAAACTCTAAGTAAGTATGGAGTTTATCCAGCCACCTATAAAAATTGGGTGAAAAAATATGAAACCATGGGAGAGGCAGGTTTCACTCGCGGGATGACTATACCTCAATTAAAGGAGATAAAGCGTCTTGAGAAAGAGAATGCCCTATTAAAGGAAATCATCGCTGAAAAGGAGCTTGAATCCAAAATGAAGGATGAGCTGCTAAAAAAGAAATATCCTCAGACGAAAGGGCGGAAATAGCACGAAAATACACTGGTCTGGGGCTAAAACGAGATAAAGCTATTTTGATTGCCCAAATAACAAAACACAAATACTATTACCAGCCTATTAAAGATCGTAAACATATAGGCAGAAAAGCCACTACTACAACTCAAAAGGGGCATTCGGTAGTACCCAATGAGGATGTAATAGGGCAAATTAAGCGCTTAAAAGAAGATCCAATCACTAATTATGGCTATCGTATGATGACCAGTCAATTGAAGCTTGAAGGATATAATATTAATCATAAAAAGGTTTTCCGTTTGATGAAGGACGCAGATTTACTTCAGGAAAAAAGGAAGGTTAGTGATAAAAATTACGTCAAATATCGCTGTGTATGCCCAGAACGCCCATTGCAGGTTTTAGAAATGGATATTAAAATGGTTTGGGTAACAGAGCATAGGCGTCATGCTTATATATTAAGCATTATTGATACATTTACAAGAGTAATATTAGATTGGTCGGTTGGCTATCAAATGGATCAAAAAATGGTCATTAAAGCCTGGGAAAGGGTAATAGATAATTATTTGCAACCAAATGACTTATTGAAACAGGATCTTCATGTTGAATTAAGGAATGATAATGGATCTCAATTTAGCGCTAAAAGCGTTCAAGAATTTTTAAGGGAAAATAGTATTCATCAAACCTTTACACATCCTTATACGCCCCAGGAGAATGGCCATATTGAAAGCTTTCATAGCATTCTTAAGAAGGGCTTGGGACAAGCGCCATTTTGGAACTTAGAGGAATTAAGAGAAAGGTTAGAAGTGTTTTATGAAAAATATAACAATGTTAGATTACATGGGTCAATAGCTCATCTTAGTCCCAATTTGTTTTGGAAGGCGTGGGAATATGATTTGATTGAACGCACAGTAATAAACGAGCGAAAGGTGAAATTTAGACTTACAGTACCCCATAGTCAACTTTCGGGGATTATGAGTCAGAGAGAAGTTCTTTGCTCAAATATACCGACCCTAAATGGGGAGGGATATTTGAATGAGGATGTGAATGGGCCCAACACTCCAAATTCATTACAACCTTCGGTAAATTAATCGCCGTCGATCGTTCTTTGCTAACACAAACTTATAATGGAAAAATAGACCTCACAAGAGGCAAAATCAAAAAAGTCCGAAAATATGGGGGCTAAACCATTAGGTAGGGTGTAATTAAATATCCTCCTGCGATATTTAAGAGGAAAAGTATTATTAAGACTATTCCAATTGAGTTTACTTTTGGTATTGATTCTCCTATGTTCATTTTTTTATTGTACCTAACTAGTGAATATAGCTTATTACTTTCCATTCTCAGGCCCTTTTAGATATCATCAATCCCAATTAGACCCACTCTTCGTCCCCAAAAGAAGCTTTTCGCCCAACATTGTATTCCTTGCCCCATTCTGCTTTCAAAGGAGAAATAGTGCTGGATGACAAACCACTGGCTTCGTGGCCTTTTTTTAAATCAAACCCAGCGCCCGCTCTACGGCATGAATGGTTTTGTAAGAAGCATTTGATCGCTTATTGGTCAGCTTGCTTAAAGTCTGTCGTGAAACATGGGCTCTTTCCGCCATATCATTCACGCCAATGCTTTTTATCACCTCTCCCAAAGCATACAGATATTCTTCGGCGGAAGCTTCTTTTTTAAAGTCTCTGAGGAAATCAATTTTCTCAGAAGTGGTTTCAAATAAATGTATTACGCTTAGTCCTTTCATCATTCCCCTTTTTTGTTTTCAATATGGTCCGTAAACAAATCCTGTGCTTTTTGAATATCACGCTGTTGTCCGGACTTGGTTCCGGCATTTAACACCAGCACCCACTTTTCTTCTCCGTCCACCATTTCCTTGCTGAGGTAAACCCGATATCCTGGTCCATGGTCCACTCTCAGCTCACGGATATCACTGCTTAATACTTTAAAATCACCCCAATTTTCGGAATACTCTAAGCGAATCAATCTGGCCATGATTTTCTTCTTGGCTTGTTGGTCTTTCAATTTCCGAAACCACTTTTCGAATTCTGGGGTCCATTCAATTCTCATACCCCAAATGTAAACATTCGTTTACTTAATTACGAGCCAATGTAAATAAATGTTTACATGCAGGACCTTTGGAGAAGAGGATTGAAATACAAGAAGGTTTTTATATACGCGCTAGTCGGGCTTACCCAAAGCTTCATAAATCTCCTGGAGCTTTTTAGGGGTGATCAATTTTTGCTCCAGTCTGATGCCGGCTGCGGTCAGGTATTTTTTCAGCGTATTTACATGCACATTATAGCGATTGGCTAATTCCGATAAACTAATCATACTTCACAAATCTTTCTGGACAATCTCATTAATAAACGATATCACCCTTTCTTGCCGAAAAGGATGTTGCTCTAAATGATGAAAATCTACAGTATTTCGTCATTTTTTGATATTGGCATCGGTTTGCAATGACATGCGCGACATTTCCCTATAATTCCCTGAAAAGGAGTGAAAAACGGCCAATGGGCCTGATTAAGCATCAAGAATACTGTTCAGCCCACAAGCGATGAATACATCCTGAAACGAATCAGTATAAATAGTCAAACAGCTCGTTTGGCATGAAAAAATTTCTCTTGTTGGCAGGATTGATAGGAATTCCGGCGATGGTTTCCTTCGCAAATAGCACGCAGCAATTTGTGAGTAAACTGCGGGTTTGGATTGTGAATATATCCAATGTCCGCTATGAGCAGGAACGCTTGATTGCTAAAATCAAAATTGGCTTTGCGAACAATAGCAGTTTGGCCGTGAACCTGGAGAATATTCTGGTGACAGCCTATTTACTGACAGATGGCAATAGGGCTTTGTTGGGAACCACGAATCCTCAAGCGCAATTGGTAGAGATTTCACCCAATACGATCACCTATAAAACCATTGAGTTTTTCATTCCGATGACAAGCGCGGGTAATTCGCTATTGGCCAATTTCACCAATATTCTCAAAGGGAATGCAGAGATTGTGTATGAAATCATCCCAAGAATTCAGGGAAAGGATTTGCCTCCGATAGAAGAAACCGTGAGTCTGAGCAGCTTGCTGGATAAGATTTTACCCTTTAAAATTTGATCCCGCAAGATGAAAGCAGAGCAGAAAAGAACGCTAAAATCCGGAAGGGAATACGATCAGTATTTTCCGGCCCTTTCTTCCCTGAAACGGGAGGATAAGATTATTAACCAGCAGGGAGATGTCTTTGACACGCTGATTTATATCAAAAAAATTGTCGATGAAACGCTTTCTCAAACCAAAAGCATTGCCCAAAAACTGAAGGGAAAGCAGGTCCGGCAGACGGCGGAAAACATATGGAATTTTGTGTATCAGCACATTCAATATGCGCCGGACAAGGAAGGGGTGGAACAATTGCATTCCCCACTCAGAATTTGGGAGAAAAGAAGCCAGGGGGTAGACTGTGACGACTATTCTATTTTCATCAGTTCCATCCTCACTAATCTGAAAATTCCCCACAAGCTACGCATGACCAAATACAATGGTCGTGACTATTACCAGCATGTCTATGTGGTAATTCAGCACCGGGGCAAGGAAATTATTATGGACTGCGTAACGGATCAGTTTGATTATGAGGTCCCCTATAGCGCCAAACACGACAAAGATATGCCAATGCCCATTCAGTATTTAAACGGAATAGATGCTTTGCCCACCTCTCCCCTTGCTGGTCTTATGGACCATATCCAATTGGGGAATTTGGGCTGCGAGTTTGATGGTTTTGGCGGGATTGCGCTTGGATCGGTACACGCTCCTCAGACGGACGCGGAACTGTTCAGTGATTTTATGAACCGCTGGAAATTGCAGCTTCAGAATACGCTGAATTATTACAATACTTTCAGTAAGGAGCTGACCAGTTTTGATCGCAAATACCAGGCAGACATCGCTTACCTATTGTCAAAATGGGAAGACCCCAAAGAGCGGGCGCAGGCCCTGGATTATTTGGCAGAAAATGAGTTTAAAAGTGGGCTTTCCGGCTTGGGAGGCTTTTGGGATAATATCAAAAAGTCGGTACAGAAAGTAGGATCTGCCATTTCCAATACCGCCAAAAAGGTGGGCGGAGCGGTGAAGCAGGCGGCTGGTTCAGCGGTAAAGGCGGTTAAAAAGTACAATCCGCTTTTTGTAACGATTCGCGCGGGAATTCGCCTGGCGCTGTCTAAAAATCTGTTCAACCTGTCGGGGAAAGTCGGGATTGGATTTTTATCCACAGCAGAAGCCACCAGAGCGGGACTTGATGCTGCTTCCTATAAGTCCCATGTGAATAGTGCGAAACGCACCGTGGATTTGTATGTGAAGATTCTGGAAGGGGATCTTAATAAATTAACCGATGCGCTTTCCAAAGGTTATAAAATGAAATATGGAAGTACCACCAAGCTTTATGTGGCTTCCTTCCGGGGGCGCGATCCCCGCCGATATTCATTATCAGGCTTGGGGCATTTGGATCAGATGAATGAGATGGCCAAAATGCAGCGGAAGGAAACTTATGTGGTGACCAAATATATGCCGGTAGATGCTATACCGGGCCATAAAGAACAGCAAAAGCATTACCATTCCTGCCTAAAGAAAAAGTTAGCCAGGCTGCATAATCAAGATTTTATTGTTCCGAAAGAGCTAAGCAGAGAAGAGGCTATTCGAAGACTGAAAGCGCGTAATGCATTGTCTTATCAGTCGGGAGTAAATGGCCTGGAGGGGTTGGGAGAGGTGGTCAGCTCCGCAGTAGTTGGAGCGGCCACCGTCCCTTGGATCACGAAGATTTTAGGTTTCTTTAAGGGGATTGGCCTCAAGTTCAAAAACGTGGCCACTACCGCGAGTAATTTGGTGAAAGATGCCAAGGCGACCGTTCAGCCTTTCACCAGCGCCTCGAATACCGTGAAATCCCTGCTTCCGAATAGCGGGACAAGTAATCCATCCAACAGCAGGACGCTTCCCTCCTATTCTTCCGGATCCAGTAATCTTCCCGGTATTTTTAACAGAAGTCGCGGGCCATTTAGTTTTTCGCCTACGATGCAAAAAATTCAGGATATGCGAAAGCAAATCCTTCCATCAGCTACAGGAACCAATACCACAGCAAATCACCAGACTGATACTACGAAAGAACAAAACAACATGACCCAAATGGCCCTGATTGGTGCTGCTTTGATTGGAGGGGTCATTTTACTTAAATCTAAATCGTAAAAGAATGATTGACACGAAGAATGTTGGCGATCACTTAGTGAATTCAGGGCTGGCGGTATTGGGTGGTGTGGCTGCCTATATCATGATTAAAAATGCACCTGATCGGATTTCAAAATTCGCCGGACCGGTGACGGCTGCTGCTGGTTTGGTGGCGCAGATGACGAAAAAATCCGAGCTCAAAGCCATCGGTACCGGAATGGCGGTGGCCGGAACTTTCCAGGCCATTGACACCTTTGCGCCACAGAGCCTGAAAGACAAGGCTTCGAAATATCTTCCGGCTTTGGGGGATCTAAGCAACAGCGAGCAACAAATGATGATGCTCTCTGAGGCGCAGGCTGAATTGGACGCTTTCTCAGGCGGTGCCGCGAAGCAAGGATATGCTGATCCCCTACTCGGAGTTTATGATGCCGAGCAGCAGGATTATGTAGCGCTCTAATCGGAAAGCGCTCCTGATTTTCATTTTAAAAAACTGATTGAGAATTAAAGTCTAAAAGACATGACTGTACATAAAAACTTCTTTGATGCCGGGGCCAGTGCTTTTTTGATGCGCCCGGAAACCATTGCCCTACTTTCTGAAAATGATCGCCAGATCGCCCAGTCCGGTGGATACCGACTGCTGGAAAGTAGTTTTTACGCCAAAAAAGAAATTACCGGTTGGTCGGGCTCCAACCAAATCATTGACGCCAACATTCAATTTTCTGAAGGATTGATTTCCATCGATCGCGGAAAGTTTGGGGTGGACCAAAACTTCATCATGCAAAGCATCCATTTCGGGGTGTATGTGGGCGCGGAAGCGGATCCGTTCAAGGCGCGTTACTCTACCCTTTTACAAGATTCGCCGGTTGAGCTGTTGCATTCTGTTTTACGCATTGAGCAGAAAAATGCAGGGGTGAAATTTGAAATGCCCATCGGCCAAATCATGCAGCAGCAGGAGAAAAGAGGCGTTTCTCAGGGCTTTCAGCTCTCGGTTTATCAGATGTTGGCCGCGCAGGAGGAAATTGTGGTGAAGATCATTACGCCCGGGGGATATCATATCAGGGGCGGGCAGGATGATCACGTCCACGTGAATTTTCTGGTAGCCGGAAAGTTGACGCAAAGAAAAAAATAGGTCGGCTGGACCTGTTGCTGTGTAGTATTTTTCTGATGTAGAACGGGGAGGGAACCCCTCCCCTTTTTTAAAAATTATGGGGAAATCGAATATTAAATATGAGGCGGTAGACGTGGTTTTTGACCAGGGAAATAACACCACCAAAATGTTCCGCCTGTCACAGTCCTTTGATCGGGTGGTGGGGATCGTGATTTATGAATTTGGAGACGGTAACATCCCAAACTATAATATCAGCCTGAGTGATGAGGATGAAACCATTATTGATTTTGTCAGCAAGGACTTTTTCAAGCCTCATAATTCGGGAAAATATTTAAAGCTGGACCACCTTAACCGGGGACAAAATTATTACCTCAAAGTCAGCACGAATGAAACGCCGGTGCAATCTGAAGTAAGACTGCAGGCGATATTTGTGGTGCAAAATACAAGCACATGAATGAGCTGTTCTTAAGAGAAGAAGGCTATGAGCTGGCCTATGATACGGAGGTGTCCCTGGAAAATGTGATCAGCTTCACCGTTGAGAACACCGGGGAGGTTACCGCCATGTGGGGAGAAAAAGGGAGTGAGTCTATTCCGGTTTATCCGAAATCAGGTCGGGTATTTCAATCTTCTTCCTCTATTCCTTTTCAGGGAGTACGTTCTCTGAAATTCCTCGGCGATGCGGCAGGAAAAAAGCAGATCACCATCGTGATGATTCGCGTGAAATCCAATTGTTAAAAAATGATCCTACTATGAGTGGCTTTACAAATCCAATCAATTATCCGGCATTACCGCCGGCGCCTTCAGTACCAACAGAGCTTTGGGCAAAGCAGGATTTGTCTAATGTTGAAAACAGTGATTTTCAATCCAAATATGTGACCGCTCTGGTGAAAACGAATGTGGATTTTACGACCGAGCTGGAGCTGAATGCTTTTATTTCCTTCAAGGAGTTTGCGGTTTCCGCTCCTTTATCCTTTAAGGTAAAAGAGGAGGCCCAGCAGGTGGATAATGCCAGAGCGCTGATGGTCCTCGACAATCCGGAGAATATGGCATATGAATTCTCTGAGGATTTTATCATTCCTTATGATTTGCCTGAGTGGGGAGGAAAGCATTATTTGATAATGACCTACAATGCCGCCATTGATAAAATATTGGTGCAAATATTCTTACAAAACAAGCAATTACCTGCACCGATAAATCTTCGGATTGATGCGGTAGAGGGAGGTTTATTTACCTTCTCTTTTGAATTGGAAGATGACAGTAAGGTGGGTTTTTACCAGGCGTATTTTTCTGATCAATCCGGGGTGAAGCCAGGTACTTCCATGCAATTGCTCGATGGCGGTTATCAGGTATTGAAGCAAAAGCGGACCTTTCAGGCCCAACTGGAAACAGCAAAAGATTTGAATTTCCGATTAGTCGCCTTCCCCAGAGAAGATCTGATGGGAACCGGATATAAGGTGGGGGAATCGAACATTGCCACTTATGAGGCACCTCAACTTCCACCCGTTCCAATGGTAATGAAATTTGAGGGGGTCAGCTCTTCCACCGGTAATTTTGAACTGTCATTGGCGAATATTGATCAAAAGGAAGTTTATGTCGTGGTCAATGGAGGTGCGGCCCGGGTATTCCGGAATAATGTAGACAACATTCCGATTCCGGTGGGGAAAGAGCTGGACATAGAAATTTACTTTGATCCATTAGCGTTTACCTCTGTTGCTTTAAGGCCTGATGCCCGGGTGCAGGTTTCCAGCACCAGCATCTTGGAGAGCGCAACGGAGCTCGCCCATATCAAATTAGATACCGCTAATTTAGTAGCCTTTCCATTAAAGGCGACCAAAATGGAGCGAGCCACATTTAATACGCCATCTTCACAAATCACAATTCCTGATTTGCCCCAATTGAAGGATTTAATCATCTACAATTCGCCCAAGCTGGAGCAGGTGAATATTGGAAACACCCCCGCTTTGAATCGACTGTATTTGGATGAAAATAATCTGAAAACCTTTGAATTTAATGCGGAGTGGGCGCTGCTGGAAGAGCTTAATCTTTTGGATAATTTTAATCTGAGAAGCATTGTTAGTCAGGAAGCAGCGGCTTTACGGAAATTTTTGATCTGTGAGGATGAAATGAGTTTGGAAACGATCAATTTTCATCATTGGCCAAAACTGGAGCAGCTGACGATTAATTCGGCTTCTCTGTCTGTTGCTCAAATGAATCAGTTGTTAACGGAAATGGACGCGGCTTTTCAGGAGGGATCGGCTACGATTGATTTATTGGGAAATCAAAGGCCTGCGGGAGGCAGTAATAACCCTCATATTCAAAGTCTACAGAACAAAGGATATACAGTTTTAATCAATTCATGATGTCAGAAGTGTGGAGAACGGTGCTGGATAAGGGAGGGATGATTTCTTATTTGATATTGGTATATAACAAGCTGCTGCAGATGTTATTGGATATAAACTTAAGTGAAACTTTTGTCCTATTCAATTCTATTTGTGGGCTGATTTGGTTGGTTTTGAGGATCAGAAATGAGTTTATCGATCACAAAATAAAGCGATCCAAAGTCCGGGAAATTCAGGCGGATGAGGAGCGGCGTGTTCGATCGGAAATAACCCAAAAAGTACAAAAAGATGGACCAGAGTATTCTAAAAACTTGCGACGAATGCGGGATAAACTTCGAGGCTGATTCTTCCCGATATGACAATTTTTGCGGAGAGGCCTGTAAGACGCATGCTAAAATTGAAAAGGAAAAAGCGACCATGGCGGATCGGGAAAAGGAGCGTGATGCTGCTGATAAGCCAGTGGCAGATATTCACCAGCCCATACCCAAGGCAGGTGCTGTTGCCGCTCCGGTGTCTTTTCAACCGGTGGCATCGGATGCCGCAACTCAGTTTATCATGAATAATCAGGCGGCGGAAATTCAGCTGTTAAAGGCGGAGAAAAAAGAGCTCCAGACCAAATATGAAAGCCTGAAAGAAAAGTACGATGTTACCCTGCTGGATAATCGAACCAAAGATAAAATGCATGAGTTGGCCATTGAGGCCACGAACCTGGAGCATAAAAACAGTGTGTCCGGCACGTTGTCGGGTATCGGAGATGCCTTTGCAAAATCTCCGGAATCCCTGCCAATGGTATTGGGTATGATCAAGGAGATGATGGCCCCAAAACCGGAAGTGAGTTCGGACCTAAGCACTGAAGGACATAGTCCGCAGCAAGTGGCAATCAATAAACTTTCTGCCTGGGTCAATCAGATGGACGATGAGACCGCCAAGATTTTTTATGCGATGTGTAATCAAATCGTGATGACCAATCCAACACTGGAGAGCGTGCAAAATCAGCTCAAGCAGATCTTAAATTTTCTGAATCATAACCAAAATACACAAGCCATATGAGTACTTCAAGCAATACCAAAATCGACCAGTATTTGGCCGAAATTCGAAAAAACCTATCAGAAGAAAGTCTTCGGATAGTGGCTGAAAAATCCCGCAAAGCCGGGATAAACAAGACCATCAAAACCTTTCAAAACTTACTGTAATGGCATATACCGCAATATTGGGCGCAATAGGAAAAGGGGCGGTTGGAGCGGTGAATTCCATCCCGCCTGAAGTCTGGAAACTGCTTGCTGCTGGCGGAGTCGCCTATATGGGCTACCGGCTGGTGAAAGGTACGGTCGATAAAGCCAAATACAATAATGCGGTAGCGGCAGTAGGTACCGATGGCAAAAAAGGTCTGGCAGTGGAATATGCCTCCTTGCTAAATGCGGCCTTTAATAATCTGGGCTGGGGTTGGTTTGATGGCACTGACGAAGACCTGGTGTATGAGGTCGCTACGCAGATGTTTAAAAATGGGGTAGACTTTCAGACCGTCGCCAATATGTATAAAAATGTATATGGGGACGAGCTTTTACAGGAGATTGATGCGGAGTTGGATGATGGGGAAAAGTTAAAGTTTTTCAACATCCTCAGAGGGACGAATAATCTATAATCATGGGACAGGAAGATCGAAAGCATATTAAAAATGGAATTTTGGTAGTGGCCGCAGCCGCCTTGGGATTGCTGTTTTATCATCACCATAAAAGTGTAGGGGTGACGAATATTACCCCCACTGCTTTTGGCTTTCCGATTTCGGAAGGAAGCAGGGGAGAAAATGTGCGATTACTGCAAAGCGCTTTGATGTCCAAATTTCCCACTCAGACAGCTGCGATTTTAAGTCGGACCGGTGGGGCCGATGGAATCTGGGGAACGGGAACAAGTCAGGCGGTGAGGGCTGCTGGATTTCCGGCAAGCATTGATTACGCCACCTTTCAAAAAATCACTGCCTGATGGCTGATCTTCGACAATCCAATATTCTCTCCAGGGGCATTCGGAATAATAATCCGCTGAATCTTCGGGTATCAGCTAATGCCTGGAAAGGAAAGGTTGCTGTTGAACATAATGCAGATCCCGGAAAAGAATTCGAGCAATTTGTATCGATTGAATATGGTATTCGGGCCGGAGCGCTAAATGTCATCAACAACATTAAAAATGGACATAATACGGTTCGAAAATTAATCAGCCGATTGTCACCTCCATCGGAGAATGACACCCAAACTTATATCAGGGTCGTGGCTGCAAAAATAGGGGTAAGTCCGGATCAGACCATTTTTCCGGATCCCTTCACCATTTTCAAATTGGTGAACGCCATTATTGCGCAGGAAAATTTAGCCAATGAGCTGTACCATATTCCGGCTTCCATGGTGCAATCGGGCTTGAAATTATTATCAGAACAGGTCTTTACACCGCAGGAAAAATATGGAATAAGTGCAGTGGCTGCAGTAGGGGTCGGGCTCGCTGTTTACTACTTGCTAAATAGAAATAAATGATGATAGTGGTTGATTTGTATCGGGTTATTTCATCCTGGGAGGGCACGCTTGGTCTTTGTGTCCTCCCTTTTGGAGGATATACCTTTTTCACTATCGAGCCTCCATGGAGAGGAAATCAAAGGCAGATTTCCTGCATCCCGCCCGGAGAATACCAATGCAAAATCCGCTATTCCCGACGATTTGGCTGGTGCTATCACCTTACCGATGTAGAAGGGCGAAGCTGGATTTTAACGCATTCCGGAAATGTGGCCGGTGCGACAGACCGGGGATTTAAAAGCCACTCTTTAGGCTGCATATTATTTGGCGAAAAACGAGGGAGACTTTGGGGGCAGCTAGCAGTGCTCAATTCCAAAAAAGCCATGCGCAACTTCATGCAATTATTGGATCGAAACACCTTCATCCTTCGCATTCATTCACCTATTACAAGTACCTTATCATGATTCTAACATCCACCATTTTAGGCTCTGTTACCGGTTTATTGGGGAACCTGGCCACCGCTTTTCTTAATGCCCGCATGCAAAAATTAAAAAACCGGCACGAGCTGGAAATGCGGAAAATCGACATTGCCGAACGAAAGGCCGAGGCTGATTTGCAAATGCGAATAGAAGAAAGCCGGACGGCCAAAGCCATCGAATTGGCCGAAGCGCATGCCTTTAATTTGTCTCAAAAGTTTGGCAACAAAACGCTGATCAGCTCAAAGGCCATCAGTAAATTATTTGATTCTCCCTTTACAGCCTGGCTGGGAAGTTTTTTGATCTTCCTTCAGGGATTGATAGACAGTTATCGGGCCGCTATTCGGCCACTGCTAACTACCTACTTCGTCGTGCTCACTTCCTGGCTGACTTATGAGGCGGTACGCATCATCAGCCTGAAGGAGTCCATTATGCCGGTGGAAATGGCGCAGGATGTTTTTCTCAGGGTATTAAATATTATCATTTACCTCACCACTACATTGGTGCTCTGGTGGTTCGGGGACCGGAGAACCGCGAAATTTTTATATCGGTTGGAGGACGGCAATAAACGGGACAAATAGCATGACAACTACCACTAAAGACATTATGGTTTCCGCGGCCGCCTTCGCCGGTGCGATGCTGGGCTATTATTATGCCAAACAGCAAAATAAGGAAGTGGTCCCCTACCTGCTCACCGGACAACTGGCGGGCCTTGCCTCCGCTAAAATAATTTTATCGAATTACTCAAAATAGAATCGAGATGTTGACAGGACTTGCCGGATTAGGATTGTATGCGATTGGAAAAACCTTCCAGGCCATGAGCGATAATAAGGACGACTTTGACATTTATGAAGGCCTTCCCAAAATATCTGATCAGCGAGCCAAAAAGCTTTTTGGAGAAGCCGGCGAACCATTGGAAGGACTGGCGGGCTTGATGGGCCTGGGAAAAACCGCCAGTGTGCGGGAGATTATCACGCAGATGATCATCGAAAAAATTGAAAGCACGAAAGAGCTGCCCTGGAGAAAAGCCTGGACCTCGATCAAGACGCATTACCTGACTTCGGAAGGAAAACCGGTCAGTCTGGTACCCATGAATTTTGACAGCAAACAAGCCTATAAAGGCATGAATTTCTTTATGCTGTATTTTTTCAATCGCCGGGCAATTCCTTACTATCTCACCTTTAAGCAAATTGAAAAGCGGGGCGGAAATCTCAAAAAAGGCGCTAAAAGCGAAGTGGTGATTTACTATTCCTCCATGTACAAAGACAAGGATGGAAATACCCTTAGCCGCCGCCAATATCAGGCGGATCCGGAGGCAGAGGAGATACGCTTTCTGAAATATTATCGGGTGTTCAATCTGGAAGATACAGAAGGCATTGATCACGGTCTGGTGCCGGCTCCCACGCAAAGCTTTGTCGGTGATGACATTCAAAGCGCAAATAAGATCATCTCCTACATGCCTAAGCGTCCGGAGATTTTCCATAAGGGTTTGGATCAGGCATTTTATTCACCGGATCAAGATACGGTCACCATGCCTTTCTTCGATCAATTTCCCCAAAAGCAGGAATACTATTCGGTGCTTTTCCATGAGTTGGTCCATTCTACCAAGCACCAAAACCGGCTGGACGATAAAAAAAGAGGCGGCAAGCGATTTGGCGACCCACATTATGCAGCAGAAGAATTGATTGCTGAAATGGGAGCGGCCTATTTGTGCGGAGAGGCCGGCATATTGATGTTTACCCGAAACAATACCGCCGCTTACATCCAGAATTGGAAGAAGGCGATTCTGAAAGAACTGAAGGAGGATAATAAGTGGATCCTGGCGACCACCGCCAAGGCGCAAAAGGCAGTGGATTTTATTCTTAAAAAAGGACCTTATCAAGCTTTCCATCCGGTAAACAGAGACGGAAAAGCCGTGACCAAACAAGACAAATCGGAATCAGGTGCAGAGGAAAAGGAAGCGAAGGCCTTGGTTAAAGAAAGAAAAGCGTTGCTTCAAAAATTGAAATCCGCCGGTATTCAGGTTTCCAGAGGTGAGGATATTTGCAGTCTTCGGAAGAAGGCCAAGGAGTATGATCTACAACTGCCCGAGCTGGAGCGCAGCACCAATACCCTGGCGCAATTCGGTTTTAAAACTTATCGAAAAGGAGATGATCAATACCTTCAGTTCAGAAGCGAGCTCAATGCAAAAGCCTTAGAAAGATTGACTCGTCAGCTGAATTTAGTTCAGCAAGAGGAACGTACTTTTTATGTGAATCTCAATACGGATAAAGGTCGAAAAGCCATCCTGGAAGCGATTCGATTTATACAGCGAGAGGTGAAAGCCAAACGACCGGTATTCAAAAATGAGCGATCAAAAGTAGCGCCCCAGGGCTTAGGGAAAATGCTGCAGGACTTACGAGCCTTAATGCTTCGCCAAAAAAAGGCAGGATGGGTGCATCGGGCCAGGGGATTCTCGGCGAAGTCAAAAACTTATCACCTTACTTTTAACACCATCAGCAAAGCTGAAAAAGCAATCCTGGAAAAAATTGATAACGGGAAGTTTTCGGCCTTTCAAGGCAAACAGATTTTCGAAGGTCCGATGAATCATTCCGGGATTACCGTTTTGTTGGGTTTAATGAAGAAAAGGCCGGAACCCGCAAAATCCAAAAGCACTTCCAAACGAAAGCCAAGCGCTCCGAAGAAGGGTGCCAAAGATCGGAAAACCACCGGGAAAAAATCCGGAGGATATGAGGTTAGAAGTATCCCCACTTTCAAAATTAAAACGGATGAAAAACGATTCCAGAATCGGTTTGATGCCGTCTCCAACGAATCGCATCGACGATTGATGAAAGCCTATAATAAAGGAGATTTCGAGTGGTCAAAATTTGATCCCATCATCATCTGGATGGACCCCAAAGCAAAGCAATACTTCGTATTATCGGGACATACCCGACTAGGCTTTTTCAAAAGAGTAGGACAGTACGACCGACAATTTGAAAAAATTCCCGCGAAGATATTTAAGGGGACTGAGCAAAGCGCTATAGAATTAGCCCTCAATTCCAACACCCTTTCCAGCAAGGAAACAGATATTGAGCGGGCCATGTATTATGCCGCCTTGAGAAAGAAAGGGGAGTCGCCTGCGGAAGTTTCCCGAAAAATCAGGGAGGCAGAAGGAAAAAATGCCAATACCATTCATAACCTGTCATATCTGGCCCCGAAGGGATTCATCATTGGTGCCATTGCGAGTACTGCCGGAAAAGACCCAGCCACCCAAAATAATCTGATGACCATTGCGAACTGGACCGGAGAAGCCAAAAGAAAGTACCCGGCCCTAAGTCAACAAAATGAAAATCAGATCGCAAAATGGCTGATGGAAAAAGGTTATGGCAATCGGAAAGGGCAGTTTTCTTCCAAAACAAAATTCCTGGAATACCTGAGCCGCTTTAATGAATTCGGAAGCTTTCCGGAGGTGATCAACCTGAGCAAATTGGTGACTAAAAACCCAGCGGAAATGGAATGGGAGACTCAAAAAGCAGACATCGAGAAGGAACTGAAGTCGACTGAAAAAGTATACAGGGAGAAATCTACGGCTTTCTATGCCGCCGCGAATCAGGGAAGAATTACCAGGGAAAAAGCGGATGAAATGATAAAGCCCTATCTGGATGCGGTGGGCCGGTTAAAAGCGAAACTAGCAGATCATAGTGCAAAAAAAGGGCAGGCCCGAAAATCCGGATCAGCACAGGCCAGCCTCTTTGGAACCAAAAAGAAATAAGATGAAGACCTTAAAAGACTACCAGAAAGCATTGAAGAAAGCCCGGAAGAAAGGGGACGAAACCGAAGCAGAAATACTGCAGGCAGAAATCGAGCTTAAATTCTCTTCCCAAAAATCATCTGAATCCCTGAGTGGTTTTGCGCCCATCAATGCCAAAGCACCCATCAAAGTGGAAACCATAAATTTGGATGGCTACCTGGGACCCTGGCTCGGTCCGATCTCCAATTTCGAAACGGGAATATTAATCCGCGGTGATAAGGGAGCCGGCAAAACCCGACTGCTTTTCCAAATGATGAATGCCTTTGTCAATGCCGGGAAATCCGTTTGCTTTTTCACACTGGAAATGGACCAGTATCATACGGTGATCAAAAACTATATGAACGATTACATTCAGGGCGCCAACCGACCGGAAATCATGGTAGCCTCCGAAGTCGGTGGAATGGAAGGGATTCACCGGGCCGCCCAACATTTCGATGTAGTTGCGGTAGACTCCTGGAACAAAATTCCCAACCTCAAACAAACCGATTTCAACGATGCCCGCAAGAAAAACCAGAATACGGTCTTCCTGGCCATCTTTCAATCAACCACCGGAAGGGCCACAAGGGGAGGGAATATGCCAGAATTTGACTGCGATGTCGTGGTACACGTCCATGAAGGTGGAATCGCGAAATTTGAGAAAAATCGCTTTTCTCCAGGACTCCTAGATTATGATGTATTCCGGCAAAGGATGCTGCAATCAGGGAAATGAATGATTCGATAAATTTTAATACTTAACCCACTTAAATTTAACGACTTACAATTCAATAATTATAAAAATTTATAGTATCTTCACTCCAAATTCTATTTAAAAATCTATTTTCGGGAGCCCCTTCAACTGATTGATGGGGCATTTTTTTTATATATAAACCAGCAGTCTTGCCCTATTTTTTGACGAGCACTTGATTACCCGTACTGCTTAAGTCGAAATATCGGCTTGTACTTTTAGATGCTTAAGCTAGGAAGATAAGCGATGATTTGGCAAATTTGAGAGATCAGATTTTTGGACGAATGAATATCATAGCAATCATCAACCACAAAGGCGGGGTAGGAAAAACCACCATCGCTGTAAATTTAGCCGCCGAACTAGCCGCCTTAAACCAAAAGGTCCTACTGGTGGATTTCGACGCCCAGGCTAACGCCACCATGAATTTTGATGTGGAGATAAACGAGACTGTTTATTCGGCAATCAAAAACGATCAGGCACTTCCGGCTTATCCGATAAACGATAATCTATTCCTAAGTCCTGCAGAGCTCGGATTAGCAGCGCTCCCTTCTATGTATGTGGGGAAGGTGAATCAATACACCAAACTCAAAAAAGCGCTAAAAAAAGGGAATGATTACGATTATGTAATTATCGACTGCGCTCCTTCCCTGGAGTGGGCAACGATTAATGCGGTGATGGCTGCCACTCATGTGTTGATTCCTTCTCAGGCAGAGGTTCAGAGTATTCAAGGGGTTGGGCAGGTTTTGAATATGATTGAAGAAGCCAACGAAGATAGTGAACACGTGGAAGTGCTAGGGATTATGGTTTCCAATTTTGACAAAACCACCAAGGCACATCAAATGGGATTGGAGCACCTTCAGGAAGAATACAGTGGACAAGTTCTGGAAAGTAAAATCAGAAGTACAACGACGGTGAAGCAAGCTTATATGATGTTGAATACACTGCGCGACTTTGCACCAGCCGCTGCTGTAACCGAAGATTTCAAAAATTTAGCGAAGGAAATTCATGGCAAAGTTACAGCTTAAGAAAAGTAGAAACGCGATTCAGAAAGAGGAAGGTTTAAGAACTTCCATGACTGAGGTCTTGGCCGAGGTTAAAACAGAGAAAACTAAGATTACGATCATAGAGGAGCTGAAGGAATTTATCCCCCCACTAAAGGAGGATGAATATCAGCAACTGAAAAGAAATATTGCCGAAGAAGGCGTGAAGGACCCTTTAGTGTTTTGGGATAGGGGAGAAGACCTGGTGTTAATTGATGGTCACAACCGTTACAGCATTATACAGGACCTTCAACTGACGGAATACCCTAAAGAGACCCGACAGTATGCCGACATCGAGGCGGTAAAAGACTGGATGATTAATCACCAGTTAGGCCGCCGAAACCTGACACCACAACAAGCGAGCTACCTGCGTGGACTGCTTTATGAGCGGATGAAAAAGAAGGTAGGGGCGCCAGAAGGATCGGCGAATGCCGCAAAAATTAATGCCGAAAATTTTTCGGCATTAAATGAAGCCGCTCGAACCTCCGAGGTAATAGCCGAAAAACACGGGGTTTCCGCCCGAACCGTGGAAAAAGATGCTAATTACGCTAAAGGATTAGAGATGCTGCCGAAAGAACAACGGCAGGCGATTTTGAAAGGAGAGCAGAAGGCCTCGAAAGCCGTAGTGGAGAAGATTGGAGCGGGAAAGGCCGAGCCAACCGTGCTGGAAAAGAAGGTAGCGACTAAGGAGCTGACGGATTTTGAAGTACAGAAAAAGAAGGTAATTGCAATGCTACGAAAGCTCGAAGAAGGTGGGGATTATGAAGCGGTGAGAGAGGCTGTAGGAGAATTATTGAAGGGGAACTAACTCGCAAATTATAACCGAAAGACTCCTTCCTGCTTAATGAAAAGAAAATATATTAACGGACCTGGATTTAAGCCAGATCTTTTTTTTCATCCCTCCATTTCGCAATACTCACCCGGCTAACACCCGTAAGTCGATGGATTGCTGTAACTGACTTACCGGATTCCAAATGGGCCATCACACTGTCGTACTGATGGTGCTTCCGGATGTTTTTCGAGCCAGGCTTCCTGCCTTTGAATTTCCCTTCCACCTTGGCCAGGGCAATACCCGCAAGGGTCTTCTCTTTGATTACCTCCCGTTCAAATTCCGCAAACTCAGCCAGCACCCCGATGATCATACGGGTAGCAGGTGTTAAAGACCAGCGATCATTGAAACATACCAAGCCTTGGTTTTTAATAATCACCTGCACTTTCCTACGACCAAACCAGTTGATCGCCTTTTTCACATCTTCTGCCTTTCGACCGAAGCGATCCAGGCGAGTAACCTCCAACTCCGAAATCTTACCCGCTTCAATAGCCCGGATTAATTTCTTAACGGCCGGCCGTTCAAAAAACGGGATGGTGCCGGAGCACTTATCGATGAATTCTTTGCCATCTCCTTTTTGGATGGCGATGTTCTGACCTTCGGTAGATACTCGGATGTAAATTGCCTTCATTTTGAAAAAATTTGAACGGGTAGGGTAGTGATATTCGGTAAAGATCAAAAAAAATCAGAATACCAGCAAGTTATGGTATTCTGATTTTGGATAGGGGTAGGGTATAGCTTTAATCTTTCCAATTAAAAATGTTTAATCCTTTGGGGTCTTCAAACATGTCGGGATATAGTAAATACTTACCTTTATTTGGAACATCAAATTCAATTGCTTTTTTAAATCCAAATAACTTTCTAGGAGATTTAATTATTTGATAGTTAGCATGTTTAATTAGTATTTTACACCCATCTTTCTTTGACTTAAAGTCTTTAAAAGATCTCATAATTAGGTAATTACTATTAACTACTACCTCAACTACAACTTTATTTGTTGTTAAGTGGTCAAAAATAGTACTGTAGACAGCAACACACAATATTAATAGAGGTATTGATTTTAATATTAGCTTAAAATTAAAGCTCAGTCCATCCCCAAACATTGTGGCTAATACAGCAATAAATGCTATGACATAAAGCCCTCCCAATAGGGCTGTGACTTTTGTTGACATATCCTTTTCTATCCATACGTAAAATTCATTTTTTATAAACATTTCATTTTAAACTTTCTAATCCATTAATAAAGTTATCAAAATCATCACCAATTAATATTTCACCGACTATTATTTCTCCTTGTGGTGGAAAAAATTTATCAATAGCACCAGCGTTTGACAACGTTCCTTCATATAATCCCGCGTAATGAAAAAATAAAGACCCTTTTTCCAATCTACTCGCCGTCCCTGCAACTGTATTTTTTACACTCTCCGAAAAACCAGGATCTGTAATAGAAACAAACAATGTTATTGCATCATTCGTTATTCCTAATGTTTTTTGAGCTATACCTCTATCATCTCCTAACCTTTTATCTATCGCTTTCCCAATTAAACCACCTGAATTAGTGGGCAAATCCCTTGCCTCATAACTATAGTCAGAAGTTTCATTATAAGCAACGTACATTTTTCTCATTGCAGCCATACCCCTTACTCCTCCATCTACAATTAAAAAACCTCCCACTCCAGCGGATGCAGTGCTAAAACCAGCCGCAACTTCAAAACCAGCACCAATTAACCCCAAAGCACCCTCTCCAAAAGCCACCCAATCCCTAAATCCATCTGGATCTATATAAAGATTGGGAATATTACTCATAGAAATAAATGGACTTGAATGCTGTCTTTCAGAATCTACGGAAATCCACCTACCTATGACAGGATCATAAAGTCGTGCTTCAAAAACATTATAACCTATCTCTTGGGTTTCATCTTCAGAAAATTCTCCCTGATAACCGTAACGGTAATTTGCATTGGTATATCGATTCATCCTTAAACCGAAAGGGTAATAGTCACTATACCCAATCGCCAAAGCTTGTTGTTCATCATCTCGCCTTATTATGGTTCTTACGTTCCCCAAATGATCTTTTAGCTCATAACTTTCATTGTACTGGATAAAATCTTCTGGATAACCGTCTATTTGTTTTTCCACAAATATAGTGCCTAACCTAGCTGCTCCATAAATAGGGATCTCTGCTAATTCAGGAGATTTTTCTTCAAAAACCACTTGCTCCTGAAGCAGTAGGCTTCTATGATAGATTGCCAATACCTTTCCTGAAGCATCTCTGACATAGTAAGTCTCTTCTGAAGGCTCTCCAACTAAATTAAATGATGTTTTCTTGCTTCTTTGCCCAATTGCATTGTAATCGTATTTCCACTGAAGCATACCATCCTCATTTAAAATTTTCGACACCATCCCTTCATTATTATACTCTAATTGCATCACCTCTCCCAAAATATCCGCCCAAACAAGTTGCCCGATATTGTTATAACGATATTCCGCATATTGCATTTCATTTGTCCAAACCTGCCAAAGTTTATTGGTCCCCTCGTGGTAATTGTAATCGAAAATATGATCATAAATATACTCGGTATTACCGTTCACGTCTTTCTTCTCAGTTTGTAATATTTTCCCTTCATCATCTTTTCGTTCCAATATTTCAATATTGCCATTGTCATCATAAACATATTCTGTCGCTAATGCGTCATTTGGATCATGAATGTATTCGTTATTTTCAACTGTTCCGTATTTGGCGCGATGTAATTGCCCTCTCTCATCGTATTCATATCCATAGGCCATCGTAATAAAACCATCGGTCTGCGCAGGCCCTGTTCTCCAAAGTCCAGCAGCTATTTGTCCGTCATATTTAGGTTCAATATTTTTAGTGAAAATTAACTCTGTCCCCTTACCGTCCTGGCTATAATAATCAAGCTGCAAGGCAAACTCTTTCCGGTCTTCATATTGATGTGGATCATTAATCGCTTTCAATCGACCATCAATAGTGTAAATGTAATCCAAATATTGAAGTGCAATAACCGAATCACTGTCATTCTTTCTAGGAGATAATGCCAACTGTTTTAATGGTCCATGCTTATAATAACTGTACTCTGCTTGCAGGTATTGTGGCAACCGCAACAGCATGGAATTCAACGGTTTTTTAGTACGTTGATTTAAAAATTCTTCCGGTCCAGCAAATACCTTTTTCAAACGAGAGTCTGCATCATATTGGAAATAATGATAAAATGCATCCTCTCCATCGTGTTGGTAAGCAATTTGAACAATCTCATCCCTACCTCCATAAGTATAACTAGTAGCTTTCAGGGGTAACCCCGGAATCTCCTCAGCCATCCAGGTCACCCTATCGCGGTCATCATAACTATGGTTTAAATATGCACAACCACCGTTCTATAATTTGGACTAATGGAATATTATTGCTTTATAAATCGGATCGTACCTGATGAAGTCTTTATTAAGTACATGCCTGAACTTAACGATCCAATATCTAACCAAGCATGATCTTTTCGGAATTCAACAGATTTAATAATTCGTCCGTCGAGGCTTAAAATATGAAGCAACTTATCCTCATGTAAACCTTCTATGAATAATTTTTCTGTAGCAGGAACCGGATATACTTTCAAACCACTTGAAATTTCATTTGCCAGCACCCTTGAGAAAACGGCCTTAACCTTCACATCAGCCGTGATATTTTCTAAAGTGTAAATAGATGGATAGCCTACGGATTCTTCATTGATAAATACCTCCAATAACTCCGCACCTTCCATCGGAATAAAAGCCAGGTCATGACTTTCCCCATGATATGCACTGTTGATAAATGGGCTGACCTCTCCATGTCCTTCGATATCTATTTCTATATTATACTGGTCGCGGTTAACAGAAATAATGAAATGACTGTTTTCAGTCATACTTAAAGGGCCCCACTTCGATTCTGTTTTTTTACCACTAATGGTTAAACTCGCGATCTGATATCCCTCTATTGTACCTACGCTATACATTAATTTTACACCTCGAATGTACTTTCCCACAACAGGAGACAAGGTCACTCCTTCGGTTAATTCAGCAGTAATTTCAACCGGATTGTCCCATTGATGCACAGGGCGCCCATAAAAAGGATCGTTCACATCCTGTTCAATCTGCCAGATCGTTTCAAAATTCCAGGCATCTCCCTCAAAGGAGGTTGTTTCTTTGAATTCTTTTGTAGATAATGCACTTGCTCCTTTAGCCGTTTCACTATTGGCAAGGTCTTGATCAAAATAATTCTGTTCAGGTATTGTAAAAATAGGAGAACTCGCAGCAAATGGATCAAATTCTCCTTCTCCTATATGCATACTTGCAGAGTAGTTGCCAATCAATCTAGAAGAATTCATTCCCTCTCCCAAAAAGCCTCCTACACGTTTTTCGCCTGAAACTTCCGCTTTTGCATAACTGTATTGAATGTCATAATCTTGAATGCGCCCCATTAGTCCTCCGACTTTTGAATTACCGTGCACACGCCCAGTAACCGAACAGGCAATAGCTTTTTTATTGTATGCCGTACCTGCCAATATACCCACATTATTCAAACCCACTACTGTTGCATTTCTCAGGTGAAGATTGTAGATGTCTCCGATAAGCCCCCCAAAAAAAGCGACATCATTTTCCAAAGGTCTATTGATATAAAGATTGGTAATCTGATGACCCTGCCCATTGAATTGTCCTCTAAAATTCAGTGGCTTAAACCCTTTACCCTGATTCCAATTTGCCGTCTCTGAGGCATCAATATCATTCATTAAAACGTAGGATTTATCTTGTAGCATGCTCACATAACTCATAATTTCCAAATGTTCAAGTTTGGTAATCTGGTAAGGATCCATACCACTACCGCTACCTTTAACATCAAACTCTGCATCATCAAAAATAAAATGCGCAAAAAGCTGAATAGGTGTTTCGTCAATTACTTCAAAGCTGTAGTTCGGATCGGTAGAAAGGGTGTCTTCCCCTGATTGCCAATGAGAAAAGCGATAACCTTTTTGCCCTTCAACGGTTAGTTCAGCAATATCGCCAATATTGTATCCCTTATTACCAGATTTGGACTTTTCTGCTTCAGTAGGTAGAAAATGTATATCGATTGACTTATCATAAATCAACGAATGCAAATAAGGTCTTGGATGCTCATCAATTTCATCTAACTGTCGAATTTCCCACACATTGTCAAAATCGAAATAAGGGAATCGACTTTCATTAGCAAAGGCCTCTGTAGACATTCCATATTCACCTGCGTCGATAATCTCATAAGCATTAGGATCAAGAACATCCAGGTCAAATTGAAGCCCAACCCCTGAATTGTTATTTTGGGCATCATCTTTACCTATTACTCCGCCATATTTATTATATATAGATGTACTACTAAAAGTGCATCCGCCCATGGCATAGGATAAACTTACCGCCCCTTCATTATGTGCCACTAACCCCCCATAAAGTCTATCGTTGTTCGATAGTATTAAATCTACTTTAGAAAAACAATTGGTGATTGTTCCACTACCTTTATTTTGACCAACAAGCCCACCCAAATTAGTATTCGACTGCAAAGTGCCAATAGCGGATGACTGGACAATTTGTCCATAATTTTGGCCAACTAGCATACCAGTATAGTTGCTAGAATTCGTTGCATTAAAGGAAATGTTTCCCGAAACATGGCAATTCTCAATCACCCCTCCATTACTTCTCACAAATAACCCACTACTCGTTCCCTTAGCTGATAAATTGTCAAATATTATATTACTGATAGACCCATTGTTATCGGAAAATAAGGAAAATTCATCTGATAAATCTACATTCTTTATTTTGAAATAGTTTCCATTAAATCGTGAATCTGAATTCAAAAAGACCGGTTTGAATTTCCCTCCATCAGGTCTTGTTTTTGTTACTGCTCCATCGATGTCATTAATGAGTTCATAGTGATTTTTTGCCAAGTTAATATTGTAAGCAATTTGTTCAAACTGTTCAAAGGAGGCGATCTGAAAAGGATGCTCCAAGCTACCGTCTCCACCTTCGAAGCCATAGTCTTCTTCAAGCCAAATATCCACCCTCAAGTTCATTCCTCGGGTAATGGGAATCTTTGCCGGGTTTTCGAAGTAATCTACATTATTTACAGATATATGTGAAAATTTAGTGCCTGCCCCCAATTGAAGGGACACAACGGCTGTGTCTCCATATCGATACTTTTGATCGAAACCTTCGGATGCCAAACACATACTTTTCAAATACATCTTCATCCATTGATACCCACGATACACGGAAAATTCAAAGGGCCTATAAAACGCCGAAGGAATTGGAATTACCCCATCTGACATAAAATCCGGGTATTCAACAAAATGATGATACGAATTAAAGTTGTCACCAAAGTTGTCGGTAGAGGCAAATTGTGTTTTAGTTAATAAAGTGCAATTATTAGCGTTAATATTTTGATTTGCCTGTTCCGAATTTGCATAGTTTTCGTACGAACGGTATAGTTCACCTTGCCCTACTAACATTCCTATTGATTCATCCGCAATTAGAGTACCCATATTGATATTCCTTGATACGAGCAACTGATCAACTTCAGATTTCCCAAATAATCCACCAACCAACTCGTTGGCCGAGATAAACCCATAGTTTTGGCAATATCCAACCTCTGCTCTATCTCCAATAACTTGCCCAGAAATTCCTCCTACATGAGAATTCCCTTCCACTTCTGCAACATTAAATAAACGGCTAAGTTCTATTGTCCAGCTCAAAGATTTTACTCGCCCAAAAAGTCCCCCTACATGGTTACGCCCTTTTACAGAGCCCGTGACCACTACGTCAGTGAAATCTGGACCATTCCGGGTATTGGCTCCTATCAATGCACCCGTATAATCCCTACCAATAACCTCAACATCTTCGAATACTAATTCACTTATATTCGCCGATCCATGAGCGATAAAGCCAACACTATCCTCTTCAGGTCGATTAATATATAGGTTCTTAACTTTGAAGAATTGCCCCTCAATACTTCCTTTAAAGCCCTGAATCATTGGGAAACCTTGACCATCATACCAATCTTTTGTTTCAGTAGCATCAATATCTGATACAAACTTATAGGTATTGTTTAATCTTCTATCTTCCTCTACCTCTGAGTCATTCCCAATAGCCATCCATAAGAGGTGTGATAATTTACTGACCTCATAGGTATAATTATTGATCTTTGGTGGTTTTTCTGCTTGAGGTTGTGCCATGGCTATTTGGCTGAAGAACAAAAAAATAGCCACAAAAAAATAAGGCTTCCGCATATGGAGTATAGGTTAATGTAAAATTTAAATATTTGTCAATAATTTATAAATATAGGGGATTATATGTTTAGTGTGAATGTGTTTTATAAATAATAATCGAAATTTTACGCCCTAATATTATATCAAGATAAATTGAGTTACCTCCAGATCATTTAACGACAAGGAATAAAGCTCCCCCCGAATCCTGAACAACTGATCGCGCTGTTTTAAATTAATATTTCTTTTGCCTGAAACATCTGAGGCCCTTTCAATTCCTTTGATGAGTAATGTCAAGGGTGGGGCTGTGTTGCGCCTGCGGCAGCCCCACTTGCTTGCCCTTGACACTGCTCAGCACAAGGAATTACCTTTGCGTCTGATGTTGTCGGGCATTGCTGCTTTTCATATACGTCTGCAGGACGAAGCTCTCCGATAGAGCTATGTCTTCTCCGTTGATTGTAATAATTAAAATATTCGATTAATCCAATATGAAGATCAAGGCCGGTGTCATAGGCATTGAGGTAAATATCTTCATATTTTACCGTCCTCCAAAGCCTTTCTACAAAAATATTATCCAAAGCCCGTCCCTTTCCATCCATACTTATTTTGATATCCTTTGATTTTAAATACCCAGTAAATTCATGACTGGTAAACTGAGCCCCCTGGTCAGTATTTACGATTTGTGGTACTCCATGAGTGTTAATACACTCTTTGATGGTTTCCACGCACCAGTCCGCATCCATAGTATTTGATACCGACCAGCCCACAACATATCTGCTATAAACATCTATTACTGCCATTAAATACATAAAGCCCTTAGCCATGGGAATGTAGGTGATGTCAGTCTCCCAAACCTGATTAACTTCTTCAATTTTCATCCCCTTAAGTAAATAGGGGTAGATATAATGCTCTTTATTAGGTTTTGAAGTGTGCGGTCCGGGAGCCACGGCCTTTAAGCCCATGACTTTATATAATCGTTCTATTCGCTTTTTATTTACTGAATATCCAAGGTCATTTATCAGATAGGAGGTCATGGAAGGGACTCCTTTGAAAGGCCTTCTGGTGTATTCTTCATCTATCTGTCGCATGAGTTCAAGATTCAATGAGGTCTCACCCTTAGGCTTGTAATAATAAGTTGATCGGGAGATGTCTAATAATTCACACTGTTCTGAAATGCTCAGGGAAACATGCTCCTCATTGATCAGGACTTTTCTTTGATTCCTGTTCTTTACTTCAATGAGGCTTCCTTTAAAAAATCGACCTGAACTTGAAGTTGTCCTATTTTGGAATAGAGCTGCTGCTTTTCACTTTCATGGGATGCCTCCAACTTTGAGGCCTTACTTTCCTTTTCGAAAACGGAAGAAGCCCCTGAAAGAAATTCCTTTTTCCAGTTTTTAATTTGCTGAACGGAGATTTCGTATTTCTGGCTCAGCTCCGGTAAAGTTTGAATCTCTTTAATGGCATCAATTGCCACTTTGGCTTTAAAATCGGCGGAAAATTTTCTTCGTGTTTTCATATTCTGCAAGTTACAATTTATGCGATATATGCTGTCCGATTATTGGGGGTAACTTTAATTGCCGGATGGTCATCAAGAAAAGTGAAGATGCGGAAAAGGAACCTGTGATTTTCCTTCTGACAAATCTATCTAAAAACGCATATAAAGTAGCTGAGGACTATCGGAAGCGATGGCAAATTGAGACATGTTTCAGACATTTGAAGACCAATGGTTTTGACCTTGAAAAAATGAATGTTCAGGGAGCAGATAGATGCCGGTTAATGATGGCTATTGTCGTTTTTGCATATTCGGTATCCATAGCTCATGGGTTGAAAAAGTACAAAAGTGTTAGTCTGAAAACTTATGCCAATGGTAAAAGGTACAGATCCATTTCCGTTTTTCGAAAAGGAGTCGAATGCATCGCAGAAGCTGATTACAGAATAGAAAATTGGGGCGAGTATATCCTGATTCACTTCTTAAGCCATGATCGGAAAATTTGCCCCAAATCAATAAATGTCTAGTTGTATGAGCTAGGGGTACTTTTTATGATTTTACAAAATAGTACATGATGCTCCTCTCCCCTTCAATAACTATTTATCTTAATTTCAAATAAATGAGCCCTATTAATCAACTCAATTATTAAACTTCGTTTACTTAGGGTCTGCTTAAAAAGGTCTCTTTATTTTTCTTGAAATTTGGTTTACCAATTCCAGCTTCGATGATTGATGTAACTAATGCCCATAAATCATATTTATAAATATTAAAAAACAGGTCAAAAAAGATTCCTTTCATGAATCTTTCAAGGTTAGCAATAAAGAAGATGGCACCAATCCAAGAATTTGTGGTGTCTGATCTTCGTGCCTTAATATTATTCAATCCATACCCCCTTTTAGTTTGTCCAAATTTTCCTTCTACATGACTCCTCAATTTTTGATGGATAACCTTATTCTCTTCCCGCTCTTTAATTTTTTCAGGATCTTTAGGAGGAGCTCCAAGAGGTGAGCCGACGAAAGTTATATCATTTTGATCATAAACTTCTCTAGCATTTCGATTTCCATAAATTTTGTCTCCAACAATTCCATTTAGCTTAGTGTGAGGGTGCCGTAGTTTATGTGCTTCAATATGCTTTTTGATAATCTCCTCTTCCCCTTCATAGTATGCTTCAAAATCATGATGGTCAATATAAGAATAGCCTTGGTCAATAGATATTGATATTTTAGCTCCAAATTCAACATTCGCTCCAGACTTCCCTCTTATGATGGGGCGAATATGTGGTTGATATAAGTTTACAATACGGAAACCAACCGTATTTTTCTTCTCTTCAATCATTTCCATTTGTTGGCGATACACTTCTTGAATAACATACAATAGCTTCAAAAAACGCTTATTCAAAGGAATACCTACCTTAATTTGGTCTAATAGACGATGAATATGCCCTATATTTCGATGAAGATACTGTAGTTGTTTTCGATTTGCAGCCCTCCAAAAATCGGCGCCTTTCTTCTTTTTTCTTGTCAACGCTAGAAATTCTTTTTGGGCTTTTTGTCGATAGCTTCTAGGTTTCTTAGCATCTGTTTTAACAAATTCCCATAATATATCGATGATTTTTTCTGATTCAATGCGAGCCTTATTGATCAAAGCCAGGTCGGTCGGATAAGGAATTTCTTGCACCGCTACAGTAGCATCAACTGAAATCGAGTTTTCAATTTCAGGCTTCTTATATTTTGTATCACTTTCTACATTTTTTTCATCACGAAGTTCGCTTTGCTCATCAATACTAACGTCATGACTCTGGAGTAAGTGACTTAAATCATTAAAGTCTTTTATGGTCAAACGCTTTCTAATTGTCGGAAATAATGAAGAATCGAATACCTGATCATGTTGAAATTTATGCAATCCAACAAAGTATTGTAGATATGGACTTTCTTTGATTTGTTCAATTGTTTCTCTATCAGACAACTTATATTTGTGTTTGATAATCAAGGCTCCAATCACTAAACGCGCTGGTTTAGGTCTAGCTCCTTTGTCGAAGGACATGTTCCGTTCATAGATCCTTTTTAATTGACTCCAAGGAATTTCTTTGGCCATAATAATCCATCTATTATTGGGATTAAGGCCACCCAAATACGGGTCCATAAAATCAGAAATCTCAAGTTGATCAGGGGAATGCTTAATCATAGTGCAAGCTAAAAAAGTAGGAAAGGAGCCCTGGGGCTATTTAAAGGACAATTTACAAAATTTCCCCTTGCACTAAAAGAGATTTAATGTGATTTAATAAGTTGATCTTCAGTCGTTTTTAGATAATTCGAACTATTTCAGCAGACCCTACTTACAATTTGGTCGTGTATCCTTAATTTTGTCTCGGCTTTTTCCTTTTTCGATCCTGAGATATCCGGAAAAGTGGTAAAGGTTTTAGATGGAGACACTATAATCATCCTGGATAAGGATAAAAAGCAACATAGAATTCGATTTTACGGTGTTGATGCTCCGGAAAAGGCGCAAGCGTTCGGTCAAAAATCAAAAAAGGCCGTGTCTAATTTAATTGCAGGAAAGGAGGTTATGGTGATAGTAGTAGGGCAAGATAAATATGAAAGATTGATCGGAAAGGTACATTTAGAAAGTGTTTATGTTAATGCCTGGCTAGTGGGTGAAGGGTTAGCCTGGCATTATAAACGATACGCGCCAGAAGACCAATTGCTTGCTGATCTTCATGAGCAGGCTAAGAGTGAAAAGAAAGGCCTTTGGAGTTTCGGCGTCGAAAATAATTTTTAAAGTGTGCTCCGCTATCTTTTTAGATGGCAGTAACATGTACTCGATTAGGCAAAGCTTAATTTTTAAGTTTTATTGCTTCCACCTCCTTTTTAAACTTCTCTATGTTCTTTAGCTCTAGTTCATGCATATTCTCAATTTTTATTGTTCCTTGCCCCAATTTTTTAAGGGTTAAAAACTCATTAAAATCCATTAATGATATTCCACTCTTTCGTAACAGAATGAAATCATCTATTTCTTTATTTGAAAACCCAGGTGACTTTGGAGGATTATTTAAAGAAATCAAAATCCCTTTAATGTTTGGATTTAGAACTTTTATTGAATTAAAATAGGCCTCATATTTTTTATTTATAGTATACTTTTTTCTGATTTTTTCTATTGTATTGGAGTAAATTAAAACAGACTCGGTATCTTCATTTCTTATTGCTTCTGTCATTAACTCCGAAAGAACAAAACATGTGGTATTAATATCAGTCTGATTAATTGTCTGAGCAATTGAAGTAGAAATACCTACTACTGTAAGGATAAATATTAGAGTGAATTTTTTCATATTAAATTAGTTTACCCGTCCTGGTCCTTTTTGTGGCCCCTTTATTTTTTGGGTTTCTTTTTGGGAACCCTCAAAATTTGGAAAGTCATCTTTACTGTTTATTGTACTTATGATTAGAAAAGTACCTAAGACCATGGCTATAATACCTGGAGATGCAGTTAAAATTCTAGCAGTGATACCAATTCCTTCCAAGTTCAGACTGCTTTGTTTCTTTAAAGTATAAAATGCTACTCCTGTTCCTAAGAACATTATAGCAAATCCTGAGAATAACCCCACTGAACGTTTTATCATGCTAAGATGCATTTGATAAGCATATACTTTATATTCTAGGTTCAGGTCTGCTTCATTTTCGAATACCCCATCTTTAAACCAATTGATGTTAATAATTAAAAACAAACCAATTGCTATTAAAACTAAACTGCTAGCAATAGTTAAAAACCATGGTATATATTTCTCCCAATTCGTTTGTTCTCTCATAATTTAAAATTTTCCTAACGTTTAAGTAAAATTCATTATAATATCCATTGTATAAAATGAAAGGATCATGTACTTTTCTATGAGGGATCTGAGGGGGGATTTACCTAGCTGACTGAACTAATCACTTTTTTATTGCGACAAAACTACTATCGAATATGGACCAATACCCACTCTACCACTAAACGGCATATTGTCTCTTCCATCAAAATTTGCTTCTGTGTGATGAGTCGAATGATTTCCAAAATCGGAACTATATCCATTCCAGTCACTATTGAATCTTACCTTCCATAAACCGGCTTGTGGAAATCCTATGGTATAATTTTCGTATGATTCTATACCGAAATTTGCGACGATTACTACATCGTCACCAAGACCTCCCCTGTACCAACGATGGTAAGCAATTACCTTGTTGGTATTGTTCAAATGATAAACATTGATGTTATTGCCTTGGAGTCCTTTGGTAACTCCATGCAAATTCCTTCTCAGTTTTATCAGATCCTTATGTAGATCGACAATTCCTTTAAATGTTTGCTTTTTACTCCAATCAATTTCTTTATTATCTCTCCATGAACCCCATTCATAGAACTCGTCTCCTTGAAATACCATGGGGATACCAGGCGCCGTGAATAAGACCCCCGCGGCTAATGTGCTCCTTTTTCTAGCATACCATGAGTCAGCATTCGAAAACCAAATCCTTTCTGGTAAGCGGTACTTCACTCGGTTAAACATGGCACCACACTCATCATGGTTATTTATATAAATCATGTTTTTTGTCAAGTCTCCGCCATGCATGTAGGTAAGTGCATTTCGTACTTCATGCATGTTTCGATCGGCATCATTACTTGTAGTAATATTTTTATCAATAGCATGAAAAAAGAAACTGTTCCATTGGCAATCAAAACCTGCTCCACCTTCTCCCGTGGTTTTTGTTATCCAATCGTTATTTTGAAGATCTTCTGCTATGCTGATCTTCCACGAAGCGTGTGCTTTAATTTCGTCATTCAGCCATTGTAACAAACTCCAGCCTTCTCCAATTGATCCGTACTCTCCTTCATTTCCATCAGCATTTCTAATATTTACCGTTGAGTCAAATCGAAATCCATCTATTCGGTATTCCTCTGCCCACATGAGTACATTGTCTCTTATGTATGATCGAACCTGACCTCTACCATAATCAGGTCTTGAGCCAAATTTCGTATTGCTCTTCCAGTCATGATAGAAATAAATTCCGTCATGATTGTCATGCATTTTCCACCCATCAAAACGACGAATACTTTTGTCAAGTTCACCTGGTCCAAAATGATTAAAAACCAGATCTAATATTATAGCGATCCCGCGCTTATGTGACTCCTTAACTAAATTTTTAAACAAATTTGGGCCACCATAAGCACTTTCGATGTCGAAGGGGAATGCTGTATTATAGCCCCAGGAATTTTTACCAGGAAAACCGAAAATTGGAAGTAATAAAATTGCGTTAAAGCCCATTTCAACAATATGATCGAGCTTTTGCAAAAAATAATCAAAATTACCAGGCTGATTATCAGATCGATGAAAAGATGCTATATGTAATTCATAGACAACTAATTCATTCCATGGGGCTGTAATATAATTGTCGTTCCCCCAGTCAAAACCATCTTCTACAACTTCGGTATTCCAATTTGTGTTGTCATGTATTAATTTTCCTCTTGGGTCTGATTTCCATATTTTATCAGGTAGTGACGGATTCGTTATAAGGTATTTATATTGACTCCCTACTTTTGCTTCGAAAATATCTTTGGACCAAATTCCATCTCCTTCATTTACTAATTCAATGGGGTTTTGACCCCAATTCGTAAAATCACCAACCACTTCCACATTTGATGCGAATGGTGCCCAAACCCTGAACGTGACACCTGTTTGTCCATTTTCCGTGAACGGAATTGAACCCATTCCTGGTTTTGTTGAAGCTATCATATTTTAAAATAATTAACCTGTATTAAATGATGGGTGAGCGATAGTTCCGTTCTGGTTAATCGTATCCCCCAAACATGAATAACTCAATATCCTCGTCTGTTAAATTCATTAAACTATGCAACATTCCATTTTTACATAACACCAAATCACCTGCTCGCATATTTCTTACCTCAAAAGCCCTCATCCAAGTGGGTTGTTGAACCCAATCTCCAGTTACCATTAAGCCAGAACCTCTTAACATCATAAAGATTTCTTGATTGTCTTTATGTCTATGAATACCGATTACACAATTTGGCTTAAGGATATGTAAATCCATATACTCTACAGCCATAAACTTTTCTTCCCCAGTAGTATTTGTAGGGGTGCCATCAGCATCAAGGTTCCAAGATTCTAAATCTCTTTTTAGTTCATTTCCTAATACACTTTGATGATTAAAATAATTCGAGAAAAGGTTTCTAAATTCTAAGTAACCAACTCCTCCATGCGGGTTTGCAGAGACTCCTCCTTGTATATAGTTTTTCCACCCTCTTAAAAGCATGTTAAACTCGACACGATAATTGCTCCCGTTTAAAGAGTCCCAAACAGAAGCATTATGATTTGTGAAAGCTAACTCAACTGGTAAAGCAAAGATGGGGTGCATCGTATGATTTGGGTTAATGTTATAAACTTTTCCATCTTGATCACTTGGCTCTCCTTCTAATGAAATTGCCTCTCTAGAAAAAGCTAGTGGACTCCCGTGTACTAGATCTGTTCTAATTTGGATTGTCCCGTCCTGAAGTGCTTTTGCTCCCTTTTCTTCTAAATAATTTAAAAGATCATTACCTTCATATCCCCAAAGTTCAACTTCGTAACGATCGTTTTCTGAATTATAAGGTAAATTAATTAGCCCCTGACTATCAGAGTTTTTAATCTTACACCACATTTGTATACTACCTCCAATATTATGGTTCGTAGCTTGAGATAATGGTGTTTTCATTCCCGCATCGTATGATACCTTGACAAATGGAAAAGCATCATCACCAATGCTTATATATCCACGCACTAAATAAAAATGCTCCATAACAATGCTTCGAATGTTCTGTTTATGGAAATCATTCTTATCATTTTGCTGTTCCCATGGAATAATTGGACCTATTAAATTTTTATCATCCCCATAATTCGTATTATATAGTTCTAAGTGTTTATAAGGGAATAGATAATCTAAACTATCTACTAGATAAAACTCTCTACCAGCAGCAAATGTCACTTTCTCAACCATTTCAGAAATCTTCCAAACCGGGTTGTTTACATTATAATTTCGACTTTCGTTCGGATTGATATATATATTGTCAGATTGAACTAAATGACTCATTTTAATTTGAATTTGTGTGATGAAAACGTTTATGCACTATGGTATAAAAAGGCTACAAACTTCAGAGGTTTGTTTTTGGGGTTTCTAATCCCATGTATACCACCACTCTTTGTGTAGATAACAGACCCTTTACTTACTGGTACTTCTTTACAATCTTTCTTTTCTAAACCATAGATAGATGTATTCACTGTTGGGTATTTTACATCTGCTGAAGGATCATCTCCTTCACCTACATAAGCTACACCTTCTCCTTCCGTAATGTAATACAATTCCTCACTACCAATGTGCCGGTGAGTCCCCTCAATGGCATTAGCAGGTATCGTTACTTCATGGAAAAAGACTAAGTTTCCGCCTAATTCCCGTTGTAATAACCATTTCATTTCAATAATATTTCCATCAAAGCATTCTGGATTATGATCATCCATCATTCCATTTTCGTAACGGACTGGATCAACTTCATTAGCATTCATAACAAAGGCTCTTTGGAAGTCCAAGAGGTAACTATCTACTCTTATGGTATTATCATCATGGCTATTGGGGTTTGGGTTATTAGGAACTTGAATATTACCTTCACTACCTTTATTGTTATTCCCAAAATAATTATCCCATTCCGCATCTTCTTCTGAGATTCCCCAGCCAGTAGGGTGTTGAGTGTAGGCTTCCCTAAACGCAATTTCTGCACGTTTTATTTTCGATAAGTCTTTAATCGCATTAGTAAATTTTTTTACACGTGTGATCTCACCGTCTTTACCAATTAAATCCAAGACTTTGATGTCGTGGGAACTACCAAAAGGGGATTCCAGCGTATCCCAGATTTCTACTTGATACCCCTTAATCCACTCGCAATAGTGAAGCTTAACTCTTGTTTCAGGATTATGATTCCATCCCTCTACATGCAACTTAACCCAAGCAATGGTTGATTCTCCTAAAAAACGATTGTTTTCCCGGACTAATTCCAATAAGCGAGAAGCTTTATGTTCGATACGAATAAAGTTGCTTAGGAATTTACCGTCCAGATAAACTTGCCCTTTCATAATTATAGCATCGGCTTTACCTCTAACTTCTGTAGTATTGTATCTGTAACGCGAGCTTCTTGTAGCATTTAGGTAGCGGGCATGATAAATTCTATCTGGAAAAAAAACTGTATGGAAAACCTGATTTTCTGGGGAGGTATATATTTCGTCAAATATTGGATTCATAGTTTATAAGTAATTTTGAAGTAATATATCTGCAATCCTGAATGAATTAGCTTGAATCGTTAAGGTGGGATTTGCCCCACCAGATGTCGGCATAAATGATCCATCTGTAACAAATAAATTATCAGCATTCCACAATCTACATTCTGGATTTAATACCGAGTCGGCATGGTCATCTCCAAATCGAGCACCTCCTAAAATGTGGTTTGCAATTCGCGCCCTTGCTGTATCACCACTATAAACACCTCCAGATCCTATTGAATTAACAATAGCACCACCCTGAATAAGCACATCTTTACAAACGTTTGATACCGTATCCATGAGAAATACGTCATGCTCATGCCAATTTTTAATGATGTAAGCTACCGGGAGCCCCCACTTATCCTTCACTGAAGGATGAAGTTCAATACGATTTTCTTTTAACCCGAATTATTCATACAAAACACACAAAAGAAGCTATAAATCACTATATTACAATTAGTTAAATCAAAAATATAGCATCGATTTATAGCCCAAATATGAGCAATCAAAATACAGTATTTTATCAAAAGAGTAAAGCCGTTTTCGTTGATTTTCATGGTGATGAAATGACTTCTGATGGAGGAGTTGTTCTATTGGAGAAAATAGAAAAGAAATTCGGTTATATAAATGAAATAAGTAAGGCTTACATTGATAGCCGAAATCAAAGTTTGATTCATCATAAAGCCGTTGATTTGTTCAAACAGAGGATTTTCGGCTTAGTCTTAGGATATCAGGACTGTAATGATGTGAATTATTTAAAAAATGATCCCGTGATTTCCAGTATTTTAAATGGTTCTCTTGCCTCTCAGCCAACACTATCCCGATTTGAGATGAGCGTTGATCGAAAAGTTATCTATTCGCTATGTGAAAGCTTTGTCAGTCATTACATTAACTCACTCAGAGGGAGGAAAAAAATCATTTTAGATTTTGATGGAACAGACGATAAAACACATGGGCACCAGCAATTAGCCTTATTCAATGGCTATTACGGGCACCATATGTATCATCAATTATTTGTCCATGATGGGGAAACAGGACAAATAGTTCTACCAGTATTACGTCCAGGCAATAGTCATTCAAATCGTTGGTTTGTCGCGATCTTAAAAAGGTTAGTTAAAAAAATACGATCACATTATCCCGAGATAGAAATTGTCATTCGCGCAGATGCTGGGTTTAGCTGTGCTCCATTTTATAAATTAGCCAATGAATGTAATTTGAAGTATACTATTGGTATTGCCAGTAATTCAATATTAAAGGCTAAAGCAGAGAAGGTACAAAGCGCTGTGCGTCATATTTTTGAAGATGGCTCCGAAAAACATCAGCACTTTTTTAATTTCCAATATCAGGCTCAAACCTGGGAACAAGAACAAAATTGCATAGCTAAAGTCGAATGGACCGGAAAGGGACTTAACACTCGATTTGTAATCAGTAATATGGATGAGGCAAGTGTACGAGATATATATTTTGGCTTCTATGTTAAACGGGGAGAAAGCAGCGAAAACAGGATAAAAGAAGTGAAAAATATGTGTTTCGCCGATAGGTTGTCCAATCATTTTTTTTGGCCGAACTTTTTCAGATTAATTCTATCGTCGATGGCTTATGAAATTTTTAGGTTAATAAAAAAAGAAATAAGTCAGACAAAGCATGAATGGGCAAAAAAATGGCAAGTGGATACGATTCGCCTGTGCCTATTAAAAATTGGTGGGACGATAAAATCGACGGTTAGACGAGTATATTATAGCTTCTCCAAGGCATTTCCACAACAAAAATTATTTTTAGAACTACTGCAATAGATTTATTCGCAAAAACAATCCAATTTCATGGAAGAGGTCCGTCCAAATCACTCTAATCTGCTATTTCAAGCATCAAATTGGTATTTTGGCCTTAAAATCTCGCTATTGAAAGCCGAATAAATAAATAATACACCTCATCATTTTAAGTGCCACTCCATTTGTTAAAGATATCAGGAAATACACTACCAAAATCTCTTTAGATATAAAGGGTATGAATA
The DNA here is from genome assembly GCF_036244895.1 of Persicobacter diffluens. Classification (NCBI taxonomy): domain Bacteria; kingdom Pseudomonadati; phylum Bacteroidota; class Cytophagia; order Cytophagales; family Persicobacteraceae; genus Persicobacter; species Persicobacter diffluens. The sequence goes on from NZ_BQKE01000008.1 coordinate 38,712, forward strand.
ATTCGGGTTAAAGGAACTTGATTCGCCATAAAGCTCACCGACAGTCGATTGCCAAAATTTCCGTTAATCCAGTTTGACATCTGATCTCCAACCCCTGGTTTCATATTGGATTCAGGCCAGTTTTTATCAAAACCTTTCCAGATAGTGTCTATATCTTGACTTGCATGTGATCTTGCTAATGAAATAGGTAAAGCCTGGTCCGAGGTGTTATTATAAATTGCCGCACCTGCCCATAAACCATTCTTTTTCATAAAATCGCGAGTAGCTGCAAAATCGCTCGCATAATCACTATCTAATGAAATAGATTTATCAAATCGACCAGGAACAATACCTTCAGCGCCTCCAAAGCAGTGTGTTAAAAAGTATTTTCCCAATAGATCATTCGTGCCGTTTTGTGTAACCAGTTTTCCGAAACCACTTTGATCCATATCTGCTGAAAGCATCAATAAACGTGTACTTTCAATCGCAGAACAAGCTACAACTACCACTTTACCTTTAACCGTTTTCACATCACCACTTTCATCGAAATAGACGATTTCTTCAACTTTCGTATTTCTACTTTTTAATTGTACAACCGTGCAATTACATCGAATCTCAAAGTTATCTTCATCCTTAATCGGTGCTAATAGCGATACCCACGTATTGGATTTGTAACCCATTGGGTCACCGTAACGATTAACATAACTTGTTTTGACATTACCAGTTTTTCTACTGCTCGGTGCGTGATCCTCTGTAATTACCGCCAAAGGCGTGCGATACCATTCCATACCTTTGGCCTCCATCCCTTTCTTTGCATATTCACTAATGGGATTAGGTGCTAATGGTTTTTGGTATTTGCTCCCTGAAGTAAATGGTTTCGATTGGTTTTCGTGCGTGCCATTAATCCCGATTTTATCTTCTGCCTTTGCATAATACGGTTCCATATCCGCATAAGATATTGGCCAGTCTCGTACCTCTCGATCCACGTCCCCATTGGGGTCTCCCACTAAGTTATAACCTCTATTTTCGTTATACGATTTGAGTTTAAAGTCATCTTCGGAAAACCGTAACGAAACAGCCCCGTAAAGTTGCGTCCCACCACCTACTACCTGGGCTGTATAACCTTCTAATGTAGCTTTATCAATTTCAGCTCCTTCCTCACCATGACGGTATATATGAGGTTCATCATTTAAGTCGGGTTCTACATGACTCGAATAGTAAGATTCTCCTTTATTAGCAACATCCAACGTGATTCTTTTTTCAGGTCCTGTTGCGTAAAGCTCGTCTCTTCTAAAATCACTTACCCCTGATTCTGAAAGATATTGAGGTTGAAATAATGGTCCTTTTTCTAAAACTAAAACAGTTTTACCTGCTTTTACCAATTCATTAGCGATAGGTGCACCTCCTGCTCCACTACCAATGATTACTGCATCATAAGTTTTGATTGCCATATTTAAGAGTAATTATGCATGATATTCCTGTTCGATTCCTAACGGTTTTTCTATTGCAGCTTTCCAATTGAATAATGTGTTTCCTTCTTCATCCTTAAATCGTTCACTTAAATATTCCCATCCAGCAGCACCAATGTTACCGCCATATTTTGGATGACAAAATGCTCCAGTGAAAGTGTGTCTTCTTAGGAGTTCAATAAAATGGCGCGGGTTTCCGTAGTTTTGAAATTCCCAATCTGACACATTGTTGTTCATCATTTGATCATACAATGTTTTGAATGCTTCTGCTTCTTGTTCAGATGGTTCAACAAAAGAGTTCCTATTACGCAAAATGCGATCAATAATTGCCAGACAAGTTTTATAGTTCCCTAAGAAATGACTTTCTTCCCTGCCTAAAACTTTATCAATGTAATTTACTGCACCTACAGATTCATCCAATTTCGCAACTGCACGTCTTTCGTCTGAATCTAACAGTTGATAATAGTTTTTAATAAAACGTTGACCATCCTCTGTTCTAAAAGGTAAAATATGATTACAAATACGATCAAGTAGGTCTCTCTCCCATTTTTCAAGGGTAATTGGAATATTACAATTTTCGGTAAAAAATCTACTCCATTCCTCATTCCCACTATCAATATGTCTTTGTGGATTTATTGGATCTAACAAAATTTGACCATTTACCCTAAATTTATAGTAATGAACCTCTCCTTTAGGTACTTCTATGGTTGCCGCGTAGTACATGGATTGTTCTACACGTTGCAATAGTATTGGTTCGTAGAGTTTATTAAATGTCCCAAATAATTCGACCATTAAATTATCAGAAGCTTTTGAGTAATCACACCAGATGAAAGTCACCTCATTAATGTCATATCCTTTGTTTTCTTTTGTATCGTCAAAAATACATTCAACAATAGGGAATCTCCATGACTCCGTTATGTTGGTAGCTGTAGAAGAAATTTGCCCATCAGTATAAATATGAGCGTCGTTAAATACATGGCGTGCCAGGTATTTCGAGCAGCGATTATAAATCCATTGTGGCGTTTTCATATCTTTTATTTTCAAAATATCATAATTTTTTTAACGATACTGCGGAAATCAACTAGTAGGAGGGAGAGTATCGGACTTATCCTCCTTTATATAAAGTTGATACGAGATAAAATATTCAAATAAGGACTTTACCTAAAATATCCAATTAAATGCTTATTATGTATAAGTATTTTTATAAAAATACTGTTAAACTAGATATCAAAATATTTCTATCTATTATATATAATCAATATTCAAATTGAAGTTTGAGGAAAATACTGGTTCCTGTGTGTTGCAGTGGTCAATACAACCCTATTATAAAGACTGGATGGTAATTAAAGGCCTCTAAGTATATCCTTTTCAGTATGATTTACAATTAATACTCATCATGCTTAATTGAAAGGCTTTCATTCATTGTTTGTTTCGATAGAAACCTCACCTCCATTAACAAATTCGTATACCCTGCTTTGATCGTACTTTACTATATGCCATGCATTAAAGTTTTATTTTGATAAAGTTTGAATATAAACTATCCTCTCTGAAAATTAAACCCGAATACGCAAACATCTGGCATATACCACATTTACAACAAACATATCATGTAAGTTTTCACTTATATGAATCTAAATTTCCTGACACAAAATGCCAGCAGTATCAACCAATTATAAATACCCATATTGAGTAAATCCCTTAAATATGCTTGACTTTTGGTTTTTATGGATTTCATTCTTCGAAGACTCCTATCTCAATTGTATAGTTTTCGGATTCAAGAAGGTTAAATAGAATCCGTCATATTTTCACTTAAATTAATGAAAACAATTTGGCTGATCCACTTTATGCCTTTCCCACCCTCACGTATAAGACGTACCTATAACCTCTTTCCAAATCCACTCCATTCCCACGTTGACGTATAAGACGTACCTTTTAAAAAGACCTGATTTCACGGAAAAATATAAATATTTCAATTTTTCACATCACTAAAAAGTGATAAAATCAAAAATTAGCCCCCCTCCTCTTTTCTTATTTTTAATTCTTTTTATTCTTTTAAACTTTTACCTCTCATAAAACCCTATGATTTAAGGCTTTATAAGCGTTTATGGGTACGTCTTATACGCGGTTAGGGTACGTCTTATACGTCAGATGGGTACGTCTTATATCCCTTATGGGTACGCCTTATACGTGGAAAGGGTACGTCTTATATCCCATGGGTACGTCTTATACGTCAAGGGTACGTCTTATATCTCAAAAGGAACACCTTGTACGCAGGAAGGTACGGAAAATATTTTGATGGGTACGTTTTATATCTCAATATTGTTTTCTATATTTCAGCCTATGGAGAAAGAGTTAGTCAAGGTTCACAATAATTTTACGCAGAATGCGAAGTACCAAATTTCGGAAGCGGCGAAAAACCTGCTTTATATGGTACTATCGGTCTATAAGCAGGAAAATGATGTGAATGCTTCTTACTTCATAAATCTGAACAGCTTCTCTCAATTTACGGGAAAGAAGTTTAACTACTCCCAATTCAAGGTGTTAGCGGCGGAGATGCAAGGAAAAGTGAAAGACAAGCACACGCCGATGATTCATGTGGAGATCCCCGGAAAGAAGATCAGCGCCTTTCCCTTGTTTAAGGAAATTTCTTATCTGGAGGAAGAAGGAACCATAGAAGTTAAGCTAAATGACGTTTTAAAGCCCCTCTGGGACAATTATACCCAGTTCACGAGCCTGAACCTTCGGCATGGAATTTTGTTGCGAGGAAAGCACACTAAAAGGATTTTTGACTATGTTTCCTCCTTGGTGAACTTCCAGAAGGCGTATAAGAAGTACCCACAGATCCCCATAGCGGATTTTAAGGAGCTCTTAGGGCTGGAGCCGAACCAGTATGCCAAGTACAATCTTTTTCGTGATAAGGTGCTGGATCTTGCCGTTCGGGAGATCAATGAGAAGACGGACCTCCGGGTAGCTTATGAGGAGATTCGCAGAGGACGTAAGGTGTTATCCCTGAAATGGAGCATTAGCCGGGAAAAGGTTTCCACGGAAGAGCTGCAGCCGGTACAGGCGAAGCTGGAATTTCCTACGGAGAACAAAAAGGTGTTTGATCATGGCGGCCTGATGTTCGAGGAAGATGTTTATCGTAGAATGAATGGGGAGCTGACCAACCGCCAGAAGAATAAACTTTTTGAATTGATTCTGGTGGCCGAGGATGAGATTGATTTGGACCGGAATGATGCCGGGCAGGTAAGTGCCTTTGTGGATTCAGTTTGGCATCAGGTGACGGGGTGATCGAAAGGAGGAAGCTTTCATTAAGTGTCAACTCCATCCTCATAAATACTAGATTCACCCAATTTTTCAATATATTCCTATAGACCCGACTTAGAGGTCATTATTCTCAAGCTTTCTCTCATAATATTTTAGAATTTCGGTTTCAATGACCAGGAGCTCTTCCAATTGATTTTCAGAATTGATATTTCCGGAGCATTTTTGGTAAATGGTTGAATAATAAGCATCTTTTTTTACCAAAAGACTGGTCAGTTCTTGCGCATAAATAGAATCAGCCAAATTCAGATAAAATTCCTGGCTGAATGAAGGGGAATTTTGAAAAAGATCAGTTGCTGTTATTATATCCTTGGGCTGGATGGGGCTATTTGATTGAAGCATGCGCTGCAGCTCATTTATCCATTTGTATTGAAAATCATAAACATACTGATAGATTGGAAATGCATTGGTTTTCGTATTGTTATAGTTAAGGGATTCTTCATAATAGGGTAGAATCTCTTTCTCCAGGGAAAGTAGTTTTGAAAGAGATTCCCGAGGAACATCATCCAATTCACATTGGCTGAAAATGAAGTCATAAGTTTTTTCCCTTTCTGAAAAAGCTTTGGACAGCGCGTTAAGTCCCCCAGTTTGTTTTAGTTTTTCCTTAATGGGGGAATGTTCCAAATACATCTCCTGAGTGATGAGAGGGGATGTTAATAGGTAGTTACGAGATGCTCTTAAGTTTTCCGGAGTAACAATTGCAGACTTATCTGCAATTGTTTCTAAAAGGTTTACCCATTGTTTTTGATGTTCAAATACGATGTGGTAAACGTTCGGTTTGGTTTTTTTTTCTACGCACCCAAAACAGAAAAATAGGAAGAGACCGAAGATTAATTTAACTGTATTCAATATTATAGGAAAGTAATAGGTTCGATGGTCTACTGAGGCTCATTGGATACAGTAAGGTCATATCTTCGATAGATGGAAACAATCTCATTTTCAATATCTTTCCACTGTCGAATATTATCTAATGTTAGTCTTGAATCACTAGAAATCATTCCTTCGCAATAGGCTCGTTTATCAAAAGCCACACTTAAATCCTGTAAAAGCATCTCTCTTTTTTCTTTTGGTAGATGGTTTGATAAAGATAATGTTAGTCGGTAGCTGGCGATAGAGGGGATGGTTTTTTGAAGATAGGCAGATCGAATTTGAAATGCATCGATCTCCTGATTTTTGTCGATCACTCCAGATAGGAATTTTCCCCAATCTGAATGAAATTTAATGACCACTTCATGAGCATCGCAAGATATATTTTGCCTTTGGTTACAGCCAATTAGTATAAAGAATATCAGGAAGGTTACTATGTTTTTCAATTTGGTAGTTTTTTAAGGGATGGAGATATCAGAGGAGTCCAAAGAAATAATATTTGAGAATCCCCCGGCTTTTTGAACTGCCAATTCTTCCATTTCAGGGGAGATCCAGTGGTGGAAGATATATCCTTGAGAATAAGATGTATTGAATATTCTGTCAACAGGAGCTAAGTTATAATTTGTGGTTTTTTCAACGATAGCAAGTTTTTTATCTGAACCCTCTCCAATATATGCTACCTTATAAAACGAAGAAAGGCTGGAGGAAATTTCAGCATAAAGGGGTTGAGTATTAATCAACTCAACATCGTTTTGAAATTTGCTGACTAAATCAGAAATGATTGACTCATAAATATGTGTATGTGTATATTCAGGAGCAAACATGTAGTAGAAGCTTAATAGTTTATCGACAGGAGTAGACCGATTAATTCCTTGATTTACATTGTCAAATGCAATATCTGAAGCAATTTTGACTGAATTAATAAACGTGTCAGTTTCTGTGCCCACCAGGTAGGATTCAAATTTAGATTTAAATGCGGAGATACCAACTTTAGAAATTGAAGTAAGGTTTTGCATATTTCGATCAGCATCTAACATACTTATTGCGCCTCTGTAAACGTACATGGGTGAGTTTGTCGGAATATTATTCGCTAAATTAGCGAAAGCTTTACCTGCCGATGGAATTAAATAACCCAATGCAATATCAATTAACATACAGGTAAATTCTTTTTGTGCTTCAGCAGCCTTATGGACTGCATGTTTAACATTCTGGCAAGCATCACCAAAATTGGAGTGGGCCATATTTAGACGAAAGGAAATATCATTTATTAAATCAGAGATATTTTCGCTCGAATATTCCTGTTCGGTTGTAGATGAGTTGCTTTGCGTATTTTCAGCCATCACCTCTAAATCAGGAGCCAAGTATTCTTCCACTTTAGGAGCTTGGTGCTCTTGTGTTGGCGGAGCATAGGCTGATCCGGCCTGGGCGTAGTCTAGGGTAGCATTTTGTGACATATGGATAGGAATTATAATTCAAAAACGTTAAAAAATACACCCTAAAGGTATATTTTAGCATTTAAATATAAAAAACGATATTATAGGAATGATAAGCAAGAATATTTTAGTACTAATTGAAGCTATAGAGAATATTTTTATTGGTGAGGAAAACTCCCTGCAGGCTTATCATAAGTTTACCGGATGGACAAGTGAGCAAATCGAAAAAATTCAGGATTCTTCAGAATTGAAGTCATCATTATCTATTGATTTAAAGCCGATTGAATGGATGATTTTAATTGCTGTAGCAGCCCCTCATCTCTATCAGGAAACCTATTCCAGGTTTAAATTCCTTAAGAATACGGATAGCAATAATTTTGGTGGATTAGGAGGAAAAGTTCATCAAGAGACACAGGTATATTATCCTACGATTGAAACAATACTTTATTTAGTTAATGGGAAAAGAATAGCTGGCCGGGTTGAAGCCATGGAAGTTCTTCGGCCAGGATCTCCACTTTTAAAAAGTAATTTGATAAGAACAACAGGGAATCTTCCGGAACTATCGGATAGCAGTCAACAGTTATATCCGGGGGAAGAATTATTGTCCGTTTTAAGAAGGGAGCCATATCAACCGACTTATAGTTCTAACTTTCCTGCCACACCTATTTCCACCCAGTTGAATTGGGAAGACTTAGTGCTACCCTATGAGACATTGGATGGTCTGGAGGAGCTCAAACTTTGGATGGAGCATCGCGAAGCTTTGGAAGAGGATCAGGAAATCTTCCGGAAAATTAAACCCGGTTATCGGGTGTTGTTTTATGGCCCTTCTGGCACAGGTAAAACCTTAACGGCGTCCCTGATAGGAAAGCATTTTAATATTCCTGTGTATCGAGTGGACCTGAGTATGGTGGTCTCCAAATGGGTTGGTGAAACAGAGAAAAACCTCAAGAATTTATTTGACATCGCAGAGAATAAAAACTGGATTTTATTCTTTGATGAGGCGGATTCCATTTTTGGTAAACGTACCCAAACCAATAGCTCTAATGATAAATATGCTAATCAGGAAGTTGCCTATTTATTGCAGCGAATAGAAGACTATCCAGGTATGATTATTTTGGCCACTAATCTCAAGAGTAATATTGATGCGGCTTTTAATCGAAGGTTCCAGGCTACTATTACCTTTCCTGCTCCTGATGAGGAAATGCGTTATCAACTGTGGGAAAAAGCTTTTCCAAAAGGGTATGAATATGATGATGAGATAGATTTATGGGATATTGCCCGAAGTTATGAAGTAACCGGAGGTATCATCAGTAACATCACGCGGTATTGCATCCTCAAATCTATGAACAGGCAAACTTCCAAAATTCGATATAAAGATCTAAAGTTTGCGATAGTGCGCGAGTTTAGAAAGAGTGGCAAATCAGTAAAGTAACCCCCCATCCTGCAAATAGCACTCACAGATATAGATGTACTGGGTAATATCCCGAATAAAAACATGGATGTTGTGGGCGACTTCATAAGCTTCTTCCCGGACGGCCAGCTGTTGAATCTTTCGGAGCTCGGAGATGATGAGAAGCACCTGGCTGCGGTTGTGCTGATAAGCCCTGAAGAATAGGTCGCCCAGATGGCGCTTTTGGTCAAACCATTGCGACTTTTGTCCCAGCAGACATTGTTGTGTGGCACGGAGTGAGAGACCAACCCGATGAAAATAAGGGGCCAGTAACTCAATTCTGACCTGGTAGAGATCTTTCTGTTTGGGGAGAATCCGCATAAAGGGAAACTGCAGGGAATTAACATTCTTAGCCATTTTCTATCTGGTTTGGTTAAAAATGAATTTTTAAAGGGAGTTGGTCAGTAGGAATATGATGAATTGATATAGCTGGGCCTCTGTCCCATTGGTTAACTTATTAGACTTTACGAACTGCCGGAATTCGGCCATCTTTAATTTTGTGCTTTGCTGAATTTCAACGCCATCATCCGCATCTTTATTGAGGTCGTTTATGAATTTTTGTAATAGCTCCTGGCTTTCATTTAGGATTTGCAATAGGCTTTCTCTGGAATAATTCACTTCCGAAGTCATGATCTCTTCGATCAGTTTATTTCGGCTCAGACCTCTTTCAAATGCTAATTGGTCTATTTGTGAGATAAGGTCGCCACTTAGTCGGATGGCGGTCTGCTTTTTTTCAGTTGTAGTCATGGCTTAACCTCAATATTTGGAAGTTATACATTCAAATTCGGATAGCTAACAATGTAGGGAACTGTAACAGAATAAAAAATTTGATTATGCCCTGTAACTGACAGAGATACAGGAAGTGTTTTCCGCATGATGTATAACACAATTCGCTAAAAGTGATATCATGTAAATCTAGATTAAAAACACATTAAATAATGATTTTAGAGGTTTTATGTCATCATGATTAATTCATATGTGATAATTATCTATATTATTTTATGATGTAATTTTTTGCTTCTGAAGGTTGTTTTTCTAGGAAACCAAGGCTGCGCAGATACAGATTTCAGTGGTTAATGATTTTCCGATATTAATGATTACTATTTTTATATCATAAAATCACGAAGGTCATTGATTTATAGGGAGTAATTGCGTTTTTAGCTGATGTATATTAATAGTGATCATTAAGTCATAAATTGACCTATTTTAATATCGTATTGACGTGATGGCAAAAGCGGGTTTTGCATAAATTGTTTGGTTTCCCCTTTATTTCGGGTATTTGGGTCGTTAGTTGAAATTCGATATCATCCGAAATGGGGATAAAAACGCGTCAATGCTCACCTATTACTCCTTTTTACTAGTCGTATTCAGCTCGTATAAAAGGAAAGTGATATCACTTTTTGTGAAAAATATTAATTTATTAATATAAAATTTAATCTTTTTATTACATGAACTGCAGCGTATACGGTATAAATCGCCCTAATTGACTTATATGAATAGGATTTTTGCGGTAATTATCATTTTTCTTATGAATACTCAGCCCATGCTCACTTTTTTTGGACTTTTGGAAGGGATAGTGGCTCATAGAGCTTTTAATGGAGGTTTAAAAGTACAATTTTTAAAAAATGAGTATTGAGGAACAGTGCATTGGCTTATTCTTTAATACTCCTTTAGCCTGGCCGGTTTAAATTTAAAAATTGTCTTTTTTAAATTTTTTCAAGATAGAAAAATCGGGTTTTTTGCCTAAAACCCCGCCTTTTTCCTCAAAAACTCTAAATCTTTTTTTACTTGTTATTGTTTAGTTAAATACTTATTCAACAAAAACTTATGAGAGTAAAGATAGCGGAATATATTCAGGCTGAACTCGGACTTGAGCCCAAACCAACTCACCAGGTGTTGCGCCAATTGGGCATGACCAAAACCCGATGGACCAGGATCATTAATAATACGGCAGTAGACATCACCTATTCTGAGGTGAAGTTGATTTCTGACTGGCTGAAGGTTCATCCGGAGGTCATTTTTGAGTTCCAGCCCGCCGTTGATTGATTTTTTACCCAAAGAATACCCCCACTTCCTATGCTTAACCGAACCCTTTCCCGAGTTTGTATTGATAAAATTCGTGATGCTGTTAATATTCATGATGTAGTTTCCCAATATCTGCCTTTAAAAAAGAAGGGGAATAATTATTTAGGGCAATGTCCTTTTCATGAAGATAAGCACCCTTCTTTTTCAGTGAGCCCTTCAAAGAATATCGCTAAGTGTTTCGCCTGCGATACTGGTGGCCAGGGTGCGCTTGATCCCATCGGTTTTCTTATGGTTTACAAACGACTTTCTTTTTATGAGGCCATGAAGGAACTGGGGCAATTGGTAGGAATAGAGCCGGAGTATGAACAGTTAACGGATGAGCAGGTCCTGCAACAAAAAGCCCGTCGGGACAAAGTCCAGCAAATTGATGCCATGAATCGTAAGGCGATTGAACTTTATAGTCACCACGCTATTCCCAAAGCTTTTTTGGAACGTGGGTATAAGCAAGAGGTACTTACACTGGCGGAAATTTCATTTGCTCCGGCAAATAACCTGCTTGCCACGCAGTTAAAAGGCGAAATGGAAGCTTTGCAGATGGCAGGTTTGGTCAGTAAGCGAAAGGATAAGTCCTTTTTTGATCTTTTCCGGGATCGGCTGATGATTCCCCTTTTCGATCACCTGGGGGTTTTGCGTGGCTTTACGGGTCGCTATTATGGAAAACAAGCTAGGGCGCCTAAGTATTTCAATTCTCCGGAAAAGGTGTTGGAGAAGTCCAGGATTTTGTACGGGCTGAATATCGCCCGACTGGCTGCCGGAAAAGGCAAGGTGGAGATTCTTCAGGCGAGAAAGTCGGAGCGATTTGCTTATTGTTTTTTAGTGGAAGGCCCTACGGATGTGCTTCGTTTTTGGAGTTTGGGATTTTTCAATACGGTGGCCATGCTGGGAAAGGATTTGAGTGAATACCAGGCCCGATTGATCAGCCGGGTATACAAAGAAGTGGTTTTTGTACCGGATGCCGATGCGGCAGGTTTGAGTGCTGTTGATGCGAATGCTCATCTGTTATTGAAGTTGGGCATTATCCCTCGAATTTTAGTCAATGAGGAAGGGCAGGATCCGGATGATTTTCTGAAAGGGAAAACGCATGCCTTTGTAATGAACTGGAGTCAAAAGGCCAAGCGCTATATTGATGAATATCTGCTGAACAGGATATTGCAGGAGGTGGAAGAAAACGGGAAAGACCCTGTATTTGTGTCTCAAAAAATCACAGAGATGCGAACTTGTATCGCCCATTTGCCCGACGCGATACAACGCAATTTGTTTTATAAGGCGATCTGCAAAGCCTGGCCTGCTTATAAAGAAAATGTAAAACTCACCCGGAATGATGAACTGCTTTCCATTGAAGCCACTAAGAATTTACAAAAGTCGGCCATCCGGAAGTTCCAGGACGATGGATTCTATATTGAAAATGGGTGCTATTGGACCATTTCCCGCCAGGGGCCTGCCCTCCTGTCCAATTTCATCATTCAGCCTTTGTATTATATTTTAAAGGATGATAATAAGAATCTCGTTTGTGTGAAGTTTGTGAATGATCACGGGACGAGTCAGAGCGTTCTGTTTGATAGTGAGTTTAATAGCTCTGTGGCCACATTCAAAAAATACATTAAGAATCTCAAGAATATATTTTGGATGGGAGGCGCATCCTCAGAGGAAATGTTTCAGCGGATTATGCGCGTGGAATTTTCCGGCGTTCGGGATGCTTATCAGCTGTCGATAGTGGGCTGGAATTCCATTCATGGTTTTTGGGTTTTTGAAAATGGTATTTTCAAGGAGGGGACTTTTTATACGGTGGATGAGGTGGGGATTGTTTCCATACCGGAACGGGTAAAAAGCCTGACGCATTTAAGCAAGCTGAATGGAGAAAGCCAAATGCTGGTAGATGGAAAAATTATAGTCCGTGGGTCGATGGAAAGGTTTATTGCAAATGCCGGAGGAGAAGAACATGTGCGGGTGCTCATTCAGGAAAATAAGTTGTATTTGGTCACTTCTTTCCATTTGGTTTGGCGAAATATGGCCGATCGGGTGATGGCAGAAATGGAAAGTGTGGGTTATACCAATGCGAAAAGACACCGCTATCATCAGGTGCCTGCCCTCAGCATGAAGGACTGGATTGTATTAATGAAAAAGGCATACGGAAGGCATGCGAATGTGCTGATCATGTATTATTTCTCCTCCATATTTCATGATATTATTTTTCGGAAGGATAAGCTCTTTATTCATCTCTTTCTTTTTGGAAAGGCCGAAACGGGAAAGTCCACCGCTGCAAGGTCCATTCTGGCGATGTTTGGGAAAATTCATCGTAATGATGGGATCAATTTGAATAAAGGAGGGAGCACCCCGGTGGGTTTGTCCAGGGAGTATGACGGGCTCAGCAATATTCCGGTTTACCTTTCCGAATATACCGCGGAGGTAACGAAAGAAATGGTCGAGTTCCTGAAGGGGCTAGCTGATGGAGTGGGGCGCCTGGCGGGTAAAGGAACGAATGACCGGCAGACTACCCAATATTCTATTCGAAGCGCATCGGTGATTACCGGAAATGACCTTCCCGTAAACTCAGAAGCCTTATTTAGCCGTTGCCTGATTTTAACTGTTCTGGAGAGCGATAAGAGCGCAGACTGGGAATCTTTCCAAAAATTGTTGGAGGCAGAAGCTTCTGAAACCCTCACCGGCATTACCGCCCGGATCTCTTCTGCTTATAAGGAAATGGCGCGGCGTTATGCCGGTGAATCTGATCGGTTGAGAAAAGTGGTGCTGAAGATTTTGCATGAACAAGGACAAAATGCTACCGATCGGGAACTACTCCAGATTATTCAATTACTCGCTCCTCTGATGATTTTGATGGATGTATTTGAGGAAATCAAAACGGAGTTTTCTCAAGAAAATATTTTGGAGGAAATGATTCAGTTAATAAAATCAAATAAGGATGTAAAGACGCAGGTAGATAAGGTAGAGGATTTCCTTAGAATGATCGCTCAAAGTCGAGATATAGAATTTGGCAAGCATTATGATTTCAGCTATGATGGGGAAATCAGGAAGCTGAAAATTAGGGTGAAGGATTGCCATGCCTCCTATAAACGGGGAAATGTGCAGGCCGGGGGCAGTCCGTTATCCTTTCCTGATCTTGTGGCCAGGATTAAGTCTCATCCTTGCTTTTTAGGGCAGCAAAAGAACCTGTCTTTCTCCTATCTCCCCTCTCGTACCAGCGGCTATGTGTTTTCATTGAACTATATAGAGGAGCATTTTGGAATCTTCTTTTATGATCCCGACAGGTCCCCGCCGATTAAAGCTTTAGGAGAAGTGGTCGCCCGGAAAAGTTTCGAACAAAACTAAAAAGTCCATACGTGAGGTGGTGTCCAATACCAATTCTCAAAATAGAGTATAAAAACAATAAAAACTTCATTATTAGTATAATAAGCCATGTTATGAGAAGCCTTGGCTGAGAATTGACTGAGCATTGGCCTATACGATTGGCGTATTGGCAGCCCAATTTGATGTATTGTCTGAGCATGGGCATAAAAAAATATAACCACTTGATCATAGCCAGGCTAATGGCAATAGTTATTTCATTCATGAACCAGAAAGAGCATGTCTAAAAGGAAAAAATTGAGCGCATCATTCCACAAGGGTGATGAAGTAGCGCCCGGGCAGACCGGCAGATGGATCATCGGGGAAAGAGAATTGGTGATCAGGCCTCAGCTGAAGTTATTTATTATCCCACTTTCAGAGGAAGAACGCGCACAGCTCAGGGCTTCCATTCAGGAGGAAGGCGTTCGGGATTCGCTGGTGCTCTGGAAAAATGGCGGAGAATACGTGCTCATTGATGGACACAATCGATTTGCCGTAATTCAGGAGTTGGGATTAATGGATTTCCCTTATATCACCAAAGCGTTTGCTTCTGAGGGCGAGGTAACTCACTGGATGATCCAAAACCAGATGGCCAGAAGAAACCTGAATCCGAAGGCGAGCAAGTATTATCGCGGGATGCTCTTCAATAAAAGCAAGCGGAATAGAGACGAGAACCTGAAGCAGTATACCGAAGTGCAAAATTTGCACTTCGGTGAAAACCGCGATACAGCGGCTGAAATCGCCAAAACAACCGGGGTTTCCCGAAGAACGATTTTGAGTGACGCCAAATACCAGGAAGGCCTGGATAAGCTGGAAGAAGCCACCAAACTCAAGATATTAACCGGAAGGATTAAGGTAGCAGATAGGAAAATCCTCGACCTGGCAGACGACAAAATTTCTGCAGAGGAAATATTTAAAGGTGACGAGCCCGGGGAAAAGAAAGCTCCTGTAACGGAATTTGATAAGCGAATTAAACATGTCGTAAAATATCTCCATGCTTTAATGAAGGACCAGAAGCTAAACGTCAGGCAGAAAGCACATTTGCTGAAGATGATTAATGAGCTATAGGGGAATGAGATTGGGTGATGCGTATTTTATTGTGATTTTTCATTATTTTTAAGCACTTTGCGGCCATATATAGATTTAACCCCGCAATAGTAATGGAACGATCTGAATTTCGAATAACCGATAAAACGGTATGGTGGTTAACTTTTGGCTCTGTATTGCTTACCTTAATCGGAGCCCTGGCGAAAATAGAACATTTAGAATTTGCTAAATTTCCCTTGTACATAGGAATAGCAATTATGTTCACCGCCTGGACAATCATTTTTAGCGAAATAGTAAGAAGCCGGATTGCTTTAAAGTATGTTTGGATGATTTTCATGTTTGTATTTCCGGCCTTAGCCATGATGTTATATCTGGTCCTTCGAAATCGAGCATTTAGGAAAGGAGTAAAGCTAGTATGATGAATCTACCCATCTTAACCACCGAGTCAGTAGAACTGAAAGAATTTATTCATTTCTGGTCCAAGTTTTATAATTATCCGCCGGATCTCGAAAGGCTGTATAAAGATCGGATAGACAAGAGCTCTTTTGATGCTGATGATCTGCTCCAGCTCTATGTTTGGAAGAATGGAATGAGATTGAGTGGTCTTAAACTAAAGTCCCTGCAAGAAAAAATCATTTCCCAGCTTGAGGTGATCAATGAATTCAAGTCAAAGGATTCCATTGATTTGGACGAATTCCAATCGCAATTTGGAAATGTGTCTGCGGTTTGGAAAATCTTTCTTTTGCATATCATCAAGCCGAAGAAATTCCCCATCTACGATCAGCATATCAACCGGGCCTATAATTTCATTCATGGGCTACCTTATGGAAACATTTCAGCAGCGACCATGAGTGACAGGAACAAGGAGGATTTTTATTTTAATACCTATCTGGAATTTATTGGTTCGCTCGATCTCGAACACGCCGACTTTGATCTAAAAGAGCTGGACGAGGCGTTTTTCTCTTTTGGGCAGTTTCTGGCTACTAATATTTTCAGGAAAATGAGTTTTGAGGTAGTCGAAGGTCAGTAGTACATTAATTGTTTTTTAACCCCCATTCAAAGGGGATTCAATATTTAATAAGTAATAGTTTAATTGTGAATACTTCCAAAATCAACAAGAAGATTCTTCTAATAAAAGCACTTCAAAGGTTATCAAACTTGCTTTTAAAACCGGTATATGTACTGTCGATGATTATTTCATGCATTAGTTTAGTGCTCCTTTCAGTTTTTCCATTTTTGATTCCACCCGCGATAGGGGCTGCCGTTGTCTTTTTAATTTCTTATTATTTCTATGAGAACGTCAAGGCCAAAATTACGAAGTTATCCATTTCAGCTGTATTGGGTGAATATCATTCTAGTTTCCCCAAATTAAAGTTTAATGATCAGATAGATCTTGATGAAAAAGTACTACAAGCTTCCGGTCTTTTTCCCTTTCCGGAGTTAAGAGGGGTTCAAAGCTTGTCTAATTTTCATTTATCGGACTCTTCTTCTGTTTCTTTCAGCGGATTTTTGGTTAATAAAGTTGTGGTAGAAAAAGCTTCATTAGGAGCCATTTTATCAGATATTGGGCAAGGTATTGGAGCTGGTGTTCTAGACGGCTTAGATAGTTCTTTTAATCCGGGGTATTATGATGATGATATTACTCCCGAAACTAAGGAAGAAAAGAAAGCGAGAAAAAAGAAGAACAACAAATTTGGAAAGAAAGATATCACCATTTTTAATGGAAGTTTATTTATGGCGAAATCGAAGGATTGGGAGCTTTTTGATCTTTTTGCGATACCACAGACAGATAAAAGTTATTGGCATGACCAATTGCTAAAAAATACGCCAGGGGCAAAAGTGTACTCAGCTCCTAATAATGTGAATGATCGGTTTCTTTTTTATTCAAGTCAACCTGAGCAGATTAAGTCTATTAATAAAACGTTTTTTGATCAATTATTGGCTCTTCAAAAGCGCTTAGACC
>NZ_BQKE01000009.1:0-49222 GCF_036244895.1 Persicobacter diffluens
CTGCTCTTGTTCAGGTAATTCATTACCTGTTTGAATTCTACATCGGAAAAAGTGGCGTTATTATGCTTTGCCAAAGTCGCCCTCAAATTCGCCAAAAGGGCATTCTCATCAGGGATGTCCACTTTCTCATAGCCCATTTTTTGAAGTTGGGCAATTAAGTTATTCTCTAAAGCTTGCTCGGATTGTGTAGTCATTCTATATCAAAAAATCTATCAGAGAGCAATTTAATAGGATTTTTAGAAAGGGGAAATATAAGAGGGAAGCTATAGGCAAATTTTGCCGTTAGCTATATTAGGATAGGAAGACTTCTATTGGCTCTCATCCCGCCATTTCGCAATAATCACCCCACTAACGCCCATCATTCGATAAATATCCGAAACAGACTTCCCCGAAGCTAAATGAGCCATCATACTATCGTATTGATGATGTTTCCGGATATTCTTACTGCTTGGTTTTCTGCCTTTGAACTTGCCTTCCATTTTTGCCACAGCGATTCCAGCTAAGGTTTTTCTTTGATGATCTCCCGCTCGAATTCTACAAACCCGGCCAACACCCCAATGATCATCCTGGTAGAGGGAGTCAGGGACCACCGATCATTAAAACAAACTGTTTTCAAGAGCTCATTTTTTTGGGCAGAGTAGGAGTTAAACCTCCTGCATACCATTTTTCAATAATTCAAATAAAGAGCGGTTGATATAATAATTGGTATTTCCATGAGTTTCTTTTTTCAGCAGGTTCAGTTCACACAGTTTATCCAGATAAGTAGAGACAGTCTGACGGTGCTTACCCAATTCTTTTTGTAAAAACTGTACTTTGGTATAGGGATGTCGGAAGAGATGTTCTAACAGATCTTTGCTATAAAATTTCGTTTGTTCCCGCATTACCTTTTTATAGGTATGCATTTGCTTCTGAATTATCCGGATCAGTCGGATGGTTTCATTGGCGGTTTCTTCTACGGTTTTCAGCATGAATAACACCCAATCTTCCCAGGCATTTTCATCCCTGACATTTTGTATTTTGTGATAATAGTCGGCTTTATTTTGATTAATAAATCGGCTAAGGTAGAGTACGGGTAGGTCTAATAGGCCAGTCACGGTCAGAAACAATACATTGATAATTCGGCCGGTTCGTCCATTGCCATCATAAAACGGATGTATACTTTCAAACTGGAAATGAATAATCGCCATTTTGATTAAAGGGTCGAGATCCTGCATTTCGGTATTGTTGATGTAGGCCTCTAAATTTGACATCAGATTTATAATATCTTCCGGATGCTGTGGTGGGGTATAAATTACTTCTCCCTTTTGATTTTTAAGAGAGGTTCCCGGAACAGCGCGAAAGCCTGCTTTATTCTTCTCAAGGGTTTCCTGAATTTCAAGGATGTGCTTATTCAATAATAGCCCTTTTCCCTGCACTAATGCCCATCCTCTTTTTAATGCTTCCGTGTAATTTTGAACTTCTTTTGTGGCAATGGAATCGAAGTTTTGATCCAGTTGATTACGGAAAAGTTCATCATGGGTCGTCACGATATTTTCTACCTCGGAACTGTCTTTAGCCTCCTGAAGTGCTAAAGTATTCAGTAAAATTTCTTCATTGGGGATGCTCTTCACAACACCTTTTAGCTCAGCTAAGGCACGACTTGATTTCGTGAGTTGTTTGTAAATACCAATGGATTCAAAGTTAGAAAGCGCATATGGTAGTTCTGAGAGGGAAAAAGGTGCTGTATTGGCCATGTTGAATTTTTTCGATATTTCCGTCATTAAAACAAGGAGTGTCGAAAAATTTTCTTTTTTTCGACATAGGTTAAATGTATGTCGAAAAAATCAATTTTTTTCATCATAGCTAAAAAGAGTGTCGAAATTTTCATTTTTTTTCGACACGCTGTGTTTTGAGTAGAGATTAGGAAGATTTTCCCTGATCCCTCCATTTCGCAATACTCACCCGACTTACGCCAGTCAACCGATGAATTTGTGTCACCGACTTTCCGGATTCCAAATGGGCCATCACGCTATCGTATTGGTGGTGCTTCCGGATATTTTTCGAGCCAGGCTTCCGGCCTTTAAACTTTCCTTCCACCTTCGCCAGGGCAATACCTGCAAGGGTCTTTTCTTTAATCACCTCCCGCTCGAATTCCGCAAACTCAGCCAGTACCCCGATGATCATCCGGGTAGCAGGTGTTAAAGACCAGCGGTCATTGAAACAAACCAAGCCTTGATTCTTAATAATCACCTGGACCTTCCTGCGACCAAACCAATTGATCGCCTGCTTTACATCCTCTGCTTTCCGACCAAAACGGTCCAGACGGGTTACCTCCAACTCCGAGATCTTACCCGCTTCAATGGCGCGGGTTAATTTCTTAACGGCCGGCCGCTCAAAAAACGGGATGGTGCCGGAGCACTTATCGATGAACTCTTTGCCTTCTCCTTTTTGGATGGCGATGTTCTGACCTTCGGTGGATACTCGGATGTAAATTGCTTTCATTTTGAAAAAATTTGAACGGGTAGGGTAGTGATATTCGGTAAAGATCAAAAAAAATCAGAATACCAGCAAGTTATGGTATTCTGATTTTGGATAGGGGTAGCCTATGGGTTAACATTAATCATAATGACATTTAGAGTTAAAATTGAAAATAAACAAATTCTCTTTGTCCTATATCACCTAATAGAAATATCGAAATAATTTGGATGTCTAGTATCATTAAGTTTATTAGATTGTGTTTTGAATGTAGTTTATTATATGGATATGAAAAATATTTTATTCTATGTGTGTCAATAAATATGGAAAATAATAGTAGGATGAATAAAAGGATATTATGCCTTGATAATAATTGATAAATCGTACTAAAGTTGAAATCCAGTGGAATTATTATCATATGTTTGTAAACATTAATTATAGTACTATAATCAGGGAAGTAAAAACATATCCAGCCTAATGATATTATTGATGTTGTAACTATTTGGCGAAATACAATTGCTTTATCTAAATATTTTGTAAAGGGAATATACTTTTTAACCAACTGTTCAACTACGTAAAGTAAGCCATGATATACTCCCCAAAGAATAAAGTTATATGTTGGCCCGTGCCAAAGACCACTAACCATAAAAACAAAAATGACAATAACATATTTGTATTTGCTTTTGCTACCTCCTAGAGGGATAAATAAATAATCCCGAAACCACGTTGATAGAGTAATGTGCCATCTATGCCAAAAGTCTTTCAAAGAAATCGCCAAGAACGGTTTATTGAAGTTTTCCGAGAGTCTAATTCCCATTGTATTAGCTACGCCAATAGCGATATTTGTATATCCGCTAAAATCAAAGAATATATACATATAATATAAAAAGCAACTAAACAAAAGCGTTGTAGTATTTTGTCTCTCATAACTATCCA
This sequence comes from Persicobacter diffluens, assembly GCF_036244895.1. Lineage (NCBI taxonomy): Bacteria > Pseudomonadati > Bacteroidota > Cytophagia > Cytophagales > Persicobacteraceae > Persicobacter > Persicobacter diffluens. Next base: position 3,391 of record NZ_BQKE01000009.1, read on the forward strand.
TAATAGGGGATACAATATCGAAGACCTTATTCGCTATAATTAGCTTGCAGAAGTATCCGAATACTATTCTTCTACCTCCTTCGATAAATAATTGTGGAGAGGGTTTCTGTAATTTTTTTAGTTGGCTAAGTAAATTTTGTGCCCTCTCTATTGGACCCGATAAAATCTGAGGATAGAAGGATAAGTAAAGAGCAAAACTGATCATTTCTTTCTCAGCTTTAATACGGTTTTTGTAAATATCTACAAGGTAGCTAATCGCCTGAAATGAATAGAAAGACACCCCAACAGGAAGCAACCAAGCCCCTCCATTCAAGGAGAATAGGTATTGTAGCTTAAAAATTGACAGGATGGCAATCACTAATATCACTCCAACCCCAAGTAGCTTTATCTGCTTTTTCGGCTTCTCTGGATTCTCCTCGATCCACTTACCCAAAAGATAAAAAACCACTGTTATAAGTAATAGTAACCATACAAATAAGCTATCCATCGCTGCATAGAAGAAGTAGCTCAAACTTAAGAGAAGCAGTTGCCTTACTTTGAGTGGCTTTATCAAAAAGGTAAATACCATAGAAAGAAAGACAACAATCAAGAACTCTGAGGATGTAAAGGACATAAATTACCGAGGTCTAGCAACAGGCATCTTGGGCCCCTGCTCAATTGTTTTGATATAAATACCATTGTTTAACCCATACTCACCAGCATAGATTATCCGTTTGTTGTCTGGGTGGAAAGCTGGGTCCCATTCATCCCCCTTTGTTGTTGTAATACGCTCACTGTACCCCTCCTCGATAGAATAGACAAAAAGGTCCCAATTATCACTGTAAAACCCTGCGTATGCTACTTTCTTTCCGTCCCAAGAAAACGAGGGGTCCCACTCGTCATATGGTGTTTCGGTAATTTTCATTACCTCTTCCTTTTCTAGATCATACAGGAATACGTCAAATTGCTCTTCAACTTGTTTAGAAATGTACGCCACAGAAGACCCATCAGGCGAGAATACTGGACGCCAGCTTTCATAGGCATCAGTGGTTATATATTGCTTTTCTTCATTCTTCAAATCCAAAATGACGATTTGAGGATTGGTAAACCCCCCTTCCTCATCCACTGTCCACTCAGGGTAAGTTAGCTTGCCACCATCTGGCGAAAAATAAGGTATTGCTCCAAATTCTGTTGGCGATGAGGTAATTACTATCCTTTCGGACTGGTCAGGATTCATCATCACTACATTGGTTTGCAAGGTAGCCTGATCTCCTTCTGTAAAAACGAGCTTATCATTTACCTGACAGTAATGGGGATGAATCTCATCTATGTCATTAAAGGTTAGCCTAGAAACGTTATGCATTAAGCTATCTCCTACAAAAATCTCCGTATTCCTGTCTTTAAATGACTGGTACAGGATTTGTGAGCCATCCGGACTAAAAGTAGGATAACGGTCTCCCACAGAAGATGTGCTGAGCATTTTTACCTCAGTCGATAAGTACCGCCTGTTAACAGCATTTGCCAATAACTGGTGCCCATACCTGTTAAGGTGTTCGTCATAGTCAAAGAAAGGGAATGGACCCTGTCGCTTAAAGCTGTTGTAGGTGTCGATTACCTCAATACCCAAGTCTTTTCCTATTTCAGAAACCAGTCTGTTGGGCCTTTCCATATCCAAGTCTTCTTCTGCTATATCATAAGACTGCAGTACCTCTGCCAAGAACCTGTCAGAGACTTGTTCCTTGGTTGGGATCAGCAAAATTACCAGCTCTGCGTTATTGCGTATACATTCCTCATTCAAAAGTTCGATATAGTGCCTGACATTGGTAATGTCTGCCTCTTTTTGCTTAGAGCTTTCCTTGTAGAAGATATTAAACAGCTCATTCTCCTTTCTTGAAGGATAAAATGGCTCTGTCCAGCGTCCTAGGGGTAATTCAGCGGGATTGGCATACTTAAAGTCATAAAGCAGATATCGGATAAAATTGCTATGCTGCATCAGGTAATCAGTCCAGCCAAAGTTCCGCTCCTCCACTTGCATAAAATCATTGAAGTTACACAACTGCAGAAAGACTTTAGAGGCATTAAGTTTGTGGCCTTCATATTTGTAGTAGGCATATTCCTGAGGAATGCCAAAGCCACTAATCCCCGCATTAACAATTATCTTATCCGGATTGTCACGGTATAAAAGGCTTGTGTACAACTCTTCAAATTCTACCTGAGCCCCCTGAGTATAGGAGTCACCAATAAACAGCCAATCTGCCTTGCTGACCTCCTTGTCACTCAAGGAGTTTCTAGAAATTCTGAAGCCTTGGCTATTCGTTATATAGTCTACCGAATACTCCTTGTCATTGATTCTCTGGTTCAGGTATGGTTTATTAAAATAATAACCCTCCTTAATATTATAGAGGTCTTCAATATTATACTCAATAAAGTTATTGTTGAACACGAGCTCCGCATGCAGAAAAACGGAAATAATGGCCGCAAAGTTAACCACATAAACATTTAGCGCATTGGTTTTAAAAAGCAACTTACCTATAACCAACACCACAATTAAGCCCAGACAGCTCCCTAACGACAATAGCAAACTGTTAGTAACCGCATATATGACAAAAGGGTTGAAAAAAACACCCCCTAGTAATACATACACTATGTTGGTTAATGCGTTCGCCTTCCTCTTCAAATTACTCATACCGAAGCAATCGCTTTTATATTTGCACTATGCTGCTTTGAGGTGGTAAATACGCCTCCACAAGACTCTAGTTGGCTACAATTCGCACACTCGTCCAAATACCCCCTCTTCCAGTCGGATATAGAGTTTCTGGTAAACTTCCACAGACGTTCCGGCAACAAGCAGTGCTGTAGGTTGTATATGGACACATGCATACCAAATGAGGAAAGATACTCTACTGCCTCAGCAAGCTCGTTGGCATACTCATCTGGATTGATAAAGAGCTTTTCTGTGTTATAGGGCGTGTATCCTGTATACTCTAAACCCATGAATGCAATATGCTCTACAAACGGCAAGTTCTGGTAGATAAACCTTGCCAATGCAGGCAACCTCTTATAGGTTTGCTTGTGCAACACAACCCTTACCTCCAAACGTAGGCCATAGCGAGCAGCATTATGCAGGCCTATCACCGTCTGGTTAAAAGCATCCTTTGCTTGTACGATATAATCATGAAGAGGTGCATAGTCTGAATACAGCGGCACTCCATAAACCGTCTTATAGTGCTCTATCTGACTGATGCCATCCACCACATTCTTCCAAGCGAAGGATCTGCCATTGGTCAGGACATGCACGTCTGTTTCGGGCAACTGCACCTTCAGCTTATTGAGTAGCATAGGGAAACGCTCTCCCAACAAGGTAGGCTCTCCCCCTGTAATGCCTAACTCTTGAACCGTTTGAGGCATAAGGTCTATCACCTGATTATTAATGCCGTAGTAGTGGTCAAGGTCCTCCTTGTCTTTTGGAGGTTGGGAGCACATCAGGCAGTTGCTATTACACCTGTCTGTTATAAATAAGGAGTTGTGAAATGAATTGCCTCTGAACAAAGACTGCACACTTCCCCTGCCATCTACCAAAACGATATCTCCCTCATCCAAATGATTTAGGTTCCTCACTCCAATAATAGCCGGCATGGCCACTTCTTTTTCAGATGCCTCGCTTAAAAATGCCACGGGATCAGCAGACTGTTGCTCATTTCTCAGGTATATTCCCTCATCTGAGTGCTCTACACGACCAACTAGGATATGCTCTACCCCTATGGCCTTTCCTCTGGTTCTTAATAACGTCATAGCGATTAGTTGTAAGGATTGTTATTGATCCAAGACCTAAAAATGGCCTCATTTCCGGCTTCTTTGTCATCAATAAGCTTCAATAAGTGCTCAATAATCCCCTTGTTCTTGATACAATGGGTAGAAGTTGGTCGGTGACCCTCTATATCTCTCTGCGTGGCGTAGTTACGTACAGGATCTGCTCCACAATAAGCCTGCAGTCCACAGTCAGAACAACCCGCCAAAGACTCCACTGCCCATGACTCGGCAATCCACTGCGCTTTTTCTCCGTAGAAGATGTCTTGATAAGAGTCTGTTATCTTACCAAGCCTGAAGGTGAAATCCTTATTTTCTGCCAGCATTCTAGATTCATCACTGGCATACACGTAACCGTCATAGTTATACACTACCACGCCATTGATAATCCCTGCCGGAGACTGCAAGTCAACAAAGCCTGGTGTAAAGGGTGTCAGAATCTTCTTCAATACAATAGAAGCATAGTCTTCAATAAAGAAAGTCCCCTGCCTATTGAGCTCTAAAATATAATCAAGTCCTTCCTTATAGAACTCAAGATACTTCTCAGCCTCATAGATATTTTTCTTGGCATTCTTTAAAGCAAACCCATAAGGACTGATTGCTCTAAGAAAAATATGGTTGAAACCATTTTCCAAATAGTTGTCTATAATTGCCCTAGGATGCTCCAGACTTAAGTGGGTGGTAGTCATCAAAGCAGATATATTATCCTCAGGAACAACTTCTCTACTTCTTCTTAAACCATCTACAACCATATCATAGCTAGGGGTACCTGTTTTGGGGCGGTTACTGTCATGAATAAATGCAGGGCCATCTAGTGACATAGACAGTAGCACATTTCTCTCTTTACAGTATTCCAACATTTCTTCAGTAATCGGTGTAAGGTTAGTACAGATTACGAAGTTGATATTCTTCTGGCACTGCTCATTTAACTCGATAGTACGCTCAATAGCGTATTTCACCTTATCAAATGCTAGTAACGGCTCTCCTCCCTGAAACTCCATGGTAATATCTGGAGAAGGAGACATCAGCATCAGGTCTATTGATCGGTCAATATCGCTATAGCACATATCAAATGCTCCCTGAGTTTCCGTTTTTCGGGAAACCTGACAATAATGGCAAGAATGATTACAACGAAGCGTAATCACAAATATGTGCAAACCTGTAAAGTGGTCGAGAAATGCCTTTTTGGTGCGGTAGCGGGTTGCATAGACATCTATCAGGTCCGGCACCTGCTTCTCTGAAATAAAGAACCTTGCTATAAGGTCCTGATATAGTTCGCTCTCACTATCTAGGGTTCTTTCAACAACTTGCTGTACCGTTCCCTTGTCACAAATCAAGAAATCACCAACCTCATTTACCAACACTTCTCGGTTCTCTGATATTCTATGAAATTTAAAGGGCAGTAAAAAATACGGTTCGCTACTATTTGGAGAAAATGCTGTATATGGCTTAAATTTCCTACTCATGCTTTTCGTTCAACTACTTTTAATACTTAGGGGTATAACCAACAGGGTCTGAAACCTCTCCTGGAGGAGGATTATCAAAATCATCTGAGTTAGCAAAAGCCTTAGCTATTAGCAATTCTCGAATAAGACTGGTCTCATCTTGGACAAGATCACGTAACTTATAATCGTATAAGTCCTGCTTAATCTTGTTGGATAAATAGGCAAATAATCCATCAGAAATCTCCCCCTCTTTTTTTGTCAACACCACTTCGTACTGTTCTCCTTCTTTCTTTGAGAAGTCAACCACACACTCCTTACTATACCAATAGAAACATTTAAGTACAACAGCCTCCTTATATTCATTATCACTGACCGTAACGGCTAATTTCGTCTCTGAAATTCTATTTATTTTGACCATCATTTCTCGCATGTTATTTTGAATATACAATCTCCTAAGGAATCACCATTTACTGATACTTCCCTCATTCCATATGTTTCCCCCTCAAAGGATTTGAAATTATCTTGCCCTTCCCATTTGTAGGAGTTAGATTCAGCATAAAAGTATAAATTTGAGTTGTTTACATTAACAACATATGCTGTTTCATCAGGGGCAACTTTCCACCAACCTTTTGTAGTCCATAGGCCCGTTGAAATATCCTTATATCTTAATAGAACATGTATAGTTTCTCCACATAAGTTCTTAAACTTAATCCTGTCATGAGTCTTCTTAACTGGCGGTTTGGTGAAAGTACTACCGCCATTTCCGTTTGAATAGGTTGAAGTAGATGGGTAAGTTGTTGAAGGTGTAGTTGTTGTACTTGAAGAATAGTGAGAAAAGTGTGAGGCATGTCCAGAGTTACTGGAATAATGTGACCTGTGAGATTGATGTGACCTATGTGATCTGTGCATCTTAAAGTCGAACTCACCCATGCTGTTTTGCCTCAATAATAATTTAGGTTTTAAGTTAAAATTTGGGGTTAAAGATAAAATCTCCCCTTCACTATCAAATAGTTTATCTTCCTCTAGATTTTCATTGGACGTTACTCCATTAACATTTCCAGATGTCGTAAGATAGGTCAGAGCGCCCATAATAGTGTTTTTTACTAATTTGCTCAGTCTGCTTTTCATTTGTGAAAATGAATTTTAATTAAATGATCTAAAAGTTGGTATTAAAAATGAAAAATATGATATGATTTTAAAAGATTAAATATCATGGCTTATTTGCACTTAGTTTGGTGAAAACTATATAATATATCGATAGATGATGCATCATTTTGATAGTTTGTTATTAGCTAATATTTAAATGGTATGATAAAGTGGGAAATTAGTTACCAAGGTTTGTGAAAATCATTTTTTGAATAAGTATAATTACGTTGAGAAAAACCATTATATGATTTTGAGGTCAAATGTCGTCTTATAAACCCAATTGGAGTGACTAAAATAAAGTAGGCTATTGCCAATAATATTGAAGTCAAAATTGATCTCACAAAATTAGAAATACGATCCCAAATATAATTAACTCTTTTGCGTACCCGACTAAAAACTAAGGATACGGTGAATATTATTATTGGAAATAAAAAAATCAATATGGAAATGGGTGTGTGTAGGAACAAAATCATGCACCATACACTGATTCCAACTGTCGCTCTATATTTCATTATTAAAAAAGAGAATAAATAAAAGGTGATAGGTATGGGTTTTCAGTAGCCACGGCCAAAATGCCTACAATGACCACAAAGATCACAATAGGTATTAAATAGTATTTTTTTCTTTCAATTATAAATTTAAATAAATCAATTAACGATTCCATATTCTCTTTTTTAGTAAAAAATTATTAATCACTAAATAGTCAATTCCGGATGAGTAAAAACAGTTTAATGCATCGTAGGGAGTTTCAACAATCGGTTCTCCCCTAATGTTAAAGCTTGTGTTTAATAGCATAGGACATCCTGTTGAATTATGAAAATGGGTTAGTAATTGCCAAAATCGTTCATTATCCTTCCTATTAACCGTTTGTACTCTGGAAGTGAAATCAACATGGGTTATACTCGGAAAGGGAGATCGGGGTAGCTGTAGTTGCTCAACTATTGTTCGTGAATGTTTATCTTTTATTATGAATTGGTATTCCTGTCTAATCTCTTTCACAAATTGCATATGTGGTGAGCTTACAATATTGAAATATTGATTAGCATGTGACTGAAGTATGGCTGGAGCAAATGGTCTAAATGATTCTCGAAACTTTACGTCATTGTTTATTACATTCTGAGCATTTACCAGTCTTGGATCTGCTAAAATACTTCTGTTTCCTAACGCTCTGGGTCCAAATTCAGAACGACCTTGATACCATCCTATAATTTTTCCCTCAGACAAAAGAGTAGTAACATCACTAATTAAAGCATCGAATTTAGAATACTTTACGAAAAATGCATTCTTCTTTAATAATTCATTTTTTATTAGTTTATCTTCATATTTTCGACCTAAATACACGTTGTTTATGGTATTATTATGGGTCTTTTTTTCAAGATAAATATTCCAAATAGCTAAACATGCTCCTATAGCTCCTCCGGCATCCCCTGGTGCAAATGGAACATGTACATTTTCAAATATATTTGATTCAACAATCTTCCCATTTACAGCACCATTTAAGAAGAACCCCCCTGAAAGGCAAAGGTTATTCGAGTTTGTTAATTTCTTCACATATTTGACTATCCTTAAGGAGATATCCTCTACGAGGTGCTGAATAGCCAAGGCTAAGTTGCAATGGGATAGATTTAATTTAGATTCGGGCTCTCTTTTTTTAATCCCAAATAGTTTCTCCCATTTATTTGTTTTTATCATTTTAGATCCAATAGAATAATCAAAAAATGATTGATTTATTGTAATTGATCCATTTTTTTTTACGGTAAGTAAATTATCTAATATTAGTCGTTTGTATTTTTGATATTCATTTGAATTATCATCTCCAAATGGTGCTAGCCCCATTAATTTATACTCTCCTGAATTAACCTTAAAACCGAGAAAGTAAGTAAATGAAGAGTACAATAAACCCAAGGAATGTGGGTAATGTTGCTCCTCTAAAATTTTTATCTTATTCCCATGCCCATATCCGATTGTAGATGTTACCCATTCTCCTACACCATCAATAACTAATATTGCCGCATTATTATAACCTGAACCAAAATACGATTGAGATGCATGAGATAAATGGTGCTCTGAGAATAATATTTTCGTTTTCTCCTTAATTATCCCCAACTTTCCAAGTTCTTTCCGTATTATTTTTTTAATAAAAAGGCTCTCCTTACCCCATTTAGGCATTGATTTTAAGAACGTATTTAACCCTTTTGGAGCATGTTGGTGAAAAGTGTCGAGTAAGCGCTCAAATTTTAATAATGGCTTTTCATAGTAGGTTACTATATCAACATTCGCGATCGTCAACGAACAATCTTCTAAGCAAGCCCTTATCGCATTCAATGGGAATGACTTATCGTGTTTAACTCTAGAAAAACGCTCTTCATGCATTGCAACTTTGACCTTTCCATCAATAATTATTGCAGCAGCAGAATCATGATACAACGCTGAAATTCCTAATATGACCATATTTCTAAAAGAGGATTTTGTTTAATAAATCCAAGAGGTTCGAGTTAAAAATAGCCCATTACAACTGGTTTAATTACCATAAGTAAGCTTTTTTTTGCCAAATTTTAGCACCTTTCCCATTATCAGTTGCAATATATCGAAATGTTTTTTTAAAATGGACGTTTGAATTAATATTGTGTCAAACATACATGAAGCACTTAAATTACAGTTAAATATATGTTGCGTAGTTCTTGAAACGGGAGCAAACTGTTTTAAATGAATTTTATTCGACTGAAGTAATTATTTAATGAAACAAATTATATTAAAGATTTTAGTTTGTGGTTCGATACTCAGATGCAAATTGGAACCTAATCAGTATTACTACTCTTCTGAAAACTTCTTAAAAGCTTCTTGTAATTGATTCTGCATATTATCAAAATCCTTTTTGGACATTCTATAAGCTAAAACTGAATAAATAGGGGTACCTTCCATCAACTGTTTTTCGATAACAAAAGCCAACGAATTGGGTCCGAAGTAAAACTCCAATTCTGGATCTCCACAAGCTTCTTTTATCTCATTACTAAGCTTAATAAATTTGTCCTTATTTTTATTCATATAAACAAGTTTAATCACAGGCATTTGTAATGGTAAATTGCCTTTTGCTATTTCGTCAACAACAAGATAGGCTGCCATTTCGTCGACCTCGCTAAGTTTTGTATATATCAATTGATAAAAAGAGTCTCTAGGTCCTTCGTTGGGAGTTAGTGCGCTTTGTAGCAATGCTTTATCATTATATAGGTACCCCTTTTCAGTTAATAATTCACCTGCAGAGAATGGGTATTCATTCCAATTAATTTTAGTTAAATCCTCAAATGTAATGTCTTGTGCAGTAGCGGTTAATGAAGTTATTGTTAGAAAAACTACTATAAACAGTTTCTTAATCATAATGTCAATAGGGTAATTGTAAGTGTGCGAATAATTCAAGTGAATAAAAATAGGCGTATAAACACAAAATCCCCAAGTGAGAAAGGCTTTTCAATTCGATAGTGGGTAGGATCATGTTGATTTATGATTTATGTGGTATATTTATATGATCGTTACAATAATTGTTGTCCCCTTTAGAATTACTCACCTCACCACCACCTCAACATCTTCACCCTCAATCCCCCCTCAAAAACATTAAACATCTGATTCGTATTCGAATACCAGTTTTTCTCAAAGACCGCTCTTCCTCCCTCATGCACATGGATCACCATATCAGAGTCAAATTCCACCATATTTCTTCCCCCAGGTTTTCAATCCGGTTTTATGCTGCAAAACCAGTCCAGTTTTTTAATCTGTTAGGAACAATCTGAAGGTCCAGGAATATTTTTTATCTTTGTTAAGAATTAGTGCTTTTAGAGGAGAACTAAGGATTTGTTTTTTTGATACACTGACTCTTGCTAATTATTTTACTGGAGTCAAATGACTATTTTTTTTGAAAGATTTACTTATAAAAAGTACAGCAGGTAGGACCGAGGTGAAGTTCAATTATAAGTTTAACTCTACTGATTATTTTTTGGTCTTCATAGGTATAGCATGCGTGTACCTGAGTGTTTTAGGTATCACTTCCGAAACGGACATTCAGACGAAAATTTTTTCTTTTTTATTTGGAGTATTAGGAGTGGGACTTGTTTTATTCATGGTTCAGTTCTGGTTAGTAAACTATAGGACCCTGATCATTGTAAAATCAGAAAATGTCTTTGTGCTGGATAAGGTTTATTCCCAAAAAAACATTCCCGCTTCAGAGGTTAAAGGGATCATTATTGATTCAACCACATTGAGAGGTTCAACTGTAAGCAAATTCATCCAGGGGCCTGATTATAAAACCGGTGAGATTTTATTTTTAATGAGGAATGGTAAAGAGATATCTATCCTGCCTATGCCTTCAGCACAAGCAAATAGTGATAAATCCGTAGCAGAATTAAATCGCAAGTCGAAATCAATTGCTAAGAAACTTGGTAAACTGACAGGTTTGAAAATTATCAGGGCTTAATGGTTTTTTATACCAAAAAACTCGCACCTAAAATTAGAAGCTAGGCTTGAAATTTTAACTAGGCAAAACGGCGACTTGCTTACCTCACCACCACCTCAACATCCTCCCCCTCAATCCCCTCCTCAAAGACATTAAACACCTGATGGGTATTCGAATACCGGTTCTTCTCAAACATTGCCCTGCCACCTTCATGGACATGGATGACCATATCCGAGTCGAATTCCACCATATTTCCGCCCCGGGTTTGGCGTCCGGTGGTGGACTGAAAGATCATGATGAAGATGGTTTTCTTGTGCTGTTTGCGGAGGTCATTCAGGTCCTGCTGTTTGGCGTTTGGGATTTTGTTCCAGGAATCTACCACGATCACATCAAAGTGCCGGGCGGCTTCATGTAGGGAAGTAACGCCTTTGGAGGCCTCTGCTGCGGACTGAATTTTCGGGCGGTTTTCCGGATCAATATAGCTGTTGGTATAGTTCCGAATCACCGGATGCGCCGGGTCCATCTCCAGGGTAAAAAATCCGACTGACTTTCCAAGGCTGGCCAGTCCGTTCATCAATTGGAAAGCCAATCGGGTTTTGCCGGCTCCTTTGTCTCCGCGGATGACAATGGCCGATTCATGAGGGGCAAATTCCCCCAGCCATTCTCCAATCTCCCCGGGCAATTTGATTTTGGGTGTAGGATCTTCTGCCCTTTCCAGACTTCCGAAGCCAGCAAAGCCGGTTTGCGTCTTTGGTGTTGTGGCTCCCGTGAGTTGTCGGTACTGCTCCGGCTTGATCGAATGCCCCTGATGCTTTTCGCATTCGCAACCACAGATACAACTCACCGCATCGCCCAGTTCGGAGCCATGAAATTTCCCACCACACTGACATTCGCATTTTGGTCCTGTGGTATTTTCACAGGCGACAGAGTGCTCCGGAATACCTTCTATCTGTGATGTTACCAGATGTTCTTCCATGGATGCGATAATGATCATTCGCTCCGTTTCGTCTTTGGCGTTTTGCAGGGCTTTGATATACTTTTTGGGAATACTCATGAGGCTTTCTTTTTGGTGCCGAACAGGGCGGTTTGCTTTCTTCCCGCTTGTTTGGCTTCCGCTTTTTTCATTTGGTGCTTCGCCAGTTTTTGTTTGATTGTCCCCACCTTGTCGAAATAGGGTCTGGAGAGTTCATCGGCCTTAGCTTTGGAGATTTTTCGTGTGGGATCATCGCTGTTTACCGCAGCATAGAAGCGGGTAGATTTCTCCTGATATTCCTTTTCTGCCGCTTTGAGGATCTTTTCCATCTCCCTTTTTTGTTCTTCCCATTCTTGCTCGGCGGGACTCTTACTCACCTGTCGATCCAGATTAATCACTGTATTAAATTTTCCCATATCAGAGAATCGGTCGAGGTACTGGAAGAACTTTGATTTGGCGCTGAACTGCCCCGACTTATTTCCATAGCCCTTTTCAAATAACCACTTTGCGATCTGATTTTCATGCTGATCTGTTAGCTTGGGGAACTTTCGGCGGGCCTCTCCTGTCCATGTGGCAATGGTGTTTAAATTATTCGAGCTGGTCTTATCCTTGCCGTCAAATTGTAATATTTGCTGTGCAATCCAGCCCTTCGGATTGAGATAAGACAGATTATGAATGGTCGAGGCGTTTTTCCCTTCTTTCTCCCGAATTTCTTCTTCAATCTGTTTTGCGCAGGATGAACCGGACAAACCACAATTGATGCGCTTATTTTGATAGTAGGCTGCACGTTCCAGGTCCGTTTCCTTGGTGGAAAGGGTGTTGGAATTCAGGGCAAAATCAATGGCCTCAGCTTCTGTCCCAGAAAAGATCTTGACTGGAATCTGCTGGAACTGAACATCCTTTTTACTGAGCTTTTTGAAAGCAGCAAAACGACTGTGGCCGGACAACACCTTATAATGATGCGTTGATTTTTCCCGCCAAACCACAATCGGATCGAAGGCCGCCCAGTTGAATTTTCCTTCCTCATAAGCTTTGACAATCCGGTTGGCTGACTCTTCTGAAAAGGCATTTTGTCGGTTCTGGAATCGCTTTTCGTCTGTGGTAATGATGGATAAATTCATCATTTGGACGTTGGCCTTTTTAGAACCAGTTGGCTTTTTTGTGGCCCTTTTGGGTGTCTTTGGCGTATTACCCCTTACCTTTCCGCTGGACTTCCCCTCAGATTTTTTTTTTAGAATGCAGCTTATTTGATCAACTGCCTGCTTTGCTTTTTCCCCATTTTCAGAAGAAATGGGGATTTGCCACACCTTCTGCCTCGGTGCCCAGGAGAAACCATTATCCTTCAAAATCGCACGATCCACTTCACTTGGTTTGCGGGTGAATTTCAACTGCAAGCGTTTAACCTTTACATTGCGGACCAACTCCACTTCAATATTGCTTTTTGGTTGACTTACGGTCTTGGTGGTTTTCTTTGGAGCCTTCGGAGTCTTTGGTTTTGACGGAGCTTTGGGTTTCGGCTCTGGTTTGGCTTCGGTCTTCTCAGGCTGTTTAGACTCCTTCTTTTCGGAGGTGGACTTATTAAGATCCTTTAGAAATTTCAGTTCAAATGGGATACTTTTCTCCCCGGATAAAATATAATCCGCTACTTTTTGTGACAGCGCTGTGGTACGAATAATCCAATTATCATCTTCCTTCATCGCTGCACTTATGGCCGATTGCCACCCCTTCATGTAAGAAGCACCGCGATCAATAACATGATGGAAAATCCCAGCCTGACCACATAAATACATGGCCGAAAGTTCAGCTACCAGCTCTTCCTCGGCATATTTATTATCCCCGAATTTTCGTCCCATGCGGTCCTGCTCATTATCCATCCGGCTTTTGTGCATGGTCGAATGGGAAAGTTCATGAAAGCAAGTGGAATAAAACCGCTCGCTACTAATAAACAGATCAACATATGGCAACTGGATGATATCATCTGATGGACTGTAAAACGCACTGTTGCGATTCCAGAAATTATCTGGTCGGTTGGGCATTTTTTCAATGATCTCTTGTGCCTGCGGAATCATTTCGAAATGTATCAAATCTGCCTCATTGAACTTCATGATTTCCACACCTTTCAGTCCTTGTATATCCACCAGGTTGAACACCTTATAGTATCGAAGGCCTATTTTCACTTCCACCTCACGACCTGCATTCTGATTCGCTATCGCTTCCTGTTTGGTGAGTTTGTTGCCGGCCTCATCGTAGTAGTTTTCCAGGTAATAGATCACCGGATACTGCGCTGTTCCCTTTTCAATTTTACCACCTTTCTCTGTGGCTTGCTTATAAGTCATGAAATAGGGAATCAATTCTTCCTTTAACGCGACCATACCTAACAGGAAATTATTGGTTCCCCGATAGGCATTTTTAGTGGCGAAATTGGTTGGAGTTACCGGCACCGTTACACCGTCTTTGGTTTTGATTTTCACCTTTTTCCATGATTTTCGCCAGGGCAGATCTTCCTCCTTCATCCGCTCCAGCACCATATCGGTAATGATCTGATTGACCGATTTTCCCTCCAGCCCTTCGCCCTCCAAAGCTTCGCCAAGGTCCCCGTTCAGGGCCATGATTTCGGCTTCGGAATAGGTAGGAATGCCATAGAGTCCGGCGGAGCTCTTCGATTGATCATCGGAAAATAGCCACCAGGCTAAAGAGGCGGCGGCCATGGTTGAAAGTATCATGATGGTATTGTTTATTCTGCTAAAATTTCGCCCAGTAACCCGCCCACAAACAGGAAAGCCGAGGCGTCTTTGGATTTAAGACGCCTGGCAATCCAATAGGCCACCAACCCACAAGCGCCCATATAAATCGTTTTTTCTACTGCTTTATTTGTTGATATTTTCATGTCGGTGTTTCTTCCTGATCATGGACAAATCCACATTGGCCGAGAATTGTCCGGCGACTTTTTCAATCGTTCGTCCTGCCACATAACCACCAATACCTACGGTGAGCAGGTTCCAGAAAGGTTCCGGAATGCGGTGCAGCTCTACCGGATAAAAGGCGGAGATGATCACAATAACAGCAAAGCTGAGCATGACCACTGGTCGCCAGTTTCGTTGCAGGATTCCTCCTTGTGCTTCCGCTAGGATCACACGGCTCTGGACCTCTGCCATTTCGGTGAGTTCCTTCATTAGGATTTCCCCTAATTGATTTTTGAGCCGTAGTCGCTCACTGTCTGAGGTAACGACCTGATCCACTATTTTGGCAGAACTGGCAATCACCTTAGAGGCACTACTATTGATGATTCTAGATAGAAAATTTCCCATAGTGATAGAATAAATATCCCCCAATAAGCACCAATGCTATAACGCCCAAGCCAAAGGGTTGCCATTCGGCATACACAAAGTCCGTTGCCCGTTTTTTCCAGCCTTTCAGAAACTTCCTCAAACCCGCGTTGCTATCGGCCAATGCTTCATAATATTCCACTCTGGCAAGCTTGAAGCGGTTAAAGAGGGCTTGTGCATCGACCGAGTTTACTCCGCTGATGGTGGCAGGACCAATAGCTCCGTCCACCTGCAATTTCATACCGAAATGTTGATTCAATACCCGTTGAAGGACCTTGATGGCATTACCTCCTGCATTGATATAGAAGTCAAAGATTTGCGCCTGCAAGGCAGTATCCTGGATATAATCCAGCCGGGCTCTTTTCCAGAATTTTTCAAAGTAAAATTCCCGGACCAGATGATCGAGTTCTGTAGATTCAATCCGGTGATTCCATGGCAGTCTCCCTCCGGCCTGTCCTTTGGCCATATCCACATGATACCACCCTACCCAGTTGGGGTGATGATTACGGGCAATGCCTTGATAAGTCTCCCCGCCACTGTCGCCGGGCACATGGGCATAAAAACCTTCATGTTTCAGGCTTTGATCGAGTATTTTATTGAATGTCATAGGGCTTTATTTCTGATGGCGATTAATTGAAGGTCCGTTTTGGCGAGCACCGGATAGTCCTGATATTCATCCAGCGTCAACAGACGAACAGCATTTTCATGAATGAAATACTTGTAGTGCTGCCCGCCGATTTGCGTGGAGATTTCCAGCATTCCGTTTTCCTTTTTGCCCGTTAGTTTACCGGCCATATTATCCTCATACAATGTCGTAATCAGGCCGGATCCATTGCCGTCGGGAAAGGAAGGATTGGATTTGGTGGAAGTATAAATACCGGTTTTATCCATGGCTACCAAGGCATAAAGCGGGCTTTGCATTGGCTGCTGACTCTGTGACTCTGCAGTATTTGCCGGAGCAAGGTCCGCTATTTTCGGTTGCAAATATTGTGTTCCGATCACTGCGGCTCCAAGGCCAATCATGATATAGAGATCTTCGGTATTCATGCTGCCAGAATTTGATTGAGTTTCATCAGGTCGGCACCGCTGAGTTCTTCGGTCAGGTCCTGCACCACATTTCTTTGGTAGAGCGCCCGGTAAGCGTTGTTCACCGAGGCCATTGAGATGTTGTTCTTTTTCATATCATGCATTACCCGGAAGATTTCCGCTTCATCCGTTCCATCCCAAAACCAGGTGAAGGAAGATGGGTACATGGCCGCAAACAACCTGCTGGCATAAGACGTGCTCATTCCCTTATCGGATTGCACCCCGAACTGATTGGCGGCCTGCACCGCTTTAGACTTTTTGAACTGCCGGTCCACCACATAATAAACCGCAATGCCGACACCGGCTAAAAGGACGTATTTCATCACCTTCAGGCCGGTATCGCTGGTAATCGCTTTGGTTGCTGTTGTTATTGCCGGATTCATTTTAAAGGATATTTTGATAGTTCTTAATCAGCATATTGATGCCGGGCTTCTTACTTTTTTTCGCCAGAATCTCCAGACTTTCCACCGTCAGTTGATTGACAATCGTCTGGATGCAACGGGCCATTTTCCTTCCTTCCGCAGCAGATTTTACATTCACAGAAATTGTCAGATTCGCTTTACTCATAGTCCACCTCCTGATCTGTTGGCTTGCGGAAATTGCTCAACAACTGCCCTAAAAGCTCCTCATTTTGAGCGAGTAATTGCACCAGGATAAAGAATTCCTTTTGGTACTGATCATCCTTGGACAGCAACCATTTTTCGGTTTCAGCAATCACCTCATTATCCGATCCGTCGAAGGAAACATTCGCATTGGCCGATGGCAATTGACCGGCAGACATATCCACGCCCATCAATCGGCTTACGGCCACAGCGGCCAGGTTGGCCAGCACCGGATTCTCGCCGACCTTTTCCATTACTCCTGCTAATCCATTGCTTTGCTCGATCTCCTTCTTTCGATCCTCAATCGCATGGACTTCATCCTTGAGCTGATTCTCTTTCTGGAGTTTAAAATTTTCTTCCTTCAGCCTTTCATTCTGTGATTCCAGCCATTCGGATTTCTTCTCCATCTTCTGCAGGTCTTTTTCGAGCTGCTTGATCATATAGGCTTTGACGTCATTCAACTGATCTTGCGGCATTCCTTCCAAAGAAGAGGGATTGGCCGGCTCAACAGTATCTACCGTCTGCTTCGCGCCGGCAACAAAGTCATCCCCTTGTTTCTTTTTAGTGGTGAGGATGATTTTATCCGGAGCATAAGTGTATTTGATTTCTTCCAGGATATTCACCAGTTCCTGCTGATCCGAAGTGCTTTGATTTTCATAAATCAGATGCTCCTCATCGTCTTTGAAATAACTGATATCTACGGCCTCAAAGCGGGACACGTGCTTGGCAATGCTTAATAATTTATTCATGTGGGTTGGGTTTTATCGCTTGCGTTTACGTCTTCGGAATAATCGTTTGAGTCCTCTTCCGGCGATAGCCACCGGATGATGACGGATCACTTTTTTGAAGAGGGATCGTTTCTTTCTGGTCTGTTTCACTACCGGTTTTTTCGGGGCCGAGACAGATCGTCTTGATTGCGATCTCATCGAAGGAGGCCTCCGCTTAATGCTCATAGATGATCTGCCAGGGGAGCCTTTTTTTTTCAATGCGCGCACCTTAGCCATCAGACTTCTGACCCCTGAACGGGAGGAGCTTCGCCTTTTGGTCAATACTGAAGGCCTGGACTTCACTGGTGCAATGCTGCTCTTTCTACCAAAGTAAGCTGGTTTTTGAAGTACCGATTTTGACTGACTGCATACCGCCAATTCCTTTTTCAATCGGCTGTTTTGCTGAAGGAGTTCCTGTTGTTTTTGCGCTTCCAGGCGCTTTCTTCTTTGCGCTCGGTCCTTCCTTTTTTGGACTGCGAATTGTCGTTTTCTTTCTTCCCGACTTCGGCGAAGTTTAGCCTGCTTTTGGGCTTGCATTTGCTTCGCCACAGGATTGGTATTCTGCCCGGTTTTAACCGTCGGAATCCGTTTGATAGAGGGCACCACGGTTGAACTGTTGGGTAGCTTTTTGAGCGTACTGGAAGGAATGACCTTAGCTGCTGGACGGTCCACATCCACACCAAAAGCATTGGCGACTCCGGCAGCAAATTGTTGAGAAAGGGATCGTTCCATCATTTTATTTTTTTTGAATTCTTATAATCACGGTATTCGCTATGGATTTTGAAGATCAACCAAATGGTGCCCAGAGAGGAATTCACCAGGAAAAAGGTTTTGTTGATATGGTGCCATTCCACTATTCCGAAGAAATCCAGACAGCGATTATAGGCGGTCAGGCTTAAGGCAGCGAAACCGCTTTTATCGAGAAAATTATGTATAAACCTTTTCATAGACTTTGCTCCAGTGCGTTTATTCTGGACTCCAGCTGTTTCAGGTACTGATGGACCTTGTTTACAGCCGCAATGGTGGCCAGCTTGCCGGTATCATAGATTTTTTCATCACTGGACTTTGGCAGGTTGAATCCTGAATTCTTGGAGATTTTGGGCTCCTTTTTCAGGGCTTCATCAAATGATTTTTTCACCGCTTTAGCCGAGGCCGCTACAGTACTTGAATCAGTCGCCACACTATCGGAAAGCGTAATTTCGAAATGCTGCCAATCCTGATTACTGTTGCCGGTCAGTTTGAAAAACTGCTTGCTGTCCAGTTGAAACACCACCATTCCCATATAGGCCAAACCGCTGTCAACCAAAGCGAATCGACTGGCTTCATTTGCACAAATCAGCCGGCTGTCGAAAGGGTCGGAGCTTGCGATATTAAGGCCATATGGAAGGTTGAGTTTGGACATTTTATGGAATGGTCGGTAAAGCGTAAGAAGCAAGCCAGGAATTAATAGCGGCCTTATAACTGATAAATTCCCCGTTATAATCAGCATCCATCACCACTAATCGACTCGCTTCATCTTTGATGATTTTGAAATTTTGCGCCAGACCATCAAAGTGCAGATCATCCATACTTTGATAAGAGTGGGGATTCAGATAAGCGACTTGATTCACCTTATCATAGATCACAAATGAAGCCGCTGATGCCTGACCAGTATTGGTCGGTGTTTTGTACAAAGCCGTATCGGTATCCGTCTGAAAACTGTAACCCGCGCATTCTATCCGGTCCGAATACCGGAGCACCCGAAAGACCAGGGCATCAGGAATTTGATCCCAAATATCATTGTAATAAGGCCGGCATAAGCGTACCTGGAAACTATCATTGGTGCCACCACTTACCCATCGATCCACACGAAGATTTAGCAGGGCGAGCTCAAAAGGAATCTGACTGTTACCGCCAAGGGAGCTTTTCACCTTTTCCCACCAGGATTTCAGCCCTTTTGGTGAGAGGTATTTATAGTCAATGTTACCGGCATCCACTTCTGAATCTGTAGCCGAATTGATCCGCCCAGAGCTATCATACTTTAATGGAATCTCCACCCACCTATCATTGGTGGTGCCTTTCAAAGTATAGTGTTTGTCGGTATCCTCCTGATAGACGATCATGCCTTTGAACGCACGATTATTGTCCACCAGCGCTAATCGCTCGCGAAGGTTGGCTACAATCTGACGGCTGTCGGTGGAAGAGCCGGAGCCGATATATAGTCCGAATGGTAATCTTAATCTGCTCATCTTTACTGCACTTCAAATTGATAAATCATATCAGTGGTATAGCCTTGTCCTGCCAACTCTGATTGGTACAAGTCATAGAAATCCCTATCGTCATTGGCATCCGGTACATCAATTTGCCCGATCAATGAAAAGGAAGCGGATACATCCAGATCAGAGACTTCGGCAAAGGCCATCTTGACTGACCTTCCCGTAGGCACGGCAATGTATAATTGCTTTTCTCCTTTGGGTAGATTGAATTGAAAAACGGATTCATTTCCTGCTAAGAGTTGCACTGGATTTGCATCAGAAAATGATCGAACCTGAGGACCTGACTGTGGCTTTCCTGTGCCGTAAAATAGCCGTTGATACCCACTGATATAAGTAGGAAAAGAAGAACTGATAGTGCCCGCCTGAATTTGTCCTTCCGGCTCTTCCTCTCCCTTTGAATTCTGTTTGATGGGGCCCTGGGCATGATTGATTTGTGCCGTATATTCTACGACTTCATCCCCGATGATATAGCCTTCAACAGCGGTCATGCTTCCGGTTGAAATCGATTGACCATTGCGAAATATTTCCGCCGAACTCACCTCTTCTACTCCTGCATCATTTTGGATGAAAGCAAGAATTAAAGTCTCCGTGATTCTACTTCCTTTCTCTACGGAGGCACTATTGGTCAGGGAGATAAATAACTCCGGTTCCTGATAAGTAGCTCCAATAGTGGGGTTTTTCAATTCCTCAATATCTGCCACGATATTGTCCGGAATCAATTGCCCCCAATCGGCATTTGTGCTGCCTTTAAGGGCGAAATACTGTTTGCTGTCTGCCTGATAGACCACCATGCCCTCATGGGCCAGTCCATCGGTGACCAATGCCTCCCGTGCTGCCTGATCAGCAACAATGACGCGGTCATCAATAGGGTCTGATCCGGCGATATGAATACCAAAAGGTAAATTGAATTTAGCCATGATGTCTTTAGTTGATGGTTAAGTCATAATGTGCCGTAGTCCCATAGCCACTTCCTGCAAGGGTGGATTCGTATACATCATAATCCTGCAGATCGCCTCCGGCATCGGGTATCTGGGTGATGGCTCCGGATTTTACAAAAGAGCCGGTCACATCTGCATTCGAGGATTCCCGGAAAAGCACTACCACATTCGCACCTGTGGGTACGGCAAAAGCCAGATTCTTTTCACCCGCCGGAATGGTGATACTCATCGCCGTAGATCCGATTTTCAATTTGCTTTGTAGCGTCCGAACGGAATCCCCGTCAGTCACTGTTCCGACTCCGGCAAAAACAGCGGCATAGCCATTTACTGTTTTATTCGAGGCCGTTGCGGTACCTGCAGCAATTTGTCCGGCCGGATCGTCTTCGCCTTTATTATTCTGTTTGATGGGGCCCTGAGCATAGTCAATATTACCGGAATAGGTAACGGTCTCAATCCCAATTTTGAAGGAATCATTATGCGTCATTGTCCCCGACGCAATCACCGCTCCATTACGTTTGATCTCTGCTGAGGCCAGATCATCCGCCCCGCCATCTCTTTGATTAAAAGCCAGACTCAAAGCCGGTGTGATCGTTGTGCCCTGTTCCACATTGGAAGATGGAATCACGGATAAGGAAAGTGTCGGTGCTTCATAAGAAGCGCCCACGGTCGGATTTTCAATCTCATCCAGTCGGGCCAGAATGTCCAGATATTCCTGTTGATCCACCGGACCAATTTCTACCCAGTCAGCATTGGTGGCACCTTTCAAACCGAAATACTGATCCACATCTTTTACATAGACCGTGGCCCCCTCGCTGACTTTTCCGTCATCCAAAAGCTGATTTCGTTCACTTAAAGAATCCACAATAATAGATCCACCGGATCCTCCATCCGAACCGGCCAAAAGTACCCAGTCATTGGTGGTTTTGTTGCGCAAAGCGTAAATCTCACGGGTATCATTTTGGAAAACGACCATCCCATCGAAGGCCAGTCCATCCGTGATTAATGCTTGACGGTCAGCGGCATCAGCCACTTGTTGACGGCTGTCGGTAGGATCCGCCGCCGCAATATTAAGCCCAAAGGGCAGGTTAAATTTTGACATGTTTATGCTATTTGAAAATCATAATGCGCATCCTGAGAATAGCCGGCACCGGCCAGAGTGGATGTGAACAGCTCGTAAGGCCAAGGATTGCCACCGGCATCAGGGACCATCATATTTTGTTTGGAAAAGCTGTTGGTGACATCGGCATTCGAAGACTCCCGAAACAAAACCTTCAGTGATTTCCCTTCCGGAATGGCGATGAAGAATTGTTTTTCCCCTTTGGGAATGTTTAAGACGCCATTGAAGTCTCCATTTAAAAGTGCATGCGTGGCACTTCGTATTTCCAGTTCATTTATCGGAAGCCCTAAGCCATAAAATACTTTAAGATAGGCATTATAGCTTAGGCTGGTAAATGCGATCCCGGATGGAATTTGATGTAGATTGCCTTCAAGATCATACCATTCCGGTCCTTTATCATACCCCAGTTCAGCCGTGAATCTACTTTTGCCCAAAGGGATGACCCATTGGTGCTGATAGTTTAAATTGCCGCTGTGTAAGACCTGGTTATTCAAGAATATATTAGCTGTGCCGGGTAGCCAAATCCCTCCGTCATTTTGATGGTATTCGATATAGAAGGTGGTGTCTAAAGTAGTTCCAACCTCTACCTCCAGGGGACTGTCGGCGGACAGTTTGATGATCGGGGCAACCGGAGGATTAAAAGGATTGATCAGCTCCAGAATTTTCCAGTATTCCGCATCAGTGAACTGCCCGTAGGTCCGGACTTTTTGTTCTACGCGTGCTCTTTCCCGGATAAATTCTACCTCGATGATCTCCACATGTTCCGGCTTTCCAACGATGGTATAGGTTCGTCCCACGGTGGGGTCTAACCAGCTGGCTTTGATTTCATTATCCTGCGTGCGATGAACAAATAATTTATACCGGCCGCCATGATTGGCCCGGTGGATTTGTATTAAAAAATCTTCATCGGCCACTACCTCAAATTCGCTGTACTCCAGGTTTTTACAATCCAGTAGCAAGGTGTTTTCGGGAATTTTATTTCCATATTCTGCCATGCCTGCCGGATAATCCAGGGAGCCATCGCTGATGGTCACCACCTGAGGAGCTTCCGCCTTTTGGTTGACTTTGTTGTTGAGTGATTGATAGGGTCCAAATGAGAACATTTGTAAGAGCAATAAAATTTTGAGCATCATAAGATTTGTTCGTTAAGCTTGGCGACGTACTTGAATACCTTGATCAGTCCTCTTCCGGTGATGGAGAATCGGACCTCCATTTGTCCTTCGAAAGCATAGCCCGAGCTGGCCGGAAAAGAATATTGTTCACCCGCCGGAATGTCAATGTCCAAGGCCTCGCCTACATAGCCTATCTTGGCATCGGTATCACCGGCATTTATGATGGTGAAACCGGCACAGGCGTCCAGAGAGAAGGTATCACCATCCTGCAGCAGGCTGTCAGAGGTCAACTTCATTAAGTACAGTCCCATGGTTTACAGTTTGGTGGTTCTTTCCAATCGGAAGACAAAATCGTATTTCAATGCCTCGGTCGTCTGCTGGTCAAATTGGGTGTTGATTTTCACCGTATGACCATTGGCAGGCACATTGATTTCCTGAAAGCGATCCGAGAACGGAAGGGACTTATCAGCAGTCAGAGCATCCTGATGGGTCACTTGTAAAAGCGCTCCTCCGTTATCATCCAGTCCCACTCGGAAGGCATCTACTCCCCCTTGCTTGATGGGGTAAATGGCCACGCCCGTGCATCGTTCGTAAGAAGAGTTCAACTTCACCTCAGAACGGATTACAGTAGCGGCAGTAGCGCCGGGAATTTCAATGGTTTTGGTTTGTAGAAAGGTTTCTTTTTTCATTGGTAGTTAGGTTTAAAAATGGGGAAGGAATGGTCCCTTCCCTCGAACATTAACCTACATTGAGCCATTACTTTGGCATGGTCTGAGCCCCCATCAACCGTACCTGGAAGAAGTGCTTACCAGCAGATTCATCCATGGCTTGATCCGGATTGAATTCGATGATCATTTCAATGATTTTCTTTTCAATCAAAAGCACCGGCGTATCCAGGTGATAGGTGTCTTCCTCTCCTTGTACTTTGGTGGATTTGGCGGAATGCGTGAAGCGCTCCACCGGAAGGGATAATAAGGTTTTCCCATCCTGCTTGATCAGGAATTTGGCATTCAGCAATTCCGCCGGAAAATTGGCATAATCTGAGGAATACTTCACTGAGGCCGGTGATCCGGAATAATCGGTTGGCTTCAAAACATAGCCTAATTTGATCTTGTCCACCGCTACATTTTGCCCCACATCGAGCGTGTTTTCATTGAAGTCCGAGATACCAACCACCTTTTGATTGGTAGATCTCAACAAGGGGTGAACGGAGCCGGCATTGCTGATATCCGAAGCGTGAACGACATCGGCATCTGTAATGCGAATGGATTTTTTGGCAAACTCATCCTGCGTCTGGCGAGGGAGTTTACCCTTTCTTTTGTGCAAAAACTGGATTGCACGGGAGAATTGTTGTGTCATGGTTTGATAGTATTTGATATTCTTTTTTTAGGCGTCAGACCGCCATTACCCCACTGTGTCTTCTAATCCAATGAGCTCGTCATCGTAATCCAAGGCTCCCACGGTATCTTCCAGCTCACTACCTTCGCCCCCATTGAGCATATAGGTGTTGCCGTATTCATCCTGCACTAATGATGGGTTTCCCAATCCGTTGATTTGGTAGATGTTGCCATCCTCATCCTGGATCAACTCCCCCATACCATTGATGCCAACGCCAACGGTCGGAACATAAGGTTTCAACATGGAGACTTTTTCAGCCACCTTGCCGGCGACTCCAATAGCTCCTTTCACGGCCATCCCGACGCCTACACTAGAAAACCTGGGGGCTTTCAAAGCGATTGCAGTGCCGGCCACCAACATCCCCACTTCTACCAGTGGATTGTTGAGCCGATTGCCAATGACGGATGCGATGGTGATGCCTCCCGCTACACCGGCGATTTCTTTTAATTGAGTTGAGTACTGTTTCATGGAAATTATTTTTTCATAATGGCGATCAACGCCAAAGCCCCCATTCCCATCATCATCATGGTTTGCGGGTTCATTTGATTGTTTTGTTGTGTTTTCATGATCTCAAAAGCTGCGGCATTGGCGGCCGCCTCCCCCTGTGCTTTGGCAATGGAAGCACTTTCATGCACGGACATTCCGTTGCCTTGCTGTGGTTTGATAATGTTCATTACCGTATCCAGGGTGTCTTTCAAAAAGTTACTACCCGATGCAGGAACCAAGGATTTGGGTGCTATTCCCGGGAGTGCCGGAGCAGTATTCATGATCGAAAGACCCTTTGGTTGAAGAGGAGCAACACTCACTGGTTTTGGGGGATTGATCTTTGCCAACTTTTTGGCCTTGCGCTTCTCCCGGATCTTTTTGATGCCTTTTCCAATGGCTTTGACTCCCTTGCCCACCAGGCTCGCCACTGGTGCCAAAAAGGATAATAGCCCTAATTGCCCAAGTCCTTCCAGGCCTAACATTTGCCGTGGCTGCATTTCATAATAGGTGGTGCCATCGAAGAAAAGCATTTCATCCTCGGGCCCATAAATGCCCTGGATTTCTTCGGAGAAATAGAGCTGCACCGGATCGGCTGTTGCTTCAAAAGGAAGTGGCTCCGTACCGTTGAGTCCGTTGAGATAGCGAATGGGTAACATGTTTTTGTCGTAGTTTTTGCTGAATGGCTTTTCCTGATCGAATTGGTTGAGCACCGGATCAATGGTGGCATGTGGCTTGGGCATGGAGCCATCCTTATTAGGCACAATCACATATACATGCTGGTAAGCTTCCCGACCACTATAGGCGGTTTTGCGGAGCTTATGGGCGATGCCCAAATTGTGCAGGATGGAACTGGCCATGATGGCATAACAATCACAATCTACGCCTTCGGCCCGGTCTGCCCATGACCTCGCAGGTCGGCGCAATTGTTCTTCGTGCCGGGCGTCAGGGGTGTATTGGATGTGGTGATAAATGAAATTCCATATGTTTTTGGCAGTTTCGTAATCATTTTTGCCTTTTAAAACCCTGGCAATCTGCCTGGTATCCCCCAAAGTCTGACTGATAATTTGCGCCATGAATTTTAGGGTGTCAAAACTATCGCCAGAATGGGTCAACAAGGGATTGGTTCGTTCTGGCTTGGGGAAATACTGATTATATTCCCGTCCCGAACGAATTCTTCGTTTACCACCCGCCACCAGGCCAAGCTGATCATAGCCATCGAGATACCTCACCCTCATAGTTGAAAAGTTTTGGTGTGAGATAACATTTGGCCATTTAGCTTGCCGGTGACTTTGGCCACGATGGTGGCTCCACTCAAACTGAAATTAGTCAGGACGGTACGCAGGGTGGTATAAGGAACCTCCAGCGTAATGTTATTGATGCGCTGTGTGCTTCCGGCCTTGATGTTAAATTGCTGATGAATGGAATAACCTTCTACCAGCGGATTTAAAACACCAGGGGCCGTTTGATGAAAAAGCTTTACAAAAACATCCTGCACGCGCGCATCAAAATTGGAGACATTAATAACCTGAAGATCAACCTTAAAGGTGACTTTGGTTAAGTCAAATGCATGTAGTCGAACGGCTTTTAAATCCAGTTTCACCTGATCCTGAATGACGGTGAACTGATTATAAATCATCCCTGCACCAATAATTGCCGATATGAGTAATCCAGCTTGAATCATATTCACTCTAACTTATTTTGCTAAAGTGAATAGTAAGTTATTGGTGAATTATATAGATAAACTACTATAAGTGTGGGAAATTGTGCGTTTTTGTAGGTTATAATTTAGATAACTTTCCTCAATCTGGGTTTAATAAAGTAAACCAACATTAATTTAGATGGATACTGAGAACTTAAGTGGAATGTATACACGACTGGAAGTGGCCCAAATGATGAATATTCATCCTAACACGCTACGGGCCTATATGAAAATGCATGGAATAGAAATTAAGCACCGGCGGTTATCAGTAAGAGAAGTGAAGCGGATATTCCAAGCTATAGGAATGTATTAGGTATAAAAATGGATGTATATTATTTTAGTTTGTCGTTAAAGACGACGTGTATTTGGTGTTAAATTCGGAAAAAATTTAGTAGATGAACTAAATTAATTAGTATAATAATTATATTTACTGAATCAATAACCCTATTAAGCCTGAGCCGAATGATTGTATTGTCCAATGATTTTATAAATGGAACATACCGCCTTTCCAAAATGCAGTTTATGATTATTTTCAGGCTTGCTGAACGTATCAGGCAAGAGGATACAGATTTTCGTACGGAGTCTTTTACTTTGTCGGAATTTGTGGGCTTGAAAAAAGGGCAGGCCATTGGGAATTTGTATGAAGATTGTCGAGAAGCCTGTAAGTTTATGAAAGGGCTTCGGCTTCGAATTGGCAAGCGCACTTATCAGGTACTGGAGTTTGTGGAATGCCCCAAGTATAAGGGGTATATTCGATTGCGATTTGCAAAAGCACTGCAACCGTTTTTTTTGGGGCTCAAACAAAATTTTACGCCTGTAGACTTTGAGGATGTTCAAAAGATGGGTTCTGGCGTGAGGATTCGGATCTATCTGTTTCTTCGACAACATCTGACGCTGAAGAACCGTCATTTTGATTTTAAGAAAATCAAAGCCATGCTGGGCTATTTACCGAAGGCTTATCCCCGATTCAAAGATTTCGACAGACGTGTTTTACAGCCGGCTTATTCGGACATTAAGAAGTTTGGTCTATTGGATGTGGAGCAGGAAATCAGATTTTTGGGTCGGCAGATTGATAAGTTGGTGGTTAAAATCAAGGGTGCGGTTAAAAAAGTAAAGAAAGCGGTCGTCCCTCCTACTTCCGCGAAACCACCCATGCCTGCATGCAATACGATTCCTGGTCTTCCGCCTTGGATGAATGCGAGAACACTGGAAAAGCTGAGACAGGAGTATCCGGAGGATTATTTGATGTATGCCGTTCAGGTGGTGGAGCAGAAGGATAATGTTGAAAATCCGATGGGATATTTTCGCAGCCTGCTTCCCAGAGAAGACTTCCAAAAAGAGTTTAAGGCTCATGTATCAGAATTAGCAAAAAAACAGCATGCCATCGACCTGCAAAAGGCTGCAGCAAAGGAAGCCGAATGGGAGTCGCACGTCTATCAGCTGTTCAGTGAACGTAACAATGCTTGTCGTCAGCAATTTTTTGAACAGCATCATAATCGTCAAACGGTAGAGGTTTATCTCCGCCACCTCCAGAAAGGCCGTAATTTACCCCACAATCGCCGATACTACCAAGAGTGGATGAAGTGCCAGTTGATGTTTGATGCGCTCCCGGAGCAGTCTAAAATCGCTTATAAAGGCTGGTTAGTTAAAACCTATGGCGAGCGAGGGGATTATGATCAAAAATTCTTTGCTACAGAGATGAAAAACAGCGCCTACTACCAGTTGTTCATGGAGCGTTAATAACTTCTCCCTTTCCTCATATTTATTTTTTTAATCTTCCGCATCGTACAGTGGATAATTTTAATTATATTATTTAACATAATGCATTTGTGGTAGATTATTTCCCTAATCCACTGAACTAATTTCTTCTAAAAATCTTCATCGCTCCAACTTTCGACTCCACCAAAAAATTCTAGAAGAAACAACAGCCTGTTGTTTGTTAAGTGTTATAGTATTTATAATTGTTTTCAGCGAAAAAAACGGCTCAAAATCGGTCTTTATGGGCTCTCTGAGCCTTTTTTTGATTTTGATTTACACAGTTAAATGATTGGTTAGGATAGTTTTCTGAAATTCCGTGACTTTATAAGGAATTAGTGGAACAAATTCATGACGTTAAATCTTAAAATTATAAATAGCTGATTACTAGTATTTTAATTATTTTTCCCCAGATTTTCACCACTATATTCCCTTTATTCCTTCTCGATAGGAGACTTAAATCTTATCAATCCTTGTCAATTCCTGATAAGATTTTAACTTGCAGTATGAAAAATGAGAAAACGGTTCGTGTTACCAAAGGCATTGCCCTCCATGAGCAAATCTGGGAAAAGCTTTCTCAGCTTGCGGATAAGGAAGGGCGCAGCCGGAATAATTACATGGAACGAATAATTTTAGAACATTTAGATACGCTGGAGCAAAAAGCAAAGGCTTAATTTTTATGGCTCAACAACCAGGAAAAATAATTGCAATCGCCAATCACAAAGGCGGTGTGGCAAAGACCGCTACGGCTCATAATTTAGGCAAAGCGCTGGCGATGAAAAAGCAAAAGGTGCTACTCATCGATATGGATGCACAGGGCAACTTATCCCAGAACATGGGACAAAATGAACCTGAAGCGACCTTGCACAGTGTATTTGAAGGCAATGAAATGCCCCTGATCCCGATAGATGAAAATCTTGATCTGGTGCCTTCTGACCTGGATCTTGACTATGCCGACGAGAAGCTTCGAGCACAGGGATTGCCTGGCTACCGCCAGCTTTCCAAGGCCCTCTCCCCTCTTCGGGAAAAATACGATTTCATCATTTTGGATTGCCCTCCATCGGTACGTGGAATGATCGTTTCCAACGCAATGGTGGCTGCGGATTCAGTTTTGATTCCTGTGGTTCCGGAGAAAGGTGCAGTGAAAGGTTTGGCCGGTGTTTTCCGCTTAATGGAAGACAATGCCATCATGAATGAAAATCTCAAAGTTGAAGGTATTGTCTTTACCCGGGTAAAAGATCGCACGGCGCTGCATTCTCACTATGTAGAAGAAATTCGGGAGGATTATGATCATGTTCACATTTTTGAGACCATCGTTCATGAATCCATTGCCGTGGCAGAAGCCGGCACAATGGAAACGGATATTTTTACTCATTCTGCCAAAAATAAGGCCGCACAAGATTATATGGCTTTGGCAGAAGAATTATTGACTAATGGCTAAGAAAGACCTTTTCAAAAATAAAGCTCCAAAAGCAACCGCATCCGGAAAAGCATTGGAGGCGAGTATTAAACAGCATATTTCAATTATTGAGGAGCTGAAAGACCTGATTCCGGCTCTGATGGAAGATGAATTCCAGCAACTCAAAGAAAATATTGCGCAAGAAGGTATTCGCGAACCGATTCAGCTATGGAAGCAAAAGGAGGACCAGTATATTATCATTGACGGGCACAACCGCTACCGAATTTCCGGTGAACTGGGCATCGACTTCCCGATCACTGTCAAAGATTTCAAGGACCTGGAGGCAGTGAAGGATTGGATGATCAATAACCAGTTGGGGCGCCGAAATCTTTCCGCTCAGCAAGCTTCATACCTTCGCGGTTTGCTTTATAATCGCTATAAGCAAAACCATGGTGGACAAATGCCGGGAACAAGTTCGGAAGGGAGTGGTCAAAATGACCACTCGACTCAAAAAACGGCCGATAAAATTGCAGAGCAAACCGGTGTAGGGGAAAAAACCATTCGCCGTGATGCGAAATATGCGGAAGGATTGGAAAATATCGGAAAGCAAAATCCGGAATTAAAAAACGCCATTCTCAAGGGCGCAATAAAACCATCCAAAGCAGATGTGCAATCTTTGGCCAAATTGGATTTGAGCGCAACCTCTCTCACTTCCATTGAAGATATAGCCAAAGCTGCAGCGCAATTGAAACCGCCGACTCGTTCGAGTTCAAACAATCCGGAAAAATTGATTTCAAAAGAAGTCGAAGCTATTCAAAAACGCTATGCCAAATTTGGCGAAAAATTGAATCAACAAGAAGATCGACTTGCTTTTCTAAAAGCGCTTCATCAATGGGCTTCATCGGAATTGGACAAATTAGCTCAACCGGCGGAATAAACATTTTTAGGGAGTGGTCATTTTGTCCACTCCTTTTTTTGCTATTTTTTTTAATAAAAATTATAAGACAACCCTCCTCCCCTGTTTTGTTGTTTTTAATGTTTTAATTGTTTTAATGTTTTCGGCCCTCCAAACCCTCTAAAAGACAATAGTTTACAAGGCCAAATGCATACAAATTTGCCTAACAATGCATACATATTTGCCGAGATATGCATACAAATTTGCCAGCTAATGCATACAAATTTGCCTAACAGTGCATACATATTTGCCGAGATATGCATACAAATTTGCCGAAACGTGTATGCATTACTAGGATATGCATACAAATTTGCCTAATATAGTTGTGGTTTTGTTGTTTTAGTACCTGTTTGCACCTTCAATCTCGGCAAATATGTATGCAATGGAAGCTTTTGTCGGCAAATTCGTATTGATTTGATTTTTGTCCCCGGCAAATATGTAGGTATATGCATTGATCTCATTTTTATGAAAGAGGATTATCTCGATCTGATGATCGTTAAGTCAAATAAACTCATCGAGAGTAAAAATCATTTTTCCCTAATCCAGCAACGGATTATGTCTTTGGCTTTGGCGAAAATTCCCAAAGACCAGGAGGCATTTCAATGGATGAATTTTGGCTATGCTGACCTGTTTCCTGAGGGCTCCAAAATTGGTGGAAGCCAGTATAAGCTGGTGAAGTCTGCCATTGCGAATATGGGGAGTTTGTCCATTTTCATTCAGCTGGAAAACGGCAAGTGGCATTCCATTCCTTTTTTGCAAGCACGGGGCGATGATAAGACCAAGATCATTGAGATTAAATTCGTAGAAGATGCACGGGACCTTTTGCTTAACCTGAAAGGGAATTTTACCAAATACCTGGTGCGTTCGATTTCCAAGTTTGAAAGCTCCTACTCTTTCAAGATTTATGAGTTGTGCAAGCAATACCTCAAGGTGGGATCACGGACCTGTTCGGTTATTTTTCTGCGTCAGCGATTGGGCTTGTTAGTGAATTTTGAAGATAAGGGGCAGACCGAAGAGGAGCTGGAAAGCTTATTGAGCCGCGGAAGAATTAAAACAAAGTATGCGCTTTTCAATAATTTCAATAAGCGTATACTGGAGATAGCACAGCAGGAAATCAATGAGCATAGTGATATTCACATTGAGTATGAAAAGGTCAAAAAAGGAACTTCCGTGGTGGCGATCAAATTCCTGATCAGCAAGAATGCTTCTGCCGGTGATGAGACTTTAACGGAACTTGCGGAGGAGGTTCAGGAAGGATCGGATTCAGTAACGAAAGATATTTCCTATGAAGAGGTTTCCGGGAAGGAAAAGTATGTGGATGCGTTGATGGAACAGAAAAAGGATAAAATCAAAAATCCATCTGCTTATAAGAATACGCTTATGAATAGTGAGGCGCTGGAGAAGGAGTATCAGCAAAAGCAGGAAGAAAATATCCGGGCGCAGCAGGAGGCAGAGCAGGAAAACCGACTTAAATTACAGGAAGAGCTAATTCGTCAAATGGAGGTTCGTTATGGAGAGGAGTATAAAAACGTTCGGGTTCCTTATTGTAAAATGGCAGGTGAAAGTCCCGGGCTGATTATGGAGTTTAGGGATTGGTATGCTCAACATGGATCCACCACAGATAAAAGAAGCATACTGGAGCAAATAGATAATGGAAATCTTTCTTCCTCTGCCTGGATAAAGTTTGGCACTTTCATGATCCAAAAACAAGGGACCGCTTATGAAAAACAATATTTCCTTTCTCCAAATCCTAAACCCTGGATGGAGATGAAATTGAAAGAACATCAACAGGAGCAGGAATCGAATAATAAGTTTAATTTTTCAGGATTTTAGGGAGTGGTCATTTTGACCACTCGATAAGTAGGGGACTGGGAACATCATTCCATCCCCAAAATTCCCATCATCTGTTGATTTTGCTCATCGTTGAGTAAGCCTTCCTCCTTCGCTTGTAAAATCAGTGCGATCGCCCCTTCTAGCTTTTTCGGAGTAATACGAACCTTTCTCTCTGTCAGGGAAAGTTCTATTTTCCCTAAAGCCAATTCCTGAATCCGCCTGTCCGATATTTTTTTCGTACCGTTCAGGACGGCTTGTTTGGTTCCTGGCTCTTGGGAATCGAGCAGGTCTAATCCGATTTGGAAGAGGCCGTCATTCTTAATCGTCCTTCCGCTTACCCCTTGCTCTTCGGCAATCATTTCTGCAGTACTTTTCCCGAGGGGAAAATTTTTCCCTTTGGGCTGAGGACCTCTCAGGAGGTTTTTTGAGACATCTCCCTTGGTTCGGTTGTAGAGTAATCCCCTGTAATACTTCAGCTGTTTTCCGTTCAGGTTCCGCCGGCTGAATTGATTTAAGATCATCCAGTCTTTGGCTTCTTCCAGAGAATTGAAGTGCTTTTCAATAAAAGGGAAGCCTTTTAAGTTGAGTTTGAGATAGGCTTCATAACGGTGGTGGCCATCAATGATAACGTGATCATCTTCTCGTTTCCACAAGATCAAAGGATCCTTGATCCCATTTTTTTGGATACTTTCGAAGAGGTTGTTTTGCTCTTCTTCCGTCAAGGGGGAAATGAAGTTTTTGAGCTCAAATATTTCAGTGACCAACAGGTCTGAGCTACGCAGTGGCTTTTTCTTTTCGTCCCAGGAGAGTACCTCCCGTGCAAGTTCTGACATCCTTACCATAAGATTGGGGTTTTGGTTTGGTGAATCTTACGGGATGAAGTGGGGGAGGTGGACGGAAGAGTGGATTATAGTGGGGAATTGTGGTTTAGGGAGTTATGAAAATCTATAATTGTGCAACAGCTTGTTGCCTAATTGTACTAAGGGTGATTTCATCACCTTATTTCGTAAAAATTTATGGGATCAATTATTCCATTGAGGGAGTCAGTTTATCGGTATTGGTTTAGCGGTACTACCAAAATTTTGCAGGATTCCCCCCTTCTTGTACTATATTTATGGAATGGAAAATTTTACCGCCGAGGAGATACAACGATTAATCCCTTTTTTAAACCTCAGGAGACGAAATAGTCGCCTTGCAAGAGCCAAAATGACGTGGATCCATTATCAAATATTGAGACGAAGAGATGCTTTTAAATTTGTGCTGGAGTTGTTGATGCAGGGCTATTTGAAGGGAAATCCGCACGCATATGTATCTTGCATGGAGCATCTGACCACTTATTATGCTTTAATTAAAAAGGAATTGAAGGGGATTTCCTTGCCAGTAGCCGACTATGACCAGGTATTTTTAGAAACTGAGAAGGTTCTGAAAAATCAACCGAAAAATAAAAAATCAGGCCAGAGGAAGGTGGATGATTTTTGGGCTAATTTTAATGACCGACAATTTCCTGTTGCATTAGTAGGCTTAATTGATTTTGAATTGGAAAGCATGGGGGTGCCGGAAGAGGTCAGGGTTGAAATCGGCTATTTATTTATTGCTCTGCAGTTATTTTGTGAAAAAAGGATTCAGGAGGCTGGCAGGACTTTCCCTAAATTAGGATAAAACATCATGATTAACATTACAGCAACGGACAAGGCGATGGTAACGCCTTTAGTAGAACTTCAGGAAGCGATAGACCGAATGCCTGAAAAGGAGTATATGGAAAGTCTCAATGAGATGTGCAACGCACGCGGAGCCTTTACATTTGTGGGTCAATTTGCCCAATTGAACTTTGAGCAAAGTAATCTGGAAGCCTTTAGTGCCGTATTGCAATTTGCTCATTTGACCTATCTGTTTTTGAAAGAAGATTTCCCGGAGGATAAATTCAATCCTTTGGCGTTTTCTGACTTGGTGGATGCCACTAAAATAAAAGTAGCAGAAAGTGCCGGAGATGATAAAAAATCCCGACGGAAGATGGATAAAATGATCAATAAGATTCATAACAAAGGTTTACTGACATTTCTGGTGTCTATGACTATGCCCCGATTACAGCGTTTGTATTTGTCAGAGAAACAGATGGAGGACTGCCTGGCCATGTGTTTGAGTTTACTCTCTTATTCTGAGCAGGAGATCCGTGAAGCGAGAAGGAAATAGTTCCAGCCCTTTATCAGATCAACCCACCAATAAGGTATCATGCGCTCATGATGCCTTTTTTATTCCCATTCCCCACCAATCGCTCCAATAACCATTTCCTTTCCCTGCCTTTTTCCCTATCTTCATCCCCTGATTTTTTGATAACGATAAAGGAAATACAGCCGATGGGCGCAGCACATAAACAACAGCTGGAAGCACAGCTTTGGAAGATTGCCGATACTTTACGCGGTAAGATGGATGCGGATGAATTCCGTGATTATATATTGGGTTTTATCTTTTACAAATACCTTTCGGAGAAGATGGACCTGTACGCCAATCAGATTTTGGCGGAGGACGGTATTCAGTATGCGAGTCTGGACGAAAACAGCGAAGAGGGGAAGGAGTATCTGGAAGCGGTGAAGGAAGAGGCACTGGCGCAATTGGGTTATTTTCTGAAACCACAGGAGCTGTTTGCGGCCATGGTGGCCAGAGGCAAGCAGACGGAAGGCGGATTCATACTGGAAGATCTGGGCAAGGTGTTGCGTGCCATTGAGCAGAGCACCATGGGCACGGAGTCGGAGGATGATTTCGGTGGACTGTTTGAGGATCTGGATTTGACCTCCAGTAAGCTGGGCCGTACCGAAGCGCAAAAGAATGATTTGATTGTGCAGGTGTTGGTGCATTTGGCGGAGATTGATTTCCAGCTGGAAGATACCGAGATTGATGTACTGGGCGATGCCTATGAATACCTGATCGGGCAGTTTGCCAGTGGTGCCGGAAAGAAGGCCGGGGAGTTCTATACGCCACAGCAAGTATCCACTATTTTGGCGCGTTTGGTCACTTCCGGTAAGTCGCAGTTGAAGTCGGTGTATGATCCGACCTGTGGTTCCGGTTCCCTGCTGTTGCGGGTAGCCAGAGAGATGAAGAAAAACGGGGCGCGGGTGGACCATTTCTACGGGCAGGAGATGAACCGTACCACTTACAACCTTGCACGTATGAACATGACGCTGCATGATGTTCATTTCCGTGATTTTGACATTAAGCAGGAAGATACGCTGGAGCATCCGGAGCACCGGGGGATGGAATTTGAAGCAGTGGTAGCCAATCCGCCATTTTCTGCCAACTGGTCTGCGAATGCCGTTCACCTTTCCGATGATCGCTTTTCGGCTTATGGCAAGCTGGCCCCTAAAACCAAGGCGGATTATGCCTTTGTACAGCATATGATCTCCCAACTGGCGGAGAACGGGACCATGGCCGTGGTCTTACCGCATGGGGTATTGTTCCGTGGAGCGGCGGAAGGACATATCCGACAGTATTTGATTGAAGATTGTAATTATCTGGATGCCGTGATTGGCTTGCCGGCCAATATCTTCTATGGCACCTCTATTCCGACCTGTATTTTGGTCTTTAAAAAATGTCGTAAGGCTGATGACAGCGTTTTGTTCATTGATGCCAGCCAGCATTTTGAAAAAGGGAAGAACCAGAACCAACTACGGGAGGAAGACATTGAGCGCATCATCAGCACTTATGAGCAAAGAACGACAGTAGATAAATACGCTTATCATGCGAGCCTGGAAGAGATTCGAGAGAACGACTATAACCTGAATATTCCCCGCTATGTGGATACTTTTGAGGAAGAGGAACCGGTGGATCTGGAAGCGGTAAGTCAGCAGTTGCAGGCGGTCGATCAAAAGATGGCAACACTGGATAGCGATATTGCGGATTTCTGTAAGGAACTAGGGATAAAGACCCCATTTTAGCTATGGACGAAAGAGGATTAAATGAGGAGGACTTGACCTACTTAGCGCCTTTATTAAAAAAAATGAATCAAAACTATCAGTTTTTGGGCTTAAGGTTGTTGCTCCGCCAATGGCTGACTTTGCGATCGGAGGCCCTGGTTAGTTTCTCAAAATCCATCATGGAGGAGCTCAACGATGAGCCTTCGGCTGTATTAGAGTGTGCATCCGCAATGACGGCCTATGTGAATTTGTTGAAAAAGGAACTTAAAGGGCTCGATTTGCCTGCCAGTAGGTTGATGGGAACACTCTTTGAGGTGCGTGAGTTTTTTAACGTTCCTTTTGGGGAGACCATTTTTTCAGATGAGTTGGTGTTTGAGTTTATTGACAGATTCAAGCATGATAAATTTCCATTGCTGTTCAATAGTTTTATCTATTTTCGGCTGAAAGACCTAAAGCTGGAGCAGCAGACCAGGAATACCATTAGTGTAATGTTTTGGGGATTGACCCTTTTCTGTGAACGAGAGATCATCGCCGCCGGCCGAACCGTTCCTACCTTTGAACCTGAAAACAAACCATCATGATGAATACAACCATCGAAGAAAATAACCGAATGAAAATACTTGGAGGACTGCTTTTAAAAGGCAGTGATTCGGCAAAAAATGAATTTGAACATCAAAACCCCTTTTTAAGATGGAGAAAGTGATGGTACCGAAGTTGAGGTTTCCGGAGTTTGGGAATGAATGGGAAACAATAAAATTTAAAGATTTTTGTTTCTTTCAACGTGGATTTGATCTTACTGAGAAAAATCGAAAGGAAGGGGAGGTTCCCGTTATTTCTTCTTCAGGTATAGCATATTGGCATAACATCGCCAAAGTAGAAGGACCAGGAATTGTTACGGGCAGAAAAGGAATCGTTGGTAAAGTTTTTTATACAGAAGGAGATTTTTGGCCTCATGATACGACTTTATGGGTTAAAGATTATTATTCGAATTCTTTAAAATATGTCTATCAATTTCTTTTGAGGTTTGACTTAAAAAAATATGATGCATCCACATCTGTACCAACGTTAAATAGGAACAATATTCATGGAATTAAAATTCAAATACCCTCCCTCCCCGAACAACAAAAAATAGCCACTTTCCTCGGAAAGGTAGATGAGAAAATCTCCGCACTGGAGGAAAAGAAGCGCTTGCTGGAGCAGTACAAAAAAGGCGTCATGCAACAGCTTTTCTCTCAGCAAATCCGCTTCAAGGATGAGGATGGAAATGATTTTCCGGCTTGGGAGGAGAAGAAAATAAAGGATGTTGGTAAGGTTGTTACAGGAAATACTCCTTCGACCAAGAATCAAGAATATTACAACGGTGATTATTTTTTTGTATCTCCTTTTGATATTGGTTCTAAAAGGTTTATCCTCAAGACTAAAACTACATTAACTAAGCAAGGATTTAGCAAAGGGCGAATAATACCCAAAGATAGTGTACTGTTTGTTTGTATTGGATCGACGATAGGTAAGGTTGGTCAGGCATCAAGAGATTGTATTACTAATCAACAGATAAACTCAGTCATTTCTCATGTTGATAGTTCACCGCATTATTTATTCTTTCTACTGGAGAAAAATGCACTTAAAATAAAGAAGTTAGCGGGAGAACAGGCAGTGCCATTAATTAATAAAACCGATTTTGAGAATATTAAACTTCCTTTCCCTACACTCCCCGAACAACAAAAAATCGCATCCTTCCTATCGGCTATTGATGATAAGATTGCGGGTGTAGGAGAGCAGTTGGCGCAGAGCAGGGCGTTTAAGAAGGGGCTTTTGCAGGGGATGTTTGTGTAAAATCAGAGTATAAGAAAATGTCAAAAACTTTTAATATTTACTGTGACGAAAGTTCTCATCTCGAAAATGACCATAAACAGTTTATGGTATTGGGTTCAGTTAGTTCTGCCTATAATCAGGTGAAACGTCATCATGAGCGGATTAAGGAGCTAAAAAAGAAGCATCGTTTTTATGCAGAGATAAAATGGTCTAATGTATCTTCCTCTCAATATGAATTTTACAAAGAGCTATTAGAGTATTTTTTTGACACCGACTTGAAGTTTAGGGCTGTTATGGTCAATAAACATCAAATACGGAATGAGGATTACGGGCAGTCTTATGATGATTTTTATTATAAGATGTATTATCAGCTTCTGAATCATAAGATTAATTCGACTTATTTTTACAATGTGTACCTTGACATAAAAGATACGCTCAGTGCCTATAAGGTCAATAAATTAAAAGAGATCTTGAATACGAAGTACGGGGTTTTTAGAAATGTTCAAAATATCCGTTCTCATGAAAGTATCTTACTTCAATTGGCTGATGTTATCTCTGGACTGCTTTCCTACCATCATAATGATGCAGATAAGAAAGTGAAGGCTAAAACTGATTTGATAAAGCTGGTTCAAAAACATTGTGATCATGACCTTAATGGGAGTTCACCTTATGGAGAGGAGAAGGTCAATTTATTTTTTATTGACTTGAAATAAGCTATGCCATTAAATTTACTTAAGACATATAACGACCTGCTGGATTTAGATGCCTTTTCTGCAGGGGAGAGGGTTCGTTCGTTGAGAGGTGTGTTTGATAGGGATTTTGCGAATGTACAGTTGCTCTTCAATAGTAAGGTTATAGAACCAACGCCAAAGGATGGAGAAGATACAATGGATACGCTATTTGCTCATCTGACGACGGTAATGGAAAAGGGCAGTAGACATAGACGTTATGATCCAGACAGATCCAAAAGACTACATTGGGTAAAACATCATATCGAGTTGACTATTCCAGCAAAAATAGACTCTTTTTCGGTTAAAGAGCCAGAAGGGATCAGAACTTATCTTTATGACCACGATGAGCGTTATGTTATTATTTTAGAGCCTAAAAGAAATGGTTCAGCTTATTATTTACTGACTGCCTATCACCTTAAGGGGAAGGATGCTCAAAGAGATAAAATTAGAAAAAAGATGAAGCGTAAGCTGAACCAACTCCATTAAACGCAAAAAACGCCATGCTTCAAGGCGTGGCGTTTTCCGATTTCTTTCCTCCGATTGGAAGGATGAACTCAAGGGCAAAAGTAAGTAAAAACGTTTACTTTTGCTTATTTTAGAACTGAAATGTATTAAAAAAGTTTTTCCAGCCTTGTATTCATGGGGTTATGATAGAAATAATCCCTTCTGAATCCCATTTTTGATAATAGCAATGCGGTAATGGGGCGCTGGGGATTAAATTTACATCAGTTGAAAGAGATTATTGAAAATAAGTTGCAGGGAACAGACCTGGATGTAACCATATTTGAGCCTAATACAGCGATAAGGGAAGTGATGAAGAAAGAGCGAGTAAAGCTTACACCAGCACGGGCCTTGATGTTGCATGGCTTGTATGATTTAGTTCGGAATGAGGGAATGGTTTCGGAGTTTTCCGCAGAGAAAGTATGTTATTTTCTAAGCCGATTTGGTGCTGGAAAATACTTCAAATTAGATTTTCAGCCTTATTTCTACGGACCCTATTCAGGGAAAATAAAAAGGATACTGCATGCGCTTAACGGAAGTTATATCACAGGCTATTCGGATATGAGCAAGAAACCTTTTGAGGCCTTATCTTTGGTCGCAGATGCTCTGCCTGAAGTGAATCAATATATCTCTTCAGATCCGGATTTATCCAAAATAGCCCATAAAACAACCGATTATCTGGCAGGATTTTATTCGGATTTCTCTTTGGAGCTTTTGTCCTCTGTAGATTATTTGTGTAATGAACATCAAACCTTTGACAAGGAAAAAATCAAAGGACATCTAAACGAATGGAGTTCCCGTAAGAGCAATATGTTTGCCAATGATAGGTATATTGATATTGCGATCAAGAAGGTAAGTCAGGCTCAGGAGTTACGATAATGCATGGTGTCGCTCAGTTTTCGGAAGAAAAAGAGGGAGGAAATTACGCATCTCAATGAATAACTTAGAAAAATTTAAATGCCTCGTGAATCCGGATGGCGAACGATGGAAGCAGGAAGTCAAAGAACGGCAAGCCAACCGTGGGCAATTGAAGGAGCAGGCCGTGGTTCGACTAAAAGAGATACGAGCCAAAAGACGTAGCAAATTATAAATAATGTTGCTACTTTTGTGACACAGTGCCCCGTGCTTCTTAAGCTTGTACGCTGCACTATAAAATTTTATCTGGCAGTAGCCCAAAAATCAGCCAGGCGCTGGTTTTTGATAGAAGAATATACCTCCCAGGCTTAGTTTTCGGACTAGCACACTTTGGGAGGTTTTTTGTTTTATGGGTTTCACTTCGGTTTAAGGCCCGAACAGCGATTAACTTTAGTATGATGAACAGTCCATTTACCGGCAAGCCAATGCAATTGAAGCAGTCGCTTACCCTTTTGAGTTATCGTAACAAGTCTTTTGAGGTGGTCTATCAATATTATTATTGCGAGGACAGTCAGGAAACATTCACCAATGAGGAACTCGACCAGCGCAATATGGAGCAGGTGTATGCTCAATATCGGAAGCAAAACGACCGTTAGGCTTCAAGATCAGCTATAGGTTTTTAACATGAAGTCGGTCTATTTATTTAAATGATAATTACCTAAAACCATTTTTTACGTTAATTTTGTAAACGACTTACAAAAATTAAGGTAAAATGATCGTAAATTTTAAGTTTTCAAACTTTAAGGCTGTTCGGGATGAAGTGTGTTTATCCTTTGAAGCGGGGAAATCCGACGAACTGGAGAACTATTATGTGAGTGAAAAAGCCGGAAAGCGAATCCTTAAAATGGGCCTGATCTTCGGGGCGAATGCTTCCGGTAAAACCACGGTTTTGGAGGCATTGGATTTTGTGCGAAATCTGGTGCTATATCCTTTGAGCACCCGGGATGAGCGTATTCAGCTGACCCCTTTTATGCTGGATGAGGAGAGCAGAAATGGCGTCTCTTTCTTTAGTCTGGAGTTTGTCTATGAAGAGGTACGTTATCTGTATGAGCTGGAAGTAAGCCCTCAGGCGGTGATGAGCGAGTCACTCCACTTCTTTTCGCCCAATAAGGCGAAGGTTTTCTCCAGAACAACGGATGCGGAAAAGCAATTGGCGGAAATAAGCTTTGGTTCGAAAATCAAAGTCAGTAAGGAATATAAAACCAGCCTGGTGGCGAATACGCTCTGGAATAATACCGTTTTGGGCGGTTATTTGAAGACTAATTTTGATTCTTCCGAATTACAAAGTGTTCATGACTGGTTTAGAAATGCGTTGAAGCCGATAGTATTGCCGTCCACGGATTTATATACTTACATCTCTGAAAAAATTGAGGCAGGAATTATTCAGAAAGACCGTTTAACGACCATCCTTAAAAAGGCAGATTTCAATATTTCCAATATTCGTTTTGAGAAGCAGGAAATTGAGGTTACAGATGATCTGCTCAACTTTTTGGAGCAAAGGGCAACTAAGCAGCAATTTGAAAACCTGAAACAAAAACAGAAGATCAATAATACCCGGCTGATTTTTGAGCATGAGGTGAATGGACAAAGTTTTCCGTTGGAGTATGCACAGGAGTCACGGGGAACTCAGCGCTACTATCAGTTTAGCGGAGTTTTGGAAATGATGATCCGGACCTCCTCGATTTTTTCTATTGATGAAATAGCCTCCTCACTGCATCCGGATTTATTGAAATTCTTTTTGCTCACCTTTTTAACCAATAGTAAGGACGCCCAGCTTATTGCGACCACGCATAACCGGGAGCTGTTTTTGGAGAAAGATTTGCTCCGCAATGACACCATTTGGTTTACCGAGAAGGCGGAAGATACAGGGGTGGTGGATTTATATGCGCTGGATGATTTCGGCTCTGAGACTATCCGGAATACTAGCTCCGTCTACAACGCCTATAAGATCGGGAAGCTTGGAGCAACCCCTCAACTGAATGACTACTTTTTAGATTTTGAGCATGAGTAGAGGAAGAGCGAATCGCAATAGAAGGGCCGCGAAACCCAAGTTTTCTGTTATTGTGGATGGTGAAACAGAAATTTGGTATTTGCAGCTGATGAAGCAGCATGAGGGGCTTCGCCATATTGATATCAAACCCGAGTTGCCTAAGAAAAAGAAAATGGCGGATCAGTTTGAGTTGGTGCTTGAAAATGATCGGATTTACGATAAAGTCATTTGGCTGGTAGACCTGGATGTGGTATTGAAAGAGCAGGCGGAATGGGAACGAAAGTCAGGACGAAGCTCACCCTCACCAGTGGAAGAGTTCAGGGGCTATTTTCAACGAATTAGTTCTATGGACCGGGTGCATTTGCTGGTGAATACGCCTTGTCTGGAGTTCTGGTATTTGTTGCATTACAAAAATACAAGCCGGTATTTTTCAGATTACAATAGCCTTATCCGGGAGTTCAGAGGAACCCCTTTGGAAGATTACGAAAAAAGTGAACGATACTATAAGCAGGGCCGACAGAATTTATACCAAAAATTAGTAACGGAGCAGGTAGCTGCCATTGAAAGGGCGAGCGGATTAGGGGAATTCAATATTGAGGAGATGGCACAGGCTAAAACGGAAATGTTCCGTCTATTGGAACTGATCAGAGCAGTTTAACAGATTGGAAATACAGAGAAGAACCTCCGGGCTTTGAATCATTCGGATTAAAAGCCCGGAGACTCAATCAATTCATCCCCTTAAAAAAGGTATCCACCAAGCCCATCATCTTGTTCGTTACCCGTTCCACGATCTTCTTACGCTCTAGAATTTTGGGTTTGAAAGAAAGGGCATCGACGATATCCTCCCGAAGCGGTTTTTTATCCGAATAGAGGTAATGCTGGATCATGCCATCGAGTTTTTCAGGCGCTAATTTTTCCTCAGAGGCGATGGTGGTGAAAGCAGCAACTTTCTCCTTGTCCCAAAACTGTTCGAAGACTTCCGGGATATCCTGAGCGTCTTCCACCAAAGGAAGATTTTCCTGAATGAATTTATCAATCAGCTCTTTCTTCGAACGCAGGGTAACATCTCCGGCCATCATATCCACGATTCGTTTGCGCTCGGCCTCTCTTTTTTCCGGCGTATCCCCATGAAGCGCCATCAGCAGGTTCATGATATAGGACACATTGATGATATCCGTGGTGATGAGCTCCAGCTCAAAATCCACATCATGTAGGATAGATTCTTTTTCCTTTTCCCCCTTTACCGCGGTACTGTCCTTAATATCCAGGTACTTGCTTTGATAGTCCACAAAAGTCTGCTCATCCATGCCAATCTCATCATGGTCAAAATCAGCGAAGGTGGTCAGGATATTTTTCAGGCGAATCAGGTCCCTGAAGGCAAGTACAAATTCCAGTTTTTGCTCTTCAGTACTGAGGTCATCCACACTTTCGACCGTAGGAGCGATGCTTTTTAATTTGTCCAGCGCCTTTTGGA
Source organism: Persicobacter diffluens (assembly GCF_036244895.1). Taxonomy (NCBI): domain Bacteria; kingdom Pseudomonadati; phylum Bacteroidota; class Cytophagia; order Cytophagales; family Persicobacteraceae; genus Persicobacter; species Persicobacter diffluens. Next base: position 47,244 of record NZ_BQKE01000009.1, read on the forward strand.
AATCGGCCACATAGTTTTCGTAAGGCTCCACGAAGATGATCTCCTGGGCATCCTTATTGGAGAATAGGGCAATGGCTTCATCCGTTGCCTTTTTCAAATTCCGGAAGCAGACAATATTCCCCTGAGATTTCTTCTCGCTCAGGATGCGGTTCGTGCGGGAATAGGCCTGAATCAGACCGTGGTATTTTAGGTTTTTATCGACATAGAGCGTATTTAATGTTTTACTGTCAAATCCGGTCAGAAACATATTGACCACCAGTAAAATATCCACCTGCTTATTTTTTACACGCTTCGAAATATCATTATAGTAATTATAATAAGACTGGCTGTCTTTGGTGCTGAAGGAAGTCTTGAACTCCGCATTATAGTCCTGAATGTATTCCTCCAGCTTGTCCCTGCTATGGGAAGTTTTGTAGGTCGCTACTGGCTCAGCGGCCATGGCTACCGGCTGCTCTTCCATATTATAGCCGCTTTCGAATTTGGGGTTTTCATAACCATCGGCCACATCCTGATCATCTTCATTCGCCCCATAGCTGAAGATCGTGGCGATTTTGAATTTATGTTTTCCCTCCGCCTTTCGCTGTTTGAAAAGCTCATAATATTGAACCAGCTGCGGAATAGAGCTCACGCAAAACATGCCGGTATAGAAGCCGTGGTGCGTCTTCTTCGGGTGATGCGCGATGATATAGTCCACAATTTTTTCCAGGCGCTTCGGAGCATTCATCAACTCCTGGGTATCGATATCTTCCACTTCAATATCGATTTCAGAAGCGCTTTCTTTACGGCGATAGCGTCCCACATATTCCACCGCAAAACGGAGCACATTATCATCCTTGATCGCATCGGTGATGACATATTTGTGCAGGCATTCTTTAAATAGGTCCTTGGTCGTTCGCTGTACAGATCCCAAGTGCTTTTGATCCCCCAGGTTGGAGGCGGCTACCCGCTGTCTGCTGGCATTTTCTGCGAATATTGGCGTTCCGGTGAATCCGAACATCTGGTTCTTTGGGAAGAACTCCACTATTCGCTGGTGAGTGTCTCCAAATTGAGAGCGGTGGCACTCATCAAAAATGAAGACCACCTTTTGATCCTGTAGATGCGCAAGTTTTTTGGCCCAGTAATTTTTACTGATGGCATTATTTAATTTCTGCAAGGTGGTAACGACCAGTTTGTCCTGTCCTTCCAGTTGCTCCACCAAGGATTTGGTGTCACTGGTGCCGTTTACCGAATCCTTTTTGAATTGGTTAAATTCCCGTATGGTTTGAAAGTCCAGGTCCTTGCGGTCCACGACAAAAAGGACCTTAGCCACTTCCGGAAGCTTACACAATATCTGACTGGCTTTGAAAGACGTCAGGGTTTTACCGGAGCCGGTCGTATGCCAGATATAACCGTTTTTCGTTCCTTTTTTTACCCGATTTACAATCGCCTCCGTGGCAAAATACTGATAAGGTCGCAGGACCATCAGGATTTTGGCCTCACTGAGTACGATGTACTGGGTGATGATTTTTGATAACTGACAGGGCTCCAGAAAAGCATCAGCAAAAGCATCCAGACGGGTGATATTTTTATTGTCTTTATCGGCCCAGAAAAAGGTTTGCTTGAAGTCTTGCTTGATCACCGGATTATTGGCGTAATATTTCGTGTTTACGCCATTGGAAATTACAAACAACTGCAAGTATTGAAAGAGCCCGTTGGAGGCTCCAAAGGAATGGCGCTGATAGCGGTTGGTCTGGTTAAATGCCTCTTTGAGCTCCAGCCCTCTTCTTTTAAGCTCAATTTGTACCAGGGGCAGGCCATTAATCAAAAGGGTAACATCATACCTGTTTTTATAGGTCCCTTCCATGGTGATCTGATGCGTAACCTGGTATTCATTCTTGCACCACTGCTCCTGGTTGATGAATTCGATATACCCCTTCTCTCCATTGTCCCGGTCAATGACTACCTTATCCCGAAGTAATTTCGCCTTTTCAAAAATGAGA
>NZ_BQKE01000010.1:0-42118 GCF_036244895.1 Persicobacter diffluens
GTAGCTCCCTGATTTTAGAAAACGGAAGGTTGTTTGTTCTTTGAAGCACATCCTCCCGCCATTTAGATAGATTGATTTCATTAGCTCTACAGGTACCGAAGAAGGAATAATACATCGCAATATTTTGGGCGACAGCATGTGAGTCCGCCGAAAGGACTAATTCAATAACATGTGACTGGGTGGAGACTCGAATCATAATAGTATTACCAGCCTTCAACCTGATTACTATCCCTTCTGAAGTCTGGCTATGAGCGGTTTCTTCCGAAATCATATCGGTTTTGATCTCTACGAAGCCAAATTCCGTTGATCGCCCTCTTGTTCTCTGATCCAGACGGCTAGCCACCCTCTGAAAGACCCTGAAGGAATCCCATTTTTTCTACAGTAATCTGCCTGACTCAACCCACTCCTCTCCCATTTTCTGATTGGAGCTTCTTTATCGGTTTTTGTTTTCCTCATTTTTTGGAGCAAAGGGATGCGGCGGAGGAATTGAAGGAAACAGTGATTAGCTAAAGGGAAACGTTACAGAATGGATACCACTCCTTATGCCAAAAATCTATCCCCGCTTTCAGAAAACGAACCCAATTTGGGAAGAACCGTATGCGGAAAATCTGCTCATATGGGGCTGTGAGGGAGCGAGGTGGTAACAGATTGCTCTACTCGGAAGTCAAAGGCATGTAGTCGAACGGCTTTTAAATCCAGCTTCACCTGATCCTAAATGGCGGTGAACTGTTTATAAATCATCCCTGCACCAATAATTGCCGATATGAGTAATCCAGCTTGAATCATATTCACTCTAACTAATTTTGCTAAAGTGAATAGTAAGTTATTAGTGAATTATATAGATAAACCACTATAAGTGTGGGAAATTGTGCGTTTTTGTAGGTTATAATTTAGATAACTTTACTCAATCTGGGTTTAATAAAGTAAACCAACATTAATTCGGATGAATACTGAGAACTTAAGTGGAATGTACACACGACTGGAAGTGGCCCAAATGATGAATATTCATCCTAACACGCTACGGGCCTATATGAAAATGCATGGAATAGAAATTAAGCACCGGCGGTTATCAGTAGGAGAAGTGAAGCGGATATTCCAAGCTATAGGAATGTATTAGGTATAAAAATGGATGTATATTATTTTAGTTTGTCGTTAAAGACGACGGGTATTTGGTGTTAAATTCGGAAAAAATTTAGTAGATGAACTAAATTAATTAGTATAATAATTATATTTACTGAATCAATAACCCTATTAAGCCTGAGCCGAATGATTGTATTGTCCAATGATTTTATAAATGGAACATACCGCCTTTCCAAAATGCAGTTTATGATTATTTTCAGGCTCGCTGAACGTATCAGGCAAGGGGATACAGATTTTCGTACAGAGTCTTTTACTTTGTCGGAATTTGTGGGCTTGAAAAAAGGGCAGGCCATTGGGAATTTGTATGAAGATTGTCGAGAAGCCTGTAAGTTTTTGAAAGGGCTTCGGCTTCGAATTGGCAAGCGCACCTATCAGGTGCTGGAGTTCGTGGAATGCCCCAAGTATATGGGGTATATTCGATTGCGATTTGCAAAAGCACTTAAACCGTTTTTTTTGGGCCTCAAACAAAATTTTACACCTGTAGACTTTGAGGATGTTCAAAAGATGGGCTCTGGCGTGAGGATTCGGATCTATTTGTTTCTTCGACAGCATTTGACGCTGAAGAATCGTCATTTTGACTTTAAGAAAATCAAAGCCATGTTGGGCTATTTACCGAAGGCTTATCCCCGATTCAAAGATTTCGACAGACGTGTATTACAGCCGGCTTATTCGGACATCAAGAAGTTCGGTCTATTGGATGTGGAGCAGGAAATCAGATTTTTGGGTCGGCAGATTGATAAACTGGTGGTTAAAATCAAGGGCGCGGTTAAAAAAGTAAAGAAAGCGGTCGTCCCTCCTACTTCTGCTAAACCACCCATGCCGGCATGCAATACGATTCCTGGGCTTCCGCCTTGGATGAATGCGAGAACACTGGAAAAGCTGAGACAGGAGTATCCGGAGGATTATTTGATGTATGCCGTTCAGGTGGTGGAGCAGAAGGATAATGTTGAAAATCCGATGGGATATTTTCGCAGCCTGCTTCCGAGGGAAGACTTCCAAAAAGAGTTTAGGGCTCATGTATCAGAATTAGCAAAAAAACAGCAGGCCATCGCGCTGCAAAAGACTGCAGCAAAGGAAGCCGAATGGGAGGCGCACGTCTATCAGCTGTTCAGTGAACGTAATAATGCTTGTCGTCAGCAATTTTTTGAACAGCATCATAATCGTCAAACGGTAGAGGTTTATCTCCGCCACCTCCAGAAAGGTCGTAATTTGCCCCACAATCGCCGATACTATCAGGAGTGGATGAAGTGCCAGTTAATGTTTGATGTGCTCCCGGAGCAGTCTAAAATCGCTTATAAAGGCTGGTTAGTTAAAACCTATGGCGAACGAGGGGATTATGATCAAAAATTCTTTGCTACAGAGATGAAAAACAGCGCCTACTACCAGTTGTTTATGGAGCGTTAATAACTCCTCCCTTTCCTCATATTTATTTTTTAAATCTTCCGTATCGTACAGTGGATAACTTTAATCCTATTATTTAACATAATGCATTGGTGGTAGGTTATTTCCCTAATCCACTGAACTAATTTCTTCTAAAAATCTTCATCGCTCCAACTTTCGACTCCACCATAAAATTTTAGAAGAAACAACAACCTGTTGTTTGTTAAGTTTTATAGTATTTATAATTGTTTTCAGCGAAAAAAACGGCTCAAAATCCGCCTTTATGGGCTCTGTGAGCCTTTTTTTGATTCTGATTTAAACAGTTAAATGATTGGTTAGGATAGTTTTATGAAATTCCTTGACAAAGGCGTGAATATTCGTGACAAATAGCTGATTTAAAAAAATAAATGTAACTACCTGATTATGAGTAGTATTTGTTATTTCTACTTCTATAAACTAAATATCAAGTTCTTTTTACGACAAAAATTGCAACGACCATAACTGTTTGTTTTTTGTTTTATATGTTTTAAGTGTTTTCGGGTGCTATAAGTCTATGATATAGAATAAGTTACAAGCTTAAAAGCCGAAAGAAGTACGCAAACTACCGACAAAAGTACGCGAACTACCGAAAGAAGTACGCAATAAAACCACCAATTGTACGCGAACTACCGACAAAAGTACGCAACCTTTAAAGGACTGAATCTTAAAAGCCGAAAAAAGTACGAATTAATACCGACAAAAGTACGATGATAAGCTTGTTTTCTGTATTATTCGTGGTTAGTTTTGGAGAAAGCCGTATAGCCAATCGTACTTTTGGTGGTTTTAAAGAGCGCGCTGATGTGGGTTGATTTTCGTCTGCGTACTTTTGGTGGTAATTGAAAAGCGAGTATTCGTACTTTTGTCGGTAATTAAACGAAAATGATTGATAACCAAATTCCGGATTTAGAGCTGTCCATAGTGAAGTCGAACAAATTGGTGGAGACCAGAAATCACCTATCTGTTCTGCAGCAGCGGATTTTGGCCGTCGCCTTTTCCAGATTGAAACCTCAGCAGGAGCGTTTCGACTGGATGGAAATACCGATGCAGGCCTTGTTTACTTCCCGCGTGGGATTGAGGCAATATGAATTGGTGTCGAATGCACTTAAGGAAATGACCACCTTGACCATGGATGTGTCTGCGAAAAATGGGAAGTACTGGCGAAGCGTTCCATTGCTGGAAGCGGAGGGAGATGAAGACCGTCGGGTGGTCAGGGTTCGATTTATTGAAAATGCCCGCGATTTGCTGATTGATATTGATACGGCAGAAGGCTATACCTCCTATTTACTGGGGCATGTTTGGTCGTTCAAAAGTTCCCATACCTTCCGGATTTATGAATTGTGTAAACAATATCTTAGCTTGGGGAAGCGGAAAGTGTCAGTGGTATTTCTCCGCGAGCGTTTGGGGTTGATTATTCATCCGGTGGGAAAGAAAAACCGGAACAATGAAATTCTGGAAGATGCAGATCTGAAGAAGCTGAAAACCAGGTACCCTCGTTTTAATGATTTTGAGACTAAAGTACTGAAAGTAGCTCAGGAGGAAATCAATACCACCAGTGATATTCTGATTGATTATGAAAAGGTGCGAAGTGGCCGGGCCATTGAGTATATCGTTTTTAAAATTGAGCGGAACCCGGATTATGTTGCAGAGAATAAACAGGTAAAATTGAAGCTTCCGAAAGTGAAACCAGCCGCTAAGTCTGAGCAGCGAACTTTGGATATTCCTTTCGAAGAAGTGGAGAAAGCAGAGAAGACGGAGAAGGAAATTTATGCGGAACAATATATAGCTAACCAAAAAGGCGTTAAAAATCCGGAGGCTTATAAAATGAAACTGATGGGAGATGATGCTTTTCATCGTCAGTTTGTGCAGGATACCGAAACCCAAAAAGTGCAGGAAGCCGAGGCGGAAAGAGTCGCACAGGAAAAACAGCGGGCGCAAGAGCTGACAGAGCTGGAGGAAAAATGGGCACAGGAATATGGTGAAAACTATAAGAAAGTCCGGGTTCCTTACTGTCAGATGGTGAATCAGAAGCCGGAATTGATTGACAGCTTTCGGGAGTGGTATATGGAAAATGGTTCCAGTACCGGAAAGCGGGAAGTACTGGAACGGATAGCTAATCGCAAGCTGGAGAGTGGTGACTGGCTGAAGTTCGGGACTTATATGATCGCCACTATTGGTACGGCGGAGGAGAAAACCTGGTATTTGTCTGCTGATCCAAGAAAATATGTAGAGGCTCGACGTGAGGCCTGGAGGGCGGAGCAGCAAAATACTCCGGTAAAAGAGCCGATTGAAAATCAGGCGCAATCTCCCCTGTTTACCGGATTTGAGGATTTGTGACAGATTTTAGATTAATCGATAATGGTATTTTTTAACATCTTATGGCTACATTTTTTAAGTATCGGAGTAAACCCTCAAATATCTCCAGATGATTGCTTTACTTTTGAAAGTTATTACCCCTCATCCGATAATGGGTATTATGTCTTATCTTTTAAGGATGAAGAAGGGAAAGATATTGTGGTGTATTCAGACATTAAAATTCCCCCTGCCGGGAAAAAATTAATGGAGGGGCAATGTTACGAACTTGATTTGGAGCCAGTAGATGATGCAGTAGTGTTACCCAAAGGTTATATAGGTCACCCATTGATTATTTCCGGCGCGCGAAAGGGGTTCATTGCCTTAAATTTAGTCGGGCTTTTCTTTGTCGATCAATGATGATGTAAGGTGGTGAATACTTCCCTCCTGCATTTTTTTGAATTTAGTATTCAGACTTGCGCAGAATCTGTGTACACCCTTTTTACAATCAAATGAAAGCCTTGAGCATAAGTGGATGGTGAAGAAGCAAATTTTGAATCTTTCCTAAAGAAACGAGTAGATAGAAGTTAGCCCTACAACATTGAGCCTCAAAATACTCCGGTAAGAGAGCCGATTGAAAATAAGGCGCAATCTCCCCTGTTTACCGGATTTGAGGATTTGTGATTTTTATGGGCTTCAAAAACCCCTTATCTTTTTCTTTTTAGAATTACGAATCTGAATACTCCGAAAATAGCAATAGCCAGAATTAGGGTTAGAAAAAGTTGCCAGGAAAATATGCTCCATTCCATCGTTGATAAAGATTAATTGGTACTTGAACTACTATGTTGAAGGCGGTCCATTTAACCATTGAAGTAATTATTTTTATACAAAATAATATATTTCTTCTAATTGCTTCAATTTGATGACTTTTGTAAAAAAATTAGCATCAATCGAGGTCGTTGCGCAGAATCTGCGCACTCGCCTCTTTTTATTTTACATTTTTGTTCAATTATGATAGGTTTTGGTTAAGTTACTTTGTATTTTTGAACAAAATCATACAGTAATGCGCAGAATCTGCGCACTCCCCCATTAAGTAATCGCCATGAAAGACTTAAACATTGCCTTAAGTAAATGGATAGCGGAGAAGAAGAAAATTCTGAACCTTTCCGAAATAAATGAGCAGACGGAAGTCAGCCGGACCACGCTGAGCCAGGTGATCAATCACCAGCAGGTACTGTCCCCAAAACTGACGCAGCAGCTCCTGCCCTACTTTGAGGCGAATTATGGTTTGACAGAGGAAAAACTGTTGGACCTGATTAATCCTCCTGCCAAGGTGATCGCATTCTGGAATCAAAAAGGGGGCGTGGGCAAAACCACTACTTCTATTTCCATTGCCAGTGCATTTGCCAATGAAGGTAAAAAGGTATTGTTGATTGATGCGGATTATCAGAACAATGCTTTAGCGGCTTATGGGATCAGCCGGTATGATTTGGAGGAAGATGGCGAAAGTGTTCCATCTTTAATGGATGTATTGGTGGACAATTCCAAATTTGAAGAAGCCCTGGTGCAGCCGATGGAAGCCCTGGATAACTACCACTTGTTGCCTAATTATGGTGAATTGACCAGTCTTTTGAAAGAAGGTATTGGCCTCTCCCCTCTTCAAAAATCGAAGTGTTTTGATACTTTGATCAAGTCCATTAATCGGGATTATGACATCATCATTATTGATATGCGCCCAGATCTGGATACGATCTTTTCTTACGCCCCACTGTTGGGTGCGGAGCATGTGTATTTGCCATTGGATGCTTCCCGATTTTCCATTCAAGGATTGGTGGATTCGTACAATTACATCAGTCAGATCCACAAAGACAATCCGAAATTGAAAATTTCCGGCGCCTTTTTCAATCGCATCACCTTAGCCAAGAAAGAAGATAAAGAAGCCATTGCGGATATTTCTGAACGTCTGGATGAGTTGAAAATTTATGTGTTTGAAAATCTGGTGCGTGACCTTTCCGGTATCAAAAAAGCCATGAAATATGATATGGATCCGGTAAGTTTTGGATTTGAGCTGAAGGCGGGTAAACATCCGGAGATGAAAGGCGAGAAAGCAACTTGTATCAACGCTCATGATGATTTTATGAGCCTGTATCAGGAATTAACCCAAACCATGTAATGCAATGGCGAAATTAGTCAGAAAGAATAAACCAAATCCTGATCAGAAGCGATCGATCGTAGGGAACGGCATCAGTATTGATATTCATAAAACCCCTCCTACCGCTTTGGAGGTGCTGCCATTGTTTGAGCAGTTCATTCATCCTTTGTCGAAATCGGAGTTTTCGAATTTGAAAGCGTCCATTGAAAAGGACGGAGAAATTTTCGATCCGATTAAAGTGTGGGATACCGGATCTGAGAAGTTTGTGATTGATGGTCACCATCGATTGAAAATCGCCAAATCTTTGGGTTTTGATCAGGTCCCTTTCCGTTCCATCAAAGCGTTGGAGACTCGTGATGATGCACTGGAATGGATGGCGAAAAACCAGTTGAGCCGCCGGAACATCACCCCGATGATGACTTCTTTTTTGAGAGGCATACAGTTGCAGAAATCATCGGATGAGGAGACGACTCAAGAGATTGCTCAGAAATTGGGAGTGAGTAAACGTACACTGGAGAATGACCGCAATGTATTCCTTGCGCTGGAAGCCATTGGTAAAGAAAATGCTCACTGGAAGGATTATCTCATCCTGACTTCCCTGGAAGAAGCGGCAATCTCAGAACAGGAACAGGCTGCCCTGAGCCGGGTGAAAAAAGGCGATTTGGAAAAGTTGGGTGTGCTGTTGAATAAGGGAGAACAGATTGAAATTCCGGTTTGGCTGGGATTGAAAGCGGAAGAAAAAGCCCCAAAGCTTCCATTGAGCAATTTGGATAAGTACCGGAAGCAGGCGGACCGCTGGTTGAAATCTGCCGAGAAAATGGAGCAGGAGGAATTACAAAAGCTGAAGGAGTTGTTAGAGGAGACACTGAAGCGGGTAGAGGAGAAGGTGGTAGGTTAAGATAATATTTTTAATTGTATATTGAGGTATGAGCGCTAATCAAGAAGATATTCGTTGGAAACAACGCTTTAGTAATTTTCAGAAAGCATTATCTAAACTTCGTGAGGCTATTCAATATTTGGAGCAAAAACCTGATTTTGATAATGATTTTGAATCAGAAATCATCAAAGAAGGTATTATCCAGAGATTTGAATATACGCACGAGTTGGCTTGGAATGTAATGAAGGACTATGCCATTTACCAGGGAAATACCACAGTTGGAGGTTCAAGGGATGCCATCAGGCAAGCCTTTAAACTAAACTTGATTACTGATGGAAAACTTTGGATGGAAACTATTAATAGTCGAAATCAAAGCTCTCATACCTATAATGAAAGCACTGCCGAAGCTATATTTTCTCAGGTGGTAGCCACCTATTTTCCCTTATTTGAGGCGTTTGAATCAATGATGGAAGCTAAGAAATCGGAAGAGGATCTACCATGGCAGGAATAGGAGAAATCGGTTTGTCAGATCAGGAAATCAATAATATTCGGTTGGTATTCTCGACTCATACTGAAATAGAAAAAGTGATTTTATATGGATCCAGAGCAAAGGGAAATTATCGTCCTAATTCGGATATTGATTTGACAATAGTCGGGGAAGGGGTAGACACCTTACAATGTTTCCAAATCGAAAATGAGTTGGATGATCTACTCCTTCCTTATACCATTGATCTGTCGGTATTTCACCAAATTGATAACCCGGATTTAAAAGATCATATCGAAAGGTGTGGTCGGGTTTTCTATGTGGCAGACAGGGGAGAGTAATGGTAATAATTAGCTTCTAATCTTTTCCCACAATTCCGGTTGAATCAAATTTTCTTCTTTAGCCCGTAAAATGAGCTCAACCGCAGCCTCTAGTTTTTTCGGAGTAATCTGCGGCTTTCTCTCCGTCAGGGATAGTTCGATTTTCCCTAAAGCCAATTCCTGAATCCTCTTGTCCGAAATTTTCTTGGTACCGTTCAGGACGGCTTGTTTGGTGCCAGGCTCTTGGGAATCCAGCAGGTCCAGACCGATTTGGAAGAGTCCGTCATTTCGGATGGTTTTTTCAGAAATACCCTGACTTTGGGCGAGTACAGCGGATGTTCGGGTATCAGTGGGTAAATTTTTCCCACTGAAATTTTTTCCCTTTCGAATTCCTCCATTATTGGATTTCATTCTATTATACAGTAGTCCCCGATAATACTTCATCTGTTTGGAATTCAAATTCCGCCGACTGAACTGGTTCATGATCATCCAGTCCTTGGCTTCTTCCAGGGAATTGAAATGCTTTTCTACCCAAGGGAAAGTTTTGATGCCTAATTTGCAAATAGCTTCGTAGCGGTTGTGGCCATCGATGATGATATGCTGATCATCGTGCTTCCAAAATATAATAGGATCCCGAACGCCGTCCTTTTTGATGCTGTCGTAAAGCTTGTTTTTTTCTTCTTCTGTAAGTGGACGGATCAAGTCCCGTAATTCATTAAGCACAGAAATAATCGGCGGATGGCGGTCTTTTCTTTTTTGCTGTTCTTCCTGCTCCCGCATTTCTCGGATAACATTGGACATTAAACTCATAGTATGAAAGGTTTGGTTTCGTGCAGTTCGTTCTACACGATTATGAGTTTTTACGGGAGTGAATTATTGAAGAAGGTAGTCGGTGCATTATGGTGCAAAAAAGTGCATTGTCATAAATTTAAAGAATTATCCAAACAATTGACTGATGAGTTTGTCTAAGGTTTTCCTGTAACCAATATCAAAAACCTTAGACAATTTCACCTTTTTTATGATACTGACACTTTACACAAAAGCTACACACTGTGTAGCCCATTATCCTGAAGCCATAATCAAAAAATAATGCGGGTATGAGATATGCCATAAAATGGTGTTTACAGCATATTTTATAAAATCTTCGGGTTTTAATCCGATGTGAAGAATCAAAAAAATACTGTCAGTTTGTACTTTTTAAGTATTACATAGCTTTACGTAAAATCATAGATATTCATTGTGCCCCCATTTAGGTAATGCTTTCAAGTATATTTTAACTCAGTGAACCAAAAAGATCATGACGCTCTAATGCTAATCTTCATTCTCCAACTCAAAAATTTCATTCACGCTCAATCCGAAAACCTTGGAAATTTTTAAGGCTAAAATGGTTGAAGGAGTGTATCGCTGTTTTTCTATTGCATTAATGGTTTGTCTTGATACTCCTATTTTTTTTGCCAAATCCTTCTGAGTGAGATTCTTAATGGCTCTTTGAATTTTAATTGAATTCTTCACTATTTTGAAAGTTTAAGAAAATTCAAGTATATAAAATAAAAGAAAAACAAACTAAAAGAATGATCCAATACACTGGTTGAAGCAAGGAAACCTTCCCCAGATACAACACCGGTGATTGCATCTAAAACTGCCACCGATGTTCCCCATAAAAACGTAGCAGTAAATGCATAAAGTCTAATTCTCAAAGTACGCTCATCTTCTACCTTACTTTTAGATATCGCTATTAATAGCATTGCAGTCACAATAATACTTTTAGATAAAATAACCCAGGTATGACGACTTAACAATAACTCACCTGAAGAGAATAGAGGTAAGATTAGGATTGCTAACCCTATAATTATCAATCCAATTGATATTTTAACGAATTGATTAGGCAGTAGCTTAAGTTCCTTTTGCATAATGGTAATGGTTTATAAGTAAAGAATAGGTTACAAAAAGTAAAATATACTTTACATTAAAATAGTAAGCAAATATCTTGGTGAAAAATTTAACTAAGAATAAGAAAGAATAAATAATGTTCTGAAATCACTTCTACTTCATTGTGTAACCACCACCGAAAATGATACCACTTTCTAATTGAAAATGATACCACCTCGCAAAACAAGAAATCCTGCTAAGGAAATCAACGATCATCACCACCAATCTGGACTTTGAGATGTGGCATGAGATATTCCTTGACCCGGTACTAACAGCAGCCCTGATTGACCGGTTGACTCACAAAGCTCATTTGATCAATAGGGATGGGGAGTCTTATCGATTAAGAGAAACAATGAATCTTACACTACAGGCATAATTTATTGAAAACAACCATGGGCTTTTAGCCTATTAATTTTACTTTTAATGGTACCCTTTTCGGTGGGAAGGGTGGTCCCCATTTGGTTGGAGATTACAGGGTGGCACAAATCGAACCGGAATATCCACGATACACATATTGGAAGTTTCATGCAAAAAATCATGAACTCTGAATTTGATGATGAGGCTTATTGGTTCCGAAAGATATCTAAGCTCATTCTTGATTTTTCAAAAATACTGGCTGACCTGGAATGTTCTGACGAGATCTTTGAAAAACTTGATAGTCTGATATTGACTATTCAGTGGGTGAAGGAGCGGTTGAGTGCATGATGTTACATGGTTGCTTTGTTGGTCGTTTCTGAATTGAGCATTACGTTATTAATTGAAATAGCTAATATATGGGCTATTTAGTTAGTTTTAATTCCAAAATAGCTTATATTTAGGCTATGATTTCATTTGGAAATACTCCCCAGCGGCAAGCCGATGCTTTGGCCGAACGTTTTAAAATCATTCGTAAGCAACAAGGATTTACCCAGGCACAATTGGCTGACCGGTCGGGGGTGTCTTTGAGTAGTTTGAAGCGATTTGAGCAACAAGGTGAAATCGCTTTGTTGTCTTTGCTGAAATTAGCGCATGTACTGAACTGCTTGGATGATTTTGAAAAGTTGTTTCAAAAGAAGGAGAAAGAGGGCGGAAAAAATCTGGATCAACTATTTAGCGAGGACTGGTGATGGAGCATGTGAAAACGATAAAAGTGATGTTGCGCTGGAGCGAGGACCAGCAGTTGCCTGTCGGTGAGTTGGTACAATATGATCGCCGGATATTGTTCAAGTATCATCCTGAAATTCTTGATCGTAATTTATCATTATCGCCGATTAAGTTACCGCTAACCAAAGAGGTGGTGGATATGTCTGCTTTTTCTTTTGATGGTTTGGCAGGTGTTTTTAATGACTCCCTGCCTGATGGTTGGGGGCGCCTGTTGCTTGATCGGAAGCTGACTGCGATGGGGCTGCCTTTTCAGCAATTGACTCCATTGGATCGACTGACTTATGTAGGGCAAAATGGACCCGGGGCTTTGGTTTATTATCCTGAGATGGAACAGGAGAGTACCACCACACAAGTTTTGCTGGAGCAGTGGGAGCATGAGTGTAATGAGATCTATGATGGGGCGAGCTCGGACCTGTTGGAAAGCTTGTTTCAGGCTGGAGGTTCTTCTGGTGGAGCCCGCCCAAAAGTGAATTTACTATACAAACCCAAATCCGATACACTTCGCAAGGGAAATGTAGCAGAAGAAGGAGAGGAGCACTGGTTGATCAAGTTTCCCTCTTCATTGGATATGTCTGATATTTCCAATGTCGAATATGCCTACTACTTGATGGCGCAAGAGGCGGGTATTTTCATGAGCCCGTGCCGCCTTTTCTTTGGGGAAAGTGGAAAACCGTATTTTGGAACGAAACGATTTGACCGGATAGGGAATCATCGTTTACACATGCATTCAGCCAGCGGACTGATGCATGATAACTTTCGATTGAGTAATATGGATTACGGTCATTTGATGGATGGAGCTTTCCAGCTTCAAAAAGATGTGCGCTGTTATGAGGATGTTTTGCGACTGGCCACTTTCAATATTTTTGGGCATAATCGTGATGACCATAGCAAGAATTTTTCCTTTTTGATGGATCAAAAAGGAACGTGGACCATGGCGCCGGCTTATGATTTGACCTTTTCCAATTCAGGTCATGGATTTCATTCTACCATGGTTGCCGGTGAAAGCCAAAATCCAGGCTCCAAGCATATCAAAGAATTAGCAAAATATTTTAGTGTTAATAACGTGAACCAAATTATTGAGCAGGTTAAGGATACTTTGTCTAACTGGCCGCAGTTTGCCAATCAGGCCGGAGTTACGGAGGCTTCAAAGAAAGCCATAGCAAAGACGATCAATGGTTTGTTGGTTGAGAGGTGGTAGTGGTTCCAGGAAAGGTCAATAAGTAAAAGTGAAATGAGCTAATATAAGTCTACAGAGTTGTGTAACTTGTTAATATTTAGCTCATTATTAACCCGAATTATTCATAGCCTTTATATCTAAATAGATTTTGGTAGTTTATTTCCTATTCAAATTTGAATTAGATTTGTGAAGTGGAATCATTTTCAAGTAGAGGGTGATATTCTTTTATTTGGTAGTTACACAAATTTTATCTAAAAATCTATTTTCGGGAGCCCCTTCAGTAAATGTGGGGGTATTTTTTTTATTTTCTCTAGATCGTTTTCTGGTAGGGTGCATATAAGTGGTTAACATATAAGGAATTATGTTCCTTGCTTGAAAAATTCTAAAATCACTTTTATTATATAGTAATGTATAATGCTAATAACAAGAGTGTAAGCTTATATAACTAAATCCATTAATAACTGTGCTTCAAAAGTACTTTTGCCATATTCTCTAATGCTATTTTAGTATCCAGTTGAATCCTATAACTTTTGTGAATGCCATTTTAGTCCATCAAATCCACTTTTAATAGGGATCCTTTCGATTGGAAGGGTGGTACCCATTTGGTTGGAGATTACAATCGATGCTATATTTTTGTCTTAACTAGCTATAAAGTAGCGATTTATATCTTTTTTTGTGTGGTTTGTATGAATAATTCGGGTTAATTTGCCCCGGAGGAATTTTACCGGAGTTCCCCGGAGTGAGGAAGGAGCCATCTTCACCGAGGAATTTCAGGTTTTTGACAAAGCCCTCGAAAACGAGTTCTTTCTTTTGATGGTAATTGACTTTTCCGTTCCCTGCGGTCTTCTTCAGGTCGGCATCCAGCTTGCTGTTACCAATTTTGGAGACGATGCGCTGCCCTTCGATGTAGAAGTGCTTGGTGTAGCCACCGCTGGTAAGCACCAGATAGGGATTCACATAAACGGTGTTGTTGCAGATGCTTCCTTTTCCACCTTTACGACTGCCGTTGATGTCGATGCTCTGGCCGATATTTTTACCTTTAATCACACGGGTGCCGCTGGCATCATAGACGTAGTTGAAGGTATTGCCATTGTCGGCGATGGCGCGAATACGGTTTTCTTCATCCCAGGCGAGGTTTCTGTACGCTTGAGGTGAATATTTGTTTGGGTGGCTTATTGATACTCACAAACTAATGTAATACCAAGGCCATGAGAAGTAATCATTTATTTTTTGGTTCTCGTGAAATACAATATTCATAAGCCCATAGTAGGGAATTGATACTTAGTAAAAATAAAAATATATTTTCCATTAGGAAATAATTGAATTCTAAGATTATGAAATCCGAAGTAATAGCCTTTGTGATGAAAATAATTAACAATATAAACGAAATTGCCTTGAAAAAAACCGAAGGCACTTTGCTTATATTTAATAAAAATAAAATATAAAATAAGAAATAAATAATAGCGCCGATGAATAAAAGTAAATGATATGTATAAGGTTTAGGATACCCAAACTCTCCTTGTTTTAAACAACCAAATAATTCTTCATATTTCGTTAAGCAATTAAATTTCATTATCAAAAACCATATTACAATAATACCTATTGGTAATAATAAGTGTGTTTGGATATTGTTTTTATTATAACTTTTCATATGCATTATTATTCTTCAATAGTTTTTAACAATCCCTCTGTAATATCAAAACCATAATCTTTGATTGGCGTGATTCCATCATCATTTAATAATTTTCCCCCTCTATATTTGGTTCTTAACTGAGTCTCCTTTCCATATTTTTCCAACCTCATTGAATTGGTGAAAATCATGGAGCGAATTTCACCTATTTCGTGAATTTGTTTTTCATTAAGATTATGCTCTTTTTTTATGTTTTTAAAATATGAATTTGCAAAATCTCTAGCATGAACCATTTCATGAGCAAGAATTTCCCATGAACTTTTCACTAAAACATCATCGATATACAAATTTGCTACACTCGCATATCTTATTCCTACATTTTTCGTACCATTAGTGAATATTCTAGGGCCTCCTTCAGGCGATCCCTCAGTAATAGAATTTTTTAAATCACTCATATCATTACCAATAAATGTGGCAGCATTTGTAACTTGAATTTTTACTTCTGATGAGTGTAAATCCCTAACTAGCGCTTTCCCAAAACTACTGGAATAGATATCATTTATGTCTTCTTGAAAGTTCCACGAAAATTTTGAATTACCCCACCATTGTGCTCGGGGAAAAAGTATTTCTCTACCATCTGGATCAATAAAATTAACGGGGTTATTAGCACAATATGCCATACTACTCAAACGGGGATACTTCTCCGCCAAAGGATCCACACTCAACCACACACTACTCCTCGGATCATAATACCTCGCGCCATAATAATACAGCCCTGTTTCATCATCCAGTTCCTTTCCATTGAACAAGAAAGGTGTTCTGTGGGTATTTGAATGTTCCTCTACGAACGTCTCTCCATAGGCAAAATATTCTAAGTGTTGGTAAACCTCTCCACTCGCATCGGTGATGAAGGAAGAAGAACCCAGATGATCCGGGTGGAAGTAATATGCAAATTTTTCGGTAGAACCACCACCATTTCCTCCGCCGTTGCCGTTTCCATTGTCATTTCCACCGCCCGGCTTAATTTGCCTCCAATTTTTTGAATTTTTAAAGGTGTCGGCGAACCTCCTTCGTCGGTTGGTCCCGGAGGAATTTTACCGGAGTTGCCCGGAGTGAGGAAGGAACCATCTTCACCGAGGAATTTCAGGTTTTTGACAAAGCCCTCAAAAACGAGTTCTTTCTTTTGATTGTAATTGACTTTTCCGTTCCCTGCGGCCTTCTTCAGGTCGGCATCCAGCTTGCTGTTACCGATCTTGGAGACGATGCGCTGCCCTTCGATGTAGAAGTGCTTGGTGTAGCCACCGCTGGTAAGCACCAGATAGGGATTCACATAAACGGTGTTGTTGCCCATGCTTCCTTTTCCACCTTTACGGCTGCCGTTGACGTCGATGCTCTGGCCGATGGTTTTCCCTTTAATCACGCGGGTGCCGCTGGCATCATAGACGTAGTTGAAGGTATTGCCATTGTCGGCGATGGCGCGAATGCGGTTTTCTTCATCCCATGCGAGGTTTCTGCGCTGACCGCTAAGATCATCCGTCCAGCCGCTGAGGTTACCGTTGGGGTCGTAGGCGTAGGTCTTTCTACCGATATGGATCGGAGCGTGTGGCTGGTCCTTGCCATAGGTATAGTCCTGCGCATAGGTGGTCTTGTTACGCGGACTCCAGTCCGTTTCGTCATAGCCTTTGCGGGTATGCTCCTGCGCTTTATGGGTGATGGCGCCGGCCTTATTGTAAGCCATGTCCATCTGGTAACGGTGCTCGTGGTTACTGCCAAAATGCTGGCCTTCGGCATGGGTGAGGCGGTAAAGCTCGTCATATTCATAATTATAGACACTTCCTCCGCCCATCAGGTTGCTCTCCGGTTTTTCGGCGCGGTTTTGCAGGCTGAGGATGTTGTTCACTGCATCATAGCCGTAGTGGTTGTCCATCATCGCCCTGCCTTTGGCCGTATAGGCTTGCATATTGGCCAGGCGACGGCGTTTGGGCTCGTAGCTGTAGTTGGTCACCGTACCGTTGCCGTATTTCAGGAAGGTGCGCTGCTCAAATTTGTCGTAGCCCAGCTGGTCCACATAGGCATATTTGTTACCGTCTTTTTGACCATACATCTGCTTCAGCAAGCCACCGGTATTGTATTCATAAGTCACCTTTTCCTCGTCGGGGTAAATCATCTCCGTCAGTCGGTTCCAGGTGTCGTAGGTGGTTTTCCTCTGGTCGAAAATTGGGGTCTTCGATCAGAGGGAGGAATCAACCTTGAAGATCTGAAGGGCAAATATGATATCAAAATAAAATATCCCCCCTCCAAGTCAGATTATCAAAAGAAGTCCATACTTTCTCTTCTTTCTTCAACCAAATAACTCTATTCACTTCATTCGTCCATTTCAATTCCATGACTTCGACCGTATCATTTTCACCCAAGTCGTTAGTGATCATAGAAAAATCTTGATACTCGAATCCTGTATAATTCTTAGTGATAATTATTTTCGAAATATTTGAGGGACTACCTAGTTCTTTCAATATTTCCTTTTCAGTTAAATTATTTAATGAAATATCAGCCTTTACAAAATTGCATTTTTCATTACTTGATAAAGAACAGTAGCAGCAAATTAAAATAATTACAATGCTTAATGCTATATTTTTAATCATCTTAAATCTTCTTTTATTGTTGACTTATATTCAATGTCAGAACCAAAAATATCATTAAACATTTTCGTGAAAGAATCATTGAATTTATCAACAACGGGTGATACCATTTCATTAATATTCCTTTGATCTACTTTCCCCTTCATTGCAGGTTCGGCCATAATATTCCCTTCCCATCCTTCAATTGGTAAATTATTTTCGTAATAATCTTTTATTCCAAATAGATGACCTGTTTCATGTGAAGATGGATCGTCTTTAGATAGTGGTAAATTAGATCGCCCTTTTCCTCTCCATTTACCACTATTCCCCCCAAGTCCCAAGACATAAGATGAACCACGATGCTCTTTGGAAACCTCAATATAATTATCGCCCCCTTTTTTTCTTATAAATCGAGGATCTCCTTTTAGAACTTTAACTTTTACATCGATTATTATTTCATATGAAGAATCACCATCTTTGTAGATCCAATTTTGTCCTTTATTATCTTTGCTCCAATCACCCATAATATTTGCCTGCATCATTTCAGCCACTTCTTGATTCGCTCCTGAACCATAAATATAAATAGTAGTCGAAACATTAATAGTATTTCCCTTGACAGATACTCGTGCATCACGGCCATCTGGATCTGAATATAAGATAGGATTACTCAATGTATATGCATAACCTGAAGTAGTTAAATACTTCTCCGCCAACGGATCCACCCCCAAAAACACACTACTCCTCGGATCATAATACCTCGCGCCATAATAATACAGCCCTGTTTCATCATCCAGTTCCTTTCCATTGAACAAGAAAGGTGTTCTGTGGGTATTTGAATGTTCCTCTACGAACGTTTCTCCATAGGCAAAATATTCTAAATGCTGATATACCTCTCCACTCGCATCAGTGATGAAGGAAGAAGAACCCAGATGATCCGGGTGGCATGAAATTTTTTAATTTAAAAAACTAAGGCTTAACAAATCTGCAATGAGTCAAATACATTTCCGTCATCAGATATATATTTAATTTCTGTTTTAATTCCATTTTCAAAGAATATTCTAATTCCTGCAGGGATAGGCAAATACTCTAATATGCATTCTACTTTGACTATTTGAATATTAGTCCTTTGCTCCCAGTATGAAGAGCTCAATACATTAATCAATGGGACTGGTAATGTTTCCAAACTAACAATTTCGTATTCAATACTACAATCCTCAGTTTTAGGGTAAAATGCAATAATTAGCTCTCTGTTTATCTCTAAATATAAATCCCCATCTAATTCCTCAAATTTTGAAAAATTAGTATTATCAAAAGGTTCATATAAATATATCCAAATATTTGTTATACTTTTTCCCTTTAACATAGTAGGGGTTTTGCATAAATTAAGAATGTTTTTTCTCATATAATTAAAAATTTACGAGAGTATCAAATTCACCAGTTTCTTTGATTAACCTGATTCCTTGTCGAGAGTCAGGGTTAAAAAAGTCGATTATTTCTTTTCCTTGTTGATTCCTCCCTGGTTTAATTACTTTATTATTAGCATTCATTACATTTTCTATGATTGATGTAACATTTTCTTGTGTTGCTTTAAGCCCTCTATAAGGTTCATCACCTCTACCTATTTTTTTACTTAATGCTTGTACTCCTCGAGATGTTTTTCCTTTCTGAATTCGAGATGCACTTTTGATTATATCTCCAATAGAATTAATACTAGATTTGGCAATGCTACTAAAGGCTGCTTTAGAACCTGTTTTTGCCATTAATCCTCCTCCTTTTCCGCCTGGATATATAGAAAGTGCATCGATTAATACGGAAATTGCGGATTGGCCTTTGCTCTCTGCATAAATATCGCTTTCATGTAAGAATACTTGTCCATTTTTATCTGCCGCTACAGTATACTGGCGCCTTAGCAAAAATGTATTTCCACCCGATAGAAGGGCTCCTGCAGATACACTTGAAACATTTTTTATTGAAGCCCAAGTATGTAAGGCTAGATATGAAATTAATTGATCTTCAGCGATAGGTTGATATTCCGTAGGACAATCCGGGCAATTCCCATCAGGGTCTACATACTTGACTGGATTACTCCATCCATAAATGTATGGAGATTTATCAACTTGGTTTTCATGTTCTGAGAGTGCATCCACACTCAACCACACACTACTCCTCGGATCATAATACCTCGCGCCATAATAATACAGCCCTGTTTCATCATCCAATTCCTTTCCATTAAATAAAAATGGCGTGCGATGCGTGTTGCTATGTTCCTCTACAAAGGTTTCTCCATAGGCAAAATATTCTAAATGCTGATAAACCACTCCGCTCGCATCGGTGATGAAGGAAGAAGAACCCAGATGATCCGGGTGGAAGTAATATGCAAATTTTTCGGTAGAACCACCACCATTTCCTCCGCCGTTGCCGTTGCCGTTTCCATTGTCATTTCCACCGCCCGGCTTAATTTGTCCTGGTGGGATCTTCCCAGAATTCCCTGGGGTGAGGAAGGAACCGTCTTCGCCGAGGAATTTCAGATTTTTGACAAAGCCCTCAAAAACGAGTTCTTTCTTTTGATGGTAATTGACTTTTCCATTCCCTGCGGTCTTCTTCAGGTCGGCATCCAGCTTGCTGTTACCAATTTTGGAGACGATGCGCTGCCCTTCGATGTAGAAGTTAGGTGATTCCCCCCCTTATTTAAGACTAGCCCCCTCAATAAGGGGAAGGTTAGTTGAAATTTTACATGTCCGATTTTTAGTTAATAATTATTTAACTCCTCATTCAAATCTCTTATAAACTCAGAAATACTAACCACAAAACCTGATTTATTATTGACAGAAAAAACATTGAGTAAATACTCATTTTCAATTATTACAGGCATAATATCTTGCTCAAATGAATCTAAATCTAATTTAAGAGAACGACAATTTTCCCAACCATCACCTAAATTACTCTGTATATATTCAGATGCACTCCATAAAGATATCATTTGATTATTATCTATTTCTGATAGGGCTAATTCATTTTTATCATCCACAATGGTCCATAGTTCCTCATAATCAGCTACTTTTTTTATGAAATATTGATACCTCTCAAATGGACTAAGCTTTAATACTGATTCTACTTCTTTTTTACTTAATGTCATTACATTTTACTTTATTGGTCTTTCTTTGTTTTTCCTTCCCCAATTATCAAACTTATGTTGCTTCCTGTGAAGGTCTCTACCTTGAAGGTTTGAGTGTTCATATCCATAACCTTTGGCTGCCTCACGGCCTCTTTCGTGCGCTAAATCTTTTCCTGGTGGATTTCTTTTATTTTTCCTTTTGCCTCTTTAATTTGATTAATATCTTGCTTAAGCCATCCCTTATCCGCCTTACCTAATTTAGGGTCAGAAGCCAACTTTCTCAATTTGGCCTGTTTTCCTTTTCTCCCCTTATTGATTCCATTGATCGCTTTTTTTAAATGATTTAGTATGTTTACTAATCTTACCTAGCTTACCAACGTTACCAATGTAAGGAATAACACCTAAACCACTAAGTGCTGCACTGCCATAGTTACCATTTTTTGCTTCTATGCTAGCGCTTAACACATCTGCTGTTGGAGTTGGATCTACTGTCCCAACTATGTCTAAAGCAGCAACCAGCAAGTCTTCTCCCTCAAAAACATAATTTCCACCAAAATCTCCAACAAATTTACTCGCATCTACAGAGACATCAATTAAATCAGTTTTTAAGGTAATACTTGAATTATTTTCCCCTTTAATTTCAATATTATCAAGCATTCCATCCGGATCTATACGAATGATTGGATTGTTTTGACAATAATTAAATGGAGAAAGCCAACTTCTTTCTTCTCCCAACGGATCCACACTCAACCACACACTACTCCTCGGATCATAATACCTCGCGCCATAATAATACAAGCCGGTCTCATCATCCAGTTCCTTTCCATTGAACAAGAAAGGTGTTCTGTGGGTATTTGAATGCTCCTCTACAAACGTTTCTCCATAGGCAAAATACTCTAAGTGTTGGTAAACCTCTCCGCTCGCATCAGTGATGAAGGAAGAAGAACCCAGATGATCCGGGTGGAAGTAATATGCAATTTTTTCGGTAGAACCACCACCATTTCCTCCGCCGTTGCCGTTTCCATTGTCATTTCCACTGCCCGGCTTAATTTGCCTCCAATTTTTTGAATTTTTAAAGGTGTCGGCGAACCTCCTTCGTCGGTTGGTCCCGGAGGAATTTTACCGGAGTTCCCCGGGGTGAGGAAGGAACCATCTTCACCGAGGAATTTCAGGTTTTTGACAAAGCCCTCAAATACGAGTTCTTTCTTTTGATTGTAATTGACTTTTCCGTTCCCTGCGGTCTTCTTCAGATCGGCATCCAACTTGCTGTTACCAATCTTGGAGACAATACGCTGCCCTTCGATGAAGTATTGCGATGATTCCCCCCCTTATTTAAGATTAGCCCCCTCAATAAGGGGAGGGATAGTTGAAATTTTGCTTCCTGTGAAGGTCTCTATACTGAAGGTTTGAGTATTCATATCTTCAAGTTTTGGCTACCTCACGGGTAACAACTCCTCATATTAATAATAATTACAATCTGATCTGATGTATGGTTAAGGTTTATAGTTATTACAGTTTAGGCAATACCCCGTACAAATTCTTAACAGAGAAAAAGTCTGCTTTGGGATAAAAATACCCTCTGATGCCATTTTTTGCGGATAGACCGACTATTCCATTGCTAGTTCCGTAGTACATGGTTTCCCCATCTTTAATTAAAGGCGTAGCAGCAATACCATAAAAGTCATAGCTATTCTTCCAAATATGACTTCCATCAATAATATTTAGAGCAATCTTTTCTGCATGAATTTTACCCATTTGCAGGTACAGCACATCCCCATCAAACAGAAAGTGCTGCTGAAGTTCTTTCTCGAAAGAATGTTCCCATTTTATAGTACCATTATGAATATTATAGCACCTTAAAATTTTCTTATATGTCAATCCTTCCATAGCAAAAAGATCACCTTCATATATTGCTACCTTATGCCCCTCAGTGTCTATATGCCAAAGCTCTTTATGTGTAGTTAGATCGAAACCAAATATTTTGCTATTCTCGTAATGAATCAGTACCTGATCAGATATTCCGGCAATATGTTTCCCATCGGTAATTTTCTCAACATAAGCACCCCCGGTAGTAATGGAATAAATGCTATCATCAGTGTCCACAAGGTAAATTTTATCATTATGAAAGCATGGTTCGGTCTCCCTAATATAAGAGGTGAGACTTTTATAAGTCCATATTTCATTTCCATTTTCGGGATTGACCGCCATAAAGGAACCATCATCATTGAAAACATACAGTACTCCCTCATTTAGATGGAAGTCCTTCTGAGGATTAATATCGGAACGTTCCCATTCTACATTTCCTGTATAAGCATTAACAGCCTTTACGCCATTTCCCGTAGATAAAATAAGGGAAGCATCATGTAAAACTCCATATTTGTAGCTACCGTCAAGATTATTTCCTGAGGCTATTTCCCAAACTTTGGTCTCATTCAGGAGATCAACCAAAGTGATTGTGTGGTTGTTGAAGGCATGTGATTCTTCTTTGATTAGAATTAATCTATCCGAAATATCCGGCATCACCTGGATGTTAATGCTTTTCGATTTTTCTTCATTGCCTATAGTGAAATTATCTAACTGGTCGTTTAAGGGTGTGCCGGATCCCATAAGCGGGATTTTAGCCAGTGTGGGAACACTCAGGATCTCTCCAGAAGCACTGAATTGATAGCCATTGCCTGAGTTAAGTACAATGTTATATTTACCTGGTTCTTTAAAATAGAAGTGGGTTTCAATATACTGTTCAGGCCCTAGTGGCTGTCCGACATGGTATTGGCCATATAACATAGCACCCTCAATAGAGGCATTTATGCTGATAACTTCCTCCTTATCATTTCCGGAATCATCATTCAATGGATCTCCTTCTTTGGAGCAAGCAAAAAAAATGAAGGTAAAGCCCAGTAATCGCAGGGCTAAACGATGGTTTAAAAAGTTCATAGGTTAATTGATTTTATTGTGTTATTTGAGATTTTGGCTTATGTAATTTTTATTTGGAATGATTTTTCCAATACCTGTGCTAAGAGCCGATGTTTTTATCTTTAATTACACGGGTGCTGACCGCTCGGTTTCTATTTACCGAGAAGTCAATTTTTTTTAGGGAGTGGCCTAAGCCATACTCGAAAAGTCGTGTAACACTTAGGCCAGAGAGGCGGCAGATATTTTATAAACCTTGGCCAAACTTTGTCAAATCGATATTTTTTCCAAAAAATTGAACTGATTCCAATCCCTTAATTTTCAATAAAGAAATGACGGAAACAGAAAGAAGGAAAAAAAACACTACCCATGAAAAGATATACAAAGGTAAAATAAACCTTCCCAGGATAACCTTTTTAAAATGAGGGACTATCAAAACATTTATTTCTTGCCCTATAGAGTAACTTTTGTCCGTAGGTAATGAGGTATAAAGTATATTATTACCTTCTTTTTCTTTACACCAGTAAACAAAATCACCATTATTATATTCAATATTTTTTATAATAACAGTTCCTTTTTCTCCAAAAACGAGATAATCTGTTTCATATAAAGACAAAACCATATGAGTAGAGCAATAGACAATAAACCCCACAATGACTAACAAATATCCCAATTTATCCGATGTTTTCATTTTTTAATTCTCAATTTCATTCACAATTTTTGCGGCTCCGATTGAAATAACTATTTCTGCACCTTTGGAACCACCTTCTTCAACTGTAAACTTAAAAGCATCTATTTCAGTCGTTTTAAGCTCACTCCAGACATCTACTTTTTCTTTAAGTGCCCTTTCAAAAATTGATTTTTTAAATTTTCTTCCATATAGTCTTTCGAAATTTTTCTTTAAGTATTTCGCTTGTATGTTGGTGTATTGCTTTAGTTCTTTCTCTGTAAATTCCTTAAACATTTTATTGCCCACTTTACTCATAAACTTATTTGCAGCAGCTCCCATTCCCGCAGAAGCAGAACCTGAGAAAACGCCCACAATACCAGAGGTAACAAACTGTGAATTATTCCACTCCTCTTGCTTCCCTGCTGAAATATTCCATTTTTGAGTCAAAGCATTACTAGTCATTCCGGTACTTGAGCCAACAATAGCACCTGAAATAATTTTCCCTCCTAATGTTGTGGCTGATGTCAATCCCAATGCCGGGGCGAGTAAAGCTGCTCCTGAACCAACAGCAAAGCCGATAGCTCCATCTCTAAGAGCATCCATACCTGAGTACTTTTCTCCTTTTATTTTTGCAGAGGCGTAACCTACTGTAATATTAACACCTGCTCCAATAAAACCAGTTAGCCATGGGAATTCGCCATTAGGGTCCTGATAAATTACAGGGTTATTTAATGCATAATTATATGGACTTTGATCTAAAAGTTTTTCTGCCTTAGGATCCACACTCAACCACACACTCCCCCTCGGATCATAATACCTCGCGCCATAATAATACAGCCCTGTTTCATCATCCAATTCCTTTCCATTAAATAAAAATGGCGTGCGATGCGTGTTGCTATGTTCCTCTACAAAGGTTTCTCCATAGGCAAAATATTCTAAATGCTGATAAACCTCTCCACTCGCATCGGTGATGAAAGAAGAAGACCCCAGATGATCCGGGTGGAAGTAATATGCAAATTTTTCGGTAGAACCACCACCATTTCCTCCGCCGTTGCCGTTTCCATTGTCATTTCCACTGCCCGGCTTAATTTGTCCCGGAGGAATTTTACCGGAGTTGCCCGGAGTGAGGAAGGAACCATCTTCACCAAGGAATTTCAGGTTTTTCACAAAGCCCTCAAATACGAGTTCTTTCTTTTGATGGTAATTGACTTTTCCGTTCCCTGCGGTCTTCTTCAGATCAGCATCCAGCTTGCTGTTGCCGATCTTGGAGACGATGCGCTGCCCTTCGATGTAGAAGTGCTTGGTGTAGCCACCGCTGGTAAGCACCAGATAGGGATTCACATAAACGGTGTTGTTGCCGATGCTTCCTTTTCCACCTTTACGACTGCCGTTGATGTCGATGCTCTGGCCGATGTTTTTACCTTTAATCACGCGGGTGCCGCTGGCATCATAGACGTAGTTGAAGGTATTGCCATTGTCGG
Organism: Persicobacter diffluens; assembly: GCF_036244895.1. Lineage (NCBI taxonomy): Bacteria > Pseudomonadati > Bacteroidota > Cytophagia > Cytophagales > Persicobacteraceae > Persicobacter > Persicobacter diffluens. Next base: position 25,355 of record NZ_BQKE01000010.1, read on the forward strand.
CGATGGCGCGAATACGGTTTTCTTCATCCCAGGCGAGGTTTCTGCGCTGACCGCTGAGGTCGTCTGTCCAGCCGCTGAGGTTACCGTTGGGGTCGTAGGCGTAGGTCTTTCTACCGATATGGATCGGGGCGTGTGGCTGGTCCTTGCCATAGGTATAGTCCTGCGCATAGGTGGTCTTGTTACGCGGACTCCATTCACTGTCGTCATAGCCTTTGCGGGTATGCTCCTGCGCCTTATGGGTGATGGCGCCGGCCTTATTGTAAGCCATATCCATCTGGTAACGGTGCTCGTGGTTACTGCCAAAATGCTGGCCTTCGGCATGGGTAAGGCGGTAAAGCTCGTCATATTCATAATTATAGACACTTCCGCCGCCCATCAGGTTGCTCTCCGGTTTTTCGGCGCGGTTTTGCAGGCTGAGGATGTTGTTTACTGCATCATAGCCGTAGTGGTTGTCCATCATCGCCCTGCCTTTGGCCGTATAGGCTTGCATATTGGCCAGGCGACGACGTTTGGGCTCGTAGCTGTAGTTGGTCACCGTACCATTGCCGTATTTCAGGAAGGTGCGCTGCTCAAATTTGTCGTAGCCCAGCTGGTCCACATAGGCATATTTGTTACCGTCTTTTTGGCCATACATTTGCTTCAGTAAGCCACCGGTATTGTATTCATAAGTCACCTTTTCCCCGTCGGGGTAAGTCATCTCCGTCAGGCGGTTCCAGGTGTCGTAAGTCGTCTCGGTGGTGTAGGTGAGGGGTTCAAAATCCGGTAGCACTATAGTGCGGACGGTTTTGGTGACCTCGCCCAGTTTGCCATAGCTGAACTCCTGTGCTCCGGTGGCGTCGGATTGCCAGTGGATGCGTCCCACCCGGTTCTCCTGCGCATTGGCGGCCCCATATTCAAAATGGGTGTTGTTCTCCGGATTGATCGGATATTCAATGTCGGTCAGGCGTTCATGGTCATATTTATAAAGGATGCCTGCGCCCTGTTCGGCCAGGTTGGCGGTGATCAGTTCGGTCATATTGCCGGCGGCATCATAGTGGTATTGCGTCAGTCCTGCATCCGGATGGTGGCGCTCGGTGCGGCGGCCTATCATATCATAGACGCTGCTGGTGACGGCACCAATCGGGTTGATGCTGGCCACCTGCTCGCCAATGGCATTATAGCGGAAGCTGGTCCAGGTGTCCATGGCATTGTGCATGGCGGTCACCCGTCCGCGCACATCGGTAAACTGCACACTGCTGACGCCATTGGCATCGGTTACGGTGGTTTTGAATTGCGGCTTGCCTTCGCGGTCTTTGCCAAAACCGTAAGTGGTGGTGGTTTTGCTGTCGTCGGGCAAAGTTACGCTCAGGCTGCGGTTCATCACATCATAAGTGGTGACGGTCGGCTGCTCGCTGTCGATGGTCGTCACGAACTCCCCGGCCTTGCCCAGCTTTTGGGTGGTCGGGTAGTAGGCTTCCACGGCGCGACCAAAGGCATCAAATACCATATGCCCGCTGACGATCATCTGCTCCTGATCGCCTCCGCCGTTGAAGATGGCAGCATCTTTTTTGGTCTGCAATACGCGACCGATCCCATCCACAAAAGTGGCCGTCTCCATATCGTTACCCGCATGTTGCGGATCATAATGTTTGGTGAGCGCCCAGGGCGTTTTCGCCTCTGGATGGTATTCAAATTTCAGGGTATACTGCTTTTCATTGGGCCCTTTTACCTGCGTCAGTCGGCCCAACTCATCGTACTGATAGGTGGTTTTGTGTCCATTAATGGAGGTGCTGTTTTTCAGCTGTCCGAAACGATAGTCGTACTGGGCGCTGCTGCTGTAGCCATAGCTATTGCTCACCTTAGTGGTGTAAGTGGCCACGGCTTCATCATAAGTATATTCCAGTTTCATGCGCTGGCCCTGATGGTTTTCAGGACGCCTCACACTTTTCAGGTTTCCATTGTCAAAATATTCAAAGTCATAAACCGCCTCTTCCTTTCCATCGTCCTCCGACTCACTTAACAGCTGGCGAATTTGGGTCAGGTTCCCGGTGTTTTGATCGATTGTGGTAGATCGATGACGTAACAGATTTCCATCAGCGTCATTCACTTCAATGGATTTGGGAGCTCCCACCAGGTAAAGGTCATCATTGCTGTAATGGTGGTATTGCACCTGTGCAAAGAGGTCATCGGCCTCGCCCTCGTCTCCATAGTCTGCAATGGTGGTCATATTGCCCAGCAAGTCGTAGTCCATCTCGATGCGACTCGATTTTCCAGCTTCGGACTGGCCCTCAAAATAGTAATCTGATTTTTTCACCATGGCCGGAAATACCACCTTTGCCTCCGTTGTGCTTTCCAGATCGGTCGCCTTCAGGGCTTTACCTGTCAGGTCGCGCACTTCGTAGGTCTGCTGATTCACCGTGTACTTATTGCCTTTGGCATCGGCCATCTCCTGCTGCTTCAGCATTCCCTTTTGATAGTAATTATCGTTATGGAACGCTTGCGTGATACGGGCATAAGGCGCATTGCCATTTTCGGTATCAATGGTCTCGGTGATTACCTCCGCAAAACCATAAAACTCCCGCTCATGTCGGTCAAATTTCGGTGCTGCATAGCGGAAGCGCGTGCGGGTGGTATCCGCGCCGTCCCCCACATGCCCATCAAAAACACTCACCTCTTTCAACGCCCAAACATCGCGTGGCATATCATAACTGTTGCCGTAGCGCTCATAGTCCAGCGCTACCACCGCACCCATTGGGCGGTGAACGGTTTTCAGCATATTGGTACGGCCAATGGTGGATCGCCTTACTTTCAGCTCGTTGTTTTTATCAGAAACCAGATAATCCGGGAAGCCGTCGCCATCGATATCAGCAAAGCGGATGGTTTCGCGGTTCATATTCCGGCCAGTACTTACTGTTGGGTTAATGCAGAGTTTACTCACAATTATTGGAGGAATAAGAGGAATACAGGCTGTGAAACCTACATTGACCGACTCTCCAACAGACTCATTTTGGTTGATAAGTTCCGCCCCCTGCCATTCAACAGCAGATGCAAAACCAGCACCTGTATTTATACTTACCAGTAATTTACCATTGTTAACACTCAGGATATCGAGTAAACCATCTCCATTCAGGTCTTGTAGGGTGTATTCTGTTTCACTTGTACTTTTATTTACACCAACACCAGCCCGAATACTTCCATTACAAATATTAACACTCAATCCGCCATTTTTACTGATGCTTTTTCCTGAGTTAAGAGCTGTAAATCCCCATGGTTCTTTTGTCGCGAAGGCATATCCTAAATTTAGTTCGACATCTCCGTTTTTATAAACCCTGTCCGGTAAGCCATCGCCATTAACATCCATCCAGGCACTTTCTGTATCACTATTGGCTACAGTAAGCCCGACCCCTGCACCGGCAGAGCTTTGGGCATCCTTAGCTTCTACGCCGGGTCCCGATACCCATTTGGAAAATTTGGAGGTAGGTTTTGCATGGAGAAAGGAGCCGTTTGCGGTCGCACCCACTGAGTTGTTAGTAGACTGCATATTTTGTCCTTTTTTATGCACTAATTTTTCCTCACTCAAGGCACCGGTAGGGTAGGTGTATTGGATTTTATCTTTGGTGACAATATCCGGGAAGCCATCACCGTTCATATCCATAAAATCGGAGGTACTGTTATTCCAGCCATAACTGGCAGAGGCTCCTATAGAGGCACCAAAACTAGCTCCTCCCGAAACAGATCCGCTGTATGAGTTGGAGATCCGGTCAATAGCGCTCATTCCTTCCGCTGTCGGGCTTTGAGCTTCAACTGGATCCACGGTAATATCATCCTCCCCGAGGCGGGAAGCACTGATGATATCAGATGTTACATAAGTTAAATCATCATAGCCCTGCCATCTTTTAAATTCTCCAACAGGTACCATCATAATGAATAAATCGTCAGCAGGATTATAACCTCCATTCGCATTATACTCCTGATTTATTTCTTCCGCATCGGCACCTTCTTCAGGAATTTCCGGTACATCGATGTCATGATTCCCATTTTCAATCCTGTCATCCAGTTTTAATTCCCTCTCATTGATTGCCTGATTAGCTCTTTCCCGGTTTCCATTATAGGCAAATTGTCCCCAACCTCTATACATGGGGCCGAAAATATAGGACTCTTCTGTAGTGAACAGGGGGATGGTTACAATACTCGTGTCGGCAGCATCCATTATTTTCACCTCAGATTGTTGCGCAATCTTATTAGCTAATTCCCGGTCCTTGATATGGTATTCAATAAAATAGGAGATCCCACTATCCAATTTTACAGTTAATAAAGAGTCCCCAATTAATTCTCCTCTGTCAAAGAGGAAGGTCTTTTTGGTCACCAAAGTATCCGGTTTCTTTATTGACAGCGTTACATTACCATGAATATCCATTTCTTCTGCGAACAGGGGAGCAATAGCTATTTGCCCTGTCTGCTTTGCTGTGATCATCTCTTCGTTCACCAGGTTTACAGGGAACATGGTAAAATGGGGAACCGGGAATATTTTTATCAGCGGATCGCCATTACTTGCATATACATTAGGAACTTCTGCACTATTGGAAGCAGTATAATACATGACTGCGTCAAATTCAATTTGCTCCCATTTTATATTTGTTTCTGCACTGACTAAAAAGCGAAATTCATCTCCATTATAAACTGTTTGGGAAATACTGAAGGTCGTATCTCGTTTGGAGCGACCATCACTATGGTATTCTAAAACTATTTCATCTTCTCCTTTTATGATTTGAAACAGAAGGCTATCAGAAGTTACGGGAAGTGAAATATTTCCCTGAATGTTAATTTGGCCATCAATTGGGACGCTAATCGTTTGATCTGCAGCTAAAATGAAATCTTTTTGGGCATCAAAATGGTATTTCTGACGATTATTGGCAGTTAACACTTCAGTTCTATTGGAATAGGTGATTTGCTGAGGCCAAAATACCTGATCAAATTCACCATTCACCAAAGATTGTGTTCGGAAATAGATTCGATCTCCTTTTTGTACAGATAGGGAAGGGATAGAAACCGGTTTCACATTATAATCATCGGGATCAATCTTAGTGGACCATTTTTCTTCATCTTTAAATTGAATCGCTACGCGTACCCCGTCAGCTTTTGCCCCCTCCCGGTCCTTTGAATTGCTTTGTATCAAGTTGACCGGAGCGTTTATTGCCACTGTTCCGTCATAAGGCGCCACCCAAACTTTGACTACGTCATGCAATGGTGAACGATCAATTGCTTTTTCAATTTCGGCAGGATCGATTGGGTCAAGTTCAATGGAAGCCCCTCCAAGACTACTTATTGGACTAGGAGTTCCTGCACTACTTGTGGAAAAACTCGGGTGACCATTTTCATCCAATCGATTGAAATAAACACGACCATTGGCAACAATATCAATTAACTGATCCCCATTTGCTTCAGTAAAATAGATAGTCGTTTTAGATCGGCTGTAACTTAAATCAGCTCCGGCAAATGTATTGCCGGTTGGATTAGCCTGAAAGCCTCCTCCCGCCGAAGTATTGGTTTCTTTGTAGAATTGGTGAGCACCTTTGACCGTAATGGCTTCCTCACCAAATTCTAGTTTCCCGCTTTTTGACAGGTTTGGATGGTACTTTAACTTGTCTCCTTCAACAAATACCTTATCGGGCAGACCATCTCCATTAATATCCACCAATGCAACACTTCCTTCGCTATTCCCTTTGGAGAAATTTACATGCCCCCCAAAAGTCAGGGATTTGCACCAAAACTGCATGTCGGAGGCACCAAAAGTAATACCGGTTGATACCGAAATATTATTTGATTTTGTTCCTGATAGCGCACTGGCATCATCATGAAAGCCCGGTAATGGGTTGATGTGATTTCCGTTTACATTATCATTTGGAACCAGCCAATTTGCCTCAGCAGCCAACGGCCGCAATTTTCCATTGTCGCCCGTCGTCACCTCATCAAAATACTCAAACTGGTGGCTGTTAAAGAAATTGCCTTTGCCATCAAATTGCTTCAGCTCCGTGAGCAGGCTTTTGTGGAAAGCACCTTCCTGATACAACAACTCATAGGAGCGGACCATACTACCATTATAAAAGACATTGATTTTTCTTAACAGGTCAGCGGTTACTTTTTTGAATCCATATCGTGCATCAATATTGATATCTTTTCGTTTGCTTTCTCCCAGTTGGCGGTCGCGGATAAATTCGACCTTATATTTTCCTTCCTGCTGGCCGGAACCGGTATAAGTAATATGGGAGCAGTAGAGATTTTGTCCCATTACACGGCCATTGGCCAAGCCAGTGTCTTCCACCTTGCTGTAGTGGTAGCGTACAAAATTGTTGTTCAGGTCACGCATTTCCACCAGGGCCCAGTGGGCGATATTACCCTTGGCATCCCGCAATACCGCTTCTTCCATTACGTTATTTCCGGGGCGGCCTCCATAAAAATACTGATTGCCGGACTTGTCCATCACGCGCCACCAGTAGCCGCTGGTTTCATTTCCTTCCCGGATAATTCTGTTAAAAGCGCCTTCCACACGCGGGAAAAACTGTTTTCTGCTTTCACGGGCTCGTAATGCACCGCGGTGCGCCACCGGAAATAGTTGCTCTCCATTCAACAGGTAAGTTTCGGTTTCTTTATTTCCATCAAAACGCGGTACTCCCCATCGGGTATCGATATTGATGGCCGGGATGGCAATGTTCCAGCCCAGACCCAGCCAGTCGGCCCCGCCTCCGCTGTTGTAGTTAATGGCCAGTCCCGGCTGCATTCCCTGACGACCCGCCGGTATTTCAATCGGGTAACTCATTGCTGCCCCACCACGACTATTGGCCTGGGGAATATCAATCAGATTAACGGCAGCGGTCGGATTGGCCGCCTGAATGTCCTTCATGCTCGTCGGGGTATAAGCCGCTGCCTCCGGAGATTCCGGCACCTGAATGATCGCATTGATCATGTCGGTGAAGTGGGTGGTGTTCGAAACAATGGCCCTGGCTTCCAGGCTTGCCAAACTGTCTTTGGGTAGGGGCAGCCAATGGTGAACGGTTTCATCAAAATAATAAGTTTTGATATCTTCCAGGGTGTAGCCTTCCGGAATCAGCTTTTCATCATAAGCCAGTTGAATATCTGCAGCCTCTTCGAAATGAGCGCCATGAGGCAGGAAACGGTAAGCTTCCGAAAGGGCGGTGACATTGATCATGCCCGGATCAAGCGCAGGGATATCGACATCTCTTAAGCTGTGGATTTGAATTTCCTGTTGCTGCCGGATACTTCCTTTTTTACTGGAAAACTGCGCCCCTGCCATTTCCAGACTTTCAGAATACCCGGGAAGATAAGCTTTCGCTTCTGATTGAAAATCCTGAGGCAACTCAAATGTCAGCATCGATTTCAGCTGGTTAAAGCCTAATAATACCTGTTGCTGATTGCTGCTCCCATCGGCATACTGCCATTGTAGATGGATATGCTGGCGGTTGCTGAAATTCTGACCCAAATATTCAAACCCACCATTCCGAACGGCTACCTGTTGCCCCTCAACCCAAAGGCGGGCAACCGTTTTGGACTGATCTGCAAAAAAGCCATTGAAGTAAATACTGTGATTCTGAGGGCTGATTAAGCCCTGCTGATTGATCACAACGGGTGCTTCAATAGGTTGGGTATCAATAATTATTGCAATATTTCTGACTTTATAATAATGCTTCGCGGTTTTAGGTAAGGAAAAGCGAAGGACATTATCTCCCTGCTTAAGCCAGGCCGCGGAAATCTTTTCTTTCTGCGGATGCCATTGCGGGCTTAATTCCACCAACTGCCCGCCGAAGGCTTGCTGGTCATTAATACTTCTGGCAATACCGGTATGATGGCGCACCCCAAATAGTTCGTAGGTGAGATAAATCGTGGCATCAGTAGGAATAGCTTCCTCTATGGCAATATGAAAAACATTATCTGTAGGATTATCCAATAACTGCTCAGGGGTACAGCCGATCACTCCTTCCTGCATACCGGCGGAATAAGTGACAGGGTTGGCTGTTGCAAAAGCAGAGATGATACAGAACAGCAGCAGACAAAAATTTCGAAACATGATGAAAAATGGTTGAAATCAGGCGCTTAAGCGCTATAAATAACAGGTGGTGTAAAAAAATTAGTAAACAATAAGCTTTTGGGAAGTCCCTTCCTTTTGGCCTGTATTGAGGTTGATGATGTACATACCGGAAGCAGCGACCTGTCCCTCGACAGCATAACTATAGCTTCCTTTAAGCTCAAATCTTTGTTCCACCAATCCTTTACTGTCAATGACCTGAAGGCTGGCATCGGAGGGCTTATCAAACTGAATACTTACAAAGAACTTCCGGTCTTTACTGATATTAGGATAGACTACAAACTGCTTTCCGCCTTCCGGATGGAAATTAATGGCATCTGAAAATTTACATCCGTTTTTATCAGTTACCGTTACCGTATAAAGTCCGGGCTGCTTCACCTCAACCTGAGGGCCCTGATGTTCCAGGCCAAAATTGGAGTGCCAGGAGTAACTCACTGCTATGGAGTCTGGCAGGAAGGTGGAAGCATCCAGTAATACGGTATAATTTTTTTCAAAGGACTGATCTTCTCCTAAGTCAATGCGCAGTTTATCCGGATTTTCGATAGTGAAAAAAGTCTCGTCCTGCTGCCCATTCCGATCCTTTACCGATAGGTGATAATCTGCAGCAGAAAGTCCGGATAGATCATCTTCCGTCAGGTGTTGACTTTCCTGGAAATCCCCTGTGGATAAATTAGTCAATTGGTAGGTATAGGGAGGAGTACCTCCCAAAATATTAAGATCCGCCTGTCCATCAATATTATTTTCACAAGTCACCTTTTGCAGCTCCCGATGGGTGACCAGAAATTTACGGGCATAGGCCAGGGCTAGTACATCCTTACCGGATAAATCGGGATCAAGTGCTAATGCTTTGAAATATAAAAAACCCTCATTATCAATAGAATCCGGTTTGAAAAAATCTGCGTGGTATGGAGATAATTGTCCTTTTGCTGAATAATCGGCGGCTAAGACAAATTTTTCTAACTGATGGAATACGGAGTCTTCAGGAGCTTTCATTTTCATTGTCAAGGCATCGCTTCCCTCAGATAAAAGCACTTTACTCATTAAAAATCTTTTTTGAGCATATAGTAGAGCCGTGTCCTTTTGAACATCGGTAATGAGTAAATTCTCTTCCCCATTATGCCCGAGCAGGTAATACAATCGGGGGGCTAATGCGAGGGAATCACTAAAAGACAGTTCCAATTCCGGTTCATAAATGGATTGAACCAAAGGTTGAGCGATTTGAAATGAAGTATCCTGTGCAATTCCAATAATTTGGTGGCCATAAAGGCTATCGGTTTGGTTATTCCAAAGTAATTCCTGATTCAGGCTAACGTAATTGGCATACATGGGAATCCCGTATTTCATGGACAAATGAGATTGCACCTGTATTTTTTCCAGAAAACTTAAAGGACGATTATAAATTAATAATTCGGCCAAATGCCCTTCAAAGGCCTTTATCTCTTCCAGTTTTTCATCTCTTCCGATTCTGAAAAAAGCGGGAATTTCTTCCCCATCAGGTGTTTCACCCGCATCTTCCCAATGTTGAATGACCGTGTTTACCACTGGTAAAAGTTTTTCCCCTCCAAAACGATCCAGCGCATCTTCCGGTCCTAATGCGAAATGTGAGCTTAAATAGGCCGGACGAGTCTCCTGATCTGAATTACTCCAGATGAGGCGTTCCTGCAGGGTGTCCGGCAGCTGATAAACGGTGAAAATGGTGTAGGAAGAAGAGGTTAGGAGATCATGAGGAATGATCATAGCTGCATCCCCGTGAAATTTAAGGACGCTGCGCTGATTGAATCCGGCGGTATCTGTTTTTGAAAATTGTCCCAACAATTGACCGTGAAAGGCGTGGCCACTTTTGTCATAAAGGGTATCCGCTGACAAACTATCTGTAGCATACCAGGCGGTAGGAGTCAAATCCACAGGCCACTGGGCATAGCAATAGGAAGTCATCTGCATTAGCAGGGTTAAAATAAGTAGACCTTTTTTCATAGGTAAGTATTAGATTCTTCTTAAGTGCTTTATTCGCAAGAGATACCAATATTTACCATTCCGCTCTATTTTTTCCTCTCTGCCCACCATCAATCTTCTGTATATTTAATAGGTATAAATGACTAAATGTTACTCCCTTGAGCATGTAAAGTTCAAATAGTTGAGGAAAACATTTTACAAATTTTAATCTCAATAATTCATTTGATTAAAACCAATAATGATTTTTATTTTGTTAATCTTTTAAGTTATTTTTGATTAAACTACAACAATAATATTAGGAAAAAATGAGTTTTACGATATGGGAACACGGTTTTTGTCAAAATCCAAGTCGAGTAAAAGGTTAAGGTGGTGGGAGCGTAATCGAATTAATCTGGATTATGCATCGCTGGATTTATCGGCTTCCCTTAGGGCGTTTGATTTCTATTCCTTAGGTTGATTTTTCCTGATTTTTTAATCGCCTTGCTTTGTCCAGGCATGCGCCCCCCTCATTCACCTCCTTCCTTTGGAAAAACGCTGAATAGGAAAATTTCCCTCATTTTTGCTCTCGCATCTTAACGAGGATTAATGCATCCTCCGGATGAAGTGTTTGTTATTTCCCGGATATAAAAAAAGGACTCTCCTCCGAAAGTCCTAAGATTTTTTCTGCTGATAGTCGTGCTTTTAAAACCGGTATTGAATCGCGGCACCAATTCTGAGGTAAGAGCCATCCATGGCAGTAAATCTGATTTCAGGGGCTAAATTCAGCTTGTCTGAAAGGGCGTAATTAGCTCCTATCCCGAGGTTTAAGCCCACTTCAGTACCTGTAGAGGTTGTTTCCGGAGAGGAAAAACCAAAGCCCATATCAATTGCAGGAATAGTTACTTTCCAGAAAGTTAATCCTAAACCAGCAAGTCCGTAAATCTTTAGCTTGTCCCCATCGGTATAGAAATTGTAATGTCCATCAAAGTCAAGTACATTATATCTAACCGCATTATTTTCAAATATATGGGTAAATCCTACCGCCGCTTCCCATTCTTCAGTAATTGCATAGGCGCCATTAAGATTGATGCCTACGCTTTTGATTTCAGAAGCATAAACCAACCCCAGGCCGGCACGGAGTTTTTCAAGCTCAAACCCTTGAGCAAAAGATGTTTGACAGACAATTGCCAACACGGTCATTAAAAAAAATCTTTTCATAAGTAGTTATATTAACAAGATAAAATATGATATATCAAAGTATGATGGAAATTTAAGAAAAAGTATTTAGAAAGAAAATGAAGTGTTATTGCTTTTATAACTCCTCCCGCCATTTCGCAATACTCACCCGGCTCACCCCAGTGAGTCGGTGAATCTCCGTAACCGACTTACCTGATTCCAAATGCGCCATCACACTATCGTACTGATGGTGCTTCCGGATGTTTTTCGAGCCAGGCTTCCTGCCTTTGAATTTTCCTTCAACCTTGGCCAGGGCGATACCCGCAAGGGTCTTCTCTTTAATTACTTCCCGCTCAAATTCCGCAAATTCGGCCAGCACCCCGATGATCATCCGGGTAGCAGGTGTTAAAGACCAGCGATCATTGAAACATACCAATCCCTGATTCTTAATAATCACCTGGACCTTCCTACGACCAAACCAGTTGATCGCTTGTTTCACATCCTCTGCCTTCCGACCGAAACGGTCCAGGCGGGTAACTTCAAACCGCGAGATCTTACCCGCTTCAATGACCCGGGTTAATTTTTTAACGGGCGGCCGCTCAAAAAACGGGATGGTGCCGGAGTGTTAATCGTTGGATTATAGCCGGTAAGGCAGAACGCCTTGGTATAAATGTTCATTTTTTTGCCATGTTCATCGTTTATGAACATCAAACAAAAATTAACGCTATCCCGAACAAATAGCTTTTTGACTATCCAGCCGAACAGTTCAAACTACACCTAAATAAAAAAGTGATGGGCTGTATCATAGAGCGGTAGCAATAATATAATCCTTAATTGAGGATGTTTGTCAAGATTAATTGATCATAAAACAAAAAAATGTAAATAAAATTTTACAAAATAGACTATATTTGCCTTTTGGAATTAGCAAATAGGTAAGATGCAAACACTCAGGAATAAAATGATGCTCCTGCTCAAAAGCGTAGATACTCAATTTACACGCTATTTGGATCAGGAAATAGACTGGAGTAGTCGGATGACGGCCATCGTCGGGGCGAGGGGAGTGGGGAAAACCACTTTGATTTTGCAGCGGATTTTGAATCACCACCAATTGCAGGAAGTATTGTATGTGAAGGTGGACGATTTGTATTTTACGGAAAATAAACTGCTGGACCTGGCCATTCAGTTTGAGGCTACCGGAGGCAAATATTTATTTATCGACGAAGTACATAAATACCCCAATTGGTCTCAGGAGCTCAAGGATATTTATGATTATATCCCCAATCTGACCGTGGTATTTACAGGTTCGTCTATCCTGGATATTTACAAGGGTAATGCGGATTTGAGCCGGCGGGTCGTTACCTATCATATGCACGGACTTTCTTTCCGGGAATATATGATGATGGTTAGGAAGGAAGAATTGCCGGTTTTTACGTTGGAGCAAGTCCTGAATCATCAATATCAGGAATGGTTGTTGAAGTCTGATTTACGGCCATTGATGCACTTTAAGCATTATATTGAACATGGATATTACCCATTTTTCCAGGAACCTCGTTTTCCCGATCGACTTTCTAACGTGATCAACCTGATATTGGAAGTGGATATCCCACAGTTTGCAGGACTACAGGCGGGTACCATTATCAAATTGAAGACCCTGTTATACCTGCTCTCCAAAAATGTTCCTTTCAAACCCAATGCTTCGAAGTTGGCTGAGTTGATCAGAGTGAGCCGACCTGTTTTTGCTGATTTGATGGTATTTTTAGAAAAAGCTGGCTTAACCATGAGTTTGCGGAATCCGGCAGAAGGGATCAAGTCGCTTCGAAAGGTAGAAAAGCTTTATTTGCAAAATGCCAGTCTGATGTCAGTGATTGCATCGAATGCTCCAGATATTGGAAACATCAGAGAAACTTTCTTCATGAATCAGCTTCAGGTCAAGCATCAGGTAGAAGCCTCCTCCAATGCGGACTTTTGGATAGATGGGCAATATACTTTTGAGATTGGTGGAAAAAATAAAACACAGAAGCAAATTCAAGGGCTAGAGCATGCATTCGTGGTCAAGGATGATATTGAATATGGGGAAGGCCGAGTCATTCCCCTTTGGGCATTTGGAATGTTGTATTAATGAAGGTGTAAGTAAGCATGGAAATTCCCTTCATTTTGAAAAAATTTGAACGGGTAGGGTAGTGATTCTCGGTAAAGATCAAAAAAAATCAGAATACCAGCAAGTTATGGTATTCTGATTTTGGATAGGGGTAGCCTATGGTTTAATAGTTTAAACCAAAAGCCCAAAGAGGAATTACATTTAAATAGCCGAATTCAATATTATCTTTAACGACGAATGATTTTCCGTCTTTTTCAATTTGTTTTTGTTGCTTTCCTTTACCACCAATTTCAAAGGTGTAGCCATTGATCATAAAATCTGCTTTTTTTGCAGCGAACACCTCATTATGAACCCGCATTTGATTGAGGAAAAATGTTTCTCTAATATTGCCAATATTGTAATTTTCCTTGGATAGGCTATAGGCTAAATTACTGTTATCCAGGTAAACTTTTTCCACTTTTCCTAACTCACGGATACCACTTGTCTCATTTCTTAATTGTCCAATAAGCCCTGCCTTTTCCATATATAAAAAATAATCATCCAGGGAATTTCGACTTACCCCCAATAATTCCGAAATCTTGGAGAAATTGGGTTTGAAGGGGACACTTTCTGCGATAATAGCGAGTAGCCGCTTTAGCTTCCGACTTGTAGATACACTCATATTGGCATATTGCGGAATATCTGTTTCCAGTGTTTGGATCATGATTTGACCAAGTCGCAGGCTTACTTCATTCTCAATACCAAAAGGGTAATATCCGCGTTGTAGGTAATCATTAAACAGTGGTAAGGGGTGTTTTACATCCTTCAGACTTACCTCTCCGGCAATTATTTGATCCAAAGAATAAGGTGCTATCTTATATTGATGGAAATGGTGGAGATATTCCCGGAATGATAGGCCCTGCATATGATATATAATCGCTCTCCGACTTAAATCTGAGGAGCCTTTAAGGATATCAAGCACTGAGGATCCAGTAAAAATGACTTTCAAATCCGGAAAGGAATCATAGATATTTTTGAGCTCTCTGGACCAGTTCGCATATTTATGAATTTCGTCAATAAACAGGTATTCTCCTGCATTTTTGTAGAAATCATCTGCGAGGTCTACCAATTTATGGTCTGCAAAATACAGGTCATCAGCCGTTACGTATAAAGCACGCTTATTATCCAGATTTTCCTTTATATACTGGAGGATCATGGTCGTTTTTCCAACACCCCGCGGACCAATTATCCCGACCATCCTGCTATTCCACGCTACTGTATCGTACAGGTATCTTTTAAAGCCTACAGTAGTATTTTGTAATAGGATTTCAAACTTCTGATAAAGGGTTCTCATGAGACTGAATTATAATTTCACTACAAATATAACCAAATGCACTGATAATTGTGCATAAATACACATTGTTGCACAATTATCAGTGCGAAATTTAGATAAAAGTGATCAATCATTAGTGCGAATTGTAGTTGATTTATATTTAAATGTGGTAGCCTCTGATGAGGAGTATCTGTATGCTTTGGGAGAAGTGATTAAAAGCATTGGTCATACAGCTAGATATTTTTGTCTAAAAACGCAAAAAGCGAATCAACTATAGTAACTTTGGGTTCCTACACCAACAAAGATCTATGTTCGATTCGCTTCACGACAAACTTACACAAGAATTTCCAAAATGGGGTAAAGCTTGCTGGAAGAATGTACTCGCTTTAAGTTTCGGTATCATCCAAAAAGAAACCGTGTGTCTTAATAAAGTGAAAGATTCGATCGGAAGCATTTTAGAAAATCAGAGTACTTCCGCCTTTGGTCATTACAAACGCTTAACCCGCATATTTACGGAGTATTCTGATACCCATTTATGGAGTGATCTATTGCAATTATCCGCGATGAATATGCGCTGAGGTGGAGATTTTTTGATGGTCGATGGCACCAGCTGGACGCAAGGAGATCGTACTTTCCATTTCATGGCCTTGGCAATTTTGTATAATGGAGTTGCTTGTAATCTCTGACCAAATGGTTACCAATATTACAATCGAAAAAGACCCTTTGGAAATTCGATTATAGTGGCACTTTCACCCTCTATTTAACATATAGGTAACTATATCCTTGCTAAGAATTGCATTATTCTAATAAATTAAGTAAAGTAGAAAAGCCCTCTCCAAAAATGGTTGAGGGGTTTCGCTTTCAAAATTAAATTCTCTTGGTGAATTAATGATCCATCGGATTACAGTCGATATTCACCCCTTTCAAGTTTGGGCATAAATTAAGGGATGGCTATTTCGTTTTGCTTTGTGCCATTTTTTGATGGGGGAATTAAAAACGGCTTAAGAGGAGTCTATAGAAAAGGGGTTCAGTCATGCATTAGTAAAACCTTTTGATGTGGGAAAATTAAGAGCGATCATCTCACGTTTTCATGCGGGAAACATATAGCCATTTGTATAGAATGGTTTATTCTTTTTGGGAAAATGTACAATTATTAAAACCAAGCCACCTCCTTTTGTGGGAAACAGGGGGACTTACACCGCGACTAAGATTTTAAAGGATGAATCATTGTAAGAGACTGAAGAAGTGTAGATTAAGGAGGTGTAGGGGTAAATACTCAATTTGAATAAATATGACGAACTGTCGGCGAAATAATTTGTTGTTGATGAAGGATATTAGTAGTTTATTCTAATAATTCAAAAATTTGATCAAATGATGATAGCTGTTCTGTATTTGTCGATTTTGTGTCTCATTATTTTTGGTTGGAATTATATCCAAGTCAAGTTTCAAGCGGAGCGCAAAGAAAGCCAATGGTCGATTGACCCTGAAACGTCCATAAAAAGATGCGAAACGAATTTTGTCAAGACAGGGACCATTCTTTTTGATAAGGAGAAAATTAGACATTTATTCCAGCATTCACGGCCTATTCCTGACCAAAATGGTTCTTATAGACTCCATATTTCAGAGGGTGATGTGAATAAAATTTTATCGAAGTGCTGTATAATAAAGCCAAATAGATTCGACAAACAGATTTTTAGCTTTGATCATGCGCTATCTAAAGAGGTTCAGGAGAGTATAAATCGACATGAATGGATTTTTGCCGATAGTGAGCAATGGTACTCCTCAAAGGATTTAGTTGAGCAATCGAGTTCATTACCTCCTGAAATAGATTTAGTAAAGGCGGGATTGGTAGAGGAACTGGAACGCCTAAACGATCAGGAACTTTCCCACAAAGTGTATAAGGAAGGAAGAATATAGATATTGTAAGATTAGAGTCAATAACTACGATTTCGGTGGAATAGCTTACTTTACGCAGTACTAAAATTTTAATATCGGGCATGGAAATATCCTGGTGTGTGGTGCTGAGAAATGAGGAGTTGTGAATGCCATTCATCATTCTGATCGCAGAATTTAGTATTGCAGTATCGTCGTAAACCTTCAGCCAACCACACTTTCAAAAAAATCAAAGCCATTGAGGGTTAGCAGCCAAATTTTCATCTAGCGGCA
>NZ_BQKE01000011.1:0-40323 GCF_036244895.1 Persicobacter diffluens
GGGTGTGGTGAAAAATGCCACTAAAGATGGTATGGTGAATTTGGAAGCTGAGGGTGATGAATATGTAGTGAAAGCTTACACAACAGGTATCTTCCCAAATGCTACCATTTGTTTGAAATCTAATGGTAAAGTGCTTTTCGAAACGCGCGTGGATATGAATCCGGAGATGAGCTTCGAGCACAAATTATCGGCAGAGATCAATATGGAGGATTGCTATTTGGCGATTCTGGATGAAAAGGGCAACGCAATCGTAGAGTGGCAAACCGCTCCTACCGAATTGAAGCCAATCCCTGATGCTGCCAAAGCGGCGAAAAAGCCCGAAGAGATCAACTCTGTTGAGCAATTGTACCTTCGTGGTTTGCACCTGGAGCAATACCGCCATGCTACTTTCAATCCGGTAGATTACTATATGGAAGGATTGAAGCGTGAGCCAAGTGATGTAAGATGTAATAATGCTATGGGCGCGTGGTATATGAAGCGTGGTCAGTTTGCTTTGGCAGAGCCTTTCTTCCGCAAAGCGATCGAAACCCTGACGGAGCGCAACCCGAACCCTTATGATGGAGAGCCGCTTTATAATTTAGGACTTTGCTTACGCTATAAAGGGGAGTTGAAAGAGGCTTATGATCACTTCTTCAAATCTACCTGGAACGGGGCATGGCAGGATTCAGGCTTCTTCCACTGCGCACAAATCGATGCCATCAACGGCAATGACATCAAAGCATTGGATTTGGTAGAGCGTTCTTTGATCCGCAACTGGGTAAACCAAAAAGCGCGTCACCTGAAGATCATGTTGTTGCGTCGTGCCAACCGCATTGAGGAGGCTTCGGCACTTATTGAGGAGAGCTTGAAAATGGATCAATTCAACTTTGGAGCGATCTACGAAAAGTACTTGATCACCAAAGACGAGACGATCTTTGCGGAGCTAAAAGAGTTGATGCGTGACTATGTACACAACTTCATCGAGTTCTCTTTGGATTATGCACAAGCAGGTTTCTATCAGGAAGCAATTGACTTTATCAATATCCACCTGAACGATAAATCAAATGTTTATCCAATGGCGCAATACTTCCATGGATACTACCATCATTTGATGGGTGCAGACGCTGAAGCCCTGGCTTCATTGGAATTAGCGGCTAAGATGGATCCGGAGTACTGTTTCCCGAATAAACTGGAAGAGTTGATTGCCCTGCAATATGCCATGTCAGTGAACCCAACAGATAGCAAAGCACACTACTATGCCGGTAATTTCTGGTACGGGGCACGTCAGTATGACAATGCCGTGACTTGCTGGGAGACCTCAAGAGACTTGGATGCTTCCTTCCCAACGGTACACCGTAACCTGGCCTTGGCTTATTATAACAAGCAAAATGACCCGCAAAAAGCACGTGTTTCTTTGGAAACGGCTTATGAGCTAGACAAAACAGACGCCAGAATCCTGATGGAGTTGGATCAGCTGTACAAGAAAATGGGCGACAGCCTGGACTTCCGCTTGTCTGTATTAGAAGCCAATCTGGAGGCAGTCAATTTCCGTGATGACTTGTACCTAGAGCGAGCAACTTTGCTGAACCTTAAAGGAGAGTGTGCCAAAGCATTGGAGTTGATCATGGCACGCCAGTTCCACCCATGGGAAGGTGGCGAAGGTAAAGTGACCGGCCAATACCTGTACGCACATATCGAATTGGCAAAAGAAGCGATTGCAGCTGGCCTGTTTGAAAAAGCAATTGATCACCTGAAGGCAACGGAGTATTATCCTCATAATCTGGGAGAAGGAAAGCTTCCGGGTGCTCAGGAAAATGACATCCATTTCTGGATGGGTGTTGCCTACGAAGGGCTTGGCGATAAAGAGATGGCGAAGCAATACTTCGAAATGGCGACCATCGGACAATCCGAACCAACGGCAGCCTTGTATTACAATGACCAGCAGCCAGACAAAATCTACTATCAGGGATTGGCACTGGAGAAGTTGGGCAGACATGACGAAGCGCGTGGCCGATACAACAAATTGGTCAAGTATGGCGAAAAGCAACTGTTTATCCCATTTGAAATGGACTACTTCGCCGTTTCTCTTCCGGACCTGCTGATCTTTGAAGAGGATATGCAGAAGCGTCACGAGCAACACTGCCATTATCTGATTGCTTTGGGTTATCTCGGACTAAAAAATAGTGAAAAATCCATGATTGCCTTTGATACCGTCTTGGGTAACGATTCCTACCACGTAGGGTCTATCATCCATAAAAAGTTGATAAATAATACCTTAGAAGTAGAGGCGTAACAACCAAAAAGGGGCTTATAATAAGCCCCTTTGTTGATTTTAAAATCATTTTATATTTTAGTCCTGTATATAATTTATCCACTATATGAGAAATCTATTTTTATTGGGATTTATTTATTTTTTCTTTTTGTCGATTTATACTTATGGGCAACAAATTATGCCAGCGGATTCTTACCTTGCGCCGGTTAAGGTGGAGTTGGAAAAAAAATGGCCTAAAAATCGTACAGTAAATATCGTATTTCATGGCCATTCTGTACCATCAGGATATTATAATACGCCTACAGTCAAAACATTAGAAGCCTACCCACACCTTACATTACAGGGTGTAAAAGCACAATATCCTAATGCAGTCGTGAACGTGATCACCACTTCTATCGGAGGTGAAAATTCTACGAGTGGCGTGAAGCGTTTTAAAAATGAGGTATTGACGCATAAGCCGGATGTGCTTTTTATCGACTATGCCCTCAACGATCGTGGTGTTTCTTTGGAAGAAGCGCGTAAGGCCTGGGAGAAGATGATTAAAATGGCCAAAAAGCAAAACATCAAATTGATCCTGTGCACCCCTTCTCCGGATAAAAGAGTGGATTTAAAAGAAGATAATACCATTTTGGACCAACATAGTGAGCAAATTCGCGCCTTAGCTAAAAAGTATGAGCTTGGATTGGTGGACAGCTATCAGGCTTTTAAAACCGCCGTAAAAAATGGCGCCACTACTGCTGATTATATGGCGACCGTTAATCACCCTAATGAAAAAGGGCATGAATTGATCGCTAAGGAAATCTTAAAATACTTCAGTAAATAGTCCTTTATACGCTTAAGTTGAGATAATGGGTTAGAGTGGTTTTCTGTTAAAAATGAAAATCACTCTATCCATTTTTATTTTTCAAAATTGATATTCCTTTCCCAAATGAATTTTATCAGGCATTTTTTATACATTCTATCATTTGTTTTTTTAGCCTCTTGTAATACTAAAGTATCAAAGCCCAATGTAGTAATCATCTATACTGATGATGTGGGTTTTGGAGATGTTGGTGTATATGGGGCTAAGCTGATTCCCACCCCTCATATTGATGCTTTGGCGGAGTCCGGACTTCGATTTACCGATGCCCATGCCGCTGCCGCTACTTGTACCCCTTCCCGTTACTCCTTAATGACGGGTGAAATGGCCTTTCGTAACCCACGAGCGGCGATTTTACAGGGGGACTCCAAAATGCTGATTCACAAAAATCAATATACGCTGGCCAATCTCTTCAAAGATGCGGGTTACCAAACCGCTATCATTGGGAAATGGCATTTGGGATTAGGCAATGGCACCATTGATTGGAACGGTCAGGTTGAGGGAACACCTAATACATTGGGTTTCGATTATTCCTATATCATTCCTGCCACTAATGACCGCGTTCCATGTGTTTATCTGGAAGATGGAAAAGTTGTGAACCTATCCGCAGATGATCCCATTACCGTTTCTTATTGGAAACGCATTCCCAAAGATACGCCGGGAACTTCCTATCCTGATGCCAGATGGAATCCGGAGGCGGTGACCCTTTATAAAGGAGATGGGCAGCACAGCTGTTCTGTGATTAATGGTGTGAGCCGGATAGGATATATGAAAGGAGGCAAAAGTGCACTTTGGAGTGATGAAAATATGGCCATTGATTTAGTAGATCGTGTCAAAAGTTATATGAAAAATCATGCGGACAGTCCCTTCATGCTCTGCTTTACAACGAGCGATATACATGCACCAAGAATTCCGCATCCAAGATTCAGAGGAGCCACTTCATTAGGATACCGTGGAGACAATATGGTACAGCTCGACTGGTGTGTGGGAGAAGTGATGAAAACCCTGAAAGAATTAGGCATTGCCGACAATACGATGGTGATCTTTTCCAGTGATAATGGCCCGATCTATCAGGATGGAGGTTATGAAGATGGCTGTGTGGATATGAATGAAGAAGTGGATCGTGGTCATGATGCTTCAGGTGTATATACCGGAGGGAAATACCGTATTTGGGAAGGAGGAACCCGTGTGCCTTTGATTGTGAACTGGCCAAAGCAAATCAAAGCTGGGGTGAGCAATGCTTTGATTAGTCAAACCGATTTTCTGGCTACTTTTGCTGAAATGCTTCAACAACCTTTGCCTCAGGATGCAGCACCGGATAGCCGAAATCTATGGCCGGCATTTAGTGGAAAAGATGCACAGGGCGCAGAGATATTAATAGAACAAGCCACCGGCTTAAAGCCGGGTTTGGCGCTTCGTCAAGGGCAGTGGAAATTAATTGAATTGCATCCGCCACACACCTGGGGAAAGCCTTTCGATCAGCGAAAAATTGTAGGTTATGAACTGTATAACCTGGCTCAAGATCCTGCGGAGAAGGTAAACCTGACGGAGACTAATCCGGATAAAGCATCGGAACTGAAATCGATTTTGATTAGTGCGAAGGCTCATACTTTGAATTAATAAAATAGAGGATTTTTTATGATTTTGATTTTCTAAAAAAATCGTATCACTATAGGTAATCACTTTTGAATCTAACTTCCTTACCACATACTTTTATCCTATAAAACAAAAGCAATTACCAGAAACAAACTCCTATCAGGAAGTGGGATTTGAATAAATTAAGTCAGGAGGGATACCAATAAAAATGGTATCCCTTCAGTGTTTTTTAGAAAATAACTATCAGCCTGTACGAAAGACTTGAGTGTTAAAAAATATCTGGGTAGGGTGTTGTAAAGACCAAAACCAGTATAATTTCAGAAGAATGAATACTAAAACATCAACTTCAGTAGGGATTGTAATCCAACTGAAGGCTACCGTACTCCGTAGAGTTTTAACCACTTCCTTAAAAAATGGTGACTTATATATTTGTATCGAAAACACCAATATACTAAGGCACCATTTATAAACATCGAAGCCCCCTTAGTTTAGCTATCCCATAAAAGGGCAGTCATTAACAAATGTCAAAAGAATTGACCTTACTTAGGCGATCGTAGCAATTTCCCCAATATGATCCGGTATTTTTTCAGAATTATAAGTCCGAGATTAGACCATGATACGCCAATTATTTCAATTACCTCTCCTTCGTTATTCAACTCAAAGACTTAGTCCCTTAAAACTGAACATAAAAGAAAACCCCCAAAACGCTAATTTTAACGAGAATTGGGGTGATTTTAAACAGTTTATCAGCCGTAATCCAGGACCTTTAATTTTTTATAACAAAACCTCATGGATAATATATTTCCCGCATAAAGGATTATTAATTAAAATCTCTCTAACGCTGGATATTATTACAGTCCTTCTGCATTACTATGGAAAAGAGCCCTAATTTCGTTCACCGAAACTTCGGTTTTAGGGTTAAACCCTTCTGAAGCAATATAGTCTTTCAAACTATATAGTAACTGACGTGCTTCTGGTCGATTTGGTAATTCATCAACCAGATCAACCCCGGCCATAAGAAGTTTCCCTTTACCAACTTTCGCCTCAAACAGCAATGCAATATTTCTATTCGTCACCCAATCATCAATGATGCGGACAATGGGTTCGGGTTGGTGCTCAAATCCTTCTAGGGAAATGGCATTGGAATGACTCATAGCATCCCACCATTGCCAGTTAGCGTGGTATTCAGTAGGGAATTGAGCAAGTGCCGGATGCTGAGGATCACAAAGGATACCCAAGGTGTGAGGTTTTTGACCATTTGTCCATGCCGTATTCCAAAACATGCTAGAGAAACCTACGGCCACTTCTCCACCATACCCTTCTTTAATCGAACCTTTTTTAACGGTTAGCAATACACTTTTACCTTGCTTCAGCGCTTTAATGGCCTGATTATTTAAGGTCTGCACAATAAGGACTTCGTCATCAACCTGCGGTAATTCTGCAGGATAAACCCAGAAATCCCAGTTATTACGGAATCCACCAACTTCAACTTCAAGCTGAAATTTCGAAGCCCGATCTACTTTAAAACGCTCACGGATCAAACCTAAGTTGATATTGTGGCCCCAGGGAATATCTTGTGAAATAAACTGCCCTTGACGAACAACCTGACCATTAACATCTCTAATTTTCCACTCCGGCACAGCGTCTTTTAGCTCAAACTCACCGTAGTGAGCCACTTCAATCGCCGCCTCAATATTCTCCTCATCTGTAAAAATCATTTTCTTGAAACGAGCCAAGGCAACCGTTTCATCACAGAATTGTCTAAAGACCTCTGGTTTTACATAGCCCTTCTCCTCATAGAATGCATCAAGCACCCCCACCAAGGCAGTACCTTGCCCGGGAAAATCACTAAGATCTAATAATTGAAAACCGGAGAACCCCGGGGTACGAAGCGCGGCTTCAATATCGGCCTTATAACACAGTACCTGAAGCTTTCCGGAAGCATTAACATAATCATCAGCCAGATGCAACAACCCTTTACTTTCCAGGCTTTTTTGGAAAATCTCAAAATTGGTCGCTTTGAGCACCCCATCATATTTTGAAATTTCTTTAAAATTGGGATAGACACACCACTGCCCGGTTTCATGGGCAATCATAGGCGAATTTAGATCCTTAACCGTTGCTTCAAAATCATAATCACTACGCGGGGGTTCGGAATTGATCACACTTTTCAAATTTTGATTCCACCCCTGAATTCGAGTCCCACGATGGGTATTATGAAAATCGTTTTCCGGAATCAAAGGCCAACCCGCTCCTGTGGAATATAGCCGACGACCATCCCCCTTACTTTTCCAGTATTTCACAAATTCAATCAGGTATTCTTTGTGATATTGCCCATGAGGTTCATTTCCATAAGGCATCAAACAGAAAGAAGGGTGATTGCCATAGGCGGCAACCATACGTTCACTTTCATCATAAACCCATTGATCTAAGGCCGTGCTATCTCCAAGAACAGTAGCCCACGCCGAAGCTTCCACCTGAAAATAGAACCCTAGCTTATCCGCGGCATCAAAAGCAGCCTTGGGTGGGCACCAGGAATGAAAGCGAATATGATTCAATCCGTGAGCTTTACATACATTAAGAATGCGCTCCCACGAACCTATATCCGTGGGTGGGTACCCAGTCTTCGGAAATACCGCACAATCTAGAGTTCCCCGGAGATATACCGGACGGCCATTAATCCTAATATCTTTTTCATTGGCGATGATCTCACGGACACCAAACGTTCCGATCCACTGATGATCATCTCCCCCGGCATTCAGTTGCAAGGACAATTGGTATACATTCGGATGGTACTCATCCCAGAGAAGAACGTCTTCCCCCAATGGGTATATCACCTGTAGCGTATCTATATTCAAAGGAGTCGTAAAATCAATCGTTTTTGCTTTAATTTTATGCTCCTTCCCATCTGTTATCGTTTCTGCCTGTATCTCAATACTCCCGGAAGTTTGAATTCCGGATGAATTATTCAGTATGATCTCAAGTCGAGCCGTGTTGGTTGCTAAATCTGGGAAAATATTAACTCCTTGCACATGAACCACAGGTCGCTTAACAAGCTTAATCTCACCTATTATTCCATTCCAGTTACTTTGAGTATTATCGGAGATACTATGTGCATCGATACCAACCTCAACATCCCTGACGCTATTGTCCACACAGATGGTGATGATATTTTTTCCAGCCTTAAATGCCTGCCCAAGCTCATACCGATGCGCAACCCCTAAAGCGTTACTCCTCCCTAAAAATTCACCATTTACCCAAACAGAAGATTCCCAATGGGGTCTTTCTAACATCAATTCGACGCATTTTCCTTCCCATTCGTCAGGAACGGTTACCTCCTTTTGGTACCACGCCCGACCCGTATAATGAAAATCTGAAACTAACCAAAATGGAAATCTAAATTTATCATCTCCCAAGAATGGGGCATAATTTTCATCATTATACCATTGATTTCCGTCCTCATATTCTTTCCAGATATTACCTGTAAATTTGGTATCGAACCCAACCGGATCCCCAAAATGCTGCTCCTGCATCGAACCCGGAAGAATAATATTATCATCAAGCACCCTGGCATACCATTGTTCCGAAATACCAACATCCAGACTATCGATCTGAAAACGCCAATTGCCCGAAAGATCAATTTCGGAAGAGTTTGAATGAGTACAACCCATAAATTGACATAAAAACAGCAGCGCACCTAACATCCGGTAGCTTGAAACTAAGCCTGATCTATAGGCCACGAATCGCTTCCACACTAATTGTAGATCACTTTTGATTCGAAAAATATTCATATACTCACTAAAAAAATATGCATTTAAATTTCTATTCCGACATATTGGATCCGGAAGTAGACAAAGTAGGCCAATAATTATAGATTAAAAAATAGAGAATATTTGGGCTTTAATGGACGCTATAAGGCAAACACACTAAATTTAAATTATTGAAAAGTTGGTTCATTTTTGTTTATGAATACACCAACTGCCTTTTTTAGAAGTTGAAGACCCTCGTCAGGAGTGGAAATGTCTTCATCCATTAAAAAATGTCCCTTTTATCGCTTTAGCGATGATTTTGAAGATATGGAAATTTTCTGCGAGCAAAATTATATATAGTAGAGCGAATTTCTTGACTTATCTAATAACATCCCGCCTCATGATACATTTAATCGAGTTCTACAGAAATTACGGCCAGAATCTCTATTATATAGCCTTAAAGAAGATCGGCTACAATTGCTGTATATTATAAATGAACCGCAAGTGATTTTAGATGGCAAATAAACTAAAAGGAGTTTCACGAAATCAAATAGAATTCGAAAAAAGTCATCAGATAGTTAAGGGTGCATTCATATGCCATAACCCCAAAAAATTTGACTTAATTGTTGAAAAAGAACTTGGAAGGTATGAAGAGCGCAAATGCTCAATAAATTTAATGGCGTATATGCGTGAAAACTATTGTTAGAATTGAGAGTATTCGAAATACAAAAGGGCATGAAAGCAAACAAGTCAAATTCTAAATAAGTTCAGAAGAAATTTCAGACCTAAAATACTACAATTTATTATCGAGAGAACATTGGAGTATAGAGAATCAATTGAATTGGCATTTAGATGTAACATTTAATGAAGACACTTTTAGGTCCAGGACTGATAATTCCGCTGAAAACCTAAATATTCTGCAAAAAATTGCACTCCAAATAATTTCTAGACTGGATAATAAACTCAATAATAAAAAAGAGGACACAAAGCCTAAATGGATTATAACGACCTCATATACATAATATCCTGATGCGTTTTACCTTAAATCAAATTGAACAGTTTTTTAATAAGCTACATAAGCACTACACTGATGAAATTGACATGAAAACTTCTACACTCAATACGGTTTTAGAACCCCTGATGATAGTTTTTCTGGGCGGGATTGTCGGTTTTAAATTGATTACGATGTACCTGCCGATGTTTTCGTTGACCAGTCGATAGGATTTTAACCCCTACCCTTCCAAACAAACCACTTTCTTCCCGTCAAAAGCAATTCCGAGTTTCATCACTTTTGATCGTCCCTGTTGTTGAAGCATGGCCGCATATTGAGAGTTTTCAATTTGTTGCAGTGCTTCTTCGGCTCTTTCTTGCAGGCTTTCTTTTCCGGTAACTCCGCGTTTGAATTCAAAAATCCAGCCTTTTTTGTCATCAGGGTCTTTGGGGTAGATAATCATATCTGCACGTCCATATCCGGATTCAGGATTGGATTTTACCACGTACTTATCCGTCAGATGCGCCATCAATCCAAGGATGAAAGCATGGTAAATCTTTTCTGACTGACGTTGATTAGTGACATCAAAATAACTGAATGAATTTAACAGGTAATCCTTCAGACAATCGGAAAAACTATCAAAATCCTGATTAAGCAAAGCTTCTAGTAAATCTGATCCCTGAACATATTCTTCTGCAGAATTCAGAAATTGCTGAAGCAGTTTTTCATATACCGTAAACACCTCTTCATTCGGTACCCGTAATCTGGCCGGAATACGGGACAATTCACTCACCCCGTCTTTCATCGGCATCTCCTCTACAGTCAGGTAACCGCTAAAAAGGAGTAAGCCCAGCACGGTTTGGGTCTCGGCTCTTTCCAAAGACTCAAATATAGTATCGGCACTTATCAGCGATTCGATGGATTGCCGGTTCATCAATGCGACCAGCATCTGGCTTGTTTTCCGGTCTACTCTCGGTAAAAGTTCCTGCAATAATTGGTGTTTGGAAGTGTTCGCCCAGAACGAACGAAGACCCCGATCAGGATAACTTAAATAGTTGATAATGGACCATGGATTATAGATTTTCTTTGTTAATCCAAAAGTATAACCATTATACCATCGGTCAATTTCCTTTTTTTGCTCTGATAATTTAAAATCCGAAAGTAGTTGATCCACCTCGGACTCGGTCAGGCCAAACTTATCTGAAAAGTCCAGATCCACTACGGTGGATACCACCATATTATTCAATCCCGAAAAAATATTTTCTTTAGCCACCCGGAGAATACCAGTGACCATGGCTTTATGATATTCGCTATTATCTTTCAGTCCTTTAGAGAAAAATCCTCTCAGGAAATTTACCATCTCCTCCCGGTAACCATATTCATGCGCATACAAAATAGGAGAATCATATTCATCAATCAAAACCACCGGTTTAACGCCATGATAGGCTTTCAGTGCTATGATTAAACGTTGCAGGCACAACTCCAGCGCTTCTTCTTTTATCTCTCCTTCCACTATGGAATTAAAATAATCCCGATGAAGCTTCAATACTTTATCGGAAGTCAACAGGTAAGGCATTTTCTCAACCAAAAAATCCTGTAGAAGCAAGCGGAGGGAGTTAATGGATTTTTCAAAAGTGGATTGCTTCCAGTCTTTGAAGGATAGAAAAATAACCGGAAATTTCCCCTGAAGCGGCCATGCTGTTGAATTTTGCACCTTTAAAGTCTCGAATAACGGCCTGTTTTCTTCAGCATGATCCACATCCAAAAAACAATGAATCATGCTCATATTAAGCGTTTTCCCAAAACGGCGAGGACGAGGAACCAGAAACACGTTGTTAGTGTTGACCACCAAAAACTCTTCTAACAATAGGGTTTTATCTACATAATAAGATTCACTATTGATTAATTCCTTAAAGTCCGATATGCCGATAGGAAATTTTTTCATGCTTGATAACACGCTCCTAATGAGTGTAAAATACATTCTATATTATGGGAATGCCTTGATTTTCAAGGAAAGGGCGATCTTATATCTATAACTCCTCTTCCAATGCCTGAATCATTCTTTTAATCTGCTCAATTAGCGCCTTCTTTTCCTCCTGATTTTTGTGTTTAGCAATTTTCAGAAAAGTGCTTTCTACACTTTTGCTGGTTTTCTCGATAAAAGTTTTTGATTGTTTTGGCTTGGGGCTCTCCTCTACCCCATTCGTTTTACCAATCGCCATTACTTCCGCTTTGGTATAAGGTGCTTTTTCATCACTCACCCCAATCAATGCCTGGAATTCAGCTTCTTCCAAACGAGACTTTAAAATACTCGCTCCTTTGAAGTACAGGACCGCATTGGATATGGTATTTTCATGGCAGTGATATCGTTTAGCAAAGGTTTTTAACAAATCGGTTTCTCCCCTATCTTGTGCCGCTACATATTCCTGCCCCATTAAATACGTTTTGTAGTTGGCACTGATATTCCGGCGAGCCATCTGCTTTTTATTCATATAAGCAAAAACCGGATCCAGCGATTGAAGCGAGATTCCCTTCAGCTCTTCCACTTCAAAGACGGGTATCTTATCATCCGTTAATTTTTTCTCTAGGAATAGCGTCTTTACACATTTTAATCGATGGTGCCCATCGACTAAAATCACCTTCCCTGTGGCATCCTTGAAGGTAGCTAAAGGATCCACAATTCCTCTATGTTGTATATCCTCTTTTAAAAGCGTTACCTCTTGTTCTGATAATAGGGCGATATGAGATTCAATTTCCGGAAGGGTAATTAACTCTTCTGCAGAAATCATCCCGTATTTTTTATATTCCTTCGCGGCTTCAGAACGTGCCATTAAATTAGTGTTCTGAAGTGGATTTGATGATGTACTGCGCTTATTGATTTTCATTTTCGTATTTGTTAATTACCGCTAATATCTCTTCTGTCAATTCGGAAAAATCTCCATTCATATCAAATATCGCTTTCACCTGTCCTTTATTAATCCCCTCTATTTCTCCATTCTCAAAGGCATTACAGAAGCTGGAAGTGTCCCGGAAGTAAAGCTCAAAAGATTTTTTTGCCCCCACACTCTCTTTTATGCCATTTTCAAAAACATAGGTGCCATCTTTTTCAATAGCGGAGGCTACCGCCAGCATGGAATCTATCTCATATTGTACATTCGATCGGATGCGGTTAAAAAATGCTCCACCGAATTTCAAATTCATATTATCCCGATAACAACGACGTAAATATTCTTGCGCCATAATATATCCATCCCACGACATAGAAGAAGGGTTCATCACCATAAACATATACTCTGCCACTAAGAATATAGGATCTGAATGACAGTCGCGCATGGTGGGGCGCATATCAAAAATGATAAAATCATAATCTCTGGATACCGACTGAATAGGCTCTTCATAAGATCGAATTTTTTCATTCACTGTTAAAATTGGCGTGGTTTCAAATTCCACCATCTTTCCATAAGAGGGTAAAATATCTAACCCACTCACATATTTTGCCGGAACTATAGCGTCTCGGATGTCGATTTGCTTCGTCAGTACATCGAATAGATCGTGCGGACTGTCTTCTTTTGAGATGGAAAAGTTACGGGTAGTGTTACCTTGATAATCCGAGTCAATTAATAGTACTTTTTTCCCCTTTGCGACAAGCTGCCCACAGATATGATTAGAACAAGTGGACTTTCCTACTCCTCCTTTCTGATTCCAAATGGCAATGATCTTTGCTTTTGGTTTTACCAAATCCAATAAATCATCCTGAGTAACCTTATAAAATTTAGCCAGAAATGGAAAAATCTTTTCATAATGAGCAGGCCCAAATACAGTTTCCTCATTAAGTACTTTTTGAATGGTACTCCTTGCAGTATTGGTTTCCTCTACCAGGAGGGAAATGTTAATTAGTCTTTTGTTGACTTGCACCCATCTGGATAATCCGAGCGTTAATAGTTCTAAATCCATAAGCCTTATTCCGTCCACAAATTTTGTGGATGATGATAAAAAATTTACACAAACAATCTTTATTCCTGTACAAATGCTAAGATATGGTATTTTTTTTACACAAAACAATCCTCGTCCACAAATTTTGTGGACGCTTCAACCTAAATAATGCCTGCTTAAATCCTCGATTGGTTGTAAGGAAAAAAAATGAAGGATTAGTTCGTTATTTTGACATTTTTCAAGGAAGCAGATGAGCGAGAAAAAAGATACTCACCTAATTTGGGTTATAAAAAATTAGCAGCAGCATTTGAAATATATTACAAAGTAATTCCTGAGTTGTATTCATTAAACCTATCGATGCATAATTCAGGTTAATTCGATCAAAATTGGAGCGGAATAAAAACCTCCATCACCTTTGACTATCATTTAGGGCAAAATGCTTTACTATCAAAGCATGGCATCAAGACTATCATCATACCCTCGTAAAATCCTGGAAAGTTTTTGAAGCTGAGCGTACATGCCCTTCATATAATTTTTCATCAAAGTTTCGCTCTGATGATTAGCTTCAAGAAGTTCCAAAATACGATCACCATCAGCGCGCGTCATGGGTTTCTTTTTATCAGGAGTAGCGAAAGATTTTACTCCACTAAATGCTGCTGTACCCACAAAATTTTCAGCCACTCTGGTCCATTGAAATTTCAATGTTTCTTTTTTATTTGCTTCCAAATCCTGAATAACATGAGAGAGCTTCGAATTCATTTGGATCAACTCTTCTTTATGTTGGTTCCGAATTTCTATCAACCTATTTTCCGGTATCCCCCCGGACTTATATTCATTGCTGTTGATGATTTTATCCATTGATTCACTCATTCCGTTTAGTTGCTGGAGCAAATCCTGAATGTCATTATTCTGATTCAAGTTGGGAAATGAAAAAGCCGTTTTATTAAACCTATCGGCGTAACGCTCCGGATGACGCTCATAGCATTTTTGAACTTTACAGGAATTACTACAATAGTAATTATTAGCTCGGGAAGGAAAAAACAAGTTACCACAATAGTTACATTCCCGACCAAAAATAATCTTCTTGCCGTTTTTTATACAGGGTTTTCCATCAATATAAAAGAACTGTTCATCTTGATTATCCATAGATATTCCGTTAACGTTAATTAATGTTAACCGATTTCAATAATCCACCCCAACCATAAAACATAAATACCTGTGTAGAATTGAAACGAGTTAAATTTACATATTATTCGGTTTTGTGATCCCTATATTCTTCTGATGATGTTTTTTTGAAATATTATTTTTACGATAATCTAGCCTCTCCCTATTGCGGAGAAAACCTTAATTCCGCTAATAATTCCCCAAATTTCATTTTGTACTTTTACAGTAAAAAAATTAGTGCAGTATTGAAAGCGTGTTTAAACCGGATTCAAATGTTGATTCATAAATATCTTTAGATCCCAATCTTTTGGCTCTCCATATTTTTTTAACAACCAACCCTGATACATAATCAGTGCATCCTCATTCGGACCTTCTTCCGATTCCCAAAATTTTAAATACAATTGCCTGTGTCGCTTGAAATCCTCATTAAATTCCAACTCCAAAACATATTCTGATCGCTCTTCCTCAGAATCATGAACTGCAAAAATCTCCTTTCTTCGCCTTTTATTATTTACTCCAAATTGCTCCTTCAGTTTCTCCTCCATTTCTTCCTGAGATTGCATGACCAAAATCCGCTCTTGTTGCTTCTTTTGACTATCCATTCCCAAACGCTCACGCTCCCATTCAGTGCCCCACCATTCCTCTTTTAAACCTTTATACAAATAGCCCATTGGATTACTCACTTTTTCCTTCCCCTCTATTTTAGATATGGCAAAATCCACCAACGGTTGACCATATTTCTGAACCATAGCTTTATAAGCACTCTGCTTAACCCAGGAAGGATGATTACCGGTAATAACCGGTGCGTCTGAAGCTTCGGTAGCCTCCGCTGATTCTGGAACTTCAGTGGGAGTCGAACAATTTTCAAAATCAATATCTAAAGTATTTCCCTCTAATACCATTGAACCCCGGATGTTCAATTCATCCTCCTCTTTCAGAATGGCAGATGGATTAGCAGAAATATTGAAAATAATAGTGTCTATTTTCCTTCCCAGCCTAACTTCTTCATAACAAACTAAAAGATCTGTATATTCATTAATTTCATTAATGGCCACCTCTAACACCCTCCGTTTAAAAGAAGGGTAGTGGTTTTGATATTTGGTACCTAAATTCAAAAGCTCCCGTAATCTTTGGTAACTCAATGACCTCGTTTGTATCTTAGGATAGAATTGCTGGAATAACTCATAAAAGCGAACACTGTAAACGCTCTGTAGCTTATAAACATTCTGAAGTAAGTACTGGGTGTAGTTCCCTTCTTTTAATTGTAACAAAAAGGGCTTCATTTCATTTGCAAAACGAACTCGTATAAAGTCCTCCCTCTTATTACCCTGAGCCAGGGTAATTAATGGAAAGGAAATCCACTTATCTCCCTCTTCAATATATATGGCGGTATTGGTTAAGCCTATTGCGGCTTTCCTTACACGGTCATAACCTGAACCGATTCGATCGCCAGACTTAATCCCCAGCACGTCCCTGATGTTAATCCGATGTTCCTTAAAACTAATATCCTCCTTGGTGAGTCTGGATGCCAGCAACATAATAATCCGGTGCTGAGTGAGAGAAAGGTCCTCTTTCGCGTTGACCAGTTTGTTATGCTTTACGATTCTGTAATTGGAATACTCCTTGGGAAAATAATTCATAATGCTACAATTGCCGCTTGTGACAAAAAAGTGAAAAATCGTGTCTATTGAGTGATTTAGATAAAAAATTCGAGGTTTAGATTGTACTTAAACTTTAAAACCAAAAATTACTCCCAAAGGAACTAGTCACTCATACGTCACATAAATGTTAAAATATTAGGAAAAAATTTCAAATCCAAATTGCCTTATCGGCCCTATATCGCTTTGTATCTTACTTTTTACTTATTTTTATTAATCTTTCTCATTTTACGCGAATTTATATAAATTTTTTTTCATAATCACTCATTTGTCACAGTTGGATATTTTTTGTCACAGTTAAGAAAATTGAAAATACTTTTTGTCACAGGACGGATACTTTCTGTCACAGATAGGATACTTTTAGTCACACGAAAATACTTTTTGTCACAGTTAGTCATATTTTTGTCACAGTTGGATACTTTTTGTCACAGATAATCGCCCTTGTAGGTACCTAGAAGGCCATTTTTTTTCAATTTCTGAAACCCGAAAACAATTAAAACATTTAAAACAAAAAAACAACAACAGGAAAACCAATCACTTTTTTGTCACAGTTGTAGTTTTCTTTTTTTAAAGTTATCTTTTAGCGATTAGGGTGTACGATCAAATCTACTAAAAAGTCACTATAAGCATTCTGTTGAGCTGAAGAGAAAGGATCAATGTGAGAATGTTGTTCCAAGCCAAAGTTAAATTAGCTCAAAAAGCATTTTAAAGCGCACCAGAGGCCTAAACAAAAATAAGGTACCCAAACCATCATAATTCAAAAAAAGCGCTCTAAGAGCCTCTTATGGTGCAATAATTGGATTTGAAATATAAAGTCAAAGATTGTGTGTTAAAAAAAATTGTATTTAATCTATTATTGCGCTCTTTTATGAAAAAATTAATGTTGCGCAAAATGATGAAAATTTGCTTTTTGAATTAACAAACAAATGCAGGTTAATCCGCTTCGATTCATGCCACCCATTTCACTCCAATAGGTGCCAGTCATTTCGGATCGTATTGTGCCATTTTATTCAGCCTATGTTTTACCTGCTTCAGGAAATGACTTCCGCCTTAAACCAATCCAGGTTTCGCTCCTGTTCACTGAACTGCATACCAATCAGAACAATCTTCCGGCCATCATTCAAATACGGTTCGTAATATCGCTTTTCATGAATTTGTTCCAGAGCTTCTCCTCTCTCATTTCCTTCCGGCTTTGGCGCATTTACCTTGAACTCCAGCACATAAATATGGGTGGGTGTTTCCATCACCATGTCGATCCGTCCTTTGGAGTTGGATTCTTCCGTCCGGAATTTCAACCCAAGACCTGCGAGAAAACTGAACATCACTGAGGCGTAATAACCTTCATATTTATGGATGTTGTTCTGGACATAATTGTTATAGGGTATGGCAGAAAACATCGCGCGAATATTGTTTTCAAAGCCCGATAGGTCATTTTTGAATAAATTTCTTACCGCCTCACTCCGCTTCAGAAGTCTGTTAGATTCCACTGAGGTCAGGCTGATGAGGAAGAGCATATTCAGGCTCATTCGGATCTCCCGGTTGGGGGAGGCAAGCACATAGCTCTTCCCTCCAAAGGGCTCCTGAATTACCTTTTTTATAGTCAGGTATCCTGCCTGCCAAAGCAAGGAGGGTAAGTTCAAATTACTCAGGGTAAACTGCTTAAGTTCCTGAGAGGACAGCTCAATACCTTCCAGATCATAGGTTTCATAGCTTCCTTTCTCAAACATTTTGGCTAAAAAACCAGGTTGGCCAGAATCCCACCAATAATTATCGAAACTTGCGCCTTTATCTAAAAACATCAAAATCCCGAAGGGATTATAGACTTTATCACCCAGATAATTATACCCATTGTACCATGTCTTTACCTCTTCAGTATCTACCTGATCAAAATAATCGCCAAAGCAGTTTTCCAACTCACTTTGGGTAAAGCCACAAATGGAAGCATAACGCTGATCAAGCGTAATATCATTAAAATTATTCGCCCCGCTAAATAAGCCAACGCCCGTGAATTTGGTAATACCAGTCATGAAACAAAAACGAATGTACTGATCCGAGGCTTTGATAGCGGAATAAAAACCACGTAGAACGTCCAGGGAATTCGAGGCTAAATGGTCATCATTTGAAAGGGTATCTTGTATCGGTTTGTCGTATTCATCGATAAGAACAACGACTTTTTGGTTAAATTTAAGATATAGCTTTTCAATTAATTCCCCCAATTTTGGTCCTAATCCTTTTAAGCTCAGGTCTTCATATTGTAATCCATACTTCAAACAGTTTTTGGATAAGGAGTTTTGCAGCTGGTCATTTACGGATTTAATATTTTCATAATTGATACCACTCAAATCAATACGAATCACCGGAAACTTTTCTGACCAATCCCACTTATCATGAATATACAATCCTTCGAATAGTGCTTGTTTGCCTTCAAAAAGGGCTTGCATCGTGGAACATAGCATCGATTTACCGAAACGCCGAGGTCGGGAAAGGAAATAATAACCATAACCTTTAGCCATCTCATAAACATGTTCAGTTTTATCGATGTAAAGATAATTTTGATTAGATTCTTTGAGTTTTTCAAATGTCTGAACACCGATCGGTAATGCTTGTCTTTGACTCATGGATAATCCATTATTGGTATGGTTCTTAAAGATACTTAATTTCGTGGAAATACAACGAATTGATAGAACTGGCCGTCTCTATTGGTTATTTTACAGCTTCATCTCTCCATTTCGCAATACTCACCCGACTCACCCCAGTAAGTCGATGAATTGCCGTAACCGATTTCCCGGATTCCAAATGCGCCATCACGCTATCGTACTGATGGTGTTTCCGGATGTTTTTCGAGCCAGGCTTCCGGCCTTTAAACTTTCCTTCCACCTTGGCCAGGGCGATACCCGCGAGGGTTTTTTCTTTAATAACTTCCCGTTCAAATTCCGCAAACTCCGCCAGCACCCCGATGATCATACGGGTAGCAGGTGTTAAAGACCAACGATCATTGAAACAAACCAAGCCTTGGTTTTTAATAATCACCTGCACCTTTCTGCGACCAAACCAATTGATCGCTTGCTTCACGTCTTCCGCTTTCCGACCGAAACGGTCCAGGCGGGTAACCTCTAGTTCCGAGATCTTACCCGCTTCAATAGCGCGGGTTAATTTCTTAACGGCGGGCCGCTCAAAAAACGGGATGGTGCCGGAACACTTATCGATGAATTCTTTGCCTTCTCCTTTTTGGATGGCGATGTTCTGTCCTTCGGTAGATACTCGGATGTAAATTGCCTTCATTTTGAAAAAATTTGAACGGGTAGGGTAGTGGTTTTCGGTAAAGATCAAAAAAAATCAGAATACCAGCAAGTTATGGTATTCCGAATTTGTATATTATTAGGCTGTGCTTTAAATATTTACGAACCGATAAAAGAATCGCGCAATTACCTTATTCTTAAATCCCCCCAATCAAAAGAGGTAGATAGCCAAAAGTTACCGTTGTTATAATATACCAACCAACAAAAGATCAATGAATTTTTGAGTATTCAAATTTCATTCCTATAAACCAACATCTAAAGTCGCATCGAAGAACTGACCCAAAATTGAAACCATAGATTACACTCATTATAACCGAAGTATCGCGACTCGTTCGAATTTAACCACCAATGAAAATGATGTCGCTTTCTAATTTAAAATTGAATTAGTTTTAATAATCAGCTAAGGAATGATTTTTTTAGTCATTACAGGGGTCTACTTTATAATAGACTTACAAGCATTGAATCACGGTGTGAAAATCGTAATATTCTCCATATTTTCATGACGATGTTCCATTTTTGGGTAGCTATTATCTAGCTAAATTAGCAAAATATTAATTGAACATGGTTCATATTTTTTAACCCAAATAAAGTAGTTATGCGGCACCAGTATCTATACATTATTTTTTTGTATTTGTGTTTTGCGTGTAATAATGAGCAGGATTATAAGCTCGTTGACGGACAACCCCCACAAATTATTATTGATGAAAATCAAATCAAAACCGACCTTGCTTCTGGATTTGTTATCGAAGGGAAGATTACGGATAATGACGGTTTAAGTCATATTATGTTAGTTTGTAGTGAGTTGGAAATTAATAAAACAATTGATCTCAGGGATTTGTATGAGGATTTATTGTTTGAGTATGACCTTAATTATTCTGTTAAAAACACAGACAAAATTCACAATGCTCAGACCACTCTTTTAGTATCTGCTTTTGATGTTTTTGGTAATTCGAGTGATTATCAATTGTTTATTGATTTCACAGGGGATAATGAAAGTCCGGAATTTACTTTATTACCGGAAGAAAGACTGTATTTAGCATCAAAAGATCATAATATATTCCATTCTTTTGATTTAGAAGTACAAGACAATAAGGAGTTGACGGAAGTTAAGGTGGAAGTTAAATCAATAGGGTATACCATGACTATCACTGATTTCCCCGGGGATTATCGCAAGTTTGGTACTACGGTGGAGTTGGAGATTCCCGGGAGTCCTGCGGAATACACTATTGAACTCTCCGCAAAAGATTATGAAGGGAATGTTGCATTATCTGACTCTGAGTTGATCGTTTCTGATATTCCGGACTATCCAAAGATGTATCTTGTTGAGGGGGCTGATGCTTCTATTTTCGAGGATAATATTTTTGGCGTGCCTATGATGGTAGAGCGTATTGGTGAATTTACCTATGAAACAGGTTATTATGCTGAAAATGGTGATGAAGAGTTGTATTTTGTGCCTCAAAAATCAGGTTTTTTACCAGTGGTTTATGGAATTGACTCGGAAACAAATTTGATCGCTGGCTCAGATGATATTCAGACGGTTCTTCCAATAAAAATAGATCAAAGCGGCTATAGCAAAATTCAGTTCAATATTTTGAATGGTGAATATTCCATTACCCCTTATACCCCAACGGATGCGATTCCGACAGATGGATATTTGAGTGGTATCCCGGATCAGGTACCGGTGGAATTGGGCTTAATTTGCCCTACCAACTGGGCTGGTCATCATGAATGGAATTTGACATCCCCAAAAATGCTTATTCAGGATGAAACAAATCCTTATGTGTACAGAACAGAATTTGATGTTAAAGCAGGAGCAAGTAACGTCCGATTTATTGTGGGACCTAAAGCTCCGGCATCTCATCCAACATGGTGGTTTAAACCTCATTATAAATGGGATGATAAAAATGATCCGGAAGTCACCATACTAAATGGAGGAAATAATCCTGGTAATTGGTCCGCAGAGCAGGGGGGAACCTATATCTTTGAGCTAGATGCTCATTTATTGCGTTCCAAGCTATATTTGAAAAAATAGTTGAGTGTTTTTTTATCGCTTTAATTTTTAAAAATTAATGAAGGCTAAGTATATTTTTTTATTGCTCATAGGGGTGATTTTTTCTTCGACCTCTTATGCGCAGCAAAACAAATCAGTCATGGGGCAAATTTTGTCCCCTTCGGGAGAACCCGTTATTGCGGTGACTGTTATTGAAAAAGGAACTACCAATGGTGCATTTTCTGATATTGAAGGAAATTTCAAATTGGAATTAAGCGCACCTACTGCCACTTTGATATTTACCATGATCGGTTATACCCCTGTGGAACAGCAGGTAAAACAGGGTGAAGTGATTAACGTCATCATGGAGGAAGAGTTGGTGCAGCTGGAAGAATTGGTCGTGGTGGGGTATGGTGTCGTGAAAAAGAGTGACCTGACCAGCTCCATTACCTCGGTGAAAGGGGAGGACTTGAAACAGGTAACAGCGGGTAACCCTGTTGCTGCTTTGCAGGGAAAGGCCAATGGGGTACAGGTAATTAACTCCGGTGGTCCGAGATCTCAACCGACAGTTGTGATTCGTGGTGCGACTACGGTGAATGGATCCAGCCCTTTATATGTGGTGGATGGTGTTCCAATGGGAACTGATATTAGCTTTATCAACCAAAATGATATTGAGAGTATGGAAATCCTGAAAGATGCTTCTGCAGCGGCTATTTATGGTACGCGGGGATCAAACGGGGTTATCCTGATAACAACCAAAAAAGGAAAAGAAGGCAAGACCCAATTTCAGTTTGTATCCTCTACCGGGGTAAATATGTTGCCAAAACCAGACTTGGCAGATGCTCATGAGTATGAAAAAGTCATGAAGGCCCGATTTGCAAATGATGGTACTGGTGCAAACTGGAATGGAAAAGAAGGTTGGTTGCCTGGAGAAGGAACCGACTGGTGGGATGAAGTAGTTAAACCCTATTCCTTTGTACAGAGTCACTCCTTAAGTTTTCAGGGAGGTAAGGATAAAGTAAGATACAGTGGTAGTTTGGGGTATTACGGTGAAGATTCCAATTTTGAAACGGGATATTGGAATCGTATTAATGGTAGATTTAATGTAGGGATGGATTTAACATCCAAGCTGGACCTTTCTGTTGATTTTGTTCCCGTAGTGGAAAATTGGCAAAATACCCCTAATGCCCTAGCCTCTGTAATGAAAATAGACCCCACAACTCCAGTGCGTCCTTCTAGTGGTTTTATTGATGATAATGTATATAATAATTATGCGAGATCGAACAATAATGCGGTTTGGAATCCGGCTGGTATTGTGAAGCGTGGAGAAACGAATTCAACTTCTGTATATCGTTTATTGCTTAACCCGAAACTTACCTATAAACCCATTGACGGTTTGGTTTTAATGTCTCAGTTTAGTGTGAATACGGTATTTAACAGAAGTAGTAATTTTAATCCTGAATTCTTTATTGATAATCTGGAGAGAAATGATATGAGTTCTGTAAATCAGTCCGCTACTGATCGTATTGATTGGAACTGGACGAACACCGCAACATATAACTTCAACGTTAGAGGGAAGCATAGTTTTTCTATTATGGGAGGTTATACTGCGGAAATGTTTTCTACCAGAACTTTGAATGGTTATATTGAAGGTATTCCGAATAATGATAGTAATCTTTGGTTCTTAAGTTCCGGAACTATGAATCCGGATGTTTCAGGTAAGCTTACAAATTATACCTTGATGTCACTATTGGGGCGTTTTATGTATAATTATGATCATAAATACTATTTGACTTTATCAACCAGACGTGATGGTTCTTCTCGTTTTCCTGAAAATAATAAATGGGGACTCTTTCCTTCTGTTTCGGCATCATGGAGAGTGTCAGAGGAAAATTTCATGGATAACCTGGATTGGTTAACAGACCTTAAAGTAAGGGGAGGATGGGGCCGTGTAGGTAACCAGAATATTCCGGCTAATAGTTTTATTGATTTAATGCGTGATGCAGATTACGTATTGGGAGGCGAAAGATGGATTGGAACCACTTTAGCCCAATTAGGAAATAGCAATCTGATCTGGGAAACGGTGGAAGATATGAACTTTGGTGTTGATGTTAGCTTGTTAAATGGCCGGTTGAATTTAGTTGGAGATGTTTTCCAAAAGACCTCCCGGGATATGCTTTTGAAGAGAGAAAACCTTTTAATTCTTGGATATCCGATGTGGAACGGTGAGATGATGATGAATGTAGGGAGTATGCAGGCTAGAGGTTGGGAATTCTCGGTGAACTGGCAAGATAATGTCGGAGAGAAGTTTAGTTATAATGTTGGGCTAAACTTGTCCTCAGTGCAAACCAAAGCACTAAAATTGGTAGGAGATAAGCCAATTCTAGAAAGCGATTTCTACAATGACTTCATCATTCGAAATGAAGAAGGAGGGTTGATCAGCCGTTTTTATGGATATAAAACAGCAGGTATTTTTCAGGATCAATCAGAGGTAAATTCTCACACTGATCAATATGGTAATTTATTACAGCCAGATGCACAACCAGGGGATATCCGATATTTGGATTTGAATGGAGACGGTATTATCGATGAGGATGATAAGGATTATATTGGTAATCCCTTTCCGGATTTAATGGTAGGTTTAAATATTGAGCTGACTTATGGAAATTGGGATTTTAAGACTAATTTTTATGGTACCTTTGGTAATGAAATTTATAATAGTACCATGTCTGATTTGGATGGCGGAACGAATCGTGTGAATGTTCGAAGAGGCGCTTATGACCAGGCTTGGAGTGGTCCTGGAAGCACTAACGCCTACCCAAGATTAACGGAAATTGATCCGAATGGTAATTATAGAAGAGTGTCTGACTTTTTCGTTGAGGATGGCTCTTATTTCAGATGTCGCTTGATCCAAATTGGATATACATTCCCAAGGGAGCTTTTGAATGGAAAAGAATTGCGCTTGTCGGTGTCGGGTCAAAACTTATTTACCCTTACCAACTATTCCGGAATGGATCCGGAACGAGCAATGAGTGGCGCTTCGGTAATCAGCTCAGGGGTGGATCGTTATGGTTATCCTAACCCTAAAACTTTGTTGTTCGGTTTGAATTTGAATTTTTGATCATAATCTGTAATTACATGAAATTTTTGTCAAAAACATTTGCATTGTTATTTTTGATCTTGTTCAATTATGGATGTACTGGTTTTTTAGACCAGCCGACCTATGGGGATCAAACACTGGATAATTATTTTAAAACAGAAGCAGAATGTATCGCTTTTGTAAATGGATGTTACAATGGCCTGTATGGGCAGGCATGGTGGAAAATCGCCAATTTTGCAATCATGTCTGATATGGCTTCTGATGATTGCTGGGCAGGAAATACCAGTCAGCCCAATGATCGTTACATTCGTACGGCTCATTATGGCAACCCTAAGCAGGATCAGGATATTAAAAACTTCTGGCAATACCGATATGAGGCAATTTTTAGAAGTAATGTAGCGATTAACAGACTTCCACTTTCTCCTGTTCAGAACACTGAGCTGATTAACAGACTAATTGCAGAAGCTAAATTTTTGAGAGCCTACAATTACTTTGAGTTAGCTAAGAATTTTGGAGGCGTGCCATTAGTAACGGAGGTCTTGATGCCAGATCAGGCTCACGGAATCACCCGCGCTTCTTTAGAAGAAACCTATGAATTCATTATTCAGGATTTGGAAGAGGCTCTGGAATTGCCGCAAAAAAGTGAATATGCTCCTGATCAAATGGGAAGAGCGACAAAGGGAGCGGTTTTGTCACTTTTGGGTAAGACCTATCTTTGGAAGGGTGATTTTGCTCAGGCAAAGCAATATTTCGAGGAAGTGATCAACTCCAATGAGTATGATTTATTAGCGGATTTCGGTCAAGTGTGGGGAGTAGAAACCCCAAACCATGTGGAGTCCATTTTTGAAATTCAGTTTGATGGCACCACCCAATATACTTTAGGTAACAGGCTTCCGGTATTAACGGGTTCCCGTGATGACTATGGTTGGTCCTGGGGCTTACCTACCAGTAATTTGGAAAAAGCATTCATTGATGCCGGGGATGATGTCCGCTTGAAGTGGACAATAGTGAAGCACGGAGATGATGTGGCTGGAGATCCAAAAGCTAC
Organism: Persicobacter diffluens; assembly: GCF_036244895.1. NCBI lineage: Bacteria > Pseudomonadati > Bacteroidota > Cytophagia > Cytophagales > Persicobacteraceae > Persicobacter > Persicobacter diffluens. Next base: position 25,639 of record NZ_BQKE01000011.1, read on the forward strand.
GAATTATATCATAAGTCCTGACCAACACAAATCCGCGCGTATTAACAGGAAATTTTATATTCCACAGGATTTAAGATCGGCTCAGTATAACCGGGAATCCAATCCATTAAATATTCGCTTAATCCGTTTGGCGGATGTATTATTGATGCATGCCGAAGCCTGTTATGAAGTTGGGGATGAAGGAGCTGCAAAAACCTCATTGAATAAGGTTCGGGAAAGAGTCGAATTGGAGGATGTAACGGCTTCAGGCAAAGATTTACGAAATGCCATTCGTTTAGAAAGACGATTGGAGTTGGCTTTAGAAAACCATCGTTTATTTGATTTAAGAAGATGGGATGATGATAATGGCAAGAAAGCTCTTTGCAATGTAATGGGGCCTGATGGTGCTTTTGTCAAGTATAATTTATTGGAATCAGATGATGAGTTTGAAACCAGTAATCAAAAGGAGAATAGTAACAAAGGATATAATTTCCAGGAAGAAAGAGATTTATTATTTCCTATTCCGCATACGGACGTGATACAGTCCGAGGGAGCAATTGCTCAAAATCCGAATTTTTAAATTGGGGGATTTATTCGGAGGAGTCAACTCTTGAATGCTAATCTATTAGAGTTGACTCCATTTTTCTCCGTGGTTGATTGATAACGAAATTCAATGACCAAAAAAACTTCATTTTTTATCTCTTATCAGGATTTCATAGATGAATTATTCAAATAATTTTAATATAAAATATTTAGCCCTTTTTGCGGCGGTATTAGTTTCCTTATGTAATTGTACTCAAGAGGAACCACCTTTAAATTATGAGCCACCTTTTACTTTTGTCCCCAAGGACTCTAGTGAATTCAATGGTGCCAGGGCACAGACTACCATCAAAATTCACGCGGAGGATGCTGTGCCTATCTCCCCTTATTTGTTAGGAGTGAACAATGACTGGTCTGTGATCAGTTCGGAATCTTTTTCAAAATTCACGGATGTTCTGGGACAAATAGGTTCTCAAAACTTACGTTTCCCGGGTGGCTGGGAATCGGAGTTCTATGATTGGAAATTAAATGATACACCGGATTGGAATAGCCGTCCGGATGTTCAGGGCGCTTCTATTGAGCAGGTTTTGGCAGCCAATCCGAAAAGTTTGAGCATAGTAGTGCCTACGGTTAAGGCTATGGACGCAACACTTCAATCTGATGCCTGGGATGAAGCTCTTGATTACTGCAAAAGTGTGGCTAAAGAGGCGATCACCAAATGTTCTCCTGAAAAAATTATGACTTTGGAAATCGGCAACGAGTGGTGGCTGCAGTACGCAGGAGGTAAAACCCGTGCCAAGAAATTGGAGAACTACGCTCATATTGCCAGAGAGATTGCGATTTATATTGACCAAGAATTCCCTAATGCTCCTTTCAAGGTGTTGGTCAACGGTGATTTTGTCCATCCGGAAGAATTTACCAAAATCAAAGAGGTTTTTGGAGCTGATCTGGATTTGATTGATGGTTGTGCATTACATCCCTATGCCGGCTACAATCCTCCTGCAAACTCCCCTAACCACCAGATTAATATGTTGGTAGAATTGATTCACGGTTGTCGGGATAATTTGGGTAAGCCTTATGTTCACCTGTCAGAATGGGCCCCTTCCAAAGACTATAATGATCATAAAATGTATGCTGAAGGCGCCAATGTCATGATGGAACAAGTATACGAGTTTGGCCGTACCGGCGCAGATGCAGGCGCTTTTTGGCCTCCTTTAAATACCAGTATTGTTGGTTTGGGGTTATTTAGTGCTAATTTTGCTACCCTATATCCCACTGCTCAGATGTTCAGTGAGCTTGCGCATAATTTTAAGGGCGAGTCACTGAAAGTTACAGATGGCCCAATAAACGAATACGGTGAGGTCATGAGAGCAATTGCTTCACGAGAGGATAAAAAAGTGGTGGTTTATGTGGTGGGAAATAATCATCGCTGGAGTAGAGTAGATTTGCAATTAGAAGGAATGAGTATTAATGAGATTAAAGCTCATCAATTATTTGTTCCGGGTTCCGTGGATACTGCTTTACCGTTGCCGATGGAAACGGTAAAACAAGCCGATTATGCGATTACTGATAATACGCTGACTTTTTATATTAATGAAAACAGACCGTATTGTATATATAAATTTGAGATAGAGATAGATTAAGTTTTTTAATTTTTGATGAGATGAAGCGTTGTTTTTTAGCACTATTTTTATCTGTCGGTTTATTCTCCTGCAATAAAGGAAAGGAAAGTAAACAAGAGCAGAAGAAACCGAATGTTCTTTTTATTGTAGCGGATGATTTGGGCTACAGTGATTTAGGTTGCACCGGCAGTGATTTTTATGAAACCCCGAATTTGGATGGTTTAGCAGATAAAGGGGTGCGTTTTTCTGATGGATACGCCGGTTGCCAGGTCTGTAGCCCTTCACGTGTAAGTTTGCAGACTGGTCAGTTTCCGGCACGTCACGGAGTCACTACCTGGATAGGGGATGCTTCCGGCGAAGACTGGAGAGGCTATGGGCAGTTTAGTCAATTATTGCCACCAGAATATGAGCACGGATTTTCCCAGTCTAATTTGACATGGGCGAAAGCGATGAAGAAAAATGGCTACAAAACCTTCTTTGCCGGTAAATGGCATGGTGGCGATGTAGGTTCACTTCCTGAGGATCACGGTTATGACATTAATATTGGTGGCTGGGAAGTAGGTAGCCCGAAAGGGGGCTATTTTGATCCATTCATCAACCCTAAGATGGAAAACAGAAAACCGGGAGAGAATCTTTCGATGCGTTTGGCCGATGAAACGGTCAATTTCATGCGAAACCATCAGGGAAAAGAGGAGCCATTTTTCGCCTTCCTTTCTTTTTATGCAGTACACGGCCCGATTCAGACGTCTCAGGAGAAATGGGCTAAATACAGAGAGAAGGTGGTAAAAGCCGGTTATGAAGAAGAAGGATTTGTGGAAGATCCGCTACTTCCAAGACGAAAAAATCAGGACCACCCAGTATATGCAGGCTTGGTGGAAACCATGGATGATGCCGTTGGAGTGGTATTGAATGGCCTGAAAGAGTTGGGTTTGGAGGAGAATACTATTGTGATTTTCACCTCGGATAACGGAGGCGTCTCTTCCGGAGATGGTTACTCTACCTCGAATGCACCATTAAAAGGTGGAAAAGGGCAAGCTTACGAAGGTGGTGTTCGCGTTCCTTACATTATTTCAGTGCCTTGGCTGGACAATAAAGGGAGCTGGAACAACACACCAGCCAGTGGTGTGGATTTCTTCCCAACCGTTTTGGACCTTGTGGGTGCTCCATTGGAGCCACAAGCTCACGTGGATGGGGTAAGTTTGAAACCGGCTTTGATGAATAAAGAAATCAAAGAGCGTCCATTGTACTGGCACTACCCGCACTACGGAAATCAGGGTGGAGATCCGGCTTCTATGGTGCGTCAGGGAAAATGGAAATTGATGTATTTCTGGGAAGATGGCCATTTGGAATTATATGATGTGACCAAAGATGTAGGAGAGCAGCATGACCTTGCAGGGCAGGAAGTACAGGTAGCCAATCAGTTAAAAACACAGCTATTTGATTGGTTAGCTTCGGTGAATGCGAAGTTCCCGGAAAAAGATCCGCAATATGATGATGCCAAGCGTCAGGCTTATATAAAGAGAAGAATGAGAAATACAAAGGCCAATCTGGAGAAACAACGCAACGCGATGTATCAGGAGGGCTGGCAGCCCAATAAAGATTGGTGGGGGAGTATGATTATTAATGACTAGAATGCATTAATATTAGTTGGATGGCTATCAGGGTGAAATACTTTGATAGCCATTTTTTTACAGCTTATATTCTAAAAAATCAAGGCATTGACCTATAGAGGCATATTTGGAATTTATTGACCGTAATATCCTCCAGCTTTTTCTGTTTTTCTTCTATTTGAATTTATCACTAATTGTTGGAGTTTTAGCTTATAAATTGATAGGGGAAAGGCTTTTCCACTATTCGTTTATGTGTTGATTAAGAGATGATTAAAGTGTTATTCTTATTTTTTTGTTATGTATAAAGTGAAAACAAGTGTGGGGCTGGCCACCATTTTTACCTTGATTTGCATTCTTTTGGGTGGAGTGCAGACGATGGCCCAGGACGTGATGTCCCTGCATGGGGATTGGAAGGTAAAGCTTGAGAAAGCAAAGACCATTACTGATCCCAATGCCCTGGCAACAGATTTTGACAAAGAGGTCCAATTGCCCGGAACAACAGATATTTTTGGCTTAGGAATAGCCTTGGATACCGACACGATCCAAAAGCCATTTGAGCACCTGTTCCGTAAGCATAGTTTTATCGGCAAGGCCTGGTATTACAGAGAGGTTACGATTCCACAGGATTGGAAAGGTAAAGCATTGGCACTGGAATTTGAGATGATCAAATGGACCTCTCAACTGTTTATTGATGGGCAGGAAGTAGCCATGCAAAACAGTTTGGTCGCACCACACCGTTTTGATGTGACTGATTACCTGACACCGGGAACACATAAGATTGCCGTAGCGGTAGATAACGAAAAGCATTTTGATGTTGGACTTTCGCACGCTTACACGGAAGAGACGCAAACCATTTGGAATGGTATTTTGGGACAGATGAACATCACGGCTCATGATCAGGTGAAGCTTTCGCATGTAGCCACTTATCCAAATGTGGAAAATAATAGCGTGAAAGTTGTTCTGACCGTTAACAATGCGGGAAAGAAAGTGGCTAAAGGCCAGATTACATTGGCAGCAAAGGTGAAAGATCATACGGTAAATGAGTTGACTACTGAGCAGGTATTTGAATCAGGAGAATCCAAAATTGCGTTGGAATATCCTTTAGGCGATGCACAATACCTTTGGAGTGAGTTTACGCCGGATGTATACCAACTACAGGCCAATATTCAGGGTGGAAAAGGAAAGAAAGCATTTGAAAGCATGCTTGAGACCACTTTCGGTATGCGTGAAATCGTTTCAGACGGACACGCCTTGCGCGTCAATGGTAATAAGGTCTTCCTTCGTGGTACATTGGATTGCTCCATTTATCCAAAAACCGGTCACCCGCCAACCGATTTGGCCTCATGGATGAAGATCATGAAAGCCACCAAAAGCTATGGCTTGAACCATATCCGTTACCACTCCTGGTGTCCTCCGGCTGCGGCATTTGAAGCAGCGGATCAGATGGGTATTTATTTGCAGGTAGAGCTGCCATCATGGAGCTTTAATTTTGGAGAAGATGCTGCTACAAACACCTTCTTCAATGAGGAAGCCGCCCGAATGATTAAGGAGTATGGTAACCACCCTTCTTTTTGCATGTTCACTTTGGGAAATGAGCTGGAAGGAGATTATGACTATATGAATGAGATGGTGATGGGTTTGCGCAAAACCGATGATCGTCGCCTTTACTCTGTGTCGGCCTTTACTTTCCAAAAAGGTCATGGAAAATGGGCTGAGCCGGCAGACCAGTACTATATCACACAGATCACAAAAAATGGCTGGGTACGTGGTCAGGGATTCTTCAATGATTTTGCACCTAATAGTAAAGATGATTACAGAGCCTCTATCGATGGCTTGCCGGTGCCATTAATCGCACATGAAATTGGTCAATATTCTGTTTATCCGCGTATGGCGGAAATCAGTAAGTACGATGGCGTGTTGGTGCCTTACTCTTTGATCACCATCCGTGAAGATTTACGTAAAAAAGGTCTATTGCACCAGGCGGCTGATTTCACTTTGGCTTCCGGAAAACTGGCAGAATTGCTTTATAAAGAAGAAATAGAGCGCTCGTTCAGAACACCCAATCAGGCCGGTTTTCAGCTTTTGCAGTTGACCGACTTCCCGGGCCAAAGTACTGCACACGTGGGGTTGTTGGATGCCTTCTGGGAGTCCAAAGGCATCATTACGGAGGAATCTTTCAAAGCTTTTTGTTCGCAAACAGTGCTTTTGTTACGCACGGATCACTTTATTTATGAGAATGATCAGCAGTTTAAAGGCGTATTGGAATTTGCGAATTATTCAACGCATAACTTCAAAAACACCACCGCCCGCTGGGAGCTGAAAGACGAAGCAGGTCAGATTTTTGCCAAAGGCGATTTCAAAAATGATCAGGTAGCTGCAGGAGATTACCATATTTTTGGAGATATCCATGTAGATTTCTCCACCGTTTCGAAAGCGACTAATTTTAAATTGTCCGCCTTTATCAATGGTACCGAAATTACCAACCAGTGGAACTTGTGGGTTTACCCAACAGAAAAAGTGCAAACGGTAAAAGAGGTGTTGGTGTCTAATGATCTGGATGAAGTAATCGCTGCTTTGAAAAAAGGAAGAAAAGTGATTTACAATCCATCCAGCAGAAATATGAAAAAGAAGGTGAATGGAAAATTCGTTCCGGTATTCTGGAGCCCCGTACACTTCCCGAAACAAGCCGGAACGATGGGTATTCTTTGTGAGCCTGAGCACAGCGCCTTGGCCGACTTCCCGACAGATTTCCACTCCAATTGGCAGTGGTGGGATTTGACCCGAGAGATGTCCGCCATAGATATTTCCGATTTGAATGCTGATTTTCAACCAATCGTTCAGGTGATTGACAACTTTGCCCGTAATGCTAAATTGGCTGGGGTTATGGAAGCGAAAGTGGGTAAAGGAAGCCTGATTATTTCAGCTTTTGACATTACCAATGACCTGGACAGCCGTCCGGTAGCGCGTCAGATGCAGCGTTCGTTAGTGGCTTATGCCCAGCAGGCAGATTTTGCACCCCAGGTGGAAATGAGTGAGCAGGACCTTACGGACTTGTTTTTGAGCAAGCACCCATGGCAAAGCGCGAAGGTGTTGGAAAGTACGCCGGGACACCGTGGTTATGAGAGTAAAAATGTATTGGATGGTGATTTATCCACCCTATGGCATACCGAATGGGGTGGTCAGGAGCAGGATATGCCCCATGAAATTATCATTGATGCTTCGGAGGTCTTAGCGCTGAAAGGAATTCGACTGGTGCAAAGAAATGGCATCAAAGCCAATGGCCGCGTGAAAGATTACGAAGTGTATATCAGCAAAGACGGAACTACTTTTGACAAACCACAGGTAGTAGGGCAGTGCAAGGAAGATCAGCCTTTCGAAGATATTCTCTTCTCTCAGGAGTATATGGATGAAAGTACTTTTGATTGCCGCTATATTAAGTTGCGTGTCTTGTCTTCACACAATGGCAAGCCATACACGGCTATCGCTCAAATTGAAATTATTGAGTAGTATGCAGTGGCAGGAAATATTAAAAAATAAGCATGCTTTGGTGTGCTTATTTTTTCTTTTTGCAGGGCTAAGTATTGCACAAGCCGGAGGCAAAAAGGAGCGGATTGAGGTTAATCTCAAAGTTGAGCAAGAGCAGCAGACCATCCACAGTTGGGGCGCTTCGGACGCCTGGCGCTGTCAGTTTGTGGGAAAAAACTGGCCACTGGAGAAGCGGCATCAAATCGCCGAATGGCTTTTTAGTAAGGAGGTAGATTCGAAGGGAAATCCGAAAGGAATTGGTCTGAGCACCTGGCGCTTCTATTTGGGCGCGGGAAGTACAGAGCAGGGAGAAGAGAGTGGCATTAAAAACCCATGGCGTAGGGGAGCGTGTTTTTTACAGGCCGACGGTAGTTATGACTGGACCAAACAGGCCGGACAACGTTGGTTTTTGGAACAAGCCAAAGATTATGGCGTGGAGAATTTTGTGGCTTTCATGATTTCTCCTCCGGTGCAGTACACCCTGAATGGGAAAGCATTTTCGGACAAACACCGAAATCAGCTCAACATTCGTTCAGGACATCTGTCGGACTTTGCACATTATATGGCAGAGGTAGTGGAGCATTTTAATAGGGAAATGCAAATTCCGATCAATTATCTTAGCCCTATGAATGAACCACAGTGGGGTTGGGATAGCGGCTCGCAGGAAGGTTCTCCTGCATCCAATGAAGAGTTATATTTACTGACCCGTTATTTGTCGAAAGAACTGTCGGATCGTTCCCTGAATTGTGAGGTGGTATTGGGAGAGTCAGGTATGTTGGAGCACCTTTCAGACTATCAGAAAGAAACGGCTGAAAATCGAATCAAAAATATTGCTGATCGTGCAGACCAATTGGCCTTTTTCTTTAACCCGCACAGCCCGACTTATATCGGTGACTTGCCTAAGGTGGCCCCCATTATTTCCGGTCATAGTTATTTCTCCTCTTGGCCTATCAAAACACAGGTGGAAACACGCCAACGTTTACAAAACACTTTTCAGCAGGAAAATAAAGATGTGGCCTTTTGGCAGAGTGAATACTGTGTATTGGAAAAAAATGATGAAATCGGACAGGGAGGCACCCGTGATTTGGGGATGGGAACGGCACTGTTTGTCTCGCGATTGATTCACCACGATGTGGTACTGGCCAACGCTACCTCCTGGCAATGGTGGACCGCCCTTTCACAATGTGATTATAAGGACGGTTTGATCTATCTGGATACCGAAGGCACTTTTGATAATGAAAAAGCCCAATATGATGGCATACCAATGGACTCGAAATTGTTGTGGGCTTTTGGTAATTTTAGCCGCTTTGTAAAACCGGGAATGAAACGCATTGAGGTGGAATATGCTCCGGAAAAAACGATGGAAGAAAAAGCGAAGGAGCTGATGATTTCCGCCTACAAATCTTCTGATCAGGTGGTTTTGGTTGCTATTAATACTACGGAGGAATCACAGTCGATTTCCTTGCAGGGCATAGGAAACCTGAAAGATTATACGATGGAGGTATATGAAACTTCCGAAAAACATAATTTGAAACGCCTTAAAAAAACAGCCAATACACAACTAAGTCCTCGTTCAGTGACCACATTAGTTTTGACAAAAAAATAAATGGAAGACTGAGAAGGGAAAAAGATTATCCATTCTGCATTTTTTGATCAAAAGGAATCCCGATGATGTACGTCTTTCCATCCTATTGAAGGTTCGGAGTTCTGCTCAAATAGGATTCCTTTTTTTGATTTTTACCCTTAAAATACTACCAACCATGTTGAATTATATTTTAGCAACGCTGTTTTTATCCATTTCGCCATGGAAGTCAGAACCAACTCCGCCTCCCAATATCGTTTGGGTAGTGATGGAAGATATGTCTCCGCAATTTTTCACTCCATATGGTAATGCGGTAACCAAGACGCCGGTGATTGATTCCCTGATAAATCAGGGCACCCGATTCGACGCCGCTTTTTCCACCGGGGCGGTATGCTCTCCTAGTCGTTATGCGATTATTACAGGCACGAGAACCAACGCCTATGGTACCGGACACCACCGGTCGGCTTACCCTGTGCCCAAGGACCTTAAGCCCTTTCCGTATTATTTGAAACAGGCGGGTTATCATACCTCCAATAATTCTAAAAGAGATTATAATAATGCGGATGCCTGGCGGATGACCAAGGAGGCCTGGGTAGAAAGCAGCGGAACGGCCGGATGGTGGAACCGCAAGGAGAATCAACCCTTTTTCTCCGTTTTCAATTTCAACAACTGCCATCAGTCCAGAACCTTTACCAACCCCTACGATGACTATAAAGAGCGTATTCTTGATCATTTAGCACCTGATGAAATTCTGGCGGATGCTGACATCATATTGCCGGACTTTTATAAAGACACCCCCGAGTTGCGAAAAGAGTTGGCAAGAACATATAACGCCCTGAAGAAAACAGATAATGAGATTGATACTTTAATCAGTAGACTACATCAGGAAGAACTCATTTCTTCTACTATTATTTTTGTCTATGCCGATCACGGGGGCGGGGGATTACGTTCCAAATCGCATGGTTTGGCACTAGGCCATCAGGTACCGATGGCAGTGATTGTCCCAAAAGCCTATAAACATCTCAACCCTTTCAAAAACAAAAAATCGACTAATCAGCCGGTAACATTTGAAGATTTCGGACCGACTATTTTAGCCTTGGCAGGGGTTGAGATTCCGGAACATATGACGGGTAAGCCGTTTTTGGGGAAACCTGCCGAAGCTCAGCAATATGCCTTTTCATCTGTGGATCGCTCCGGAGAGTCTATCAACCTGACGCGTTCGGTCTCTGACGGACGCTATCATTATACCAGAAATTTTTATCCCAACAGACCGGAGTACAGTTGGCAAAAATATTTTGATTATAGTATGAGTCGTCAATTGATCCGTGCTTATGAAAAAGAGGGCAGTTTGAATGAAGTACAAAGCAATCCTTTTGGCATCAGACCTCAAGAGATGCTTTATGATTTGAAAACCGATACCTGGCAAACCAACAACCTGGCACAGAATCCAGCCTATGCCAAAACATTGGCTAAATTAAGTGAGGCGTTGGATGAAAAACTGCTGGCCATGAAGGATGTACACTTCCTTCCGGAATATATGTTGGACTCCATTTCCAAAAAGACCACTCCTTTTGACTACAAAAATTCGGAGGCTTACAATTTTGAACCGATTTATAAAATGGCCAAGCTGGTGGGCGCAGGAGAAGAAGTCTTAGCCACGCAACTAGAAGGATTGAAAAGCAGTGACCCGCTCGTTCGCTATTGGGCGATTTTGGGTTTGTCCTCGCAAAATGAAAAACTCCTTACGGCCAATCAACAAGCATTACAAAAAGTACTTGTCGATGATTTTGCTCCAGTGAGTATCATCGCCGCTTCAGTGCTTTATAAAGCAAATGGTGCTGTTGAAGCGGAAAAGGTTTTAAAACAATTTATGCGCCACGAGAATCCACATTTAGTGCATCAAACCATTCAGGAGATCATCTATATGCCCAAAGAAAAGGCATTGGCGTTTGCTGAAGAGGTGAAGGACCTAAGCGGTAAAAAGGTGGATGGTTTGGTATCCGAAAGTTTAGATATCTATAAACATATCTGTTTTAATGAGCCTTTGTATTACCAGCATCATTGGTAAAATATGTACTTCTTTTAAGGACCATAAAAAAACTTCCCGGATGCTTGTCCGGGAAGTTTTTTTCTTTTTACAGGAATGGTTTTTCATAAAAATCACCTTCCTTTTATCCTTTAGGGTTCTTCCGATATTCTTTTGGGGATAAGCCCATAACATTTTTATACACCCTTGAAAAATAGAATGGATCGTCAAATCCCACTTTGTTGGATATTTCTTTTATTCTCAGAGAGGTATGATCTAACAATTGGCAAGCTTCCTGAATCCTTAAATGCGTCAAATAATCTATGGGAGTTTTCCCTGTTTTACGCTTAAACTCTGAAGAATAATAGGAAGGGGAGAGCCGGGCATTTTCAGCTAGTTCGTCCAGCGAAATTTTGTGCTTCATATTATTCTTCATGTAAATAATACTCTGCCCAATCATATCTCCAGCTTTGGAAGTTCTGATATGTCGGAATTGTTCCAGGTACTTAAAGGTAGCTAAAAAGTATCCAAACAAAATATTGCAATAGCCAATCGTGTTTTCACTAAAACCCATTTCTAGGTTAGCAATAATCTCATCAAATATTTCCAATCGATCTTTGATACGATCTACCTCGCTGGTGGAAATAGAACGTGCCTTATCCAGTGCTGCGGTATAGTAGGCAGCATTTTTCCCTGAAAAATGTACCCAATATAAGCTCCAGGGGTTGTGCTCATCCGCTCCATATTGATGCGGAGTGTTCGGGGGAATTACAAAGTATTGATTTTCTATTATTTGGGTTCTTTGGTGATTGATTTCAACCCACCCCGTTCCTTTAATGCAATACATCAGGATGTATTGTGGGCAGCCATCTTTTCTGGATCTAAAATGATCTTGAGCTGTTGGAAAGTAACCTATATCAGTGATATACAAACTTCCCTTAAAAGTGTCATTCTCTAGGTTTGATAATACATACTCAGGAATTATGATGGTTCTTTGGTCTTTGAATCCGTCAGATTTTTTCATTTATGTGAAATTTATTGGGGGTTATGGCGTCAATTTATAAATAATTAGCTAAAAGATGGTTTTTTATGTTAAAATACTATTTAAGTTTTTTTACCCCTTATCAGAGGTTGAATAGTGATATTATCTAGTTTTTGGTTTGTATCCTCCATTTCTATTCTTTCTAGGAAGCCGTTACTTTGTAATGGTTCAAATAAACAGTGTTACTTTTATTCCATCGTTTGTTTAATCAGCTAAAGAAAATTTTAGATCGTATGGGAAAATCATTTTTTAATACTAAGTACCTTTTATCTATTTCAATGGTCTCGGCTTTGGGGGGCTTACTGTTTGGATATGACTGGGTGGTGATTGGTGGGGCGAAACCTTTCTATGAACGATTTTTTGAGATCGCCAATTCTCCTTTTTTACAAGGTTGGACGATGAGTTGTGCTTTGATCGGTTGCCTTTTGGGCGCCATGATATCCGGCGCTTTAAGTGATAAATATGGTCGTAAGAAATTACTGATCTTCTCGGCTTTTCTTTTTACGCTATCAGCCGTAGGAACCGGAGCTACTGATCACTATAACTTATTTATTTTCTATCGCATATTAGGAGGTATTGGAATTGGTTTGGCTTCAAATCTTTCTCCTATGTATATTGCGGAGATTTCTCCGGGAAGTTTGAGAGGTCGATTTGTATCTTTAAATCAACTGACGATCGTGATCGGTATTTTGGCCGCGCAGATCGCCAATTGGCAAATTGCAGAGCCTGTAGCGGCAGGTGCCACAGACTTAGAAATTGTTAATTCATGGAATGGCCAGATGGGCTGGCGATGGATGTTTTGGGCAGAAACGATTCCGGCATTGTTATTTTTCTTATTAATGTATTTTGTACCGGAAAGCCCGAGATGGTTGGCGCAAAAGGGAGATAGCAGCAAAGTCAGAGCTATTCTGGAGAAAATTGGCGGCAAAAGCTATGCGGATAGTGAGTTTGAGAATATTCAACAGGCGCTAAAATCCTCTGCCACTTCGGGAAGTAATATTTCATTGCTTCATCCGAAAATGAGAAACGTACTGATTATTGGTATTGTACTGGCTGCCTTCCAACAGTGGTGCGGCATCAATGTGATATTCAATTATGCAGATGAGATCTTTAAAGCGGCCGGCTATGGAGTATCCGATACGTTGATGAATATCGTGATTACCGGTAGCGTGAACCTGGTATTTACCTTTGCGGCCATCTTCACGGTGGATAAATTAGGAAGAAGAGTATTGATGAAAATAGGTGCAGTGTCCTTGATGGCGATATATCTTTTGATTGGTGCAGCCTATTATATGGAAGTTTCCGGTGTGTTGCTACTGGTATTGGTGGTGTTAGCCATTGCCTGCTACGCCATGACGCTGGCGCCGCTCACCTGGGTAATCCTATCGGAAATTTTCCCGAATAAAGTTCGTGGAGCAGCCATGTCAGTAGCGACAGCCTCTTTGTGGATCTCCAGCTTTTTACTGACCTATACCTTCCCGATTCTTAACTCCTCCTTTGGAGCATCCGGTACTTTCTGGTTGTATGGAATCATTTGTGGGCTTGGTTTTGTCTTCATCCAGGCAAAGCTTCCTGAGACTAAAGGAAAGTCACTGGAGGAGATCGAAGAGGAACTTACGGGCGCCGAAAAGCCTGTCTTGACAAAAGTATAAAACACAATTTTAGAACATAAATAGGGGGGATTTCACCTCCCCCTACACCAAATATTTTTTGCTTATGAAATCACCAGTTAAAGCCTGGCATGAAGCGGTAACCATTCCGACTTATGGAATTGGTAAGCCCGAGAAAAATCCGATTTTTTTAGAGAAACGCGTTTATCAGGGTAGTAGTGGAGTTGTTTATCCTCACCCCGTAATCGAGAAGATTATGGACGAGAAGGAGGATAAGGTGTGGAATGCCGTTTATCTAGAGAATGACTTCATTAAAATCATGATCTTGCCCGAGTTGGGTGGTCGTGTGCAAATGGCTTACGATAAGACCAAAGAGCGTCATTTTGTTTATTACAATCAGGTGATTAAGCCTGCGTTGGTAGGATTGACCGGTCCGTGGATTTCGGGTGGTATTGAATTTAACTGGCCGCAGCACCACCGTCCGTCTACTTACGATCCGGTAGATTCCAAGATTGAATACAATGAGGATGGCAGTGTAACTGTTTGGTGTAGCGAGGTAGAGCGTATGTTCCGTACCAAAGGTATGGCTGGATTTACGCTTCACCCAGACAAAGCCTATTTAGAGATTAAGGTTAAATTATTTAACCGTACCAACCACCCGCAAACCTTCCTTTGGTGGGCCAACCCTGCAGTGAAGGTGAACGATGATTACCAATCGGTTTTCCCACCAGATGTAAATGCAGTATTTGACCACGGTAAGCGCGATGTATCCAGTTTCCCGATTGCTACAGGAGAATACTATAAGGTAGATTACTCTGCCGGAGTAGATATTTCTAAATATAAGAATGTTCCGGTACCAACAAGTTATATGGCCATTAAGTCTGAGCATGACTTTGTTGGTGGTTTTGAAAATGATTCTCAGGGTGGATTGCTTCACGTAGCGGATCACCACCAATCGCCGGGTAAAAAACAGTGGACTTGGGGACATGGTGATTTTGGCCAGGCCTGGGATAGAAACCTGACCGATGAGGATGGTCCGTACATCGAATTGATGTGTGGGGTTTATACCGATAACCAACCGGATTTCACTTGGCTACAGCCATTTGAAGAGAAGAGCTTCAAACAATACTTCATGCCTTACCGTGACTT
>NZ_BQKE01000012.1:0-5000 GCF_036244895.1 Persicobacter diffluens
ATATATCGGAAAGATTACAAATTATAAGCGAAGGATCACAAATATTTAATCAAAGTAAGCTCAATCGGTAAAGGATTCCGGAAATCACCTCAAGCAGCCATCACAGTTACTGATGAGTGTTCAATCCTTGTCTTTTCCTACTCTCGCTTATAATTTGTTATCCTCGCGGCTACAACCTTCTTTCTATTCACTACATGCGAACATCCCTTTCGATTACAGATTATAAGTCTGCCGGAACCCTGTTTTTTTGACCAAATCGCTATTAAAAGCCCTGTATCGCTTATAATTTGTTATCCAAACAAGATTTTAGTCTGTTCATGCTACTTTGATTCGCGTATTCTCATGAATCTAATCACTTATTTCTGACGATCCTGAGTAATCAATACTCCTTTCATTTCTCTTTTACACTCTTCGCTTATAATTTGTAATCTTAAAACCCTCTTTTAAATCTTTTATATCTTTTAATACTTTAAGTCACTGCAACTCACTGATAGTCAACTCATTAACTCTTGTTTGGATTACAAATTATAAGCCTAACGATAACAAATTATAAGTCATTGGATTACAAATTATAAGTCTAACGATAACAAATTATAAGCGAGGATTACAGATTATAAGTGAGGGTTACAGATTATAAGTCTAAATAGTATTTTACCATGTTCAACATTGTTAAGGTTCATAACAATTTCGCTCAGAATGCTCAGTATAATATTTCCGAAACCGGAAAAAACATTCTCTATATGGTGCTTGGGATGTACAAAGAAAATCAGACGGTGGACACGGTTTATGAAATATTCCTGAAAGACATGGCGCTGGTTGCGAATAAGAGTATTAACTATCATCAATTCAAAACCGCTTGTGAAGAGTTGTCCGGACGAATCAAAGGGAAGTCTATTCCCACGCTATTTGTAGATCTTCCGGATGGTAAGAAGCAGTCTTACCCCTTTTTCAAGATGATTGAATACCAGGAGAACGAAGGATATATCAAAGTAGTACTGAATGATGAACTGAAACCTTTGTGGGATAACCTGACCAAAAATTTCACCCTGTTGAACCTACAGCAAGGCATGGCGCTAACAGGTAAATACACCAAAAGAATTTTCGACTACATTTCCTCTATCCGTAATTTTAAAGATCATTATGGAAAATATCCTTATATCGACCTGTTGGAGTTTAAAAACCTCATGCATTTAAGTGAGGAGGATTACTCTAAATTTGGAATATTCAGGGTAAGAATCTTAGATAAGGCAATTAAGGAGATTAATAAGTATTCGGACTTCAATGTGCGATACACACCGGTCAAAAAAGGAAGGAAGATTATCGGGCTCACCTGGCAGATCAGTAAAAACCCAAAAAAGCAAAGTGATATTCTGGAATACGAAGGAGTGCAATACTTCCGGTCTACGATTGTAAAACTGAACTCTGTAGCCAAGTCGTTGAAAGACGAAACCTATCGGATGCTGATAAAGGCGATTCATAGTGGCGAAGTCAATCACCTGGACCCTTATGAGGTGGAGAAATTTGTGATGGAGACTTTGAATAAGAATCAATAAAATGAACCGAACGGGCGTCCGGAAAAGTATAGACAAAGAAAAACCCAATAGTTATCGCTATTGGGCCCCAAAACTTAACCTACTTATGACTCCTGAAAATGCATTAGGTTTATAGAAAACCTTCTTTTGCCTTTCAATTATAATAGTGCTGTACTATCCCGATCTCCGCAGAACTATTTCCGTTTTTTTTCAATCAATCAAATTATTTCCTTCTCAAAAGTTATTCAATTGACTAATACTTGTCTGTTATTGACAACTATACCGGATCCACATAAATAGTCTTATCCGCGACCTGTTCCCCGTCAATATACGTTACCATCCTCCAGGGACCTATCTTGTCTTCTATTGTTGGGCCGAAGACGGAATCTCCCAGATAAAAAAGATATTCATTCTTATTAATCGGGACTTCTCCTGTAAACGGAGGTCGGACTCTACCCGCTTCATCCTTCACTCCCGGATGTTCAATCCTAAAAGTGATTCGCTTCCCTTTTCCCTTGGAAATCTTCAATACATAACCGAATTCCCGATCCAACTCTGCAGGTACCCGGTCCGTCAGTTTTTTGAAATCCGGTAAACTCAGTTGTTCCCGGTCCCACTTTTCGTACTCTCCGTAATTAATCATCTGCACTTCGGCAGTCTTTTTCTTTCTGGCCATTCACTCAATACTTCAATCAGATCTGTTTATTCAAATACCTTTCATCAGGCCACTTAATACCCTTTTAAACAAGTGATTACAACCACCTACTTCAAGCCCTTCTAACTGTTTGGCTGCCCGATAAACCTCCCTTCAAATCACCCCCAATTTAGGAAAAATGAAACTTAATGAAATTGCCTAACTTGCAGACTGAAAATGTTCGTTCGGAAAAACCCGGTCATGGAAGAGACTATCAATATCATTAGCAGAAGTCTGCGTCAGCAAGGATTCAACAACCAACTCACAGAGCGCACCATTCAGGAGATCCTGACTGAAGGCGGGCGTATCAAACAGCCACAGGAGCTGAACACAGAGATCAGAGTAGAGATTGAAAACCTGGAAAATGAAGCGCAGAATGCTTTCAAAACCGCTTTTGAAGGTGACCATAAACAGTTGATTCTCTTCGCACATTTCGTCGCCGCTTTCCTTCAGGAAAAGGACAAAGGAATCATACGGACCGGACATGAGCTCTGGAAAGTCATTAACCGCCGGCAGTTTTCCGATGACCAACTCACCCAGCTCCTGCGGGAAGTAGACCCTGCCACTAATCACCATTTCGGACTCGGGCAGCAGTTTGATCAACTCATAAAAGAGAACGAACAACTTTCTAAAGCAGGCGGACAGGCTAAAGTCATTGATCTTCATCCGGAAATCGAAAAAAGGCTACCAGGTAACTTTAGCACTCAACTGACCCGCGATTTCTCCGAAAATGAAGTGAAGTCATTACACGCCATCATTGGAATATTCAATCAGGCCAAAGAGCGGGAAGCCATGACTTACATCCGGGAATATGATGAATGGACCCTGGAATTTGAGATGAGTCAATACTATGAATTTTTCGGCTTACCCAAAAAAGAAGAAAAGGATGGTTACGCCCGTTTTGATACCCGAGGGCAAAACCGTGCACGCACCGGACTGGTTGAATTATCCAACCGGAAATTCATCATTCCGGAAGAGTATAACCAGGGTGATGTACATGTAAAGAAACTCAAGATACGGTCGCTAATTGACATTAAGGAAATCTCTGAGCACACCAAGCATCAGGGCAAGGCCTATCAGGCCATCGCGAAAACCAAGCATATCAAAATTTCTATTGACGGCATCTTCCTGAAGGATTTTGAGCAGAACTTCTTCCGCCTCCCAATCGACCTGAACAAGCAGATCGCCCAGACCCTGGGAGTAAAACGCGTATCCTCCGCTGTGCAGTTCTTCATCATCAACCTTTATGCCCTGGCCGAGCAGTCTTCCTCCGGAATTGTGGAGCAAACTTTCGAATCACTCATCGAAACCATGCGGCTGGAAAAAGCCTACCAGCAGCGCCGGAAAAAGCGTGTTCAGGAACGCATTGATCAGGCCATTGCCTGCGCCATTGACTTGGGAGTAATCACCAAATACGAACGCGCAAAAGTCATCAGTTCGGAGCTCGATATTTTCCGGTTTTACCTGAGTCCGGAACTCATGAATTAAGGGGTAAATCCGCCCGGAATTTTCCTTTTTTTAAAGCCTTTTTTTACTGCTAAAACCAGCTGGTTTTTCGTCTTTCTGTAAGCTTATTTTCCTCCCTTTTTTTAATGAAAATCCTGCGGAAAAATCTGATTTCATTCTGTTTTTTTCAGATTTTCCTTTAATCGGGTTCATGGGTCATTTTCCGAGTCAGATTAAGTGCCGACGGAAAAAATGAACCCAACTTCAATATTCGTGACGTAATTTTAGTTGCCTAATTCTTCGTTTATGTAATTATACTTTTAAAAAATATAACAAAACAACAACGGCAACTAAAACTACGCTTGTTGTTGTTTTATTGTTTTATTGTTTTATTGTTTTAGGGGCTTGTAACCTCTTGATTTCCAGTATAGTTACAAGCGCTTAGGCAACTAAAATGACGTCAACGGCAGTTAAAATGCCCCCAACGGCAGTTAAAATGCCCCCAACGGCAGCTAAAATGCCCCGAAGATGGCAACTAAAAATACGTTTAGTCAACAATAATTACGTTAGGTTAATTAAAATTACGTAGTTTTGGTGTTTCGGTCCGGATTGACGGAAAAAGTGAAACGAAAGAAGCCGGACGAAAATGAGCCCCAAAAACTATGAGTAAATTTAGTGAGATAGTAGCCTCAATTGAGAAGTATAGACTGGTCGTTAAATCCAATGATTTGGTGAATAGTCGACAGCACTTCAACGCCATGCAGCAACGGATTATTTTGAATGCTTTGGCCATGATTGACGAGCGGAAAGAATACGGCGAATGGATTGAAATCCGATTGAGCATTCATGATATTTTAGGCAAGCCGGAAGGAAGGAAAGTTGGCGGGAGCGAATACCGCGCAGTGAAGGAAGCGACGATCAAATTGACAGAGTCTTCAGTGCAGATGGAACGGGTCCAACCGTCAGGTAAGATTCGCTGGGAGTCGATCTCGTTCATCTCCTACGCTACGGGAGAAGAAGGGAGTGATGAGGTGATGATTCGTTTCGATCCGGCGATGAAGCCATTCCTGCTGAACCTGAAGAGTAACTTCACCACCTACACCCTGGAGCAGGTTCACCGCTTCCGGAAAGTGCATTCCATTCGAATTTATGAGCTTTGCAAGCAGTATTTTCCGAACATCAAAGAGCGGAGATTTCAATTGTCGGAGTTTAAATACCTGTTGACTTTGGAAGATAAATACCCTAAGGTCAGTAATTTAGTGAGGGCGGTATTGCATCCTTCTTTGGAGGAAATTAATAACTATTCAGACCTGAATATCGAATACAAG
>NZ_BQKE01000012.1:20000-29644 GCF_036244895.1 Persicobacter diffluens
GGACTAGGGGGAGTCAAATCCTACCAAATCCTGACGAACTCCGAATGCCGTCAGATATAACCGGCAGTGAGGGCATGGGTGCTAAGGTCCATGTCCGAGAGGGAAAGAACCCAGATCCTCAGCTAAGGTCCCCAAGTATACATTAAGTTGAACTAAGGCGGTCCAGTTGCATAGACAGCCAGGAGGTTAGCTTGGAAGCAGCTATTCCTTTAAAGAGTGCGTAACAGCTCACTGGTCGAGCGACAGGGCATCGATAATAATCGGGCATCAAATGTATCACCGAAGCTAGGACAGTATTTTATACTGGGTAGGGGAGCATTCTAAGGGCGGTGAAGGTGTGAGGTAACTCATGCTGGAGCGCTTAGAAAAGCAAATGTAGGCATAAGTAACGATAAGGCAGGCGAGAAACCTGCCCGCCGATAGACTAAGGTTTCCTGATCAACGCTAATCGGATCAGGGTTAGTCGGGTCCTAAGGCGAACCCGAAAGGGGTAGTCGATGGCAAATTGGTTAATATTCCAATACTTGCTGCATCAGCGATGGAGTGACGGAGTAGTGAAAGTCCCGCGAACTGACGGAATAGTTCGTTAAAGCGTGTAGGTATAGGACCGGATAGGCAAATCCACCGGACCTGCTGAACGTGATAGTACCGCAATACTTCGGTAGCGTGGATAGTGGACCTAATCAGACTTCCAAGAAAAACTTCTAAGCTTATGGTGTAGCAACCCGTACCGTAAACCGACACAGGTAGTCAAGGAGAGAATCCTGAGGCGCTCGAGTGATTCATGGCTAAGGAACTAGGCAAAATGACCCTGTAACTTCGGGAGAAGGGGTGCTTCCCTCGTAAGAGGAAGCCGCAGTGAAAAGATCCAGGCGACTGTTTAACAAAAACACATGGCTCTGCGAAATCGAAAGATGATGTATAGAGCCTGACACCTGCCCGGTGCCGGAAGGTTAAGTGGGGGCGTTAGACTTCGGTCAAAGCGCTGAAATGAAGCCCCGGTAAACGGCGGCCGTAACTATAACGGTCCTAAGGTAGCGAAATTCCTTGTCGGGTAAGTTCCGACCTGCACGAATGGTGCAACGATCTGGATACTGTCTCGGCCATGAGCTCGGTGAAATTGTAGTAGCGGTGAAGATGCCGCTTACCCGCCACGGGACGGAAAGACCCCATGAACCTTTACTACAGCTTTACATTGACATTGGGTAACTGATGTGTAGGATAGGCGGGAGACTGTGATCCTGCGTCGCTAGGCGTAGGTTAGTCATTGGTGAAATACCGCCCTTCGGTTATCTGATGCCTAATCCCAAAAGGAGACATTGTATGGCGGGTAGTTTGACTGGGGTGGTCGCCTCCAAAAGAGTAACGGAGGCTCCCAAAGGTACCCTCAGCACGCTTGGTAACCGTGCGCAGAGTGTAATAGCATAAGGGTGCTTGACTGTGAGGCCTACAAGCCGAGCAGGAACGAAAGTTGGGTATAGTGATCCGGTGGTTCCGCATGGAAGGGCCATCGCTCAAAGGATAAAAGGTACTCTGGGGATAACAGGCTGATCTCCCCCAAGAGCTCACATCGACGGGGAGGTTTGGCACCTCGATGTCGGCTCGTCACATCCTGGGGCTGGAGAAGGTCCCAAGGGTTGGGCTGTTCGCCCATTAAAGTGGCACGCGAGCTGGGTTCAGAACGTCGTGAGACAGTTCGGTCCCTATCTGTGGTGGGCGTTGGAAATTTGAGGAGACCTGTCCTTAGTACGAGAGGACCGGGATGGACATACCGCTGGTGTATCAGTTGTGCCGCCAGGTGCATTGCTGAGTAGCTACGTATGGATGAGATAAGCGCTGAAAGCATCTAAGCGCGAAACTCGCTCCAAGATGAGATTTCCTTTAAGGGTCGTTATAGACGATGACGTTGATAGGCTACAAGTGTAAAGGCAGAGATGTCATAGCTGAGTAGTACTAATTGCCCGAACACTTTCTCGTATGGGCTTTGCCCCATTAATGCAAAGACCCATAGCTATGTGTTAGTAACTTGAGAAGGCTAACACTCTTATTCCTTAGTGGAATGCTCCTCAATACTGTCTTAAAGAATCTAAAAAATATTGAAGAAACTAATGGTGGTTATTGCGAGGGTGAACACCTCTTCCCATTCCGAACAGAGAAGTTAAGCCCCTTAGCGCCGATGGTACTGCAATCACATGTGGGAGAGTAGGTCGCCGCCAGTTTGTTATTCAAAGCTCAATCTTTTGGTTGGGCTTTTTTTTTCTACTGCCAATTCGAGCATTAGATCTAATTATAATATAAATCAGCTGACCGGTTTTTCAAGACCGGTTTTCTTTTATTAATACTATTTAACATAATGTGATTTTTGTGTGAGTGGCTCCTTTGGTGGGGTGCTCTTCTTGATATCAAACCCGAAGCATTATCCTTGTTTGTGAGATTCCAGGAGCGTGAGCTGACTTCGGAGAGAGATTGAGAATACTGGAAGTAAGTAAAGTGGCTCTTCTTTTAAAGGAGCGTTGTTTGATTATTCATTTAACATAATGTAATTGAGGTGAAATAAAATCTTATTTATCAGACCTAAATTATCCAAATAGGGCTGGTTTAAAAGCTAAATTCGTCCTATTTTCAAGACTATATGCCATCTCATTCAGTCATGAAATCACAGATCACCAATTTTCTAAGACAAAAACAAAAACTGCTTAACCTCTCCGCTATTGAAAAGCAGGCCGGACTCCCTGTAAGTGTATTGGGTAAAATCCTGAGAGGTGAACGCGTCCTGACGGACAAACATGCTGAGCTTTTACTTCCGGTCCTTCAACAGGAATACGGTTACCCCACAGACGGAAAACGCTGCCGCATTATCTCTTTTCTGAATCACAAAGGGGGAGTGGGTAAAACCACCACAACGGTTCATTTAGGCAGAGCACTTTCACTGATGGACAAGAAAGTCTTAATTGTTGATTTTGATCCGCAAGCCAATGCGACCGATCACCTGGGGATAGAACATGAAGACAGTAATATTTCACATGCACTACTGGATGATCAGGCTCTTCCGGTCATTTCCATCTATGATCACTTCGATCTGGTTCCGGGAGATATCGACCTGGCACAGGTTCCCCGTAAATTTTCCGGAAGCGCTACACAATATATCCGTTTAAAAGCTGCTCTGGATCCGATTAAGGATCAGTATGATTTCATCCTGATTGACTGCCCGCCATCTTTGGAATACTTTACCCAGAATGCATTGAATGCTTCCACTGAAGCGATTATTGTATCTGCTCCCACACGTTTGTCTTTGAAAGGAATTCCATTGGCGATTGAGACGATTGATGAATTGAAAATGGTGAATCCATCCCTGGAATTATTAGGGGTCGTCATCACAGATTCCGAAAGACTGAAAGTCAGTAAGCGATCAGAAGAAAACCTCCGGGACAGCGGGCTTCCGATTTTCAAAACCGTTATACGTCATTTCAAACATTACAAAGAAGCTTCTGAAGAAGGCCTGACCATCTTCGATTGCTTCCCGAAACATCACAGCACAAGCGATTACCAAAAACTCGCTAAAGAAATCATCTATGGCTAGAAGAACCATTGACTTTAAAGGAAGTCAGCAAGAGATACAGAAGAGAAAGCAAACCGCCAGAGTTATTGCGGGTATAGATACAGAAATCACCCTGGATATTCTTCCGGAACTGGACTTGTTGATTCCTCGTCCAAATCAGGAGGAAATTGAACTTTTAGAAGAAAGCATCCTGAAAGAAGGGCTTCGGGAACCTATCTCCGTATGGAAGCATGAAGGCAAACAAATCATCGTAGATGGGCATAACCGATACGCTATACTTAAGAGGAATAACCTCCCAATAGAAATCAATATCATTCATTTTGAGGATATTGAGTCAGTAAAGGACTGGATGATTGACACACAATTAGGAAGAAGAAACCTGACCGATGAGAAGCGTGCTTACCTGATTGGAATGAAGTATGAGCGGGAAAAACTCCCTCGTGGCAGAAAAGGAAAATTGGACTCAGAAAAGAGGAAAAATTTTCCTCTTTTAAAGGAAAATCCAGCAAATACTTCCTCTAAAGAAATTGGGAAGCAGAATAATTTAAGTGATCGTACCATTCGGAATCACGCTGTTTTCTACCGTGGTGTAAACCTTTTGAGCAAGCAAATGAAAGATGATTTGCTGGAAGGAAATATTAAGATCAGCAAAGGAAATCTGAAAACCATCGCACAACATGCCAGTCAGATCAGAACTCCGATTGAAAACCTCCAGGAGGTGAAAAGCATTGTCGATCGGTTCACGATTTCAGGCAAAACCAACCAACCAGCTGTTCCGGAAGTTCACCAGCTTCAGGAAGAGTTGTTACAGAAGGTAAAACAAATCTATCAAAAATCAGCCTCGATGCCGGACTTTGACCGCAACCAGATACTGGAGACTTTAGGAAGCTGGGTGAAGCTGGAACAGGAAAAGCTTTCAAAATAAGCGGATCCCTTTTCCGCTTACTTTTTGACCTCTAAATTCGCCCCGATCATCCCATCTTGATTTTTAAACTATGGATACGAAAGCACTTTTAGGCTTTGATAAAAACCACCTTTGGCATCCCTATACTTCCATGATTGACCCACTGCCGGTTTATCCGGTGGAATCTGCTCATGGATGTAAACTCAAACTTGCGAATGGAAAAGAACTAATTGACGGAATGTCTTCCTGGTGGTGTGCTGTTCATGGTTATAATCACCCGGTGTTGAATGAGGCGATAACTACGCAGACTCAAAAGATGTCCCATGTGATGTTTGGGGGAATTACTCACCAGCCGGCCGTTGAACTCGGACAGCTTTTAGTAGAACTCACTCCAAAACCACTGCAGAAAGTATTCCTGGCGGACTCCGGATCTGTTGCTGTGGAAGTGGCGCTGAAGATGGCAATTCAATACTGGTACAGCCAGGGCAATACGAAAAAGAATAAGATGCTTACCATCCGGTCCGGCTACCATGGCGATACCTTCCATGCCATGTCGGCTTGTGATCCGGTAAATGGTATGCATCATATCTTCTCTGGAGTCCTCCCGATTCACCACTTCGCCGACCAACCCAAAAGCCGCTTTGACGGGGAATGGGATCCGTCGGATATTCAAAGTATGCGCGAGCAGTTGGAGCAATATCATGAGGAAATCGCTGCCGTTATCCTCGAACCTGTATTGCAGGGAGCGGGAGGGATGTGGGCTTATCATCCGCAATACCTGACCGAACTCCGCGCACTTTGTGACGAGTTCAACGTCCTGTTGATTTTCGATGAAATTGCCACCGGCTTCGGACGCACCGGTAAACTCTTCGCGATGGAACACGCCAATGTAGTACCGGATATTCTGTGTGTGGGAAAAGCCATCACCGGCGGATATATGACTTTGTCAGCCACCATGACCACCGATCATGTTGCGGAAATCATCTCTTCCAACAGTCCGCACGTCTTCATGCACGGTCCTACTTTTATGGGTAATCCATTGGCTTGTGCAGTAGCTGTAGCCAGTTTGAAATTACTCCTTGAGAACAACTGGGAGCAGCAGGTGGAATCCATCCATCAGGTTTTAGCTGCAGAAATTCTCCCGATTAAAGATTGGGAACAAGTTGCCGACACCCGGGTAATTGGTGCGGTAGGAGTCGTGGAAATGAAAGCAGCGGTCGATATGGCTTCCATTCAAAAACAGTTCGTGGAGCAGGGTATCTGGGTACGTCCATTCGGTAAACTTATCTATATCATGCCGCCATTTATCATCTCTGATCAGGAGTTAAAACAGTTGATTCATGGGATGAAATCTGTAATTTCAACACTCTGATTAAAAAGATGATGTATAAGCACTGGCAAGCACAACTCAACCTACTACAAGAACAGGACAGCTATCGAAGTCTGAAGAATGTAGAACCACTGGGCGGACCGTGGGTCAACTTCGAAGGACAGCGTATGCTCAACCTTTCTTCCAATGATTATCTGGGGATCGCACATGATCCGCAACACCTGCGGAACTTCTATACCCAAATCACGGAAGACAGCCTGTTCGATCAGTTCGGTTTGAGTGCGACCTCTTCCAGATTGCTTACCGGTAATCATCCCGCTTATCAGGAACTGGAGCGCACGCTTTGCTACCACTATCAGAAAAGCGGTGCGCTGATGTTCAACTCCGGCTACCACGCTAATCTGGGTATACTGCCGGCGCTTATCGGAAAAGGTGACCTCATACTTTCCGACAAGCTGAACCATGCCAGTATCATCGATGGTGCCCGTTTGTGTGATGCGGATTTACTTCGTTACAAACACCTCAACTACGAGCATCTTCGTTCCTTCCTGGAAAAGAACCGAAGCAAATACCGGCAGGTCATCATCATCACCGAAACCATCTTTAGTATGGATGGAGATGTGGCCGACCTGCAACAACTCTGTGCGCTGAAAGAAGAGTTCGACTGCCTGCTCTACATTGACGAAGCCCATGCGATCGGGACTCGGGGTGAACACGGACTCGGGATTTGCGAAGAGCAAAATGTAATAGACAGCGTCGACATCATCAGCTGTCCTTTGGGGAAAGGAATGGCTTCCATAGGTTGCTTTACCATGATGGATGAAGTACTGCAGGAGTACCTGATCAATAAGATGAGGCCTTTGATTTTTACCACGGCCTTACCCCCGATCAACATCGCCTGGACCCAATATGTCTTCGGTGAAATACTGAGGAGTAAAACCAAGAGAGATCATCTAAAAGACCTTTCAGTCCATAGCCAGAAGTTACTATCAGATAGCGGATTCAAGGTAGAGAGTGAAAGTAATATTTTACCTCTGATTTTGGGAGAAAACGAACTTACTGTCCGTACAGCAAAGGCCCTTCAGGACGGTGGATTTCTGGTATTTCCCATCCGTCCGCCATCAGTTCCAAAAGGCAGTTCCAGGTTGAGAATCTCCCTGACAGCAGACATCCGGAAAGAAGATTTAACCTCCTTTATTGATATTCTCCAAAAGTCATAAGTAGCGGAAACCCACTGCGGCCAAACGGGAAATTTTTGGTAATTTGCCCACATGGAAACGCAATGGATGAGGCAGCAGGGCAGTGAGGCTTTGCTTATTTTTTTCTCAGGTTGGGGGCAGGATCCCGAACCATTCCGGAAGATCACTTCCGATATTTTCGATGTATTGATCGTTTATGACTACCGGTCTGTGCCCGGAGAATTCCCGGTCAATACAGAAAACTATAAGCACACGACGATCATCGCCTGGTCAATGGGAGTATGGGTGGCACATGAATATTTCCCCGGACTTTTAAAGCAGGCCACGGAAAGCATTGCCATCAACGGTACCGGTCAGCCCATCCATGATCAGTCCGGAATTCCGGAAGCCATCTATCAGGGAACGCTGGATCATTTCTCTGAGAAAACCCGCGACCGTTTCTTCCTTCGAATGTGCGGAGGACGCAGCGGACTGCAACACTACCCGATGCCACAGCGATCGGTAACCGATCAGCAGGAAGAGCTGGCCGCACTGCAATCCGCCGTCCAACAAAGGGAGGAACACCCACCGGTATTTCGTCGGGCCATCATCACAGAACAGGACCTGATCATCCCCACCAACAATCAACAGCACTACTGGCAGCAATTTCCACAAACCGAAATCACCACCATTCCCGGCGCACACTATCCTTTTGCTGCCTGGGAAAATTGGGAACAGTTAATCACTTTAGTGACGACGGTATGCTGATCAATAAAGAACTTGTACAGTCCCGGTTTCGGGACAGCCTGCAGACTTACGATGAAGCCGCATTCGTGCAGGCAGAAATGGCAGAACATCTGTCCGGGCTGATCCGGCAATACATTCCGGAGAACAATCCGAGATGTCTGGAAATAGGTTGTGGTTCCGGTATGCTCAGCCGAAGAATGCCACATGATCAGATCGATCAATACTGGGGGAATGACCTGGTGAATGAGAGTCTGCCCATCATCCGGCAATACCGACCGGACCTGCATCCGCTTCCGGGAGATATTGAACAACTCCTTTTACCGGACGAACTGGACCTGATTGTTTCCGGATCCACCTTCCAGTGGGTACAACAACCGGAAGCCTTTTACCAAAAGCTACACCGGCAAATGTTACCGGGCCGCTTGCTTTGCTTTTCCACCTTCGGACCGGAGAACTGCAGAGAGATCCGACAGCTCACCGGACAAGGACTGCACTACCAGGCCATCGAATCCTATCCGAAGCTTATGCCGGACTTTGAACTACTGCATGCAGAAGAAACCACCTACACACTTTACTTTGAAAACGCCAGGGAAGTCCTGCGCCACATCAAAGCCACCGGAGTAAACGGACTGCAGGCATCCATGAAAGTAGCCGACCTGATGAGGTTCCAGCGCGAATACCAAAAGCAATTCCAAGTCCCCAAAGGAGTAAGTCTGACTTATCACGCTATTTACATCATTGCGAAAGCACGTTAGTATTTTTTCATTCATCCCAATGTACATCCGATATGAAACCGATATTCATCACCGCTATTGATACCGACGCCGGTAAAACTTACGCCACCGGACTCTTTGCCCGCTTCCTGCAGCAAAAAGGTTACAACACCATCAGCCAGAAACTCTCGCAGACAGGTTGTGAAGAGGTATCCGAAGATATTGAGGTGCATCGTAAGCTGATGGGTATTCCCATGCAGGAGGTTGATACAGCAGGACTGACTTGCCCGTACATCTTTCCATACCCGGCTTCTCCACACCTTTCAGCAGCAATGGTCGGTCAGAGAATTGATCCGGAAGTAATTACCAAAGCCACCGAACAACTTTGTGAGCAATACGAAAAGGTGGTGGTGGAAGGAGTGGGAGGAATCTACGTTCCGTTAAATGAGGACGTCACTTTGCTGGACTATCTGCAGGAGCAGCATTACCCCATCATCCTGGTAAGTTCTGCCAAGCTGGGTAGTATCAACCACACACTGCTGACACTGGAGATTGCGAAAAACCGCGGACTGGATGTAAGAGGTATCATCTATAATCGCATCGCTGATCACAGCGAACTCATTGCAGAAGATAGCCGTAAAGTGTTCTTGAAATTCCTGAAGCAATTCGGATTCCCGGAGGTATTGGTGGAAATCCCGAAAGTGGAGGAGGGGAAAGACTTACCGGAGATTGATTTCAGTGCCTTACTATAATCACTCCCGAAATTTTGGGCAAAGAAAAACCCAATAGTTATCGCTATTGGGCCCCAAAACTTAACCTACTTATGACTCCTGAAAATGCATTAGGTTTATAGAAAACCTTCTTTTGCCTTTCAATTATAATAGTGCGAACTCCAACCAATTCCCGCAGTTAAAATCCGCCTTTTTTCAATCCGAAAGTTATTCGCTATTAAGCTCCGATAGCGAATCCCTGAATTCACCCCACCTAAAATACATTATGTTAAATATAACACATAATGAAAAACCCTCCGAAAAGGGCTGCAAAAAAGTATGGACAAAGAAAAACCCAATAGTTATCGCTATTGGGCCCCAAAACTTAACCTACTTATGACTCCTGAAAATGCATTAGGTTTATAGAAAACCTTCTTTTGCCTTTCAATCATAACAGTGCGGATTCAAACCAATTCCCGCAGTCCCGGGGCCAGTTTTTTTTC
>NZ_BQKE01000013.1:0-27938 GCF_036244895.1 Persicobacter diffluens
CCTCGGTTTTCAGGCCTGGTCTCAGGAGGGAATTCGAAAGATACATCGCATTATTGAAGGAGAAGGCGTACCGGAGCTGGATTATGATAGCGGGGAAGAATTTGGTACTATAAGATCCAAATTATTCGTATGGGATGATAAGGTGTTTTTTACCAATGGGGACTTATACGTCTACTTTTATGATCCCATAAATGAAGCCATCAAAAAAACAGAAGCTTTCAACCCCTTCACTGTAATGCGTTATAAAAATAGCCTGCTCATGAATTCAATGGAAGCATGGTATTTATATCAAAACGGTACCATTGAGAACGTTTGGTATGAAAGCGCAAATTACGACGAATTTGAATTCCTTCACCTCAATCCCTATTGGCCGGAGGTTTTTGGTGCAGATGAAAACTATTTTTACTACCGGCATGATAAGATGAATTATTTAAATCCCATTGTCGGAGAAGATGGTGAAAATCAATTCCAACAGGTATATGCTACCTATTTTGATGGGGAAAAATTCATGGTTGGGGAAGGACGAGAACCAGGAACACCTGTATCAGATTACCTCTTAAATGATGTTCAATGGTTAGACAGGAGACTATTTGATGCACGCTATGGCGCAAGTGAAATAAAGGGAAGCGACTCATCACCACTCAGCGAGTTTTTGGATACTCCTTTTGAAAACCACTATGAGGAATTACCGGAAGACATTCAGGCGATGGCTACCAGTCTCCTGGCTGTAAAGGTCAATGGTAAATATTACTTTGACATCATTGAAGGAGGCTATCTCTGGTTGTGTGAATACAGTCCGAGGGAGGTTACAGCAAGTCAAAACCTGAAAATAAATGCCGGAGGAAAAACAGAGGTGAATGGCTATCTCCCGGATGCAGAGCTTCAAATTACAGGTTCGAGTCGTATTTATCAGACGAGCAGAACTGAGGACGTCCTTTATAATTCCCACCGTTACGGAAAAGACTTCCAATACCAGCTTCCTATACCTAATGGCAGGTATGAAGTTAGTTTGGTATTCAAGGAAGTATACCATGATAAAATTGGCAAAAGAATTTTTAGCGTTGACCTCCAGGGAGAAAATATTATAAAAGATTATAGCCCAAATCCAATTGAAGGAGTAGTTTATAAGAAATTCACTGCCAAAGTAACAGATGAAAAGCTAAATATAAGATGCTACACAGGTAAATACGGTATAGATAATGCGATGATCTCCGCCATTACTGTCAAACAGGATTTCACAAAAGATAAAAAAATAAATGCAGGATCTTCGGTGACTAATCCGGCTATGGACCTGGGTGAGGGGATCGATCGCTACTACACCTCCGGTAAAAGTTATTCAAGAGATGGAACGGATTTCATTGAAAACACGGAACGCTACGGTAAGGACTTTTCTTATTGTATCCCGGTAAAAGAAGCCGGTATTTATAAGGTAAGCCTCTATTTTAATGATTTCTATTGGGCAGAAAATAATCAAGAAGTAATTGAGCCCTATCAGGATGGGTTTTTCAGCTATACGCCCAGAAAACGAAGATTTAATGTCGACATCAACGGCATTAGGGTGCTGGATGATTTCGATTTACGCGATCGTATGGAATTGACTGAACGTAATTTTTATGTCGAAGCAACAGACAGCCTTAAAATCAGATTTTTTCTGGGCGATTATGGCTTAGACCATGCCAAAGTCAATGCCATTAGTTGGGAGAAATCGGTTCCGGTTCCTGTTTATATTGATGCTGGGGCATCTTCATATCTAAGTGCAAATGCTTATTATTATCAGCCGGAGTTTGGATATTCTTCAGATAGAAGGAATTTCCTACCGGAAGATGGCTATTTTCAAGGAGGAGAGCGCTATTCTGTTTTTGGAAAAAGATACCGGTATGATAGAGGACAAGGATTCTATTATTGGATCACCCAAATTGATGAAAATACCTACAACTACTCCGGATACTCCGAAAGACCTCCCTCCTTACCGTATAATGACGAAAACACTAACGATGCCCTAAAAACGGAGAGATATGGTCGGGATTTCAGTTATTGCCTTCCGACCATTCCGGGAGAATCCTATGATCTAAAGCTCATTTTTGCGGAAATCTATTTTAAGCGGGAAGGGCAGCGCATCTTTCAGGTGGACATTGATGGTCGACAGGTAATATCCAACCTGGACATCATCAAAGACGCTGGTGGTCCTTATATCGAAATCACAAAAGATCTCAGCTTCACTGCCCAGCACCAGACCACCAAAATCCGCTTTTATACCGGAGCGGAAGGCGTCAATAATGCCAAAATATCCGGTATCCTGCTGGAACCCGGAGATTCAAATGAACGAATGCTGACTGAGGAGCTCCAATTGCCGGAGGAAGAAAACAGCCTGGTGAGCCCTAACCCTATTGCGAATAATATCATCCGGATAAATAAATCAGTAGTTGCGGGTGAAATTGAAGGAATCGCCTTGGTGAGTATGGATGGGAGAATAATGGATTTTAAAGTGGTGAATGAGGATGATGAGGTGGTGGAGATTTCTCCTATAGATAACAGCAGGAATCAGATGATTAAGGTGAGTGTTAGTGGTTCTTTGGGGACAAGGAGTGTTACTGTGTTGAGGAGGTAGTTAGTGAAAAATCGTCCTGACAGGTACCAATAACTAAAATTAACATAGCAAAAATAATATTTTTCGATTGATTGAATTAAAATATTATATACCAGAAGAAAATAAAATTAATTTACCGGAAAACCTTACACTTGACCCCACAAACAAGAATAGCTCATTATCAACAATATACAACCGTTCTTTATCAAATAACAAATGTGAACCTTTGGAAAGAAAAGGATTTTGTACTAAAAAAAATAAAAGACTAATGTTTAACCCTAAACATCACACGACTAAAACCTGATTTGTATTACTCATTTAGAGATTCATTTTGAAATAGATTTAAAAAATATTTTATTATAAATAATACGTTAACTAAATAAACATTATTACTAATAATATCTATTTAAAAATAATACTAACAAATAAAAAAATGGACTTATTTTGTTGCGTAAAATCGGATTTAAATGACCCAGTTTTTCGCCGGAAAGAGCAGTTAATAAGATTAATGGAGTATGCAATTTAAACACCTTCTTAACTATCCAGTATTTAATAGTAAATGGCAATTTTAAAAACACAAAACAACAATAATCAAGACTTACTTATCAATAACTATAGTACTACATAATTAAAAGTATAAAATGAAGTCTATAAATAAACAAAATCGAGAAACGGAATTTACTTTTCAAAAACCTAAATTAAAGTTACATAAGGTATTAAAAAGTCTAAGTAAAAGTACGAAAGAGGAAAGGATTAACTGGGCAGGATCCATATTAAATATCCCTGCAGTTTGGCAAATTACACAAGGCAAAAACACTAAAGTTGCAGTATTAGATACTGGAATAGATGAGTCCCATCCAGATTTAAAAGAAGCTATCATCGAAACACATGATTTCACCAATGAGGGAATTAATGACAACAATGGCCACGGAACCCATTGTGCAGGAATAATTGGTGCCAGATTAAATAATTTTGGTTTTGTAGGAGTTGCTCCTCAATGTGAATTACTAATAGGTAAAGTATTGGGAAACAATGGTGGATCAAACCAAATGGTTGCAGATGGAATTTATTGGGCCACTGACAACGGAGCTGATATTATTTCAATGTCACTAGGAGGTCCTTACTCTGATAATGAACTATTTCAAGCCATTCACTATGCTCTATTCCACGGAAAAACTGTGATATGTGCAGCAGGAAATTCAGGTAAACTTTCAAAAAATAGCGTGGGATATCCCGGTAAATACGGTGGAGTTATCACCGTAGCATCACATGATGAAAATGGAAATGTGTCAGGGTTTTCCTCAAGAGGAGGAGAACTTGATTTCACTGCTCCTGGTAGCAATATTTGGTCTACTTTTAATAATGGAGGCTTTGCTGAGCTAAGTGGAACTTCTATGGCTACACCATTTGTGGCAGGTTTAGCTGCACTTATTCTTTCTAAACATAAACAAACCCCAATAAATAATACGCCATTGAATAATTGTGAGGATATGCGTCAGCATTTAATGAGAATGGCAACACACCCAGGATATTTCGAAAATTCTTCGGGATATGGTCCTCTACTCCCATTTGAGTACTTTTATGACAAATAATTAAAGCTAATAAAGAGAATGTTTCTCATCA
This sequence comes from Persicobacter diffluens, assembly GCF_036244895.1. NCBI lineage: Bacteria > Pseudomonadati > Bacteroidota > Cytophagia > Cytophagales > Persicobacteraceae > Persicobacter > Persicobacter diffluens. Next base: position 4,211 of record NZ_BQKE01000013.1, read on the forward strand.
TCAATTTACAAATGTAATTTTCTCATTAAAGAAATGTTCAAAGATTATTTGATGACATGGGGGCGATCTCGCCCCTAAATATATATCGTATCTGTTATACAACTAACTACATAATATGCATTTATCAAACATAACTCCAGGAGATATTATTATATGGACATTTGTGACTGTATTTATATGTACTTGTCTTATTACTCTATTAGGAATACTAGAAAATATTAAATTCATACAAGTTAGTGAAAGATATTTGAATAAACTATTTATTATTTTAATGGTTGAAATAGCTAGTGCTTGCGTTGCATATGCTATTCTTGACATAAATAAAGACGAAAAGGTTATCATTGAATTAAAAAAACCATACGCTGGCAAAAAGTCAGCAGGAGCACTCGTTTTATCAATTCATAATGGAAGACCTTCTATGTTGCTTGTAATTCATAAAAAAAAGGATAAATTAGTAGTATCTCCACCTGGGGGAATAATGGAAGAAGGAGAAAAAGTTGAAGACACGGCCATAAGAGAAACATTAGAGGAGACTGGATACTCTATTAAATTTAAGGATAAAATAGAACAGTCCCCATATGGAAATACTAATTTTTCCTTGGTATATTCAGAAATTGATACTAGCCAGAATAACTTAAATTTTGATAATCCTGAAACTATCGGATTTTTATGGATAAAGAATCCTAAAATTATTCCATTACAGAATTGGAGGTTTCCTGAACAAAGAGAATGGATCATTGAATTGTTCGATAAATATTCAACTAGATACCTTATAGAAATAAAAGAGTGGAAAAAATCAAAAACGTTGTCCTTTAATGAATTGATGGAAAAAGAAGAGGGGGTAGACGATACACTGCTGGCTTTGTCTAAAAAATAAGTTATTCTGTCTTGTCACGTCCTGAAATACTTTGACACCTTTTCAACTATATAGACTTATCTGTCTAGTTGAATTATTTTATGATCGCAGTGCGGTTGGAGCCTCCCGGCAGGTCATTTTAATAGCTCACTCAAATAGCAAATGTTATTTGCTTGTTTCTTCTTCCTTTCCTGAGAGATGCATTACCTTCTCTGTTCGTGAGTTTTATTTGATAGTAATTCTTCCATAAAATTTTTATGGGCATTCTCAGCTGAAAGGCTTGATCTGGTATTAACATGTTGACACTTAAATGGGGCCTGTTAAATTTGTAGATCTCAATAGATAGCATCTGTTGTCCATGCAAATCCCCCTCGAAACTCATAAGTCGAATTCATCCTTAATATGAGATTCACATGCTCGGCAACAGAATTTCTTAAATTCTCTACATATCAAATACTTTCGTATTAAATCCCGCGCTCAGAATGATGTATAAGTGGTCAAGTTTTTCATCGGAAAGAGCAGCAAGAGCAATTGGAGTTGAGTTTACTCAATCGTTTTATGTCATTTAATAACTTAAAAACAAAAAATTATGATTAAAAACAAGATGATTACAAAAGCAAATTTATCCGCACTTGTTCTGATGCTACTGATGCTCACGCAAAGTTGTACCTCCATTCGACTAATTAGTGATTATGATGAGATAACTGATAAAACAGTAACAGAATTACAGGAAAAAGTTTCGAATTACTTTGTTAAGATTGAAAGAACAATTGGAACTGATGATGCTAAATATGAACACTTTGTTCAGCAATTCGATGACATCAAAGTTGACCTTAATACTCTTGAAGTAAGAGCGGGGGCATTTGAAAAAAATCGAATCGTTCAAGAACATTTTAAAGAGCTAAATAAAATGGTTAATAATTTGGAGTCATTACATAAAATTGGATTTTCTAGTTACGACCAAATCAAACCACTCAAACAACCTTTTAACTCAGCATTTACTGCAATTATAAAGCTGCAAATTGCTTTGAAAAGAGGGGATAAAACAGACAACAATAATTAATAATAAAAAAAATGGCTGATATAAACGTACAAAAAATTTTAGAACAGATGCTAGATGCTGCCAAAGGGGTTCTAGAAAATCACTGGGATGAAGCAAAACCATTTGCTGAACAAGAACTTAAAGCACTAGCAGAAAACCTTCAACTAATCGGACAGTTAAAGCTTGAGGGCAAGATTACTCAGGAGCAAGCAAAATATTACCTTGAAATTCAAAAAAGCAGTGTCAGAATAGTACTGTTGACAATTGAGGGGTTAGGTATTTTAGCTGTAGAAGCGGCTATTAATGCAGCACTTAATGTGATTAGGTCAACAGTAAACACAGCTCTAGGCTGGACAGTACTATAGTAAAAACGACATAGAGTCGATTAAACCAGGGGACTTCCACCCCTGACTTTCATAGGGGAGTGTAAACTGAACGCTGTCTCCTAAAAATTGTCCCGTTCTGAAATACATTGACACCTAAATTTTAAATTGACAACATCTATTCCATACCCTACCCCTTTCCAAAATCAGAATACCATAACTTACTGGTATTCTGATTTTTTTTGATCTTTACCGAATAGCACTATCCTACCCGTTCAAATTTTTTCAAAATGAAAGCAATTTACATCCGAGTATCCACTGAAGGTCAGAACATCGCCATCCAAAAAGGAGAAGGCAAAGAATTCATCGATAAGTGCTCCGGCACCATCCCGTTTTTTGAACGGCCGGCCGTTAAGAAATTAATCCGGGCTATTGAAGCGGGTAAGATTTCGGAGTTGGAGGTTACTCGCCTGGACCGCTTCGGTCGAAAGGCAGAAGATGTGAAAAAGGCGATCAACTGGTTTGGTCGCAGGAAGGTCCAGGTGATTATTAAGAATCAGGGATTGGTATGTTTCAATGATCGCTGGTCTTTAACTCCTGCTACCAGGATGATCATCGGGGTGCTGGCTGAGTTTGCGGAATTTGAGCGGGAAGTAATTAGAGAGAAGACCCTTGCGGGTATCGCCCTGGCCAAGGTGGAAGGAAAATTCAAAGGCCGGAAGCCCGGATCGAAAAACATCCGGAAACACCATCAGTACGATAGCGTGATGGCGCATTTGGAATCCGGGAAATCGGTTACAGCAATTCATCGACTTACTGGGGTGAGTCGGGTGAGTATTGCGAAATGGAGGGATAATAAATAGGAATAAATTAAAGTTTCACCACAGTTTAATTAATGGGACAAATCTTAAAACCAACTGATAACTAGCTAGTTCCAAGAATATTCATTTCAGTAGTAAACTTTTAACACTATAAGCACTCCCTAGCATGAATTTTCCGTCAACTATGTTTCTTTCATTAAGAATTCATAGTGGCATTTTCTCACATAATAATTTCTTTTATTTAAGCGTATTTTCCCCGAAATGCCTCATGTTTAATTTCGCTTTTTACGCCCTTGAATGTATTTTTGGCCTCGTGGCTTTTGGTTGAAGGCTATTTATGTACGCGTAAGGGCAATACAGCTAGATCCCAGCATACTACGAGTTAAACCATTTAAAGCCATTATTTTGAATATATTTAATAGAAATAATGACGAGTACAGCACAAAGAGCGGCATTACAAGCTCAAATATGGAAGATAGCCAATGAAGTACGGGGATCGGTTGATGGATGGGATTTCAAACAGTTCGTTTTAGGGACTTTATTCTATCGATTTATTAGTGAGAACTTTACTAATTACATTGAAGGCGGCGAGCCTGAGGTGAATTATGCTGGGATGGCTGACAATCAGATTCCTGATGATGTCAAAATTGATGCAATCAAGACGAAGGGATATTTTATTCGTCCGAGCCATCTTTTTGTAAATGTAGTGAAGGGAGCGAATACGAATGATAGTCTGAATACGGACCTTCATGATATTTTTAAGGCGATCGAAGGGTCGGCAATGGGTTATCCATCAGAGCAGGATATCAAAGGGCTTTTTGCTGATTTTGATACGCGAAGTAATCGATTGGGGAATACAGTTGATGATAAGAACAAGCGACTTGTGGCAGTACTAAATGGTGTGGCAGGGTTGAAATTTGGGAACTTTGAGGATAACCGGATCGATTTGTTTGGTGATGCTTATGAGTTTTTGATCTCGAATTATGCTGCAAATGCTGGTAAAAGTGGTGGTGAGTTTTTTACCCCTCAATCGGTTTCAAAACTGATTGCGCAATTGGCGATGCACAAGCAGACGAAGGTGAATAAAATTTATGACCCTGCGGCAGGATCGGGCTCACTTCTTCTTCAAGCGAAAAAGCACTTTGATAGCCATATTATTGAGGAGGGTTTCTTCGGGCAGGAGATTAATCATACGACCTACAACTTGGCGCGTATGAATATGTTTCTGCATAATATCAACTACGACAAGTTTCATATTACGCTTGGGGACACACTTACGGCTCCTGAGCTAAAGGACGATAAGCCTTTTGATGCGATTGTTTCTAATCCACCCTATTCTGTAAACTGGATTGGTAAGGATGATCCAACGTTGATTAATGATGATCGATTTGCTCCAGCTGGAGTACTAGCTCCAAAGGGCAAAGCTGATTTTGCTTTTGTACTTCATGCATTGAACTACTTATCAGCTAAAGGACGTGCTGCCATTGTTTGTTTCCCTGGTATCTTTTATCGCGGCGGAGCGGAGCAGAAAATCAGAAAGTACCTCGTGGATAATAACTATGTAGAGACAGTTATTGCGTTAGCGCCAAATCTTTTCTATGGAACATCGATTGCGGTAAATATTCTTGTTCTTTCAAAGAGTAAGCCTGATACTTCAATTCAGTTTATTGATGCGAGTGGAGAAGGCTTCTTTAGCAAAGAGACGAATAACAATGTGATGGCTGATGCGCATATCCAATCAATTATGGACCTGTTTGATGGGAAAGCGGATGAGGCCCATATTGCCCAATCTGTCGACTATGATGTCATCGTCGCAAATGATTATAATCTTTCAGTGAGTTCGTATGTAGAGGCGAAGGATAATCGCGAAGTGGTTGATATTGCTACACTGAACAGTGAGATTGCCACAACGGTCAAGAAAATTGATACATTACGGGCTGATATTGACTTAATTGTAAAGGAGATCGAGGCATGAGTTATATAGAGAAGCTATTGGCTGGGGCTAAGGTTGAGTGGAAGACTTTAGGGGATATTGGAGAAATAATTCGAGGAAATGGACTTCAGAAAAAAGATTTAAGAGAAGATGGTTTTCCTGCAATACATTATGGGCAAATTTTCACACGATATGGATTATCTACAGAAAATACATATACATTTGTTGATGAACACTTTGCAAGAAAGTTGAAAACTGCCATCAAGAATGACTTACTTATTGCTACAACATCTGAAAATGATGAAGATGTCTTAAAGCCACTTGCTTGGTTGGGTGAACAGACAGCAATTTCAGGGGATATGATGATGTTCCGTCACAGGCAAAATGTCAAGTTTCTAGCATACTATTTTCAATCAACCCCATTCCAAAAACAAAAACAAAAATACATAACAGGAGCTAAAGTTAGACGAGTTTCATCAGGCAATTTAGCAAAAATGGAGGTTCCTATCCCCCCACTTTCGGTTCAGGAGGAGATTGTACGGATATTGGACACCTTTACGAAGCTTACTACGAAGCTTACTACGGAGCTTACTACGGAGCTTACAATGAGGAAGAAGCAATATAGCTACTACCGTGATTCGTTGTTGAGTTTTGAGGAAAGAGAGGTTAAGTGGAAGACTTTGGGGGAGATAGGTGAGTTTCAAAGGGGAAAACGATTTGTTAAAGATGATATGATCTCAGAGGGAATCCCTTGTATCCATTATGGGGAGATGTATACCCATTACGGAATTTGGGCTGATAAATCTAAATCCTTTGTCAGTAAAGAATTAACTGATAAGAAAAAATTAAGAGTTGCCGAGAAGGGAGATATTATAATTGTAGGGGCGGGGGAAACGATTGAAGATATAGGAAAAGGAACTGCATGGCTAAGTGATGATGATGTTGTTATACATGATGCCTGCTTTTCATACCGAAGCGCATTAAACCCCAAGTATGTTGCTTACTACACAAGGACTAAGCATTTTCATAATCAAATTAGGAGACATATCTCTTCTGGAAAGATCTCAGCAATTAATGCAAAAGGATTGAGCAAAGTAGTTATTCCTATACCTTCATCAAAAGAACAAGAACGAATAGTAACAATACTTGATGACTTTGATACTCTTACGACCTCAATAAACGAAGGCCTTCCGAAGGAGGTTGAGCTGAGAAAAAAGCAGTATGAATATTACCGAGATTTATTACTGAATTTTCCGAAAGACTAATACTTACTATGCCAAACCCACTAACTGAAATTGCAAGAGAGCTTCAAGATTGCCAAAAGAAGGTACAACTTATCTACGCCTTTAATGGCGTAGGTAAGACACGTTTGTCACGAGAGTTTAAGGATTTAATTGATTCTCAGGATTCGGAAGAAGGAGATACTGATTTTATAAATGCGAGAGTATTGTATTATAATGCCTTTACAGAAGATCTGTTTTATTGGAATAATAGTCGGGAAGATGTGAAGTTGAATATTAGTCCCAATAATTTTACTGACTGGATCCTTCGGACACAAGGGCAAGACGCTAATATTACTAGACGATTCCAGCATTATACCACCTCCATTCTAACGCCTCGATTCCATCCTTTACTTACAAGTATAAGTTTTTCACTTGAAAGAGGTGATGATACCCCTGTTGAGAATATTAAAATTTCGAAAGGAGAGGAAAGTAATTTAATTTGGTGTGTTTTTTATTGTCTAATTTCTGAGGTGGTGGAGATATTGAATATACCAGAACCTGAAGAGCGGGGAGAGCAAACATTTGAAAATTTACAATATGTCTTTATTGATGATCCAGTTAGTTCTCTTGATGATAATCACCTTATAGAGTTAGCGGTTGATATTGCTAATCTTATAAAGGATAGTGAGTCAGAGTTAAAATTCATCATCACTACACATAATCCACTGTTTTATAATGTCCTTTACAATGAATTAAATATTAGATCTCAGAATTATAGACCAAGAGAATGTGAAAAGTATCGACTTGAAAAGAACGAATCAGGTACATATACTTTGACTCCTCAAACAAACGACTCTCCTTTTTCATATCATTTACACTTAATGAAAGAGCTACAAATTGCCATTGAATCTGGAAATATACATAAATATCATTTCAGTTTTCTCAGAAATATTTTGGAGAAAACATCAACTTTTTTAGGCCACGAAAAATGGGTAGATCTTCTGCCTGAGGAAACAGATGGAGCAAGAGATAGATACTTTTCACGAATCATTAATTTATCAAGTCACTCAAACCATTCAGGAGAAGAGACTATTGCAGTAAACGATAATGACAAAAGGGTGCTAGAACATCTTTTTAGGCAGATTCAAGAGAGGTATCACTTCGACCTTTCAAACAACTAATTTTTTAATATGAACATTACCGAACAAAAAACTATAGCAGAGACCCAAAACTATATTGTTCTTGATAAATACACGAGGGTAGAACAGCAAAGTACTGGTTACCAGACAGAGGCTGACCTAGAGCAGGAGCTTATTGAGGATTTAACAAATCAGGGCTATGAGTACCTGAAAGGACTTACCACCCCAGAAGCAATGCTTGCTAATGTACGGATCCAGCTTGAGGTGCTAAACAAAATGACCTTTAGCGATGGGGAGTGGGATCGATTCGTTGAAGAGTATCTGGACAAGCCCGGGGATGGGATAGTTGATAAGACTCGAAAATTGCATAATAATCATATCTATGATTTTGTATTTGACGATGGGCGTATTCAGAATATTTATCTTGTTGATAAGCGAAATATAGCGCGCAACAAGGTTCAGGTCATTTCACAGTTTGAACAAGAGGGGACACACGCTAATCGGTATGATGTGACGATATTGGTGAATGGTTTGCCCTTGGTGCATGTGGAGCTAAAAAAACGGGGTGTAGCTATTCGGGAAGCATTTAACCAGATTCACCGCTATAGTAAAGAGAGCTTCAATAGTGAAAACTCGCTGTTCAAATATATTCAGATCTTTGTTATCTCAAACGGAACCGACAGCCGCTACTTTGCGAATACGACGAAGCGGAGTAAAAACAGTTATGACTTCACGATGAATTGGGCGAAATGTGACAATAGCCTGATTAAAGATTTGAAGGACTTTACAGCTACCTTCTTTCAGAAAAGCACCCTGCTGAAGGTTTTGCTAACTTATTCGGTTTTTGATGTAAGTGACACTTTGCTGGTTATGCGTCCGTATCAGATTGCTGCTACTGAACGGATCTTATGGAAGATTAAGAGTTCGTATCAAGCAAAGCAATGGAATAAGCCTGAAAGCGGTGGGTTCATTTGGCACACCACAGGATCGGGAAAAACCTTGACGAGCTTTAAAGCTGCGCGTTTGGCAACGGAGATGGAGGAGATAGATAAGGTGTTTTTTGTGGTGGACAGGAAGGATCTCGACTACCAGACGATGAAAGAGTACCAGCGTTTTTCGCCTGATAGTGTCAATGGCTCAAGTAGTACAGCGGGGCTAAAGCGCAATATCGATAAGGAAGATAATAAAATTATTGTCACTACGATTCAGAAGCTGAATAACCTGATAAAGAGAGAGAGAGGACTTTCCGTATATCAAAAGCAGGTGGTCTTTATTTTTGACGAGGCTCATCGATCACAGTTTGGGGAAGCTCAGAAGAATATCAAGAAGTATTTTAAGAAATATTACCAGTTCGGATTTACAGGTACGCCTATCTTTCCGGAAAATGCAGTTGGATCAGATACCACAGCGAGTGTTTTTGGGAGTGAATTGCACTCTTATGTGATTACGGATGCTATTCGTGATGAAAAGGTGCTGAAATTTAAGGTGGATTATAATGATGTCCGCCCCAAATTTAAACACTTAGAGACGGAGAAGGATGAACAGAAGCTAAGTGCAGCGGAAAATAAAAAAGCACTACTCCACCCCGAACGTATCCTAGAGATCTCGCAATATATACTTCAGAATTTCCGCCAGAAGACACATCGCACAGTGGGAAATGGTAAGGGCTTTAATGCGATGTTTGCGGTGAGTAGTGTTGATGCTGCGAAGTGCTATTATGATGAAATTAATAGGCTCCAAAAAAACAGTGAACGACCTCTAAAGATTGCTACTATCTTTTCGTATGCAGCTAATGAGGAACAGAGTGCTATTGGAGAGATTCAAGATGAGGGCTTTGATGTCTCGGCTATGAACCTGAGTGCAAAGGAGTTTTTGACTACTGCTATCGGGGATTATAATGCAATGTTCCGGACAAACTATGGTGTGGACAGCAAGGAGTTTCAGAATTACTACCGGAACTTAGCTAAGCGGGTGAAAAACCAGGAGATTGATCTGATTATAGTTGTAGGAATGTTTTTAACAGGCTTTGATGCCCCGCAGCTTAACACCTTGTTTGTCGATAAGAATCTGCGCTATCATGGCCTAATTCAGGCTTTTTCTCGCACGAATCGTATTTATGACGCTACTAAGACCTTTGGAAATATTGTTACGTTCAGAGACCTCGAAGAGCAAACGATTGATGCGATCCGACTATTTGGAGACAGCAATACTAAGAATGTTGTTCTGGAGAAAAGTTATCAGGAATATTTGGAGGGCTTTAAAGATATTGTTACAGGTGAAGCCAAACGAGGGTATCGTGCTGTGGTCAGAGAGCTTAACGAAAAGTTCCCTGATCCTTCAAAAATTGAGACAGAAGCAGACAAAAAAGCATTCATTAAACTGTTTGGTGAGTATTTGCGCATTGAGAACGTACTTGGGAATTATGATGAGTTTGTAAGTCTTAAGGCATTGCAGCATGTGGATGTGGATGATCCGGAGGCGGTGGAGACGTTTAAGAACCGATATCATTTGACGGATAAAGATATTGCTTCGATGCAACAAATTGAAGTACCTGCGGAGCGTGATCTTCAAGATTATAAATCAAGTTATAATGATATCCAGGAATGGCGCCGTAAACAAAGAGGGGGGAACGTGCCTGAGGAGTCAAATATTGATTGGGATGATGTTGTGTTTGAGGTAGACCTTCTGAAAAGTCAGGAGATTAATCTGGATTATATTCTGGGGCTGATTTATGAACACAATAAGAAAAGTAAGGATAAGGATGCACTGATCGAAGAAGTACGTCGCATAATTCGCGCTAGTATTGGTAACCGGGCTAAGGAAAGCTTGATTGTTAATTTCATTAATCAAACGGACTTAGATACTATTGATGATAAGCTTGGCGTCATTGATGCCTTCTTCCTGTTTGCACAAGAACGTCAACGAAAGGAGTTCACTCAATTGGTCGATGATGAAAACCTGAATAAAGAAGAGGCAAAACGATATATCATGACTTCATTGAAACGGGAGTATGCCAGTGAGCATGGTACAGAACTGAATTCGATTCTTCCAAAAATGAGTCCACTCAACCCAAAATTTTTGACGAAAAAGCGAAGTGTCTTCGAGAAGATCGTCGCTTTTATTGATAAATTTAAAGGAGTAGGGGGTGAAGTATAAGTCCTTTAGTTTTTACTTAAAAATTGAAAATGATTATTCAAAGACATGTAAACCTCTGTAATTCAGATGATAACGCGTAATTTTCGATCCTCGTTGACGAATAAAAGAGGGCGAAGTACATTTTGGGGATGATATGTTTAGTACAAATAAAAAAGAGGTTGTCTCATAATTCGAGATAGCCTCTTTTTTTATCACAAATTCAAAATACCCTCCCTTTAAATACGTGATTCTCCGAGGCTAGATTTTACTTTTGAGACGGCCTCTTTTTCGTTCTCTAAATACTATTTTTTATTCCTGAAAATATAAGTAATAATTGCCGTTCCAGTATTGGTAAGAAAAAGGACCATGTGATCGAAATCACCCTTTAAAATCTTATACTCTTCAATTGTCATGAACTTAATTATCATTATTTTTATTACAATAAACAACAACAACATTAAACTAATGAAAATCAGCATATTACAACCAAACCGGATTTTACTATAATAAGTCCGTTCCTCTGGGGAGGTGACATTTTTTTCGAAAGATGTAAGTTCTTTTGTTCTCAAGTGCTTTCATATTGGTTTGGTGTGTTAGGGGAAAAATAAATTGAGCCTTTAAAATACAGCCTTGAGCTATGCCCAAAAGTGGTGTTCAGGAGGTCGAAGTTAAGCGGCCTGTTTGATCTCTTCGCCGTCTTTAAATTTAACTTCTCTGATTACTTTTTCAATGGTTTTATAGCCCCGTATTCGATTCCAGTTTTTCTCCGCACACATGCCGAGTTTGAATATCATATGGAGCATTCCGTCCCGATCCAGACAACCCTTTGATCGCTTCGTACGATGTCTGATCGTCCCAAAAGAGGACTCTATCGGATTGGTGGTTCGGATGCTTTGCCAATGTTCAGCGGGAAAGTCGTAAAAATTTAGCAATTCATCACGGTCTTTTTGTAAACAAATTGCAGCTTTTGGATACTTTGCCTCATAAGTATCTATGAATAAGTCAAATGCTTTATCTGCTTCTTCTTTGGTTTCGGCCATCCATATTTGATGGATTTTGTCCTTAGCCTTTTGTTGAGCCGATTTGGGTAAGCAATTCAAAACATTGCCAGTTTTATGCATCCAGCAGCGTTGCGCCTTTGTTTTAGGGAATTCTTCTTCCAATGCTGCCCAAAAGCCCAGCGCCCCATCACCAATCGCTAATTTAGGCGCATTCATACCGCGGTGTTTCAGTTCGAGTAATACCTCTTTCCAGCTTTGTTTTGACTCTCTGACCCCATCTTCAATCGCTAAAAAATGCTTCCTTCCCTGACTGTCAACTCCAATAACGACCAGTGCACAAAGTTTATCATCTTCCTTCCTTAGACCACTGTAGATTCCATCAACCCAAATGTAAGCCCACTTCTTGTCCGCTAAAGAGGCTTTTCGCCAGACATCGTATTCCTTTCCCCATTCTGTTTTTAAACGGGAAATAGTGCTGGAAGACAAACCGCTGGCTCCGGGGCCTAAGAGCGCTTCTAAAGCATCATTCATTTCCCCCGTTGAAATACCCTTGAGATAAAGCCAGGGTATCGCAGCCTCCAGTGATTTCGATTTTCGAACATATGGCGGAACCAGGACCGATTGGAAAGAAACCGGGGCTCCTGTTTTGGAACGAATCTTTGGAACTCTGACCGTTACCGGGCCAATACCTGTCTGAACTTCTCGTTCCGGCAAATGACCATTTCGGACTACTGCGGCTTTTCCATCAGCAGTTTTAAGGTCGCGGAATTGCTTTAAATACTCCTCCAACTCCGCCTCAACCGCAAGGCGTATGATTTCTTTGGCTCCTGCCCGAATCGTCTCTGTTAATAGATCGTGAGTTGCTTCCGCAATCGGTGGGATTTGATTAATTTCGCTCATGGTGGCAAATTTTTGGCTTGTTTTTTATTGGCGTTTAAATCAACCAATTTTGCCGCTATTTTTCAACCCTCAAACACCACTTTCGGGCATATCTCTACAGCCTTCACTAATATAGAAAACTTTTCTATTGCATACCACAACCTATATTGTAATCTCCAACCAAATGGGTACCACCCTTCCAATCGAAAGGATCTCTGTTAAAAGTGGATTTGATAGACTAAAATGACATTCTCAGAGGTTATAGGATTCAACTGGATACTAAAATAGCATTAGAGAATATGACAAAAGTACTTTTGAGGTCCAGTTTTTAATGGATTTAGCTATAAAAGCTTACACTCTTGTTATCAGCATTATACATTACTATATAATAAAAGTGCTTTTAAAATTTCTCAAGCAAGGATCATAATTTCCTATATGTTAACCAGTTACTCTGTTATTCCTTGAAAAGAACCTGACTAATATGAAAAAATCCCCATCATTTCTGTAATCTCAAACCATGTGGGTACCGCTAAAAGTAAAATAAATAGACTATGTTTTCAATAAATTAATCCTGTTGTGTAAGACTAATTGCATACCTTAATCGATAAGACTCCCCATCCATATTAATCAAATGAGCTTTGTGAGCTAACCGATCAATTAGGGGTAGGGGCAAGGGCAAGAGCAGGGAATATTTCATTCCATCTCTCAATATCCATATTGGCGGTGATTATTGTTGGTTTCCTTCCAGCCCAGAGGGATAAATGATTGAACAACAGCTCAGCTCCGGCCTTATCAAAGGAGATATCACCTACTTCATCGCAAATTACCAAATCGCATTTCTCAAACTTGACCTCGAACCACATTAACGCCTTCTAAGAGAGTGATTCTCAAAAGGGGGTTATTAATGAAATGGTTAAAAGGATACCGAAAAATTGCGACAACCTAGTTAAAAGAACAGAGTAAACATCCCGCCATCTCCATCTTTCCTTTTTGCATTTCAATGATGACCTTCCGTTAAATCATCAATATTTTAAAAAATGAGCTTTCAGGAACGAAAAATGTTTGCGTTGGTAGATAAGAAAGAATCGAGTAATCTGAAAACGGCCGATTTCTGCAAGGCGGAAGGGATTAGTCTGGCTTGCTTTTACAAATGGAAACGAAAGAAGCAGGAGTATGAGGAAAATGAGGACCCTTTCATTGAATTAGAAATTGAAGAGGCAGAAGAACAGGAGGTCCCAGGGGAAATAGAGCTTCACTTCCCCAATGGCACTAAAATGTTTTTCCCCGCAAACATTCCTTTGTCGTACCTTGAGCGCTTAGTAAAAGTATGTTAGCAATTGGCCCCAATGATAGGCTCTATCTTTTTCACGAGCCAACGGATATGCGCAAAGGTTTTGACGGTCTGAGCGGACTTGTGAGGAATCATCTGAAAGAAAACCCTCTAGATGGTAACATTTATATTTTCATCAATAAGTCAAGGGACAGAATCAAGTTACTACGCTTTGAGGGAGATGGTTTTGCTATTTATTATAAACGGCTGGAATCCGGAAGAATCGAGTTGCCTCCAAGGGTAAATGAAGAAAAGAAGGTGAAGATAGACCACGCCACCATCATGATGATGCTTCAGGGAATTGGGTTGATGCAATGTAAAAAATACAAAAGATTTTCCTTCTCCAGTGTTCATAAACGCAGTTTTTAGGCTAAAATTGTATATATTATTATATGCAGGAAGCCTCTTACATATGCGTTCCTAAGTTGCATTGGGATAAAATGACGTCCGATTTGGACTTCTATAAAAAGTGGTATGCCAATCGAAAAACAGAACGCTATGCGCCGGGGACCGAGGTAGATAACCAGCAACTTGCGATTGATTTCGCAGGAGAATCTGTGATTGATGAAAACATAACTTCATCAGAAGGAAATTCCAATAGAAAAGAGGTCATTGTTGAGTTAGAAAACATACCTGAAGGCGCTAAATTTATTCGGTACGAAACTACAGAAGTACTGGAAGTGACACCTCCCTCTGTGAGCGTATTGGTCATTAAGCGACCGGTTTTTATGGTTCCTGAAGATGATGATCGCTTTCGGTATGTTACTGCCGACTATCCGGATTTCCTGCCGATTCCCAAGAGTAATACCTCAGCCTCCCTTTTGGCGTATCTGATTGTGAGCAAATTTGTTGATCATTTACCGATCTATCGAATGGTGCAAATGTTCAGGCGGGATGGTATTATCTTCAATAGTTCCACCATTAATAACTGGTTCAAAAAGGTACATGAATTATTACAATGCCTGTATGAGAAGTTAGTCGATCAGGTTCAGCAAGCAAGCTATATTCAGGCCGACGAAACGACCATAAAATTAGCTCGCAAAGGCGGCACCGTTGACAATTATATGTGGTATTACCATGCCCCTTTGGAAAAAGTAGCCTGTCTGCAATATCAAAAAGAACGTGCTGCTGAATATGCGGATGACTTTTTCCTCGATTATGAAGGGGATTTTGCTCAGGCTGACGGTTATGCCGGATATAATCATTTAAAAGATCGCGGGATCACCCTTTTAGCATGAATGGCCCATGCCAGACGCAAGTTTTTTGATGCCCTTGGCAATGACAAGGAAATGGCGGAATATGCTTTGAGTAAATTTCAATTGCTGTATGAAATTGAAGAAGAGGTTAGGTCTAAAAACCTTAATTTTTCCCAAATTAAGGGTGTTCGGCAAGTCAGAGCCATCCCAATTTTGGAAGAGATGAAAAGTTGGGCCGAAAAAAATGTCGTGGATACATTACCCAAATCCAAGATCGGAAAAGCTTTCCGGTATTTTCTGAAAATGTATGATCGCCTCCTGATTTACACGGAGGGTGGCAGCTTCCTTATTGATAATAATCTTATCGAGAACTTAATCCGCCCGCTTGCCATTGGGCGTAAGAATTATATGTTTGTTGGTTCCGAAAGCGGTGGCTACTGGGCGGCAACATTCTATTCCTTTTTTCCTACCTGTAAGCTGAATGAGGTGAACCCCTACCAGTGGCTGAAGCATACCCTTGAAAATATCCGATCCACTCCAGAGAAAAAAATTTCTTCCCTTTTACCACAAAATTTTTCCGAATAATTATTAGGCGATGGAGCTTGGCTGGGATCTAGAGGGGTTGACGGGGATAGCGAAGTGTTTACATTGAAGGGGTGGACGGACAACCTTATTCGGCCACCTCCATACAATCTATTTTCAGAAAGGCTAAAAAAAGTGCTAAAATAAACCCTCTAGCCACTCCGCATACCCTCAGGCACAGTTTTGCCACTCACCTGCTGGAACATGGCACTGATCTTCGTTTTATACAAGAGCTATTAGGCCATAACTCCTCCAAGACCACTGAAATATACACCCATGTGACCAATAAAAATGTTAAAAATGTTAAAAGTCCCTTAGATCAACGGTGAATATGATTATATTACCAAACAATTAACTTATACAAATATGGTTGTGCGAATAAGGGAGATATACGCAATAGGAATTGAGTTTACACAATCGTTAGAGGCTATTAAAGCGGATAGCTAACAAACTTAAGATTAAGATGGCAAAAAAGATTTTCAATTCAATAGACAGCGGAACTTTGGAAGGGTTAGCAAAGATTTTGGCAGATACAGGACAAGGCTTAACAGGTACTGAATTATCGAAATTTATACCCGAGGCAGGACTTACAGATATTGACCCCACAAATACAAAATGGAAAAGGCTTTACAATAGTTTTGCTGAATATCAGACGCTAAATCAGAAATCAAATTGTATATTAAAATTCATAAATATTTCATTGAAACCTTCGCGCTTCGTAGGGCAAAATGATAAATTTGAAACAATACGAGCTGAATTAAACAAGAGGCTCTCATTTATCGGATTACAATTAAACGAGAGTGGAGTGTTTAATCCTGTAACAGCTACCAAAACTATATCAGAAGCTGAACAGCGTGTGAATAGATTTAAATCTAAGCTTGGCAATAGAAACATTCACCCCAAAATATATGAATATTGTAACTCTGAATTGATAACAGAAAACTATTTTCATTCTGTCTTTGAGGCGGTCAAGAGTATTGCTGAAGAAATTAGAAAAAGGACAAACCTAACTCTTGATGGAGGGGCACTTATTGATAAAGCTTTATCAGTGTCAAATCCATTAATTAAAATCAATTCTCTACAAACAGAGACTGAACAGAGTGAGCAAAAGGGATTTTCAAATCTCATAAAAGGGGTTTTTGGAATGTTTAGAAATTCAACAGCACATGCTCCTAAAGTTAAATGGAAAATAACCGAAGATGAAGCATTAGATATTATGACAACAATATCAATGATACATAAGAAGTTGAACCAAAACAGCCTCTAATCGAGTAGACGGGTGTGAGCCATAAGCTTACACTGCGCCTCTCACACCACCGTACGTACGGGTCTCGTATACGGCGGTTCGTAGGGCATAGAATAATTGCTCTTTGCACCAATTATTCCTTTCGGCTACTTTTAAGATAGGGCTAGCTGAGCCTCCCTATCGAATTTTCACTTCACCATACGTTCGGTCCTTCACCGACCCGTGAGAACTCCGACTTTATCCATAAAGGTGTCGGCTCAGGTCCCATCGGCTACTATGACCTCTGCTGACTTCTCCACAAATCAACACCTGATTATGAAGATCTCCAGGTAAGAGCATATTCTTTCCCTCGATTCCTGCCACATCTACTTACATTGCACTCACTCTCGTGTTTTGGACTTCACAAAGATGTGCTTGCTCATCCGGCGCCGTTAGCCTCATATGTGGTTCCTGTTCGTCAGTACCGAGTTTTGCAGTCTCGGCGCTATGCGCGGTGCCTTATAAGCTCCCGCTTATGGCAATTTCAGTGCATACCTCACGGTAAGTCACCTTGCGACTTGCTAATGCTTCGAGACGTTACTCCCGCGCATAAGGGACTTGCACCCTCTAGAATAATATTCTATATTCGAATAGAATAATGATGCCCATGCTGGGCACACACAATGTATAAAAATAATAGCCGAGATAGTAGTAACTTCAAGAGTTGTAGCCAGCTTCAACTGTCTTGTATCTTGACAGTTAAGTGCCACGCAGTCGGCTACTATTCTTATACTAAACGTTATGCTCAAGCAAAAAACAAGCTAAACAATGGATGCTTTTCTATGCTTTTTAGAAAAATACAAAGAATTAACTTCAATTGTTTTGACAATAGGAGTTTTCATACTTGGTTACGTACTTCAAAGAAAAGCCAGACGTATTCAAAGTACTATGACTTGGAAAGAATATCGAACCCCAATTTTAGAGTTCGCAAATGAAACAATTGATGTTATGTCTGAACTCGAAGGTCTATGCGAAATGAATCCTGAAATTTTAGGGCAAGTATTTTATGACAAACGCAATGAAGTAATAAACAAATTATCTTCTTTAAGAGATAAAGGAAAATTAATAATACCTAATCAAACACCAAATCTTTATGGAAATTGGAAAAGAGAGGCGTATAAAGGAATAAGACATGTAAGCCTTGATTGCTTAATATCCACATACTACTTGGCTGTGGCACTGGATTTTAATAGACAACGCTATAACAAACAGTCCTTCAACCTTAATAGGGTTTCAGAATTAGATTTTACAAATAAGTCGATTACTGGGAAAAGGCACCCAAACCTTATTCAGGGAATTAAAATATTGAAAGCATTAAATAGTTTGCCAGAACAAATTAGCTATGATGGTTTTAAGAATAGAGGATGGTCAGTAAAAAAAGGTGTAGTTGAGTCTAAAAGACAATTTACCTCAATTATTCAGCAAATGGTGAACACGCGAGCGTGGATTGACGAAACAAAAAAATATGAACCAAAATCAATAATGCCTGAGCATAATCGAGTAGACGGGTGTGAGCCATAAGCTCACACCACCGTACATACGGGGGCTTCGCCCTTCGCTTGTTTCAAGCTCGGGAGCATATACCGCGGTTTGTTACTTTTCATTACATCTTCTGTATAGATTAAGCATAGATTCATATCCACGGATTTGCAATCGCTTCACGGTAATGGTCGTTCCAAGTATAGGACTACAGCCCACCACCCCCCCATTATGCAACTAACCTCCCTTGTTCATTAGAGACGATTAACATTCAGCCCTTCCCCTTTCGGGTACTATGGCTTCTGCTGACTTCTCCATCAGTCATCTAGTGACAATAGAGATCTCCTCAGGTAAGAGCATATTCTTTATTCATTTGTATTAGTTTTTATAGGTATTCATGATTGCTTCGCAATTCCCTCGATTCCTGCCACATCTACTTACATTGCACTCACTCTCGTGTTTTGGACTTAACAAAGATGTGCTTGCTTATCCGGCGCCGTAAGCCTCATTTGTGGTTCCAGCACAACGTGCGGTCCTTTCAAACTAACGTTCTCAGGAATGTCAGTACCGAGTTTTGCGGTCTCGGCGCTATGCGCGGTGCCTTATAAGCTCCCGCTTATGGCAATTTCAGTGCATACCTCACGGTAAACCATCTTGCGACTTGCTAATGCTTCGAGACGTTTCTCCCGAGAATAAGGGACTTGCACCCTCTAGAATAATATTCAATATTAGAATAGAATAATGATGCCCATGCTGGGCACACACAATGGCCAAGAAAAAATAGGGCGGATACGACTTTCAGCAAGGTTCGTTAACAAATTTTAAAAAATGGAATGGATATTCCGGTGATATTGACACCCCTACCGGCCATATTGACACCCCTGCTTTAGCGCAGGTTCATGGCAGAATTTGGTTTACAAGTTAACTTAATTTTCTCCTACTTTCCCCTTTTAATTCGATTCTGTGAGAAGTGTGTACCAAATGGTCCAAAATTGCATCGGCAATGGTCTGTTCTGCGATGATTTCGTACCAACAACTTACGGGTAATTGACTCACAAGGATGGTGGATTTACGAGCATGACGGTCTGCAATAATTTCCATTAGATCCTGTTGCTGTTGATGGTCAAGAACCTGAAGGCCAAAGTCATCTATGATCAAAAGATCTGCTTTCGCCAGCTTGGTAAACTGCCTGGCGATTGTGCCTTCGAGGCGGCATGTTTTGAGTTTGAACATGAGTTTTTTGAAGTTGAAATAGTAGGTGACTTTTCCCTGGGTACAGGCCTGATGACCAAATGCTGAGGCCAAGAAGCTCTTTCCACATCCGGTGGCACCGGTGATCAGGATAGATTGTCCTTTTTCAAGATAAGCCCCTGTGCTCAACGCCAGAATTTGTTCCTTGTTCAAGCCTCGTTCGGCACTGAATTTCAGCTCGGGGACACTTGCTTTATAGCGAAATTGAGCGGCTTTTAATAGGCGTAGTTCCCGGTTATTCTGACGGTGGTCTGCCTCAGCCTGAAGCAATAAGTTCAATCCATCATTCAGTGAGAGTTGATGAAGCTGTTTTGTTTCGACGAGTGATTCCCATTGTTTGGCCATTCCTTTGAATGCAAGCAATGAGAGCTGTTTTTCAATAGTAGAATACATAAGTTTATTTTTGTGAGAAATAACCTTGCCCCCTGGTATTGTCATTCACCGGTAGCGATGCTTTATGCAAAGGAGTCGTGGGGATCCAGGTTTTATTGTTCAAAACATTTCGGACAAATTGATAGGTATATTATTCTGCCTCGATGGCTACTTTTACGGCTGCGGTAAAGTGCTCCAGTGGGTGTGATCGCATTAAATTCAGTAGTCCGTCAAAGCGGCGATATAATTGTTCCGGATAGTATTTTTTTGATAGAAGTATGTTCATCATCCGCTGTAGTTCCGGACATTTTTCAGCTCGTTTGAGGTAATATTCCTCCCCACGGCTATTATAATATTGATGCTGAGAACAGAGGTGCTCTTTGCTGGTGGTGTAACCGGATTTTTTAGTTCTTCGATGGGTCGCAATCAATTTTTCCTTGGAAAAAATCTCTACCAGAGAATCGGTAAAGACGGCCTGAACCTTCTGACCAATATACTCATACGGAACGCTGTAATGTCGGTAATCGATGCCCAGAAGGATGTGACCATTTTGAGCAACAGCATATTTACGGTAGTATTTGATTTCATAAGGCAGGTCCGGAAGCGGGGAGAGCACAGGCTTCTCTTTAGCCCAAAATTGCTCCGTTCGGCAATAATTGTGTTTCGGCATGCGGGTTTGGTTATGCAATGTCGTGTAATGAATCAATGCATTATTCACTTCTTCTATGCTGAAGTACTGCTGATTACGCATCCTGGCATAGGCGCGCTGATAGATCAGTTTAACCTGGTTTTCCACCAATGCTTTGTCTTTAGGCTTTCGTGGACGTGCCGGCACCACGGTGGTGCCGTAATGGTTGGCAAAATCCTCCAAAACCACATTAATAGTGGGCTCATAACGACTCGCCTGAATTACGGCCGCTTTTAAATTATCCGGAACCAAAGCCAAAGGAACCCCTCCTAGATGCTCTAAACAGCACTTTAGGGCTAATAAAAAATCATCTGTGCTTTGAGAGGAAACGGCCATGGCAAAACAATAGTCCGAATAAGGCAGGCACGCCACAAACACCTGACACTTGATAATTTCACCCGTTTCCTGATCAATATACGATAGCGTATCACCGGCAAAATCAATGTATAATTTATCGCCCGGAAGATGCTCTAAATGCATAGAAGGGCTATTTTTCCGAAGATACCGCTGAAGATGAAAGCAAAATTGAGAACGTTTATAGCCCTCAGGATTCGCTTCAATATATTCCTCCCACAAAAGTCCTTTGGTAACTCCGGTTTTTTCCAATTCTTTCGCCAGATAGGAGAGCTGGCTTTTTAATTCCCTGTAGCGTTGATCATCTTTTTAGGCCGGACACCCGATGAAAATACTTTAGAAAGCTTTAAATCGTCCATCTTGAGCATCTGGTCTATGCCCATTCGTGAGGAGGATATCTTCCGTTTATAGGCTTTTATAGTGTTTATGCTCACTTTCGTATTGCGGTGGATCTCTTTTTGAGAATTCCCCCGTTTTAGCATTTGCAATATCTGACGTATTTTCTTCATAGCAATTGGTTTACCTGCCATGCCTTATATCTTTTGGTTGTTGGTTCAAAAAATATAAGATAACCTGTTTTCCCATTAGTTAAGTACAATTTCTCAAAGGGAATTAGGGGTGTCAGCTTGCTCCAGTAGAATTTTCAAAATTTAAAGCCCGGTGGGAGTGTCAGTTTAGTCCGGCATATCCATCAAGGGTGGTTTACCCCCCTATATCCTAGAGTATTTATATAAATGCTCCAAGATATAGGGGGGTAAACCAGTCGGCTATGAACAAGAGCACCCTTATTTATGTTTTTATAAGGGAAATTTTAAAACAAGCAAAATCCCTCAGTTATTGAGATTATGGAACATGATAATAAAATAAGAGAAGAACTTGAGAAACTAATAAATTCCGAATATTCATCTCACTTGATTAGTAACCAAATATTTGAGGTGATTAAAAAAAAGTGGCAAATTATTAAATGGTTTATTTACCCACTTATATTAGCTTTCGGGTATTTAAACTATAACTTATGGGGTGAGATCTCTAAAATTAATACTATAAAGAAAGATTGGAAGCCGAATTAAAGTCAATAAAAAAGGAAAGAGATAGTATTGCAAATTACTATGATGACATATATAACAAGTATGTGGCAGAATCCAATCAATTGAAGTACCAATTAAAGATCAAAGGAAAATATTGACCGAGTCAATATGTATTATACTTTATATGTTGACCTATTAAAACACAATTAAATGAAGTGATTGAATTAAAGAATAAAACAGAAAAAAATATTACAGCATATAACCAATTGAGCGACACTATCAATAAAAGGGTAACTGACTATTACTCAGTATACACTGAATTAAAGTCGTTACAAGAATCTATAAATCAGAGAATTGATTCCGTTGGTAATATTGCTCTTCTAAATAAAACCAATTCAGCCATTCGTTATGTTCATGCTGAGAAAAGCGATCGATATAAAGGAGAAATAATGTCAAAACTTGATTTAACTTTTGATGAATATAAACCTTCTACAATTGTTTTACCTGGAACTCTGATACTTTGACTTTCATTTTTTATAATGCTACTAGAAAAGGAAGAATTAAAAAAACAATTCAATTAGATGTATTCAGAAATCATGAAAGATTACCAATAAGTCCACTAGAAATTAAAGAAGATAGAGGGATTTTCACTCCATCTGCTATACTATTGCCGATAAGTAATGATATAAATTATTTACTTGAGCCTGTCTTTATTTATTTACCTCCTAATATTGGCGGAGCATTAATAATTCCTGATTTTGTAGTATTAAAAATAAGTTTAGAGGACAATATACCCTAAGGAATTAGTGGTCTAGCCCCCTATTAATCGACTTTCGTAGTTTGCGATATTGCTACTGCTCTTTCCGGTGAAACACTGGACCAGTGGACGTAGTGTCTTTCTACTTTTGAAGTATTTATTACTCCAATCCATAACCAGGTTTTGAAATTCAGAATCTTCTGTTTTTTCCGTAAAGTAGCGATTCGCTTTGTAAAAAAACCTTCATTAGCTTTGATCCAGTACCGATTAAAAATTCATAGTTATGGCATTTAACCGGTACCATGGCTTTTTCTTTATTCTTATATAATATTGTGTAGCAATTAACGCTACAATTTTTAGAATCCGTGATTTCTAGTTCCACTTGAATACTATCTATTTCACTAATAATCGAATCCTGTCCGATAAAAACTAAATTTTCTGGTAATTCACTTTTTGAAAGTAAAAGAGTATCTGTTTTTGGTCCTTGAATCGCTTTGTACTCAAGGATCTTCTTTAAATCTTTATCTTTTAATACCCTATTCAAATACCCCATTCCCTGAATAGATCATTTGTTTTAAAGAATCAAATGGTAATTATAGTGATAGGTTAATTTTGTTGAGTCCATACCCGATAGGCTTTTGAATAAAAAATCTTTTTTTACAATTGGATTTATTTCAGATTCAGTGATATTTATTTCTTCCAGGAAGGAATCATTCATTCTGAAAACTATTTTTTCAGGAAAAGTATCCTTTTTAACCTCAGGGGAACCATCTATTTGACTATGAATGACATCGTATCCAATTTTTTTCTTTAAATCATTGCTACTGAGTAGGTCATTCACAAATTGTTATTTTCTGTAAGAAATAGTTCTTGCAAAATGTCGGTTGGTAAATCACTAATAATAGGTACCGTTATGGGTTTATCACTGGATTTGGATTTGGATTTGAAAACAGCTCTTTTCTACCAATTGAACTTATCACAGATGTAGTATCATTGTTTAAAACAACAGTGTCTATTTTAAACGTTGAATGAGTCTTCAGCCAAATTGAAGTAA
>NZ_BQKE01000014.1:0-27204 GCF_036244895.1 Persicobacter diffluens
TATCAAAAACATCTTCAGGTTTTACAGAAGGATTTTATTAATTACTCAATGTTGCGTTTTTCGAGTTGTTGTTTTTATTATTAATTCCGATTTTATAAAATAACAAAACGATAAATTTATGGGACTTAAACCAGGGCCAAAACGGATAGCTAAGTCTACGGGAAAACCGGACAAAAGACAAAGGGACAATAAAGAAACACCAGGGAATACACCTTCTTTAAAACCACCAAAGAGACAACAAAAAAGCTAGATTAAAAATTCAACCTATGAAAAATACCATCAAACTCACTCATCTGCATGACAGTCTTGATGGTAATTTTTTATCATCGCTTAATGAAATAACATCTTAAATTTCATTTATTATCATATGCTAGCAATCTCGGAAATTGGCACTTTACTAAAATTGGGGTATTAAGACATTTCTTTTTATCTGAGATTTTGTACCAAACCATTTAATTGACAACAGTAACATGCAATAATTTTCGATATATCACGTCCAAACCATAGTAGGTCAACTCGAAAACATTATATTTGAAGCCTCAAAAATGATATAGTTTCACGAAATAAAGGCATGAAAATAAAAGACATCAATAGAGATATAAATGAATTAAGAAACCTGATCCTTTATTCGAAAAATCACGACCTGATTGATCCAAACGCTTTTAAAAAGCTGGAGCGACCATTTTTAGAAGAAGATAGTGCATATGTACTTTGGCTAAAAGAGAACAAACCTTCCTTAGAGGAAAGATTTTTGTTACTATTAGGCCTGGCGCCTCATCTTCATGCCGGATTTTATAGTGAAATAAGCACTGATCTTTACTTCCTCCCTGGTCTTCCTCCCTTCCAACATTATAAATTGCCTACGGCTTTAAGTTTTGTAGAATTAATGAAAGCTTATAGTCTTCTACCGGAGGTGGAAATTATACAAATCATTCAAAGGAGCTTTCTTGTCTCAAAAGGAATAATCAAAATAGGGGCTTCCGCCAGGGGAATGCACTGGTTATTAGCCCCTATGCATATGCCGGAGCAATGGGTGCAGCATTTTTTATATGACCTCAATACTTTTTCAGCTACAATATAACATGTATGAGTTATTCACTTGAAGAAAAAAAGGAGACCAGTTACGAGGAACAATCCAATGATTTTTCATTCGCCACAGCTGTTCCGCAACTAGAAGCAGTTCCGGATAAAATCGCTGTAGCGCAAGAGCAATATTTGCCGGATATTCAACGCGTATACCTGGCTCCCCAGCCTGCTCAAATTCAACTTGTTTCTGAAATTGCAGATGACAATGTAAAAAAAGGCTTTGTCTTTTTAACGACTGCGATGGCTGGAGAAGAGACCAAGGTTAATATCCAAAAACGTGGTTTTGGAAGTCGTGATAGTTCAGGATATGCCGATCTGCTTTTAACTGTACTCCAAAACCAGTTATTGGATGCCCAGCCAATGATTGGTATCTATGGAAATTTGTATTTTCAAAAGCCCAACCTATTTACCGGGGAAGTAGCGCTTTTTGATGGTGTTTTTATACCAGATGATTATGTGGCTATTGAGGATGTAGTGAAATTGGCGCAGCAGGAAAGAGGAGCTGAGGAAGTTTATAAAAAGCAAAAAGAAGCTGAACTGGTGCTCAATGCCTACATGCGAGATGTGCCGAGGGATTTGGATTATAGTGAAATGGCTAAGGTTTTGTTTGAATCTGCCAATATAGAAAATCCGAAAAGCTATGCTTTCCAAAAAAGAATTCAACAGTTAGCAGAAGAAAAAGAGCAAGAAGGCTGGGGGGATTTTAGAACTTTTGTGGAAGTACTAAAAGTGCAGCCGCTTCAACACCTGGACACTATCGTTTACTTCTTTAAAGGTAATGACAGTGATCGGGTAAATGATCAGCTGAACCAGGTGTTTGATCATCCTCCAAGCATGGAAAAGCTTAAAAGGGTGTTTTTTGAGCAATATCAACAAGAGTTATCCGCTTTCCTGATCAAGCATATGCCCGGAGAAAGAGACTTATTGGGTTATAAAACTTCTAATAATCAATCCGACCTTCCGGACTTTGATTATGAAGGCATTGTTAGAACCATCAACGCAGAGATTAATAGTTACTATCAATTTAGGGATTATTCCTACAACCCTATGACTGCCGGATTGGGAGGAGGTGGTAATGCCTTTAGCGGATTGATTAGAATAAAAAGTTTAAAGAAAAATATTACCAGCCAGCTGGAAAAACTGGAGCGTAACCCATTAGCTGCGGAGCACTTTCTGAACCTGTATCATACCATCAATAATTCCTTCTTTGAAACGGATATTGAAAAACTATTCGATTATCAGGATATCGCCCCATTGCTGCCCAGTCATTTTCTTCAAAAATGGGTCGCTCATGAATATATCGGAACACCTTCTCAGCGTCTGGATCAAATCTATGAGAAGCAGAAACGCCCTCCATTACTGGCCGGTACTAACGCTCCAAATCCTCATGCTTTAGGGGAAATATTGGGTTTTAGAGCCAATGAGGCGGATCAGGTACAATTCAGTTACGTCGCCACCCGGGGAGACACGCTTTCCGGAATCGCCAATCGCTGCCGTACCACTACGGATATGCTACTCAAAGCCAATTTGTGGACCATGGTGAACCCTGCCAACGGCACCTTTGAAGATTCCTTTGGCAGACAAATGCAATTGCAACCGGGAGATCACATTCACCTTCCGGAAAGTTATGTTCCTTTAATTGGGGAATTGTACCAATTGTATAATCCACGAGAGGACGCTTATGAATTAGTAAAGGCAGAAAAGGGAACTTATCAGGTAGCCCCTTTCCAGGCAGAAACTTTTTTGGATATTGTAGGCTATATCCGGGAGGTGACCATGGACCAAATTCGTGATGATAATACCAGAACTTATCAAATGAAATTGGCCGTTTCCATGAAGCTTACCGGTAATGTTTACGCCATGTTTTATATCGGCATATCCATGGGCGGAGTATTAAGTATGCAGTCCGGAGACGACCGGGCCTTTGGGGTAACCATGAAGACACAGCTAGGCTTCCATGCCGGTGTGGGAAATCAAAGCGTGGCCAGCGCAGGGGTAAATGTGGCTGGTGGGAAAAGTATGAATCCCAAACATTTTAATAGTTTGAATGGAGGATATCATTCACCCAATCACTTTCTGGCTTATTTCGCAAAATCCATCGTTCACCTGTTAGTGGATGCTAATTCCGCTGAATTCCTAGATGTGCTAAAATTGGGAGAAAACTTTTGGGCAGGGAAACAGAGTGATGAATTTTGGAAGGAATTACAAAAAGGGTATACCCATAAACAATTAACCGACTATTCCCTTTCCGGGGAGGCGGGGGTGAATAATGTAGCCTCCATTGAAGCCGGAATGGCCGGAGGAGCTGTTCAGAAAACAAAATACCAGGGCATAGAAACACCGGAGTCTCAGGCCGACAAACGTAAGGGATGGAAAAACCTTTTGGCCAACGAACAAGAAGCTACAGAGGCCAACGAAACGGAACGGGAAAGAGAATATTTCGTGACGGTAGATTTGTTTGATGGACTCGTTACGCTGGATTTAACCGCTCAGGAAATCATTTTCAATGGTAACCGGGATAATGAAGGGGAATATATTAATATTTCCATGACCATGGCGATTCCTTCCAACAATGACTTTGTCCGAAGCCTGGCGGAAAGAGGGCAAAAAATTGACTGGATTTTTTCCGGTACCGGAACAATAGAGGATAAACTCAACAGTATCCCCGATAAAATCAGGGATGCCTTTAAAGATAAAGTCCCAGCAAAAACCGCGGTGAATATGTCAGCCTCCGTTTATGTAAGGCTGGAGTGGCAGCATATTGTACAACCTGTCAATGATATTAAAGAATGGTTCCTGCAATACTTCAGAGTTTCCAAAGGACAAGAAATCAAAATCGGGAATGATTATGGAAACGCCTCCCTCATGAAAGAAGAGGAAGTTTTTGAAATATTAGGAACCGATACGATCTCTTATATTTCCACCGTCTACAATGGAATCCATAAAGAAGTAATGGCGGAAATGACTAAGGAAGAACAGGACATTATTAAAGGTTATATCTCAGAGGCTGAAAAAGCAGCTTTGGAGGACGAAAAAGACCGACAAAGAAATGCTCAAATTAATAATCCCGAAGAGAAGACCACGCCAACCAAACGACCAACCACCAGTGATATTCTGAGAAATCATGGCAATGATCCGGCAGTGATCAAATATTCCGGCCTATTAAGAGAAAGAGCCGCCAGTCAATGGGAAAACTTTAAAATCAAAGGAAATACAGATCTGAACTTCCTGCAAGTAGCCTTTAGTCCTTCTCCCCAAACCGCTTTAGGTCCTTTGGAAAAAGAACTCTACCAAAGCCATTATCAGGAGATGATCCTGAATTTTGGTAAGGAAATCAGAGATGCGGTGGTGGCTTATGCGGAGAAAGTAGGGGACTATACCAAAGCTAAATGGAGTGAGTGTAAGTTAAGGGAGTTGAATGAGGAACAGGCACGCCTTTATTTGGGGGATATCAGAAGAATTGTGGAAGTATTGCATGCGAAGAAGATTCCTAATAAAAAATTAGAATGGGAAGATGTCGAGGGCAGTATTTCCAAATTTATGTATGGAGTGATGGCTGAAAAACCGAAAGAGATGACATCAAACTTTGAGCAGGATATCTTAACACCGTTATTTTTTGAAAATAAAGTATATGAGAATCAAGTATATGTCGAGAAGGAGTCTAATTAGTGCACTACTGATAATGCTATCGTTTTCCTGCAATACAAATAAAGGTATTGACGATTTATCAGAGAAAGAAGCGATCTCTATTCTAAAAGAAAGGCATGATTTATACTTCATTTGTAAAAAGAATGAAGAGGGTTATGTCTATGATTTGCGAATTAGAGATGATAAACGTTTAAAGAGATTTCCAAAAGAAATATTAGCATTCAAGCAGCTCGTAGATCTTGATTTAAGTGGTAATGCGATTGAAGAAATTCCTG
The DNA here is from genome assembly GCF_036244895.1 of Persicobacter diffluens. NCBI lineage: Bacteria > Pseudomonadati > Bacteroidota > Cytophagia > Cytophagales > Persicobacteraceae > Persicobacter > Persicobacter diffluens. The sequence continues at coordinate 5,010 of NZ_BQKE01000014.1, forward strand.
AGTGGGTATCAGAGATAGACAGTTTAAAGTACCTCATCTTACGAGATAATCCTATCAAAGAGATTCCTCATTATATCTCTACGTTCAAGGAGTTACGTGTATTGGCAATAGATCGATCAGAAGTTACTTCGATTCCAAAGAATATCGTTGACCTTCCTCATCTAGTAACATTATACCTAGGAGGTTGCCCTCCAATGGAAGAGTTTCCATCGGTATTGTATCAATGTCTTCAGTTAGAGAACTTAGCACTACCACCTCTGAAGCGCCTTCCTGATGATATTGGTCGGTTCAAAAATCTTGAATTTTTAAATACTACTTTAGAAAGTTTTGAAAACCTTGACAAGCTACAATCGCTCACGCGTCTGTATTTAAAAAATAGTACAGCATCGCACTTTCCTAAAGATTTCAAAGGATTGCCAGAACTAAATTTTTTAAGAATCAATAACTGCAAAAATTTAGAAGAGCTACCTGCTAACCTATATGTAAAATATAAGGATCATGGTGCTGATATAGATGCCATTAACTGCGTAAAGTTAAAAGGCCTTCCGGACGAATTTGCCAAGCATCGTTCATTTGCTACTATCTATTTGGACAGCTGTCTTAATTTTAAGCATTTTCCAAAAGGAATGAACGTAGGAACGATCTCCGCAAAAAACGTCCATTGGGAAAAAGTACCAAAAGGTATCTTTTATAGTACTTGTGATGATTTATGGATTACAAACCACCGAATCAAATCCATTAAAGGAATTGGTAATATGGAAAACCTTGAATTTTGCGTCTTGTCTAATGGCCAAATTGAAGAAATCCCCAATGATATTGTCAATTGTAAAAAGTTGAAGCACCTCAATCTTCGGGGCAACAAAATCAAAGCGTTCCCGGCATTTATGTCCAAATTTATTCGAGAGAATCCCAATTTAAAAGGGGTGAATTTGGGTGGTAATCCGATTGATGATTAAATCACGGAAAAGATTATTCAAAGAATTCCATTTTGATAGCAAAAGCCCTCAACCATTTTTGGAGAGGGCTTTTCTTTTTTGTTTAATTTTTATTAGAATAATGCAATTTATTGCAAGGATATAGTTACCTATATGTTAAATAGGGTTGGGAAGTGCCACAATAATCGAATTTTAAAAAGAGTCTTTTTCAATTGGAATGTTGGTACCCCTTTCATTGGAGATTACACTGTCCGATTATTAGGGGAACTATACTCATAAGGTTAGTAACGGTGTGTTACGGTAAGTTACTTACCTGAGGGGCTGCAATCTGCCATCTTGCAGCATATTCGAAAAACAAAAATAAGAAAAATGAAAAAATTGATGATGATGGCCGTTGCAGTCATTGGGATGATGTCTTGCAACAAGAAAGATGATGTTAAACCAGTGAACAACGATCAGGAAGTGATCCAGGCAAATATGTGGAAGGTGGAAGTAGAGGATAAGGATTTAGCCTTAAACATTGCCGCCACGGTGGATTTCTTAAACGATGCCCCACAAGCCTTATTTTACCTGCACGCTGACTCAGCTTCTCTTTATTGTGAGGGGAGCAAGGCTCCGGAACTTTCACTTGCATATCAATTCAATGGTAAAAGCAGCATTCAATTAGGAACCACAAGGACAACCTATAAACTGAAAGGGGATCAATTGAGAATCGGTGATGCGCTACTGGTCAAAACCAAGAAGATCAATACCGATATTAAAAACCCATTGAAAGGGGCAAAAGATAAAAACTGGAACAAATTGATCTCTAACAACTGGAGTACTACCCTAAAAATCGAGGATGAAGAAAATGGTATTGACGACGAAATAGATTTCGTATTCAGCTATTCGAAAAAGAAGGGTTTATTATCTGTTGCTCCAGCTTTCCTGGAGGGGATTACACCAATGGTGGGGAAATTTTCATTCAAAAATGATGTGATGAATTTTCATGGTATGAAGGGCTTCAACGGTATGAAAATTAAGTCCGCAAAAGGGGATATCATAATATTGGTGGAAGACGTGAAAAGCGGGGAAAAACCAAGAGAAATTACCCTTTCCCTTATCAAATAAAAAATCTCGGGCGGCGACGGTCGCCTGACAATTTTCCTAGCCATGAAAAAAGCCCTGTTTCAGATTTTATTATGGGTTGCTGTCTTACTAATCATCGGATTAAACATCTGTTGATCAGATAGCAGCAACATCCCCATCCGCTCTTTTACCAGCTCGTAAAAGAAGCGCTACACGCTGGACGTAAAACAAATCATTCAGGGCTTTTGCCCCAAATACCCTCCCTTAAAGCTTCGATTGTCTTCCTCCAATACCTGACCCACCTGCGAGCTCCTTTTGTTAATCATAAGAAAGAAGAACATGAAAGTATTTCGTATAATGTCCATCGGAGCAGCTGTGCTTGTCGGACTTTTTTCCTTCAAAGTGACCACTCAACCGGTGGCCGATATGATCTTCCTCAATGGAAATATCCATACCGTTAATGCACAAAATGAAGTCGTAAGTGCCATTGCCATTTCTGAAGGAAAAATCATCAAGGTCGGCACAGATCAAGAAATCCTCAAATTCAAGGGGAGTAATACCCAATGTATAGATTTGGAAGAAAAAATGGTGATTCCCGGTATTATTGATGCACACATTCATCCGGATGCCGAAGCGGACAACCGACTTAGCTTGAACTTCCCACAAACCTCAACCTGGAAAGAAGCAGAGCAGGCGATCCGAGCACAAATCAATGCTCATCCTCACCAACAATGGTTTATCGGTGGAACCTTGGGATGGATTGAAGATGAGGAGAAAGACATCCTCGGCATGGGCATACCTTCGCACAAAAAATCTTTGGATGCTATTTCTACAGAAGTTGCCTTGGGCATCTATGACATTGGCTACCACGCCATGCTCGTCAATAGCAAAGCACTTGAGTTGGCTGGTGTTACAGCGAATACGCCCGACCCAAAAGGTGGCACCATCAACAAAGATCAAAATGGGGAGCCTACAGGTGTATTGAGAGAATTAGCCATTAATTATTTAGTGGAAAAAGCCGTGATCGACCGTTCTGAGGCATGGAGAAACAAGGGGCTACGTCCATTCATGGAGGAAATGACGGCCCTGGGCGTAACCGGAATGGCCGATGCCTACACCAAAAAATTCTCTGCTGACGCCTACCTTCAGCTGGAAGAGGAAGGAAATTTGAACCAATACATTTTTGGCTTTATTACTTCCCCCATTGATTGTAGCGGAAAGGAAGCCAAAGCCGAACAAAGCCGATTGATCGCAAATCGTAGTCGTTACAAAACCGAATTAATCCAAATGGATGGGGTGAAGTACATCATGGATGGATCTGCGGGAGGACAAACGGCCTGCATGAAAGCGCCGTTTGAAGGGACCCATCATTGCGGAGATTATCGAAATGATCCTGTCGAGGTCGCTCAGGACATTTTCGAAAAAGATCAAGCCGGCATCATGGTCAAAGCACATGCCATTGGAGACCGTTCAATCAATGACATGTTAGAGGCGGTTAATGCCTGTCGTGAGGTAAACCCTCACGGGCCACGCCACAGCATCGCACACTGCGTATTCACTGATCCACAAGACATTCACAAATTCGCGGACTATGACGTCATATTTGAAGCCTCTCCGGCATTATGGTTTCCGAATGATGGGGCCGAATTGATCAAAAAAGACCTTGGAGAAGAGCGCATCAAATGGGCTTGGGCCGTACGACAAGTAGTCGATCAGGGCGGTGTGGTATGTTATGGATCTGACTGGCCGGTAGCGCCATCACCGAATCCCTGGTATGCAATGGAAACAATGATTACGCGTGCAAAGCCGGGCGCTCCCTACGGCAGTAAAACCTGGAACCCGGAAGCCGCTATTGACTTAGCCACTGCCCTGCGCATTTTCACTTTCAATGGTGCATTTTCCATGAACATCGAAAAAGTAACCGGCTCTTTGGAAGCAGGAAAATCCGCAGATTTCCTGGTATTGAATCAGAATTTGGAGACGATTCCTGCCAATGAAATCCATGAGACCTTACCGCTTATGACGGTATTCCAGGGTAAAGTAGTATTTCAAAACGAACAATTATGAGAACGAAAGCCATCATTCTAACGACACTGAGCATCTTACTGTCCTGCAAATTAATGGCCCAGGGCTTACTCGATACTACCCGCACCCAATTCATGATGCTGGAAACCTATGGCACCGCCTATCAACAAGGCTATGACCATGGGGCGCAAAAATATCGTGAGATTGCCGCCAGCCTGGAGCGATACAGATTCGAATACATTGAGTATTTGCTCCAATCTGCAGGCACTGATCTAAAGTATAAAGACTTTAAAAACTTCCTGATCCATAAGACTGACATGTTTCAAAAGTTAGAAGAAGAATCCCCGGAGCAATATGCCCTGATGAAGGGTATTGCTAACGGCGCTTATCTTGATTTTGAGGATATTTTCTGTTACAACCTCAATTATGATGAAACGCTTTGGATCGTGGAAGCTTTAACCAGCAAAGATCTGAGCCTGCAACAAGCAGAGGGGCATTGCAGTCATGCTTCATTCTGGAATGGACAGCAAAATAAAATCGTCTACTCCTTTGACTGGGCACGTTGGCTGGATGGTACCCAGCTCGTTTGGAAAATGCACTTTAATAATGGACTGGAAGTATTAAATTTCACTTATGCCGGCATCATCGCCGGACAGGGCGTCAATAATTATGGGGTAGGTTTTACCGCTCATTCTACTATGGAATTACAAAGAGCCACTACCAATGCTACCCCATCGATCATGAATTACTCCAAAATTCTGCTTTCCAAATCTAAAGAAGAAGCGAGAAATATGTTGATGAAAACACATCAGGCCGCCCCGGTAGCCTATACGCTTTTCGATCGCAAAGGGACGGAAGTTTTGGAATGTGGGCCCTTTCCCACTCAGCATGTAGAAGCCCCAAATCAAATGCTCGTACAAACCAATCATAGTCATAAAAATAAAGCTTTTAGCGCCCCATTCCTTCAAATGGTTGACGCTCCGGAAAACATCAACCGAAAAGTTTTTGAGGAAAAATATCAGCAAAAAGCCATTCTACGGGCCACTAGTTTTGCCGACAGCCATCAAAGAGAAAAGGCCTTGTTGGCAATATTTTCCAAGGAGGATGTTCGTCAAAGTCCGGAAGTTTTGAAAGAAAAGTGGAAAAGCACCCCTGCCTTTAAGCCATTTCATAAGGACAATTTTTATAATAACTTTTGTACCATTACTGAAATTGGTAAAGAAAAAGTCAAGGTATGGGCCACTCCCGGTGAGTTTGACCGGTTTGCTTTAGATTTTTTCGAATTAACCCTGATCCGTTGAAAATTTGTGATCAGGGACATCATCAAAAAGGGGGGTATACGGAAATATATTCCTGATGCCCCCACTTTGATGCCCCGCACTGCCCTGAGCATTCATGATCTTAATGTGTATATCCTTCAATCCAATTACCAAAGACAGCAAAAGGGCAGTAATTTTTAGCAAGGGTTCCGAATCCCATGAGTATTCATGGGATTTTTTCTTACTTTCCAATTCGGAAAAACTAAATCCTGATATGGCCGGTGCGCAAAAAATCCCTTTTTCAAAATGGTCTCAACACCATACTCCTCTGCTTGCACATAAACAAGAAATTCTGGACAGTGATTATTTTAAAAATGCCCGCCGGATGAGCGACCTTTTAGAATACCTTGTGCAGAAAAATTTAAATCAGCCAGAGGAAGAACTATCCCCATATGAGATTGCCAAAGATGTCTTTCAAAGAGGGGATGATTTTGACCCTTCTCTGGATCCTATTTTACGGGTACAAATGTCACGATTAAGGCTCAGCCTCGACCGTTATTATCAACAAGTGGGTATTCCCGAGTATTCCTTCAACTTCCCCAAAGGAAGTTACCAAATGGAAATCCGACGATTAGCAGAAAACACCGCCGATAGTGGAACATCGATCGCTCCTCTGCGAGAAATATGCCTTTGGATACAGTTAGAGGAACAACCCAAGGCTGAAAAACTACAAATGGCCTTATCGATGTCGCAGTCGTTTCAGAATTTCAGTCTATTTACTCCTTGTGGTTTGCACCCTTTTGAACCGGCTTATAAAGAAAATATTGACCTGATTCTGGACTTTCATTGGCTCAATGGGCAGTGGCACTTTTGCTTTAAAGATCCCCAGCAGCAAAAAATATTATCCAATCATATTTATCCTCAAGCAAGTCCGGAATATTCCCTCGCCTTTCAAAAAATAATAAAGGCTGACTTTTTTAGCATCTGGGGAAAAGTAACCCGTGCCTTGTTGATCAAAGGCCAACACTGGATTTCCGACTTTTTTGAATTGATATGGCAGGAAAAGATGCTGATTCAGGAAGAATCAATCCAAAATATTCAAGCCCACTTCAAAGAAAATCGTTTTCAAGCCAAATGGCCATTGAACTTGAAACTGGTGTTCTGGAACTGGCACTTGGTTTTGGCAGAAAGCATGATGGAAGACCGATTGGAATTCTACCAACACCAACTCCCACTAATGCAGCATTTAATGCTCATGCATCCGGATAACCCGCGTCTGCAACTGATTAATTTGCTCTATCAGAACAAATGCCAGCAGGAAATATCCATTCCGGAAATCCCATTAGAGCAACTGCCCTTGGATATGTTGGAGAGTTTAGCCGGCCTTTACATTAAAAATAAGGATTGGAAGTCCTACTGGAATTTACTCAACACCATCACCGATCAAGACGATGGTAATACCTATATTTTTATTACAGGCGCTATCCACTTGCTCATCGACCCGGACTGGAACGAGACTATCCGTAGCCTTCCACCACTTATCCAACAGGATTTTTATCTACACCACCTTTGGGCGATTTGCACTGCCGAAAAAGGACAAATACTAAAAAGCCATTACCATAAGGTAACGGCCTACCATCCGGAAAATGACCTGGATCCCCGACCAATTTTGGCGCAGTATTTCCACCCGGAAGATGCAGAAAAAATCAGTAAATTATTTAATCAAAAAATTCAGGAGATGGAATAGTCCGACTACGTATTTGCCAGATATACTCCCACCATAAAATCTAGGACTTTATGGTGGGGTAATTTCACTACATTAGCTAAGAGCATGTTCAACGCTGCGTTTCACCCTCAGACTTCACTTCCTCAATCAGCGAAAGCTGGTGCGTCAGGGCCGTCAGGTGTTGTTTGTATTTTTTAACCGGAGTGGCACAGGGTCCGGCTATAGCCACTGGCCAACAGTAAGGCGTAACCAGACCAATGCCAAAAGTGGACCATTTCCATACTTTATTTTTTTTGATTTTTTTATGCGTATCATGCTTTTCCAGTTTAAAAGCTTCTTCCAAATCCAGTAACTCCTGAGCAGACATTGCCCTCAACGCATTTCTGCCTTTCAGTTCTGTGCGGCTAAGGCGCAACTTCTTATGCGTATCCAGTTCATTGGGGTGCATGGCATTAGCGGATATTGTACAGCACACCAGTGTTGCTGCGAAAAAATTTTTCATCATCTTTACTTTTTATGTTTATTTTCTTTTTTTCGAAGAGATTTGGCCTGTGCTTTCGCTTTGGCTGCATCAAATTCTAGGAATTCGTCTCCCCTTGTATTCCTGATTTTCAGGTTAAAACGATCATTTACAGCTGTATACCGGTAAGTGCCCCGCCATTCCTTATATTGAATGGAGACGACCCTGAAGAGCATCCTGGAGTCTTCGTGAATGACTTCTTGCCCTGGCCTGAATTGTTGGGCGCTCGCATGAAAGCCAGTCATCATGAACAATAGGAAAAGCAAGTATTTCATGCGGCGTTTTTCTTTACTTTTGATTTATTATTTCGAACCGGATTGATACACAGATAGCCAATACCACCCACCCAGGCGGTAAGCCCTCCAATGCCTAAGGCTATGGGAGTGAGCGGAGTCAGGGCCATAATCCCATAGCCGGTGAAGGTTACCACCCGCCATACCTTTTTGCGCTGATTGAAGTCGAGGTAAAAATCTTTTACAGTTAAATCCCCCTCTTTTTCGGATAAGGAGGCTTGTTTGCTTAAAGCCCTCACCTCCCGTTGAATATCGAATTGATCAAAGTCCCTGGCTGTGCATTCACGTTGAAGTTCAGTTTTTTTTAGGTTCTTTACTTTATACAGAAATTCCCCTCTGTAAGGGTCATAGTTTACCTTGCTAATGATATAGGGTACGCTATTAACCGATACTTTTTCACCAGCTTCAAATTGTTGCGCATGCAAACGGAACGCTACTATGAACAGTAGAAGTGTTAGATTAAATACTTTTATCATCTTCTGAATAGTTTCAATCAGTTATATAAATAATATATTTAATTATAATAAATAGACATTTTTATAATAATAGACTAAAAATAAGTCTATATATTTTTTTATTTTGAAAAAATATTTGTACAACATCTATTTAAAAGGCTTACCCGAAAATACAATGGTTTTCTATCGGAAGCGTTCGGACTACACTCCTCCTCTACCCCCCCTTAATCAGCCGCTTTAAAAACTGATTTCCAGCCGACCACCTTCCAAGAGAAGAACAACCAAAAGGAGTAATCAGCCTACTATTAATAATTTCGGATATGCACAGGCTCCTGCCCGATGTCTGTGTGAATGTACATGTCCACCTTTTTTCCCGCTACCTGGAAATAGGTAGAAGTAACAGTACCCATGAATTTATCACGTCCTTTCCATAGTGGCTTGGATTGAAGAAATGCAATAACTTCCTCATGCGATACATCCATGCTTGCTGTAGTGATAAATTCATCTGCGGCAGCCTGTCTTTTTAAGGAATGAGCACCAAACTTTTCATCCACAAAATCATGGCGAACAAACAAGGAATGATTAGAATGCGCCAAAGCGTTGCTGGATTTGACTCTCAACTTATCATCTCCATAAGCATTTTCAAAGTTGGTCGCCGCACCTTCAGCATCCACCATGATATAAGAGAAAAATGCGGTATAGTCACCGTGGACATACATTTCCCTTAATTCTTCCGGACTGGACTGATTATATGCCTCCCAAGATAAATGAAAGGAAGGCACGGCACCTTCGGCTAAAATATTTCCTTTTTGCTTTTCTCTGTACGTTCCTTCATCCGCCATGGTGTTCATCAACAACGGTTGACCTCCGACCGTAATACCGCCATAAGGAATCAGCCCTGCCCAAGTTTGGATTACTTTCGTTTGGCCATCTTCATTGGTATGATTCAAGACAATCAAGCCTTTATAGTTCACGCCCATATAATCAAAATTCGCTGCCGCCCATGCCTGACCTGCTGAATCCGTCCTCCCCATTACCGTGCACTTGGCCGGAGCCTCTAAAAAACCTACGCCTCCATTTCGTTGGCTTTCCAAAATCGCCTCATCCGACATCCCAACCGACAATAAATAGTCCGGTTCAAACCCCAAGGCATCACTCAGGCCTTTGATATAAGCCGCCGCATCCGGAGAAGATTGCTCCAATTTTGCATAAACACCTTTCTCTTTAAAGTTCCTTGACAAGCTTTCCACACTCAAACCGGGAAGCATCACCCCCAGTGTTTTATTGAACCGACCAATACCATCAAGGATCTGATCTTGGGCCACTTCTCCTACATGCCGACCTAAGGCATAGCTAGATCCTGTAAATTTAACTTCCGCAATTTGGTGAGTATGTTGAATAATTTCTGCCTGTGTGGCGAAAACCGAACAAATAACTAAGGCCAGGGCTAAAACAAACTTTTTCATAATGTAACGATGCTTAATTGATTAGAAATAAAAAGTATAGATCAGACTGAGCTCATTTTGGGGGCATATTTTACCCTTACCGAATTCCTTTTTCGCATATGCACCGATCCAGTGCTTGCCCACAGTCCAGCCAAACATTAAATCTACCGAGCAACTCTCAGTACCAGATTTAAAGTCGTACAGCTTATATTTTGGGCTGGTACGTGCATAGAAATTGCCGGAGGAGTAAACCATCATCAGCTCAAACTGCGCTCCGTGCATTTCATGATCCCCTTCTATTTTTTGAAATCTACTTTTAGAGGTATATAAATAAGAAGCAATCGGGAACATGCTGAATTTTTCACTGGCGATCAGCCCTAAAACAGCTCCGGGTGCTACGGTAATTCTCCCCCCATCAGCATTTCCTACCGGAATGAAAGCATCCACCGACAATCCGAAAGCGCCGAATGTTTTGGAGTAATCCAAATAAGGCACATTGAAATACCGTAATCTTAAATTACCAGCCTGCATTTTTCCCTCCGGAGATACTTTAAAAGGGAGCTCGCTGAGTAATAAGTTCTTAGGATTCCAGGAAAACATAGCCGATAATCGAGCAACCTTGTCCTTCCCCACTGCTCCCAACTCAATCCCTGCTCCGGAATAAAGGTTGGTCGGTTTGGAAGGGTCTATTTCCTGTTCCTGACTATACCCTGTGGTTAATCCCACGATCATCATCATGGCAGCTAATACGATCTTTTTCATGTGTAGAAATCTGATTTGAATAAATAATTACAGGTCTGAATTTCTTTGGTAAAGATCGTGGGAAAGCCTATGCAACAGAAGTAAGAAACGGTTACTTACCGTTACTTACTGAAAAGGAAAAGACCTTCTTCTTGATGTCTCACATCCTGAAATATGTTGGCAACTAAGCTTTCGATTGGTAATATTTAAATTATAGGTTAAGGCAAAAAAATAATATTTAATATAAAAAAATAATGATTTAGTGGTCTTTTACTTTACTGTTAATTATTGTTCACTCGAAAGTCTATATTTATCTGTTGAAGTAATAAAAATCGCCCGTGAAATAGCCTGTCGAAAATTTGTTTTTTTGATCACCACGCCATCGTTTTGAATCCGATAGAACAGTTTTTCATCTTAAAATCACTTGTAAAATGAACATATTCGACAGCATACCTCTGAATTAGTAAACATCCAGATTTAAAGGGCAACTAGATTCGGCGCGGCATTTGTTGAGACTAATTTGCGCTGATTAGCCGGATAAATATATCCAACACTCAGTTGATTTCCATTTAATGAACTCTTAGATAATATAAAAATCACAGTGAGACGAAACTAAGAAAGACATCTAGACTGAGTAATTCTTGATATCATTCGATAAATAATAAAGATAAATGAATTTTATAATTAAAAATTGATTATATTTTTTATTTGTAATTTATATATATAGTTTTCAACAAGTTACTTTTTGGTGCTTATTTAATACAATACTCCGTAGAGTTTTGAGCTATTGTAAAAAAAATGGTGACCTGTATATTTGTATCGCCAAACACCAACATACTAAGTCACCATCAAGAGCATCGAAACACTCCTAGCGCAAATATTCCATAAAATGTTAGACATTAACAAATGGGAGAGGGATTTCATGATAGAAAATTTGAAAGGACTACTGTCTTTCCGTGGTCGTAATAATTTCACCAACATGAGTCGGTATCTGCGGTACAATGAGGCCACGATTAGATCATGGTATGAAAAATATTTCAATTACCTTTTTTTCAATATTGAGCTCATTAAGACACTTAAAGATGAATTGCGCATCATTGCCTTTGATCCAAGTTATGTTTCCAAAAGTGGTCAACTCACCCCAGGTTTAGGGTACTTTTGGTCAGGCTGCGTTAATTCAACAAAAAGAGGTCTAGAAATTACTGGAATAGCAAGTGTTGGCCTCGAAAGTAAAACCGCAATGCATTTAGAGGCCCATCAAACCTTTAAGAGTGAGGACGAGTCATTTAATTTGTTGACCTTTTATGCCAATTTGATTTTGTCAAATGTTGAATTGTACAAGCAAGTATCAGATAGTGTGGTTGTTGATGCTTACTTTTCGCGCTTTACATTCGTCGATCCAATAGTAGAAAAAGGGTTTATTGTCATTAGTAAATTGGCTAAAAACGCATTTCTTCGTTACAGAAATACCGAACCACCTACCGGAAAAAGAGGGCGACCCAAGGTCTATGGAGAAAAAGTGAAATTTAATAATCTTGACCAAAGACACTTTACACTATGTTTCAAAAATGAAAACTCGGAGGCTTTCGAAGCAGAGGTTCATAGTAAAAGTCTTAAACGATGGATCAAGTGTGTGGTCGTCGTTACTGAGCTTGACAATGGGAAAACCAGACGAGAAATTTTATTCAGTACAGACATTAATCAAAGCGGTTCCGCAATAATTGAGCGTTATCGACTTCGGTTTCAAATTGAGTTTCTATTTCGAGATGCCAAACAATTCACCGGTTTGACTCACTGCCAAGCAAGGAGTAAAAATAAGATACATAATCACATCAATATGTCCCTAACGGCGGTGTCCGTGGCAAAAGCGCTTCACTATTTTGATAATAAAACCGAAGAAAAGGAACCCTTCTCATTATCAAGTATTAAGATGCTATATTTTAATCGAAACTATATCCAAAGAATATTTAAAGGGTTCGGGATTGCCCCCGAACCTTACGATAATTCAGAGCAAATGCTCCAGATAGAGAGATTTGGCTGTATTGCGGCCTAATTCTTTACGGAGTATTGTTAATATCATTATTAGTGATATTAATAGTATTTTTTACTTTAATGTATTTATTAGGTTATTTATTATTTGATAAAAAACAATCGCTCTGCCTAAAAATGATGGCTTATTTGGTACTCAAGTCTAAACATATATACTTTTACCCCATACCCTAACCCTATCCAAAATCAGAATACCCTAACTCACTGGTATTCTGATTTTTTTTGCTTCCTACCGAGAACTACTACCCTACCCGTTCAAAATTTTTCAAAATGAAGGGAATTTCCATGCTTACTTACACCTTCATTAATACAACATTCCAAATGCCCAAAGCGGAATGACTCGGCCTTCCCCATATTCAATATCATCCTTGACCACGAACGCATGGTCTAGTCCTTGAATTTGCTTCTGCGTTGTATTTTTTCCATCGATCACAAAAGTGTGTTGACCATAAGCACGCATCAGCTTCTTTTTAGAGATTTAAGCAAATATAAGTGAAATGCCCTGAATAAGTGATTAATTTTGGTTATTTTGCCTTGAAAACAAGGCATTTTAATGGAAAAACTACAGCGGACATTTCTGAATATTCTGAAAAATACTAGTTTAAACTTCCAGCGTAGGTTTAATATTGATTGGAATAACCGGATGACGGCTATTATTGGCGCCAGAGGAGTCGGTAAAACCACCTGGATTCTACAACAGATCAAACTAAAACACCCTGATCTTCAGCAGGTATTATTTGCTTCATTGGACGATTTGATTTTTTCCAACAGGACTTTAGTGGATGTGGTGGATGAGTTTTATGCTTTTGGTGGGCGATTTCTTTATCTGGATGAGGTGCATAAGTATCCCAATTGGTCTCAGGAATTAAAGAACATATATGATAGCTACCCTGACCTCAGGGTTGTTTTCACGAGCTCTTCCATTCTCAATATTTACAAAGGAGAGTATGATTTAAGCCGGCGGGTGGTACAATACCAAATGGATGGTATGACTTTTCAGGAGTATCTGGATTTGAAATATCAGCTCCGACTACCCCCATTAAGCCTTGATGACATTTTCAACCACCAATATGAAGAACACTTAAATCTGATTGGTGAGGAGAACCTGCTGCCACGTTTTCATGAGTATTTATCTGAAGGCTATTACCCCTTTACCGTGGAGCCGAACTTCCATTTTCGGCTAAAAAAAGCACTGGAACAGGTGATTGATATTGATTTATTAAAACTAGAATCCATGACGCTGGCGAAAGGACAAAAAATCAAAAAAGTCCTGGGGATAATTGCAGATATGGTCCCTTATAAACCCAATATTGCGGAGCTCTCTAAAAAAACAGGTATTCACCGGGATGAAATAGCGCTGGCTTTTCATTTGCTGGAACGAGCGAGAATACTCAATTTACTGATTTCAGATACTAAAGGATTTAACCTTTTACCCAAGCCGGAAAAAATATATTTCGAAAATACTAACCTTGCCTATGCCCTAAGCGGAACGCCTGAAATTGGAAACGTCCGGGAAACTTTCTTTCTAAATGCGGTTAAAAATGCCGGATTCCTGGCTAATGATTCCAAAAAATCAGATTTTATCCTGAATAAGAAATGGACCTTTGAAATTGGCGGCCGAAACAAGACTAATCAGCAAATAAAAGGTATTGAAGAAGCCTTTGTGGTAAAGGATGGCATCATCAGAGGAAGCCAAAACACCCTGCCTTTATGGGCTTTTGGGTTTTTCGAAAATACTTTTTTGAAGGAAGGGTAAAGAGATACTGTCGCGTTAATCCGAATAATTCACCGCTAAATGTATTCATCCAATGGTTTCACCATCAGTTCAATACAGGTGTTATTAATTGCCCCAAATTTGGGCGATTAATACATTAACAAACATAACCTTATTGAACTGTAAATAAGTTATTTAAGGTTAAATACTAAATCTAACAGTAAATAGGGTCTGCTGAAATATCGAGAGCTATCTAAAAACGACTGAAAATCAACCTAATAAAACACTTTGAATCTCTTTTAGTGCAAGGGGAAATTTAGTAAATTGTCCTTTAAATAGCCCCAGGGCTCCTTTCCTACTTTTTTTGCTTGCACCATGATTAAGCATTCCCCTGATCAACTCGAGATTTCTGATTTTATGGACCCTTATTTGGGAGTCCTTAATCCCAATAACAGATGGATTATTTTGGCCAAAGAAATTCCTTGGCGTCAATTAAAAAGGATCTATGAACGGAACATGTCCTCCGACAAAGGAGCTAGACCTAAACCAGCGCGATTAGTGATTGGAGCCTTGATTATCAAACACAAATACAAGTTGTCTGATAGAGAAACAATTGAACAAATCAAAGAAAGTCCATATCTACAATACTTTGTTGAATTGCATAAATTCCAACATGATCAGGTATTTGATTCTTCATTATTTCCGACAATTAGAAAGCGATTGACCATAAAAGACTTTAATGATTTAAGTCACTTACTCCAGAGTCATGACGTTAGTATTGATGAGCAAAGCGAACTTCGTGATGAAAAAGATGTAGAAAGTAATACAAATTCTAATAAGCCTGAAATTGAAAACTCAATATCAGTTGACGCTACTGTAGCGGTGCAAGAAATTCCTTATCCGACCGACCTGGCTTTGATCAATAAGGCTCGTATTGAATCAGAAAAAATCATCGATATATTATGGAAATTTGTTAAAACAGATTCTAAGAAACCTAGAAGCTATCGACAAAAAGCCCAAAAAGATTTTCTAACCTTGACAAGAAAAAAGAAAAAAGGTGCCGATTTTTGGAGGGCTGCAAATCGAAAACCTTGAATTCCAATTTTAAATGCAAGTTTTATTGATGGTGATCAAATTTTTTCTTTCACCATGAATATATTCGATAGGCGTCCAAAAATTCAATTTCTTTCTTGGGCGATTATTGAGGGTTTCTTCTACTTGGAGTACTGAATTCATTTTGATATTGTCCATTGATTTCCCTTTAGGAAAGTACTGTCTTATTAGGCCATTTGTGTTTTCATTGGTACCCCTTTGCCAACTGGCGTAAGGGTCTGCAAAGTAGGCCACACAACCAACAGAGGCTTCTAATTCTTTATGGCATGCAAATTCTTTCCCATTATCACAAGTAACCGTCTTCCAAGGTATTAAAGATCTTGAAGCCATATCTTCTAAAGCTTTCAAAACATCTTTATCTGATTTGCTTAATGCTATTCCGATCAATGTATATCTAGACCTTCTACAAACAGCCGTAACCAAAACATTTGACTTCTCCTTGGTCCCTACCACAACATCAAGTTCAATATGCCCAAACTCCGATCTATTATCAGCCTCCGTGGGTCGAATATGAATAGGTTTCCGATCTGGAATTTTTGATCCATTTTTTGAATTAGATTTCCGTTTTTTCCTTTTCCCCTTACTGATCCTAAGGTGATTAGCCAATTCAGGGACACTATAAATGAATTGATAAATTCCTTCAACTGAGATCATAGGAGTCCCTTCCTCTTTGCATCTTCCAGCTATTTGTTCTGGGCTGAAATCATTATCAATAAGAAACTTACGAATTACTTGTTCCATTTCAGGGGTCCGTTTATACGGTTCCCGATTATTTTTACGATTGGCCAGGTACTTACTATGCGCCGTATCAGCGTCGTAATACCCTTTACGACAACGCTTTATTTCTCTCCCTATAGTCGATACATGAAATCCAACTTTATCAGCAATAGCTGTTTTATTGAACCCTATTTTAACTAACGCTTCAATTTCATATCTTTGTGTCAGGGTAATCTGGGCCATTGTTATTTCTTATTTAAGTGCAATTAGATTTAAATTTCAAAGGTACCGGATACCTTTTTTTTATGCCAAATAAACTTGCACTTAAAATTAGAATCCAGGTTTTAAAGTATAGATTCTAACTCCCTATTTAAACAGTGTTGAGTTGGAGAAATTTGCAATATTGTTTTCATCCAGGAGCTTATTTTAAGGCTAAAAAAATCAGTAGAAAAAAGAGGTTAGGACAAATTGTCCTAATCTCCTCCAATCTACAATTTATTGATATTCAACTCAACCAAAAACTGATTAACATCTTTATCTAAATCTTTCGCTTTTGAAGAGATCCCTGTGCGCAGATCTTCCTGAAAATCTTGGATTACCAGTTTTTGCTGCTTTTGTCTCCTTTGATTCGCTGAGGTTTTTCTGGCTGAGTTCGCGGAATTAGAACGGGAAGTGATCAAAGAGAAGACCCTCGCGGGCATTGCACTGGAGAAGGTCGAGGGGAAATTCAAAGGCAGAAAACCCGGCTCGAAAAACTTCCGGAAGCACCATCAGTAGGATAGCATGATGGCGCTTTTGGAATCCGGGAAATCGGTTACGGCCATTCATCGGTTGACTGGGGTGAGCCGGGTGAGTATTGCGAAATAAAGGCATGAAAACAAGGCTTAATATCAGTATTGAGCCTTGTTTTCCACTTTTTGAACCGGCGCTTTTATTTAATTGATAACCACTACTTTAAGTGATTCTACTCTTCCTTCCTTTTGCAGCTTTAATACATATGTACCCTTCGGGATACCATTGGAGAATTTAACTTCGTATAAGTTTCCCCTTTTTTCAAAGGTGAGTTTTTCCCTAATTCCCAACAAGTTAAATGCCACAATATCGAGCAGAGGCTCCTGAGATAAAATAGTAAAGATTCCATTATTGGGGTTGGGCCAAAGGGTAGTTTCTTTTACTCCTGCCTGCTCTCCATTCGTCATTCTTAGATTCTCCTGCCCCGCTTTTTCTAATGAAATAGCGGATACTTTGGCGTTATCAATTCCGTATTCCCCTAAATAAAATCGAATTTCTGTAAGTTCACTTTTTGCTTCAATCGAAAAAGACTTTTGTAGCGGAATATATTTTCCGCCAGACTCTGAAATAATATCCAAATTTTCCAATATATCAAAGCCATCCACTGAAACATTAAAACGCCGCATACCCACTTGCTCATGGTAAATCTCTTCAAAATACAATGTCAGGGTATATTTTTCTCCCTTTTCAGTGGGAAGCACATACTTAAAATCCTTACCATATCTTTCCCAGTCATATAAAAAATCAGAACCCCCTCCTCTATACACCTGTCCCCCAACGAAATAACTATCCGCATCAAAAGCCCGGTAAATCCCATATTTATTGTAAACCCGGCCTCTGTAAGGCCAAACAGGCTCTCCGCAACTAACATATAAATTGGGTACGCTTTCCACTTTTGCCCAATCAATGGCATTCACCATAGGCAGGTTCCGACTTCTCCGTCCTGGGTAAAAATCAATCTTAATCAGAGAATCCGCCGGTACGTAAAAACTTGGTGTGCCTTTTTTATATAGATAAAAATAAAACTCCTCTAACATGGTTAGATTATTAATATCTACACTAAAAGCTCTTGGCATGCTTTGAGGATAAGGGACTGCTTTCCCCAAATAATTTTCAAAAAAATGAAGATTCACCTTGTATAACCCTTTCTCTTCTACAGGAATCTCATAAGAAAAGATTCCAAATCGTTCGCTCTTCAATTTTGAAGTGGACAATAGATCATAACCAGGCTCAATATAAGTACGCCCCCCAACATAATATTGGTCTATACCGTTAGCATCAGATTGAATATAAGATGTGCTGGTACTCCCGGCGTTAATACTTCGTACCTTAGGTGGTTTTCGTATTTGGATCGCATTCAATGTAGGAATTTGTTCAGGCCCTGCCTTTCGGCTTTCAGTAAATGAAATCTCGATATAGCCATCTGTCACCTCTACATTAGATCTTTCCTGGGTAATATATTTTTCGGGATCGGGCTCATAGTTTGATAAAAATCGTTTACCATTGATGGTCATATCCATCATAGCCGGCACACGGTTTTGCAGGTATAACCAAAAGAATTCCACCACATAATTTCCATTCTCTATCGAA
Organism: Persicobacter diffluens; assembly: GCF_036244895.1. Taxonomy (NCBI): domain Bacteria; kingdom Pseudomonadati; phylum Bacteroidota; class Cytophagia; order Cytophagales; family Persicobacteraceae; genus Persicobacter; species Persicobacter diffluens. The sequence goes on from NZ_BQKE01000014.1 coordinate 23,452, forward strand.
TTCGATAAGTGAAATAGCCGTCTCTGGCCGAAAATAAACTGATAAAATCCTCAGAGGAGCTGGAAACAGTCTTACTTGCATTAAAAGTCAAAAACTTTTCATCAGATTGATAAAGCCCTTTTTCAGGTCCTCCCACATTGATGTAAATTTCATTTTTATCAACTAGGCTTTTGGAGTGATTCTTTCCAATAAAGGGTCTAAATCTCTGGTATTAATCTTATAATATAAATCATTAATCTTTAACACATTATGATCCTCATACAATTCATAATCCCAGAATAATCCGGTTGACTCGGGATCAAATACACCTTTGTACTCTTCCACATAGTTATAATATGGGGAATCTAAAAATTCAGATAATTTTTCTGTCTTTGTAGGATTCTCTAGGCCTGATGTAGCTTTTTTAAAACCAAATAAATCCAAAGGAAAAAATGTGTCAGCGGAAAAATGCGAGGGAGTTTCTTCCAGATAGTCAACTTTTCCTTTTTGGATTTTGATACACTCTATCCATGGATATTTGCTATTATAATTCTCCGGTTCGTCAATCAACAACTTCAAATATAAAGCTTCCTGATCGCATAAACCCTATTTTTTTCTCTTCAAAAGCCTTTTTAAATTGGGCATAATCCATATCCCGAGAAGGGTAACTCATCAGCACCCAATCATTTAAAGTAAAATAATAAATTTGATTACCAGCTAGGGCAAATAATACCTCATCTTTAATAAACAGGTATTTCGCAGATAATGCTGGATAATTGTTAAACTCTCCAGTTTGGTATCATAAGAAGATATCCACTCCCTATCCGTAATAAAAATACTTTTTCCTTAAATGTTAATATACGATAGTCGTATACGGTTTTATACGGTAATGGATTCATCCCACACAGCCGTAACATCCTCCTTTAGAATTGCATTAAAAGAATGTTTGGAGTGGTGAAATTTGTTTGGCCAGGCTGTAGGGCACAAATAAAAATATCAATACAATAGTTAATAAATACTTCATATTCAACAGGCTTTGGTTATTACCTTGTAAGATTATTGATAGCTATTGTTAAGCCTCGCTCACTTATTTGGTCATAATATTCGCTTAATAAAATAAATGCTTCTAAAATTATAAAATTTGAAAAGTTGGTAATCTCCTTCATTTACCAATCTCCTTACAAGCGTGTTTAAAACACCACTGCCCTACTGCAATTTCGGATTATTGGAAATGATTTTAACCCGAAAGATGCCTACTCTTAACCCTCGTTTAACTGCAAGTCGGGAAAATGAAGGAATAGTCCGCTATTTCGAGTTTTTGTCCAAGGAAACAGAGGAAGGAAGAGCAAGCACGCTTGCCCAAATTTGGGCTGTACAAAAACCAAAGAAAAACAACTATAACAAACTGAATATAAGCCCCACTGACTGATTGAATGGATTGAGTTGTGAATAATTCGGGTTTATAGCGTGTTTAAAAGTCAAAATTCGCAGCGAAAATTTGTTTATGCAGAAGCGATACCCGATTACTTAGAGCGCATAGTATCGCTATTGTTAAGAAATTATCCAAAATCGCTTCCCATAATTCGAATTTGCGGCTGGAGGGGATGCTTTTAAACACGCTCATAAAGCATTTTTTAAATTAGTTTTGCTGCAAAACCTGCACTACTTTTTCCCCTAATAAATGCGCGGAGGCCGGATTCTGGCCGGTCACCAATCGACCATCAACCGAAACTTTTTCCGCCCAGTTTTCCGCTTTATCAATGCGGGCTCCTTTTTCAATCAGAGCGGTTTCCAGGGCAAAGGGCACCACTTCCTCTAATTGCATCTCCGCCTCCTCTTCATTGGTGAAGGTGCTAATGGTTTGCCCTCTACCAGATAGCGCCATCATTAAGCTGAATATTAATCAAGCCTGCCGGCCCGTGGCAAACCGCACTCACCACTCCCCCATTCTCATAAATTTCCGCGGCAATATCGGCCAATTTTTATCCTTAGGAAAATCCCACATTGTACCATGTCTCCGGCAAAGTGAATGGCCACATAGTCCGCCACATTCACTGCTTCAGGCTTTAGGGTATGCTGAATTTTTGTTGGAAAGCAGGATCTTCCCAAACCGCTTTGTTCACCTTATCTTCCAGGTCGAAGCCATCTACCGGGCTTGACCGGCTTTAGGGCTGACGATATCAATTTCATAACCGGCATTGGTTAACACCTCCCAGGGGTGCGCTACCTCACTCAGTAGTAACCGGTTTCCTTACCGGTATTACCGAGCTGCTGGTGACTCGTTACCACGAAAAGAATTTTTGCTTTTTGTGCATGGCTATTGTATTGGGAAAACAAAAGTAGCCCAACATTAAAATTTTAATGAATGATTTCATGTCAATAATGAATTAATATTGAAAGATCGAAATGACCTTTCTTATGAATAATTGAATTTACAGATTCTCCTGTTTTGCGTGATGGCTATAGTGGTTTGAGCAGCTTCACTTCCCGATGCTCCAACAAGGGGAGGATTTTCGCCAGTACCAATTCCTGATAGTGGCAGCAACTTTATGGGCTTCCAGCGCCTCCCTGTTCTGATAGCTTTCATAAAGCCAGAGCATGGTGGGCGCATGAAGATCCTGAAATGCTGATAGCGAGATTACCCGGCTCAGCAGTACTTTTCGCCTGCAACACCGGGAGCATGGACAATACCTCTTGCAGCGCATCTGCTTTTACTTGCCATTTGCGATAATCGTGATCATGGTCGTTTATTTCCTGTTAATGGGTTAAGCCGATTATTCATACTTAGAGCGCATTTAACAGCACACCATTCGGCTGCAAATCCGAATTATTGAAATCGATGTTTGAATTTTAAACATGCGCTGATTTCAATGATGCAAAATTGAGGAAAGTGTTCCTGAGGCAGAAGGAGGGAAAACACAAAAAAAAAGTGCGGCACGTCACACTTTTTTACCTTAGAGCATACTTAAAAAGCGCACCATCCCGCCGCAAATTCGAATTATTGGAAGCAATTTTAGCTTATAAACACGCGCTTACCGGCCGCCCTGAATCTGGCAATGAATCATTTGGGCTAATTTTCATTGTAAAGGCGGCTGAGCGTTTCTCTAGAAACCCCAGGTAAGCCGCGATATATTTTTAGGAATACGACTGCTCAATTAGGGTATAAGCGCAAAAATTCCTCATAACGACCACGAGGGTTATGGGTCAATAAAGACAGGATGCGTTTTGCAAAGCAATGTAACCGCTGGTTACTTTTTTCGAAAAAAATGCTCCATTTTATGCATCTCGGAGCAAATTTTCTCCCGTTTGTGTACCGAAAGCTGAAGCAGTTGACAATCTTCCATACAGTCAATATTAAATGGTGGCAGGCGTCTGATTAAAATAGCCTGATAATCCGCAATCCACCAGTCTTCAGCGGCAAACTGCAAGATATGACCTTACCCTCCTGATCCGTTAAAATGCTTTAGACAACCCCCAAGCACCCAGTTATCAAACGGTCATAAGTACCGGCTTGCACCAGATATTGATGCTTTCTGAGTTTTTTTTCTTCAAAATGCCCGAGTATATAACTAAACTCCTGATCGGTAAGTGGCGTGATGCGTTCGATGTGTGTCCTGAGCGGATGCATATAATAGCTGATTTTTTTAGAGCGGATTTAAAAGCCAATATTCGCAGCGAAAATTTGTTTATTGCAGAGGCGATACCCGATTATTTGAGCGCATAGTATCGCTATTGTTGAGAAATTATCCAAAATCGCTTCCAATAATTCGAATT
>NZ_BQKE01000015.1:0-17556 GCF_036244895.1 Persicobacter diffluens
AAAAAGCATATCATCCGGCCGCAAATTCGAATTATTGGAAGCGATTTTGGATAATTTCTCAACAATAGCGATACTATGCGCTCAAAATAATCGGGTATCGCCTCTGCAATAAACAAATTTTCGCTGCGAATATTGGCTTTTTTAATCCGCTCTAAAAAATCAGCTATTATATGCATCCGCTCAGGACACACATCGAACGCATCACGCCACTTACCGATCAGGAGTTTAGTTATATACTCGGGCATTTTGAAGAAAAAAACTCAGAAAGCATCAATATCTGGTGCAAGCCGGTACTTATGACCGGTTTGATAACTGGGTGCTTGGGGGTTGTCTAAAGGCATTTTACACGGATCAGGAGGGTAAGGATCATATCTTGCAGTTTGCCGCTGAAGACTGGTGGATTGCGGATTATCAGGCTTATTTTAATCAGACGCCTGCCACCATTAATATTGACTGTATGGAAGATTGTCAACTGCTTCAGCTTTCGGTACACAAACGGGAGAAAATTTGCTCCGAGATGCATAAAATGGAGCATTTTTTTCGAAAAAAAAGTAACCAGCGGTTACATTGCTTTGCAACAACGCATCCTGTCTTTATTGACCCATAACCCTCGTGGTCGTTATGAGGAATTTTTGCGCTTATACCCTAATTTGAGCAGTCGTATTCCTAAAAAATATATCGCGGCTTACCTGGGGTTTCTAGAGAAACGCTCAGCCGCCTTTACAATGAAAATTAGCCCAAATGATTCATTGCCAGATTCAGGGCGGCCCGGTAAGCGCGTGTTTATAAGCTAAAATTGCTTCCAATAATTCGAATTTGCGGCGGGATGGTGCGCTTTTAAGTATGCTCTAAGGGTAAAAAAGTGTGACGTGCCGCACTTTTTTTTTGTGTTTTCCCTCCTTCTGCCTCAGGAACACTTTCCTCAATTTTGCATCATTGAAATCAGCGCATGTTTAAAATTCAAACATCGATTTCAATAATTCGGATTTGCAGCCGAATGGTGTGCTGTTAAATGCGCTCTAAGTATGAATAATCCGGCTTAACCCATTAACAGGAAATAAAACGACCATGATCACGATTATCGCCAATGGCAAGTAAAGCAGATGCGCTGCAAGAGGTATTGTCCATGCTCCCGGTGTTGCAGGCGAAAGTACTGCTGAGCCGGGGTAATTCTCGCCTATCAGGCATTTCAGGATCTTCATGCGCCCACCATGCTCTGGCTTTATGAAAGCTATCAGAACAGGGAGGCGCTGGAAGCCCATAAAGGTTGCTGCCCACTATCAGGAATTGGTTACTGGCGAAAATCCTCCCCTTGTTGGAGCATCGGGAAGTGAAGCTGCTCAAACCACTATAGCCATCACGCAAAACAGGAGAAGTCCTGTAAATTCAATTATTCATAAGAAAGGTCATTTCGATCTTTCAATATTAATTCATTATTGACATGAAATCATTCATTAAAATTTTAATGTTGGGCGTACTTTTGTTTTCCCAATACAATAGCCATGCACAAAAAGCAAAAATTCTTTTCGTGGTAACGAGTCACCAGCAGCTCGGTAATACCGGTAAGGAAACCGGTTACTACCTGAGTGAGGTAGCGCACCCCTGGGAGGTGTTAACCAATGCCGGTTATGAAATTGATATCGTCAGCCCTAAAGCCGGTCAAGCCCCGGTAGATGGCTTCGACCTGGAAGATAAGGTGAACAAAGCGGTTTGGGAAGATCCTGCTTTCCAACAAAAAATTCAGCATACCCTAAAGCCTGAAGCAGTGAAATGTGGCGGACTATGTGGCCATTCACTTTGCCGGAGGACATGGTACAATGTGGGATTTTCCTAAGGATAAAAATTGGCCGATATTGCCGCGGAAATTTATGAGAATGGGGAGTGGTGAGTGCGGTTTGCCACGGGCCGGCAGGCTTGATTAATATTCAGCTTAATGATGGGCGCTATCTGGTAGAGGGCAAAACCATTAGCACCTTCACCAATGAAGAGGAGGCGGAGATGCAATTAGAGGAAGTGGTGCCCTTTGCCCTGGAAACCGCTCTGATTGAAAAAGGAGCCCGCATTGATAAAGCGGAAACTGGGCGGAAAAGTTTCGGTTGATGGTCGATTGGTGACCGGCCAGAATCCGGCCTCCGCGCATTTATTAGGGGAAAAAGTAGTGCAGGTTTTGCAGCAAAACTAATTTAAAAAATGCTTTATGAGCGTGTTTAAAAGCATCCCCTCCAGCCGCAAATTCGAATTATGGGAAGCGATTTTGGATAATTTCTTAACAATAGCGATACTATGCGCTCTAAGTAATCGGGTATCGCTTCTGCAATAAACAAATTTTCGCTGCGAATTTTGACTTTTAAACACGCTATAAACCCGAATTATTCACAACTCAATCCATTCAATCAAGTCAGTGGGGCTTATATTCAGTTTGTTATAGTTGTTTTTCTTTGGTTTTTGTACAGCCCAAATTTGGCAAGCGTGCTTGCTCTTCCTTCCTCTGTTTCCTTGGACAAAAACTCGAAATAGCGGACTATTCCTTCATTTTCCCGACTTGCAGTTAAACGAGGGTTTAGAGTAGGCATTCTTTCGGGTTAAAATCATTTCCAATAATCCGAAATTGCAGTAGGGCAGTGGTGTTTTTAAACACGCTTTGTAAGGAGATTGGTAAATGAAGGAGATTACCAACTTTTTCAAATTTTATAATTTTAGAAGCATTTATTTTATTAAGCGAATATTATGACCAAATAAGTGAGCGAGGCTTAACAATAGCTATCAATAATACTTACAAAGGTAATAACCAAAGCCTGTTGAATATGAAGTATTTATTAACTATTGTATTGATATTTTTATTTGTGCCCTACAGCCTGGGCCAAACAAATTTCACCACTCCAAACATTCTTTTAATGCCAATTCTAAAGGAGGATGTTACGGCTGTGTGGGATGAATCCAATTACCCGTATAAAACCGTATACGACTATCGTATATTAACATTTAAGGAAAAAGTATTTTTTATTACGGATAGGGAGTGGATATCTTCTTATGATACCAAAACTGGAGAGTTTAACAATTATCCAGCATTATCTGCGAAATACCTGTTTATTAAAGATGAGGTATTATTTGCCCTAGCTGGTAATCAAATTTATTATTTTACTTTAAATGATTGGGTGCTGATGAGTTACCCTTCTCGGGATATGGATTATGCCCAATTTAAAAAGGCTTTTGAAGAGAAAAAAATAGGGGTTTATGCCGATCAGGAAGCTTTATATTTGAAGTTGTTGATTGACGAACCGGAGAATTATAATAGCAAATATCCATGGATAGAGTGTATCAAAATCCAAAAAGGAAAAGTTGACTATCTGGAAGAAACTCCCTCGCATTTTTCCGCTGACACATTTTTTCCTTTGGATTTATTTGGTTTTAAAAAAGCTACATCAGGCCTAGAGAATCCTACAAAGACAGAAAAATTATCTGAATTTTTAGATTCCCCATATTATAACTATGTGGAAGAGTACAAAGGTGTATTTGATCCCGAGTCAACCGGATTATTCTGGGATTATGAATTGTATGAGGATCATAATGTGTTAAAGATTAATGATTTATATTATAAGATTAATACCAGAGATTTAGACCCTTTATTGGAAAGAATCACTCCAAAAGCCTTAGTTGATAAAAATGAAATTTACATCAATGTGGGAGGACCTGAAAAAGGGCTTTATCAATCTGATGAAAAGTTTTTGACTTTTAATGCAAGTAAGACTGTTTCCAGCTCCTCTGAGGATTTTATCAGTTTATTTTCGGCCAGAGACGGCTATTTCACTTATCGAATTCCGATAGAGAATGGAAATTATGTGGTGGAATTCTTTTGGTTATACCTGCAAAACCGTGTGCCGGCTATGATGGATATGACCATCAATGGTAAACGATTTTTATCAAACTATGAGCCCGATCCCGAAAAATATATTACCCAGGAAAGATCTAATGTAGAGGTGACAGATGGCTATATCGAGATTTCATTTACTGAAAGCCGAAAGGCAGGGCCTGAACAAATTCCTACATTGAATGCGATCCAAATACGAAAACCACCTAAGGTACGAAGTATTAACGCCGGGAGTACCAGCACATCTTATATTCAATCTGATGCTAACGGTATAGACCAATATTATGTTGGGGGGCGTACTTATATTGAGCCTGGTTATGATCTATTGTCCACTTCAAAATTGAAGAGCGAACGATTTGGAATCTTTTCTTATGAGATTCCTGTAGAAGAGAAAGGGTTATACAAGGTGAATCTTCATTTTTTTGAAAATTATTTGGGGAAAGCAGTCCCTTATCCTCAAAGCATGCCAAGAGCTTTTAGTGTAGATATTAATAATCTAACCATGTTAGAGGAGTTTTATTTTTATCTATATAAAAAAGGCACACCAAGTTTTTACGTACCGGCGGATTCTCTGATTAAGATTGATTTTTACCCAGGACGGAGAAGTCGGAACCTGCCTATGGTGAATGCCATTGATTGGGCAAAAGTGGAAAGCGTACCCAATTTATATGTTAGTTGCGGAGAGCCTGTTTGGCCTTACAGAGGCCGGGTTTACAATAAATATGGGATTTACCGGGCTTTTGATGCGGATAGTTATTTCGTTGGGGGACAGGTGTATAGAGGAGGGGTTCTGATTTTTTATATGACTGGGAAAGATATGGTAAGGATTTTAAGTATGTGCTTCCCACTGAAAAGGGAGAAAAATATACCCTGACATTGTATTTTGAAGAGATTTACCATGAGCAAGTGGGTATGCGGCGTTTTAATGTTTCAGTGGATGGCTTTGATATATTGGAAAATTTGGATATTATTTCAGAGTCTGGCGGAAAATATATTCCGCTACAAAAGTCTTTTTCGATTGAAGCAAAAAGTGAACTTACAGAAATTCGATTTTATTTAGGGGAATACGGAATTGATAACGCCAAAGTATCCGCTATTTCATTAGAAAAAGCGGGGCAGGAGAATCTAAGAATGACGAATGGAGAGCAGGCAGGAGTAAAAGAAACTACCCTTTGGCCCAACCCCAATAATGGAATCTTTACTATTTTATCTCAGGAGCCTCTGCTCGATATTGTGGCATTTAACTTGTTGGGAATTAGGGAAAAACTCACCTTTGAAAAAAGGGGAAACTTATACGAAGTTAAATTCTCCAATGGTATCCCGAAGGGTACATATGTATTAAAGCTGCAAAAGGAAGGAAGAGTAGAATCACTTAAAGTAGTGGTTATCAATTAAATAAAAGCGCCGGTTCAAAAAGTGGAAAACAAGGCTCAATACTGATATTAAGCCTTGTTTTCATGCCTTTATTTCGCAATACTCACCCGGCTCACCCCAGTCAACCGATGAATGGCCGTAACCGATTTCCCGGATTCCAAAAGCGCCATCATGCTATCCTACTGATGGTGCTTCCGGAAGTTTTTCGAGCCGGGTTTTCTGCCTTTGAATTTCCCCTCGACCTTCTCCAGTGCAATGCCCGCGAGGGTCTTCTCTTTGATCACTTCCCGTTCTAATTCCGCGAACTCAGCCAGAAAAACCTCAGCGAATCAAAGGAGACAAAAGCAGCAAAAACTGGTAATCCAAGATTTTCAGGAAGATCTGCGCACAGGGATCTCTTCAAAAGCGAAAGATTTAGATAAAGATGTTAATCAGTTTTTGGTTGAGTTGAATATCAATAAATTGTAGATTGGAGGAGATTAGGACAATTTGTCCTAACCTCTTTTTTCTACTGATTTTTTTAGCCTTAAAATAAGCTCCTGGATGAAAACAATATTGCAAATTTCTCCAACTCAACACTGTTTAAATAGGGAGTTAGAATCTATACTTTAAAACCTGGATTCTAATTTTAAGTGCAAGTTTATTTGGCATAAAAAAAAGGTATCCGGTACCTTTGAAATTTAAATCTAATTGCACTTAAATAAGAAATAACAATGGCCCAGATTACCCTGACACAAAGATATGAAATTGAAGCGTTAGTTAAAATAGGGTTCAATAAAACAGCTATTGCTGATAAAGTTGGATTTCATGTATCGACTATAGGGAGAGAAATAAAGCGTTGTCGTAAAGGGTATTACGACGCTGATACGGCGCATAGTAAGTACCTGGCCAATCGTAAAAATAATCGGGAACCGTATAAACGGACCCCTGAAATGGAACAAGTAATTCGTAAGTTTCTTATTGATAATGATTTCAGCCCAGAACAAATAGCTGGAAGATGCAAAGAGGAAGGGACTCCTATGATCTCAGTTGAAGGAATTTATCAATTCATTTATAGTGTCCCTGAATTGGCTAATCACCTTAGGATCAGTAAGGGGAAAAGGAAAAAACGGAAATCTAATTCAAAAAATGGATCAAAAATTCCAGATCGGAAACCTATTCATATTCGACCCACGGAGGCTGATAATAGATCGGAGTTTGGGCATATTGAACTTGATGTTGTGGTAGGGACCAAGGAGAAGTCAAATGTTTTGGTTACGGCTGTTTGTAGAAGGTCTAGATATACATTGATCGGAATAGCATTAAGCAAATCAGATAAAGATGTTTTGAAAGCTTTAGAAGATATGGCTTCAAGATCTTTAATACCTTGGAAGACGGTTACTTGTGATAATGGGAAAGAATTTGCATGCCATAAAGAATTAGAAGCCTCTGTTGGTTGTGTGGCCTACTTTGCAGACCCTTACGCCAGTTGGCAAAGGGGTACCAATGAAAACACAAATGGCCTAATAAGACAGTACTTTCCTAAAGGGAAATCAATGGACAATATCAAAATGAATTCAGTACTCCAAGTAGAAGAAACCCTCAATAATCGCCCAAGAAAGAAATTGAATTTTTGGACGCCTATCGAATATATTCATGGTGAAAGAAAAAATTTGATCACCATCAATAAAACTTGCATTTAAAATTGGAATTCAAGGTTTTCGATTTGCAGCCCTCCAAAAATCGGCACCTTTTTTCTTTTTTCTTGTCAAGGTTAGAAAATCTTTTTGGGCTTTTTGTCGATAGCTTCTAGGTTTCTTAGAATCTGTTTTAACAAATTTCCATAATATATCGATGATTTTTTCTGATTCAATACGAGCCTTATTGATCAAAGCCAGGTCGGTCGGATAAGGAATTTCTTGCACCGCTACAGTAGCGTCAACTGATATTGAGTTTTCAATTTCAGGCTTATTAGAATTTGTATTACTTTCTACATCTTTTTCATCACGAAGTTCGCTTTGCTCATCAATACTAACGTCATGACTCTGGAGTAAGTGACTTAAATCATTAAAGTCTTTTATGGTCAATCGCTTTCTAATTGTCGGAAATAATGAAGAATCAAATACCTGATCATGTTGGAATTTATGCAATTCAACAAAGTATTGTAGATATGGACTTTCTTTGATTTGTTCAATTGTTTCTCTATCAGACAACTTGTATTTGTGTTTGATAATCAAGGCTCCAATCACTAATCGCGCTGGTTTAGGTCTAGCTCCTTTGTCGGAGGACATGTTCCGTTCATAGATCCTTTTTAATTGACGCCAAGGAATTTCTTTGGCCAAAATAATCCATCTGTTATTGGGATTAAGGACTCCCAAATAAGGGTCCATAAAATCAGAAATCTCGAGTTGATCAGGGAATGCTTAATCATGGTGCAAGCAAAAAAAGTAGGAAAGGAGCCCTGGGGCTATTTAAAGGACAATTTACTAAATTTCCCCTTGCACTAAAAGAGATTCAAAGTGTTTTATTAGGTTGATTTTCAGTCGTTTTTAGATAGCTCTCGATATTTCAGCAGACCCTATTTACTGTTAGATTTAGTATTTAACCTTAAATAACTTATTTACAGTTCAATAAGGTTATGTTTGTTAATGTATTAATCGCCCAAATTTGGGGCAATTAATAACACCTGTATTGAACTGATGGTGAAACCATTGGATGAATACATTTAGCGGTGAATTATTCGGATTAACGCGACAGTATCTCTTTACCCTTCCTTCAAAAAAGTATTTTCGAAAAACCCAAAAGCCCATAAAGGCAGGGTGTTTTGGCTTCCTCTGATGATGCCATCCTTTACCACAAAGGCTTCTTCAATACCTTTTATTTGCTGATTAGTCTTGTTTCGGCCGCCAATTTCAAAGGTCCATTTCTTATTCAGGATAAAATCTGATTTTTTGGAATCATTAGCCAGGAATCCGGCATTTTTAACCGCATTTAGAAAGAAAGTTTCCCGGACGTTTCCAATTTCAGGCGTTCCGCTTAGGGCATAGGCAAGGTTAGTATTTTCGAAATATATTTTTTCCGGCTTGGGTAAAAGGTTAAATCCTTTAGTATCTGAAATCAGTAAATTGAGTATTCTCGCTCGTTCCAGCAAATGAAAAGCCAGCGCTATTTCATCCCGGTGAATACCTGTTTTTTTAGAGAGCTCCGCAATATTGGGTTTATAAGGGACCATATCTGCAATTATCCCCAGGACTTTTTTGATTTTTTGTCCTTTCGCCAGCGTCATGGATTCTAGTTTTAATAAATCAATATCAATCACCTGTTCCAGTGCTTTTTTTAGCCGAAAATGGAAGTTCGGCTCCACGGTAAAGGGGTAATAGCCTTCAGATAAATACTCATGAAAACGTGGCAGCAGGTTCTCCTCACCAATCAGATTTAAGTGTTCTTCATATTGGTGGTTGAAAATGTCATCAAGGCTTAATGGGGGTAGTCGGAGCTGATATTTCAAATCCAGATACTCCTGAAAAGTCATACCATCCATTTGGTATTGTACCACCCGCCGGCTTAAATCATACTCTCCTTTGTAAATATTGAGAATGGAAGAGCTCGTGAAAACAACCCTGAGGTCAGGGTAGCTATCATATATGTTCTTTAATTCCTGAGACCAATTGGGATACTTATGCACCTCATCCAGATAAAGAAATCGCCCACCAAAAGCATAAAACTCATCCACCACATCCACTAAAGTCCTGTTGGAAAAAATCAAATCGTCCAATGAAGCAAATAATACCTGCTGAAGATCAGGGTGTTTTAGTTTGATCTGTTGTAGAATCCAGGTGGTTTTACCGACTCCTCTGGCGCCAATAATAGCCGTCATCCGGTTATTCCAATCAATATTAAACCTACGCTGGAAGTTTAAACTAGTATTTTTCAGAATATTCAGAAATGTCCGCTGTAGTTTTTCCATTAAAATGCCTTGTTTTCAAGGCAAAATAACCAAAATTAATCACTTATTCAGGGCATTTCACTTATATTTGCTTAAATCTCTAAAAAGAAGCTGATGCGTGCTTATGGTCAACACACTTTTGTGATCGATGGAAAAAATACAACGCAGAAGCAAATTCAAGGACTAGACCATGCGTTCGTGGTCAAGGATGATATTGAATATGGGGAAGGCCGAGTCATTCCGCTTTGGGCATTTGGAATGTTGTATTAATGAAGGTGTAAGTAAGCATGGAAATTCCCTTCATTTTGAAAAATTTTGAACGGGTAGGGTAGTAGTTCTCGGTAGGAAGCAAAAAAAATCAGAATACCAGTGAGTTAGGGTATTCTGATTTTGGATAGGGTTAGGGTATAATCTAAATTTAGCCAAATTTCAATTTAAGCCTCAATTTATAGCAGGGAGCTATGCCCAAAAGTGGTGTTCAGGAAGTCGAAGTTAAGCGGCCTGTTTGATCTCTTCGCCGTCTTTAAATTTAACTTCTCTGATTACTTTTTCAATGGTTTTATAGCCCCGTATTCGATTCCAGTTTTTCTCCGCACACATGCCGAGTTTGAATATCATATGGAGCATTCCGTCCCGATCCAAGCAACCCTTTGATCGCTTCGTACGATGTCTGATCGTCCCAAAAGCGGACTCTATCGGATTGGTGGTTCGGATGCTTTGCCAATGTTCGGCGGGAAAGTCGTAAAAATTCAGCAATTCATCACGGTCTTTTTGTAAACAAATTGCAGCTTTCGGATACTTTGCCTCATAAGTATCTATGAATAAGTCAAATGCTTTATCGGCTTCGTCTTTGGTTTCGGCCATCCATATTTGATGGATTTTGTCCTTAGCCTTTTGTTGAGCCGATTTGGGTAAGCAATTCAAAACATTGCCGGTTTTATGCATCCAGCAGCGTTGCGCCTTTGTTTTAGGGAATTCTTCATACAACTAGACATTTATTGATTTGGGGCAAATTTTCCGATCATGGCTTAAGAAGTGAATCAGGATATACTCGCCCAATTTTCTATTCTGTAATCAGCTTCTGCGATGCATTCGACTCCTTTTCGAAAAACGGAAATGGATCTGTACCTTTTACCATTGGCATAAGTTTTCAGACTAACACTTTTGTACTTTTTCAACCCATGAGCTATGGATACCGAATATGCAAAAACGACAATAGCCATCATTAACCGGCATCTATCTGCTCCCTGAACATTCATTTTTTCAAGGTCAAAACCATTGGTCTTCAAATGTCTGAAACATGTCTCAATTTGCCATCGCTTCCGATAGTCCTCAGCTACTTTATATGCGTTTTTAGATAGATTTGTCAGAAGGAAAATCACAGGTTCCTTTTCCGCATCTTCACTTTTCTTGATGACCATCCAGCAATTGTCTCCGGCTTCAAACTTCATCTTAGCGGACATCGTTTTGCCCTTCACCTTACTATTTATGACTTTTGAAATCATTTGCGCTTTCGTCATAGATTTTTCATTCCACTGATTCTTAAAGTTGCATTCTTTTACCCGAAGCACATATTTAAAGCCGTTATCCTCAAGGTATTTGATGAATTTCTGTCCTGCGTATTCACGATCAGCCAAGAGAATTTTGCCTTCAAGATTGAATAACTTTGACGCCTCTTCAAGCAACTGAATTCTTTCTTCCTGATTACTGATGCCCTTCTTTTCCAGATTCATGAAATAGATCGGCACAGCTACTCCATTATACAAAATTGCCAAGGTCATGAAATGAAAAGTGCGATCCCCTTGCTTCCAACTGGTGCCATCCACCATCAAAAAATCCCCACCTTTATGCATATGCATGGCGGATAATTGCAATAGATCACTCCATAAATGGGTGTCAGAATATTCCGTAAATATGCGGGTTAAGCGTTTGTAATGACCAGAGGCGGAAGTACTCTGATTTTCTAAAATGCTACCTATGCAATCTTTCACTTTATTAAGACATACGGTTCCTTTTCGGATGATACCTAAACTTAAAGCGAGTACATTTTTCCAGCAAGCTTTACCCCATTTTGGAAATTCTTGCGTAAGTTTGCTGTGAAGCGAATTGAACATAGATCTTTGTTGGTGTGGGAACCCAAAGTTACTATTGTTGATTCGCTTTTTACGTTTTTAGGCAAAAATGTCTAGCTGTATGCGAAAATAGGTGGACAAATAAATACCCCTTTTTACTTTTTATCCGGCACCTAATCAACTGTTACTTAACTGCTTTAGCTTCATGGTGCCATGTAGCCAACCCGCCGAATGAGGGATCCATTCCTCATCGGTGAACGATTGTGGCCGGTCATTTTTTTTGGTTGCCATTACATCCAATACGAAAGGTGCACCCACTGAAAAACCGCTGGTGATAACGCCTCTCGACTGGAACCAAGTACCGAAAGTACGGTTACCAATTCCGCAAATCATCCCTACTGGAATAGCCGTATTTTTAGGTTGGTCGGTGCTGCAAACCACACAACCCACGTCTTGTGCCTCCTGTGTCAAACCGGAGTTTAGCCCTGCAATCCACTGCAAATTACCATAGGCAATCTGCTCAAATTCATCTTCTTGATAATGTTTGCTCAAGGCAAAACAGGTCTCTGCTAAATACCCGTAAATGCTGTTCATCCCGTGGAACGGTCCGGCAAACCATACGCAATCCCCATTCAGTTTGACGGTATTTGGCAACAAAGAGAACGGATTTTGTCGCGCCGCAGGAATCAGGAATCCATAGGCAAAATCATGGATAATGTCTTCAGCCAATTGTTTATCTTCTTCACTGAAATCCCCATTGACAATCTGTAGTAAGTCCAAAATACGTGGTGGAATCAATCCGCCCGAATCTACGCCATAAACATGGTCAAGGATCGAATGCACCCACATGCTTTCAAGGTGATCGGTAGTATCAAATTCTTTGAATACCCCATAAATTCCCTGTACCGCATTTTCCGCTTTGAGCTGTCGGTCACGCAATTGTTTCAGATAAGTACTGACTCCCTGCTTGGAGATTAACTTATTTTTGTCCCCTCAACAATAATCGCCACGAAATTGAACAATTCCCGTGTTGGCCACTCCCTTCTGGTGGAAGAATATCAGCATCAATACCTCTTTGAACCGTACTGAACCCAAACTGAGGAGACGTTGTGCTGCGCAGATATTCCATCCTTTCAAAATGTAAGACTTAAGATTTTTCTTCTCTGCATAGTCGGGCAATGCCTGATAAGTCTGAATCAATGACAAAACCGCTTTGGAGGCATCATTAGGCAATACGACCTTTTTGTTTTCCAGTAAATCGTGTACAAAACTCCCTGTTGCATATCCTTTTGCTGCGGCATAATCGGCGGTAGCAACCATATAATTGGCTCCAACAATAATTTGCTCTTCCAATGATTTTTTGAACTGCTCATCATAAAGTTCACCGCCGTTGAGGTACATGTTCAGCAAGCCCATCAACATAGAAGACTGCGCTGGAGACTCGGCCCATTTGGTCCCTGCATCCTGCCAACCCATTTGCAATCCTGTAAAGTGAAAACGACGCTGAAGCATATCTACCGAACAGTAGTTGTAAGTGTCGTCCCACAAAATGTCTTTTTTAACCGTGCATCGCCCATCGCGGATCATCACTTCTGCACCTAATCGGTGCTCCACATGGTAATTCCCTTCGGCAACGCCTTTAAAAGTGGCGATCCACCACTGCGCCCCCATACATTTCCCCATTTGACCCAGTTTTGTTCATAAGCTGTATCAGATTGCTCGCCGACCAAATGACAGCTCCCTGTTCAAATTCATAGGCTGCCGGCAAGCGTAAAATAACTTTGATCGGGCGGTCAGGATGATAACCAATCTGAGAAAACAGCAATCCAAAAACCTCTTCTTGGGAGGTTGCAGTTGCTGCTAATTTATTGATGTATTGATATAGGCTACTGTTCAAAACGATTCAGGTTTATGTGAAAAATCTTCAATCTCTTGTTGTGTCGGGATAGAACTTTGCGCGCCCAATCGCTGGACCGTAATCCCGCTGCTGCATTGGCAAAGACAATCGCCTCCGGAATGGACGTACCATCAACAATCGCCTTGGCGAAACATCCGCAGAAGGTATCCCTGCTGCAGTGGTGTCCTCAACCTTTACTTTATTGGCCGGCACAAAACCCGCCCTTCTGCATTGGCATAAGCAACGCCGTCACCACCCATGGTGATGATCGCACATTTAACACCCAGCTTCAACAGGGCCATCATGGCTTGCTGAGCATTTTCCGGCGAGATCTCAGCAATTTCGGTGATAAAGGCCGCTTCCACTTCATTGACAATCAGATAGTCAATGCCCTGAAAAATCTTTTTGTCCTTCGGGATCGCCGGCGCATAATTCCAGACAATTGGCGTCTTGTGTGCCACCGCTTCCGAGATGATCAACTCGTTGGTTTGCTCAGGGATTTCATTTTGCAAAACCACCACGGAGGCATCATGAATCAGTGCCTCATTTTTTGAAACAGCAGTGGGGCCAACTTTTGGTTTGAGCCCGAGTCCACTGCCAAATAATTATGCCCTTCTTCACCAACCATCACAAAGGCGCATCCGCTGTTGACTCCATCAATATACTCGACATGATCGCAATTGATCTGATCGTTCTCAAAATTGCTGATCATCTCCGCAGTATAATTATCCTGCTTCCCCACTGCGGTAATGAAAGTAACCTCCCCACCCGAACGGGCGGCTGCCACGGCCTGATTTGCTCCCTTGCCCCCAAAATACTGGTGGAAATTTGCATTCGTAACGGTCTCACCGACTTGAGGCAATCGTGGCATTTTCATTACCAAATCCACGTTGGATGAACCAATAACCAATATATTCTTCATAGTTAAAAATGATGTGTGGCTGATAAAAAATAGGTGCCTTCAGGCTTAGTCAGCTAACTGAGCCATCGCTTCTTCTAACATATCGATTGTTGCTGTCGCTCCTGCGCGGTGGCAACCAATTTCTTTGACTTCCAAAAGTCTTTTCAGGCTACGGATACCGCCTGAAGCTTTGATTTTTACGTTCGGTCCAACGCTCGCTTTCATCAATTTAAGCACCTGATCAGTAGCACCTTCATAGCTGAAACGGCCATCATCACCTTTAACAAATCCAAAACCGGTGGAAGTCTTTACGTAATCCGCTTCTACCTCTGTACAGATCTGACACAACTTAACGATTGACGCCTCTTCCGTGATATAATCCGTCTCAAAAATCACTTTCAAAGATGCTCCACGCTCATGACAAGCGTCTGCCAAAGCCTTGATCTCTTCTTTCAAATAAGCCCAGTCTTTTTGCATCGCCTTGCCGATGTTGATGACCATATCGATCTCCTGTGCACCATCCTTGATCGCTTGTACCGTTTCGTAAACTTTTACATCGATTGATGAATTCCGCCAGGGAAACCTACCACACAACCTACTTTAACGGCTGTTCCTGCCAATAATTTTTGGCTTGGTCCACTGCGAAAGGCTTCACACAAACGGAAGCAACATTGTATTTGGCCGCTACCTGGCAGCCAATTTCCAAATCTTTGTCCGTTAATTGTGGGTGAAGGATCGTATGATCGATCATGGATGCTAATTCTTGCACATTGCTCATAGTTGTAAATTTATTTTTGCTCAATTAATTCATTATCGAGCTGGTTTTGGATTAATAATATTCTAATTAAGAGGACTCAATGAAGACCACCTCCATTATCAGTCGTTTCCTTATTTTGTTCCGATAGAGTTCCCTCTTAAAAGTTGATCTTATTGTTGATGTATTCTCCTCCATATTCCTGCTTGTCATAGAGCTTTAGTGATTGTATGACTTTTTTGATGGAAGCATTGTTGATCTGATTCACTTCGATACAGTTCATCACCCTCAGGGCCACGAAAGGATTTTGATGTTGTAGGAGTTGCTCAATCTTCGCTAAAGCATCGGCCGTAAAGCCGTGCGTGTAAAGTACCTCTGCAGTACTCGCTTGCACTGCCGCATTGGTATCATCGAGCATATCTTTGAGTTGATCAACGATATGCGGTGGCAATTTCTTTTGTAACATACACCCATTCACTCCCAAAACCGGACAGCATCCACTTCACTTTGCATCAGTTTACTCAAAACAGAAAAGTCATCTGTGGAAGTTGCATCCATGCCGCTGCTCTGATTACTTTCATGGGCTGTGTCTTAGCATATAAAGTGTATGGGATTTTTTGTTTTTGACAATGAGCATAAAAATCAGCCTCAGGAATAAACCAATGTCATTGGTTCGTTCCATTTCCTGTTTCAACGCTTTACGGAATCGGTTCAGTATTCTTTGAAAGAAGGGTCAGCAGCAAGTTATGAATGTTTTCAGGGTCTGCATCGCAGTCGTACAGCTCTTCTATTGTCCGTGGCTCAAAAAATGCCGACGAAAATTCATCCGTCTGCTGATTATTAAATGCTTTTTCCCAAGCCTTGACGCCTTCGGCTTTCCAAAGAAAATTAATGTGAATCCCGTTTGGATGCTGTGGATAAAAATTACGGACATATCGATATTGCTTATCGCGCAGGCTTCTTACCAAGTCAAGACTTTCATCCATCCGCCCACGGAAGCCATAGCTGTATCGATCCTCCTGCTTGCCAAAAATATCATGCCCCTGATAGGATTTCGGAGGTTAACGCCCCCATAGACAGGATAGTGGCTGGCATATCGATTAGACTGACTAATTGCTGTTCGATATTTTTGAGTTCCTTACCCCGGAACTTCGGAGGAATATAAATAATCAGTGGTATTTTAAGCCAGACTCAAAGGTAAATCGCTTGCTTCTTCCTGCACCCCACCATGATCACTTGAATAAATGATGATCGTATTGTCGAGCTCACCGATTTTTTCAAGATAATCCATCACATATTTATATTCCAAATCCATCATCGCCATGAATTCATAATAGGAGGCAAAGTCATTTCGGACTTCAGGAATATCCGGCAAATATTTAGGGATTTTTACCTGCTCAGGCTGGATATGGTAAGGTTGCTTATCCACCTTCGACCTCAGTACTGTCGATATACTCGAAACTGTCCCGAAAATATTATAGCGGTCTTTTTGTGGTGAAGACGTGTCTCATGACTGATCCACGTATTGTAAAATATAAAGAAGGGTTGTTTTTCCTTTCGCCCTTCCAAAGACTCATTGATGTCCCAAAAATCATCCTTGTCCCAGACATTTTTTGGACAGGAAGCATTATAATCTTTCTTAAATCTTAGCGTGGTGAAATATCCGTTTTCCCTTAAAAGTGCAGGAAAGTAAACAATGGAAGAATCCATCTCCACCTTACATCGCATATGCTCCGTACCAATAGAAGTGGCAAAACTCCCGTGATAATCGAAGAGCGCGAAGGCGCACAAACCGGTGCATTGGCAAAAGCATTCTGAAAAGTGATGCCCTGCTTTGCCAGGCGGTCAAGGTTAGGGTCACCGCAAGTGAATCACCATAGCCCGATAAATGGCTATTATCTCACTCATGAACCATACATATTTGGAGCCGGGACTATCATCCCCTTCCGTGAAATAATCTGTTAAAAAATTTAAGCCACTATATTAAAAAATATTAGCAAATGCTTCATAGCAAACAAGTATTGATAAAGCACGAATTAGCTTGCGGGCGGAAAGGAAAGAGTATAAAAATTTATTTTATGTAGGTGAATACCCATCATCCTTTAAACTAAAGGAAGGATTATTCAACCATTTAGGAAGCCAGCAGAAGGTATGGATCTCCAAAAAAAGGAGAAAAATCACCAATACGACGACAAAAGAGTAAATATATTCTTTGAATGTTTACTTTAAGTATGTCATCCGAGTACTAAGATGGAATAAACGGGAAACATTGCTCCATAAAACAAGAGACTGCATAAAAATTGAAGCGGAATGCCGCTCTATTTCAATCAGGCTCGTTTTAGCGATTTGTCTCCTATTTCAGAATTAGATTGAATTTGGATGAATAACAATGTATATTTTTTATCCTTTCGACTTTTTAATCTCAGTACAATGAAACACCTTTTTTCCTGTTTCCTGCTGTTAATAGTAGTGACTTCGACCAGAATCACCCTGCTGAAAATATAATTTTGAAACATTTACCCGAAAAGAGGGGCTTCGCATTCTCTTATTACCAATACACTCAGGATAAAACGGCTATATGTGGTTTGGCACGCAAGATGGTCTGCTTCGCTACGATGGCTATCATTTCAAAGTTTTTAAGCCTAATAAAGAAGACCCTAAAGTATTCAAAGTTCGTGGATTTCCGAATTATTAGTGGACTCCCGTAATCAACTCTGGATTCGATTTAAGAATGGGGGATCAGCGTATATGATCCCAACACGGAA
>NZ_BQKE01000016.1:0-8373 GCF_036244895.1 Persicobacter diffluens
CATTGGATAATTTTTCCATGAGGTTGAAGATTAATAGTGATGTGTAAATTTTACACATGATGTTACTTAACTGTAACAAAGTAACATGATAAAAATGAGAATAACAAAGTTGCGTTACAATTTAGTAACTATAACCAAAAATAATGATAGAATTCAGTGAAATAGGGGAAAGGCGGTCACTATATCTCAATAAGATAATAAAATTTATTGTAAAATTTAAAATATTATTGCTTTTACCAGGCCCTTTTAAAAAACCAGCATAAACCCTCGGTGCCCCCTCAACTTCCATTATCTGATTAAGCACTTCATAAATAATAAGTGACTTTGGATAGAATTAAAAACAATAGCAATGCCAGGCACACAGGTATTCCGGTTAGCCGATTATAGTAATTAAATTTTCAGGAGGACAAATGCCCTAAAACACCTTTTTACGTTACTTCCCTACAAAAACACTATTTATTGATGCCCCAAAAAGCTGAACGTATCTTTAGTTCAATGATAACATTAGTTCTATCAAGCACCAAAATAACTGCATCGACCAGTATATTGACAGGATTTGCAAATAAGAGCCGGACTTGAACAGCTTTTTCAACGTTACTTTTCTACAAGACCAACAATTTTTTAGGTAACGGAAATAGCTTATAAAATCCCTGAGACATCGCATGTGCCCATAATAATTCCGAAAACGAACTATCGTTCCAAAAACTCAACTATAAGTTATTGAGCATGTTTACAAGTATCCGGCTGCAATTTCAAATTATTGGAAACGATTTTAGGTAATTTCTCAACAATAGCGATGCTATTCCCTCAAATAACCGGCTATCGCTTCTGAAATAATCAAATTTTAGTTTTAGCTGTGAATTTTGGCTTTAAACACGTACTCACTCAAAGTATTTTATTACGTTACTTTACTACAAGCACCATATTTTTCAAAGCAGTAGCAAAGTAACGCATTAAATCAAACCGCTATTAATGCCCGCCTAGCACAAATGGAAAAAAAGGAATAATGCGCTCTTCCAAAATTTTTCCAAATAAGCAGATGAATAAGGAGAATGCCAGCTTACACAAAGCTGACCTATTGAATCAAAATAAACCTGAAATAAAGCAGTTTAGTAAGATCAATTTATCAGGTAAGGGCCTAATTCGATAAAAATTAACAAGTCAAAAGCATAAGAAACTATTTAAGACTTTTATTACGTTGTAATACTACTACAAAACATCCTTTTGAACGTTTTGAAAGTCCGAAATAATTATAACCACCAAAGGGCGTGTTGAAAAGCACACCATCCGGCTGCAAATTCAAATTATTGGAAGCGATTTGGATAATTTCCAAAATCGCGCTGCTATTCTCGCAAAACAATCGGATATCGCTTCTGAATAATCAAATTTTCGCTGCGAAATTAGACTTTTCATCACGCTCAAAAGCGTAAATGGTTTCTTGCCAGATTATTCATGCTTAAACTTTCTTTTAGCTGCATAGTGGAAAAAGGAGGGAATCCTTTGCTGTAATAAGGTTATTCCAGAGCAGAAGGAGTAGGGGGAAGCAAACGTAACCAAATTTGGGCCATTAGTAAAACAGTGAAATCAATACCAACGAACTGAAATATAGCTCCTTATCGTAATTATAAACTTTGCCGTGAGCTTATTCGGCTTAATTAAGCCGAAATAATTCCTAAGAGGAAAATCGAAATTAGAAAACAGTTATGTTTACCGAATATTTATCAAGATAATGGCACTCTTCAATATCCTAAAACTCCTCACCTCCCGCTAGTCAAACAATTGACAGCATATTTCGAAACAGTAGCAAAATAACGTAAACATGCATTCTATCACTGCTTACTTGCCTTAATACGTTACAATCCTACGGGGCAAAAACGATAAAACACATTAATTTAAAGATTTTATTCATTATGCGGATAGTTTCCTGGCATTTTTTACGTTACTTCTCTACAACCAATAAAAGTGGAAGTAGCTTATTTACTAAAAATGCCCGATTTTTAGTCCTTTTGACGTTACAAAACACCATATTAGGAGGTTGGATAAACTTTGAATGCATAGTAACTGCCCATTATTACGTTACAATACTACATTTAGTAATTTTATTTTGGACGAAAAAGCCTAGTTTTTACGTTACTTAACTACAATCATGGGCCAATTTTCAAATAGAATCCTGCAAAAATAAAATATTGATTAAAATCTCTATTTACGTTACACAACAACTATCAAAATAAAAAATTACAACAACCTGTAGCCTTTTAACAAGTAGTTATTATTTATATAGTTATTTGTTGTACGCTATTAAGTAATTCTTTTACAGCATATTAAGTTGATGTTGTGGTAGTGAAGTAACGTATTAGAGGTAGTATTGTAACGCGAATTAGGTAGTAAAATAACGTTTAATATGTAAACAAATAACGCCCGGATTGTAGTGAAATAACGTAATTTTGTAGGAAAGTAACGCATTTTGTAGTGTTATAACGTTTTGAAAAATCTTCCTTTCTTTTATATTTGTAGAGTTGTAACGTAATCCTGCAATAATTTTTATGGATATAGAAAATTCGGTTTTAAACTTTCGCGTTCAGAAAAGTAATAAGCTTATCAACAGTAAGCAAGAGGGCTCACGGCGACTCAAAATAAAATTCTTTTGATTGCAGCGAACAGGTATGTGATGGCGCAAAATGGAGAGCTAGACTTACCTACAGACGAAAGAGGCCGACAATATGTACCACTCTTTCCGAGAGATTTTTTTGGTGGCGAAAAAGTAAACGGTCGGGCGTTGCAGCAGATTAAAGAACAATTGGGCGATTTAACAGGTATCAGTGTCTTTCTTCGCATTCAAACCGAGGAAATGGAAGAAGAGCGTAGGATTCCAATAGCTTCTGCCGTTCGTGGATACCGAGATCGAAAGACCAAGAAGACTGTTGAGGGTAAGGAAATGCAGGTGAGTTTATCTCCTGAAATTGTGGAGATGTTTATAAAGCAGTGGGATAAAGGAAATTTCACCCAATACTTGTATGAAAAGGTGCGTGATTTTAGGGTTGGAAGTGCTTTTAAATTGTATGAGGTTTTATTGCAGCACTTAACCAAAAATCGCTTGCAGCATGGGCAGGTGAAGTTTTCAGTGGAAATGCTGGGGAAATGCTGGCCAGAGGCTCTTATAGAAATAAGAAAAATGGTAATCTGATCTATAGCGAGTTTAAGCGAAATGTGTTGGCCAAATCTATCAACGATATTAATTCGAACGACCGTTGTGATTTGGAGGTCACCAGTTTGGAAGAAAAACGCCTCGGTAGAAAGGTGCAGGATGTCTTTTTTCATGTTCGCTATAAGCAGGGCAGGCATTTTAAGGCGGATAGCGCCATGAAGGATCCGGAAGTCGGAGAGCTTTCGGTAGTAACGGATCAGTTGGTAGAAAAGTGGGTGCGTGCGCTGGTGGCTCGTTTTAAGCGTATTGGCCGAAGCAATTGGCATCAATTAGTGCTTCAGTTAAAGAATGAATATGATAATGATCGTATTGAGAAAAATATTGATTATTTATTATGCCAACAACAAAGGATTAAAATCCTCAAGGCTATTTAAGAACTGCTATTAAGGAAAATTACGCAGAATCCGTACCACAGACAGAATTATTCGCCGTGGCACCAAAAGCTACAAAAGCGCCGGTTTATGAGGCGCCTAAACCTAATTTGGAAAAGCGGGAGTGGAAGTACATAAGGAAAGAATTGCGGAGGAGTTTAATCAATATTGGAAGGATTTGTGTTTTCAGTATTATAATCAGTTAGGAGAGGATTGTTTGGATGATTACCTGGAGTATTTGCAGAATGAAGCTCCTGCACTGGAGCGAAAAAGTTTGTCTTCCTGGGAGATGCAAACGCCTTCTGAGGAAGCGATCCGTTTTTTTGGCCGATATTTAATAAAGAACTTTGGAACGCCGCAGGAAAGGCTTTATCAGGTAAAAGGCCTGAAGGCTTATGCCAAAAAAGTCTATCAGTTTGATGTGGACGCTTTTTAGGGAGCAAGAAAAATTTTGGCTACTGTAAGCGCTTATAGTATATGTTTTTAGTCGCCTTTATTCGTTCCTCAAAAAAGAAGTCCAACAGTTATTTCACTTGATTCTCTTCCTCCATTGGAGGTCCCGACACATAAATGAAATATGATAAAAAAGGATTTAGCTTTAGGCTAAATCCTTTTTTATTCATCATAGGTGGTATGATGGCGGTGTATTCAAACTCCAAAATTCAAAATAGATCCTGCGGATATTAATATCTTCTAAGATTGCTCACCCTTTAGCCTTTTTTGCTCCGCAATCGCCCAGGCTTTGTTCTCCTCCGAGGTCATTGGTCGCATTTCTCCAGTTTCATTTTGCATCAGAAAGGTGGAGATATACAGCGGTTCTTTGGGAATTTTTCTCCTTCCTTTTGCATTTTTTCTAAAAACAGATCCAAATTCTGATAAAAATAAGAATTGATTAAATTATCAGGAATCATGCCGTTAAGTTTTTCTGCCTCCGCAATATTGGCAAAGGTATCCTTCTCAAAATCTATTCTTTTTGCGGACTGATAATCAGCTTCTGCTACGGATTGAAGTGCCGTAAACTTCTCATCATCACTACCGGAAAGCTGATAAGATTTAAATAATGCCGCTGATCATACAGCTAGACATTTATTGATTTGGGGCAAATTTTCCGATCATGGCTTAAGAAGTGAATCAGGATATACTCGCCCAATTTTCTATTCTGTAATCAGCTTCTGCGATGCATTCGACTCCTTTTCGAAAAACGGAAATGGATCTGTACCTTTTACCATTGGCATAAGTTTTCAGACGAACATTTTTGTACTTTTTTAACCATGAGCTATGGATACCGAATATGCAAAAACGACAATAGCCATCATTAACCGACATCTATCTGCTCCCTGAACATTCATTTTTTCAAGGTCAAAACCATTGGTCTTCAAATGTCTGAAACATGTCTCAATTTGCCATCGCTTCCGATAGTCCTCAGCTACTTTATATGCGTTTTTAGATAGATTTGTCAGAAGGAAAATCACAGGTTCCTTTTCCGCATCTTCACTTTTCTTGATGACCATCCGGCAATTGTCTCCGGCTTCAAACTTCATCTTAGCGGACATCGTTTTGCCCTTCACCTTACTATTTATGACTTTTGAAATCATTTGCGCTTTCGTCATAGATTTTTCATTCCACTGATTCTTAAAGTTGCATTCTTTTACCGAAGCACATATTTAAAGCCGTTATCCTCAAGGTATTTGATGAATTTCTGTCCTGCGTATTCACGATCAGCCAAGAGAATTTTGCCTTCAAGATTGAATAACTTTGACGCCTCTTCAAGCAACTGAATTCTTTCTTCCTGATTACTGATGCCCTTCTTTTCCAGATTCATGAAATAGATCGGCACCGCTACTCCATTATACAAAATGGCCAAGGTCATGAAATGAAAAGTACGATCCCTTGCGTCCAGCTGGTGCCATCGACCATCAAAAAATCCCCACCTTTGTGCATATGCATGGCGGATAATTGCAATAGATCACTCCATAAATGGGTGTCAGAATATTCCGTAAATATGCGGTTAAGCGTTTGTAATGGCCAGAGGCGGAAGTACGCTGATTATCTAAAATGCTACCGATGGAATCTTTCACTTTATTAAGACAAACGGTTCCTTTTCGGATGATGCCTAAACTTAGGGCGAGTACATTTTTCCAGCAAGCTTTACCCCATTTTGGAAATTCTTGCGTAAGTTTGCTGTGAAGCGAATTGAACATAGATCTTTGTTGGCGTTGGAACCCAAAGTTACTATTGTTGATTCGCTTTTTACGTTTTTAGGCAAAAATGTCTAGCTGTATGATCCTGATCAAGAAAAGCCATTTGGAAAACTTATTGCGGTGAATTTAGAACGTGATATATCTTACAAAGATGCTTTCCAAATATTATGCTATGAAAATAGCACTCCAGCATTTTTCGCAAATAAAGTATTACTGGTTGAAGGTGATTCTGATTTTATTTATCTCAAAGAGTTATCCAAAACCATGAACCCTAATTGGGATTTTGACAACCAAAATATTCCAATTATTAGAATGAGTGGTAAATCAAACATTAAAAAATACGCGGATTTCTATCGACATTTTGAAGTCCAAGTATTTTCCTTGGTTGATTTAGATATGTTAATTGACGGATTCGATAAATACGAGATCGGCGCAGAAATTCTTTCAAAAAGAGAAGATTTGCTCAAAAAATTAGATGACATATCTGAATCTGGTGATTTTGATTCTGATCTGAAAAAGTCAAAAATTAAAGAATTAACGAGAAGGTATAATTGGAAGCAAAAGTATTCACGTCTGAAAGAGCTAGCAACTTTAGTTAAGGAAGGAGGTCCCATATCTGACGATGATATTTCTGATATTGACTTTTTGTTTGCAGAGGAGTCCAATAATTTGAGAAGACAAATCCTTGGGTATCCTGAAGGGATTTAGATCTTAAGCATGAGTTGTTGAAAGACCTCAGAGACATAAACATTTTTATCCTTAGTAAGGGAGTGATCGAGGACTATTACCCAGAAAGAGTGACAGGAGAAGATAAGCCCTCCAAAGCATTAAATGCCATTAAAAAATTAAAGAAATAAAGGATTTGAGTTCATTTCTTCCAAAGACCAGAATTGAAGGCAAAGAAGTTTGTGAATTAAGTCAAATTTTTGAACAAATATTTAAGTAAACCACAACCCTAATACTTCGAGAAACTATGCGCTTGAGCGACCTAGAATAATATTTTATCTTCGCATAGAAGAGATGATGCCATGATGGCACAAGTAATAAACATGGGTACTGACTATTCTAATTCTGCTTGTTATCACCAGGCCCTCATTTTTTAACCGACTTCACTAGAATGACTTCATGAACGAATATGACTTTTCCACACTTAATGATAAGGAGTTTGAAAAAATCACTCTTGACTTACTTAATAAAAAATTAGGTTTAACATTCCAAAGTTTCAAGAAAGGGAAAGACAAAGGAATAGATCTTCGTTATTCTTCAAATACAAATAATAATAAAATTATTGTTCAAGCTAAACATTATGTGGGCTCCTCATTTGCTCAACTAAAACACACTTTAAAAAATAAAGAATTTGAAAAAGTAAAGAAGTTACAGCCCTTAAGATACATTGTTGTGACTTCTTTACCTTTATCAGCGCAGGAGAAAGATGAAATCAAGTTATTGATTCAACCATACATAAAAACAGCAAATGATATTTATGGTAAAGATGATTTGAATGACTTACTCAGAAGATTTCCAGAAGTTGAAAAAGCCATTTTAAGTTATGGTTTTCAAGCATTTCAATTTTAGAAAGTATATTCAATAATGCTATTGAAGGAAGAACAAAATATCATTTAGAATCAATTCAAAAAAAAATTAAATTTTATGTTGCAACCAAACAAATCAAGGAGGCAAATCTGATATTA
Organism: Persicobacter diffluens; assembly: GCF_036244895.1. NCBI lineage: Bacteria > Pseudomonadati > Bacteroidota > Cytophagia > Cytophagales > Persicobacteraceae > Persicobacter > Persicobacter diffluens. Next base: position 7,469 of record NZ_BQKE01000016.1, read on the forward strand.
AGTAAACAAAAATTACTACTAATCACAGGTCAACCAGGTATTGGTAAAACGACGCTAGCTGACATGATATTATTTGATAGAGCGAAAAATGGGTTTAAAATTTATAAAGTGGAAAATATTAAAGAAGCTGAGGATGTAATTAACATTGAATCTGAAGATAAGCAACTTTTCTACTTTGATGATTTCCTAGGTGCAAATTATTATGAAATCATCAGCGCCCAAAAACAGAAACACAACTAACATCCTTTGTTGAACGAATAAAAAGTACCTCAAACAAATATCTTATACTTACAACTCGTACTGTTATTTTAAATCATGCAATAGAAAAGTATGAAAAGATCAGTCATTCAAAAATAGGGAATAGGCAATTTGAAATTAAACTAACTGATTATACTCAATACGAGAAGGCTTTAATATTATATAATCATTTGTTTTTTAATAACGTAAATCATACGCTTTTTAATAACCTCATTGAAAAACGATTCTACTGGAAAATAATACAACATACAAACTATACACCTCGAATTATTGAATTTATAACTGATAAATCTAAAATTGATTGTTTTTCAACCAGTCAATATAGAGAATATATTCTTAGTAATCTTAATAATCCTAAAGAAATTTGGAGGCACTCTTTCAATAATCAAATATCATATCTGGACAGATGTTTATTATTAACCCTTTTCACTTTTCAAAGAGGCGTTTCTGAAAAGTGCCTAATAAAGCCTTTGAGCATAGATTGAATTACGAAAAAACTGAACACAATCAAATTATCACCTCCGATCAATTTATTAATTCTATTAAAATATTACTCAATGGATTTATAAGTTCATTAATAATTATGAATAGTAAAAACGAAAGAAATATTCATTTATAAACCCATCTTTAGGTGATTTTTTGATAGG